>NZ_JBVKBV010000034.1:0-50182 GCF_055635345.1 Streptomyces sp. NPDC111516 | reverse complement strand
ACACAACAATCCGCCTCGCCCGGACACCCCCGTCGTCGTCCTTGCCAAGCCCACCAAAACAGCCCCAACCCCACGGACGCAGCACTAAAACACCGGTATTGACTCTAGGGGCAGCTATCTGCGGTTGAGTGGGACGGGGGCCCGTCCGTTCGCCCCCTCGGCCGAAGGTAGTGCAGGTCAGACCTCGCTCCACCGCCCGGTTCAGGCCCTCCACCGTGCCCTTGAGGTGCGGGGTGTACATGGGCAGGTCCTCGACCATGACGTCGAGGGCATTGAACGCGGCGGTCACCGTCGCTGACAGGAAGTCCTTGCCCCGGTCCACCCTCACCTTCTCCGGCAGGCCGCCCTGCGGCCCGCACGGCTTCTCGCGCACCACCGCCGCCCGCAGCGCCGCCAGGACAGCCTCCCGAAGGGGCATCCGGGTGCCGGTCGGCCCACGTCCGGGCGTTCGGCGGCGTCGGTGATGAAGTTCAGTGCGTCGCAGGACGCCGATGCCGCTGGTCCCTGGCGGGAGCGGTGGACGACGAAGGCCACCGCGGTCGCCGGTTCCCACCACAGCCGGCCACGGGTGGCGGTGACGGTGATCCGCGCCTCGCGAACCGGGTCGGGCGAACGGATCACGTCGTCCGCGTCCAGCATCGCCGGGCAATGCACCTAGCGCGTCGATGGCGCACATCCACCACACCTCGTCCCCTGCGATGCTCACCCGGTGGGCTGGCAGCACGGCAAGGCGCGCGCCGCTGGCTCCGCCGTGACCGGTCAACCCCTGTAGCGTTTGACCTCGGTTCTCCCTTGGCGGGCAGTCAGCGAGGGGCTCCGCATGTCGAAGGGTGGATGGCGGATGCACACGATCACCGACTGGCTCGGCAGCCTTTCCGGTCCCGTGGTCTACGCCGTCGTGGCGGCCCTGGTCTTCTGCGAGGACGCCCTGTTCGTCGGCTTCGTCCTGCCCGGCGAGACCGCAGTGGTCGTCGGCGGCGTCCTGGCGAGTCAGGGCAAGGTCTCTGTCTACTGGCTCGCCCTGGCCGTCGTCCTAGCCGCCATCACCGGAGACAGCGTCGGCTACGAGATCGGCCACCACTTCGGCCCGAGGATTCTGGAAACCCGCCCGCTTCGCCGTCACCGCGACCGCGTCGAAAAGGCCCAGGACATGATCCGCCGCCGCGGGGCCGCCGCCGTGTTCTTCGGTCGCTTCATCGCCTTCTTCCGCGCGATGATGCCCGCCCTGGCCGGCATCTCCCACATGCCCTACCGCCGATTCCTGCCCTTCAACGCCCTCGGCGGCCTGGCCTGGGGCATCGGCTTCACGCTGCTGGGCTACTTCGCGGGCAGCGCCTACACCAAGGTCGAACACCAGGTCGGCCGGGTCATCGCGGTATTCCTCGCCGCCGTCGTGATCGCAGCACTGATCGCGTGGCACGTGCGGCGGCGCCGGCAGCCCACCGGCGAGGGTGAACACGACAAGCCGGGAGACGACAAGCCGGGGCAGGGCGAATAGCCGATCCGCCTCTCCGAGAGCCGGTGCTGCAGGCTTCAGCGACCTGCGCCAACATGCCGACAACCCTCGCTCTCGAGCAATGGGGAGCGGGTGCCCTTCAGTAGTTCACCGCTGACGAGCTTGCCCAGTAGCGGTGCCAGCGTGATCCCGCTGTGGGTGGCCACCGGATAGACCCGGGCGGTATCGGTGACGAAACCGACGGCGGGCAGCCCGTCGGCAGGCCGCGCGCGCTGACCGACCTTGAGCTTCTCGGCGCGCCCGAGGTGTTGTCGAACAGCCGGTTCAGCCGGCGCAGCATCTCCTCGCCGATCAGTGCCGTGGTGTCGGCCTGGTACGCGGGGTCGGCGCGGTGGTCCAGATTTCTGGGACGCGGGAGGTGGAATGGGGGCATGGATGAGCACTCCGGCGCAGCTCACGAACCTCGACATACGACGATCCGATCGCCTCGGCAGCATTCTCCGCGAGTACGAGCATGCCGCATGACCTGCGCAGACGGGGCTATCGGCAAGGACAGGACCACATCCATCTCCTCAGGCTTTGTCAGCCACGGGGTACGGCACGAGCGTGCCGGCGTTCGGGTCGATGCGCAGGGGGACCGAGCGGCGGCGCTGGGCGTTGCGGCCAGTCGAGGCGATCGCGGACGCGGAAGCCCATGCCGGCGGCAAGTGGATGCGACCGGGTGCGGCGAATGCTTCGTAGCGTTCCACAGCGGGCAGGTGCCGCCGCAGCGGAAGAAGTGGAAGCCGGTCGCCGACTGACGTTTGGACATGTTGCCGACGTGGACGAAGGAGAAGCGGACGCCGCACAGTCCTCGAAAAGCAGTGCCATCCACCTCGAAAAGCTCCGCTGAAACGCCTCGTCCCTGTGCCGGAGGTAATACGTGTCGTAGGTGTGGTCGTCATTGCTGGGCAGCCAGTTGCAGCTGGTTCCGGAGCTGGTCGAAGCGGGCAATGCTGTCATCGAGACCTCCCGGACGGGAGCGCAGGAGCCAGCAGGAACGTTGCTCTGCCAGGAGTGGTTCGAGTTCTCGGAGCAGAAGGTGGGCTGTGGTGGGGTCGATCCCGGCAGCCTCGGCACGTGCCCCCGCGCGGGCCCGGAGCAGGCGCACAGCGAATTGCGCGAGGGCGATGGCGTGGTCGAGTTCACGGAGCAGCACATCGCCGTCGCCGGCGGCGGGCTCGGCAGCGGTGAGATCGCGGCTGCAGGCGGCGAGCGTTGCGGCGGCGACGTCGAGGTCCTGCAGCAACGGGTAGGTTCGCATGGGACAGGTACGGTCCGGCAGCAGGGCGCGGGTGAGCGGGGAGGCGTTGAGAAGCGGGGGGTTGAGGGTGCGGGCGATACGGCCGAGGCGGTCCAGTACGGTTCCGCAGCACGTGGTCGTTGAGAACGGCGGCGATGTCAACGTCTCGATTGGCCTGAAGACACCAGCTTACGGCGCCGCCGAAGACGGCCGGGCCGAAGGTGATCGACGGCGGGTCCCACATGCCCTGGTCACCCCAGGAGGTGAGCAGGTAGCCCTCGGCTCCGTGTTCGAGTCCCGCCTCCGCCGCGTCGACCATGTTCTCCACGGCGTTGTCGAGCCTGCCGATCAGCGAGTTCCAGTTGCCGGCGCCAGGAGCGACCCAGAACGCGATTCCGGCCTCGCGCAGCATTTTGGCCCGGCCCCGGAAGCCGTCGCGCAACTGGTCGACGTCCGCGCCCGTGCGCTGCCAGGAGCTGAGCTCTTCGGTGTCGGCAGCGATGACGTCGGCGGCTTGCCGCGGTGAGTCGTACTGCCAGATGACGGGCACGGCTCCTTGCGGCACGCGGTCCATCAGCTCGGGGTGGGCGGTGAAGACGTCGGCCCGGAACTGCACGGTGTACCCGGCATCCAGCCAGGGATGCATGATGCGCTCGAGGTGGGTGAGGTAGACCTCACCGAGGCCGTCGCGGGCGGTCTGTTCGCGGGAGTGGCCGGTGCCGAGTTCAAACGGCTCGTCGGCTCCGATGTTGATGCGCTTGGTGCGGATGTTGCCGGTCATCTCCTCCAACAGACCTGTGCCGAACGCGGCGTTGTCCGCTGTGGGCGCCAGGGTGCTGGGCGGACGGTGGACGCCGCCGCGCTCGAACCCGTCCGGGTTCTCGGCCCGGTGCGCGTAGGCGGCGTGGGCCAGGAAGCGCTCCATGTGGCCGAAGGTGTTCTGGTTCGCCACCAGGTCGATGCCGTGCGCCGCGCAGCGGGCGTCGAGCCATCGCAGATCCTCGGCGGCGAGCGGGGAGGCGTCCTGCCAGACTTCCTGGTGGTCCCGGTAGGCGTAGGTGTGTTCGCAGTAGAGCTCGAGCTGGTTGAAGCGGGCCAGGGACAGCAGGGACAGCCACCGCTCCAGGGTGCGGCGGGTCGGGACCCGATCGCGGCTGATGTCGAGCAGGAAGCCTCGGACGGCGAAGTCGGGGTGGTCGGCGATCTCGTAGCCCGTCTCGGGAAAGTCCGGGGCGGCGCGCAGCTGGTCGAGGGTCTGCAGCCCATAGCGCAGGTCGGCTGTGTCGCGGTGGTGAAGGGAGATGCCTGCCGGGCTGGTGTGCAGCCGGTAGCCCTGGGCCGGCAGGGAATCGTCCATGGACACGACCACAGGTGCATCGAACGCGGCACCACCCGACCACGTAGTCATCGAACGCGGGCGGGGGAAGGGGATGACAGGCACAACCAGTCTCCTGAACGTGGGAGGCGGTATACGGGGCAGCACGGCCCTGCCCGTTGCAGAGCAGGACGCGATGACGTGCGCGGTCGGCACACCGACGAGGCCGCGCGTCTGCACCGGCTGTGCCCCTGCCGTGCACGGCAGGGGCACAGGCAGGGATCCGAGGGACCTGTACAGCAGGCCCGGCCGCCCCAAAGGCCGGGCACGCGAGGGACGTTACTGCGCGGCGCGGACGCCCTGGTCGAGCAGTGCGGCCGCGTGAACGTCCGTGTAGATGGTGCAGGACGGGTGAGTGCGCAGGATGGTGCTGGGCCACCGGGTGCTCAGGGGCGCCTGCATCGTCGCCTGTACCGCGTTGGCCTTCAGTGCGCCGGGAACCATACAGAACAGATGGGCGGCACTCATCAGCGTCGGGATCGTGACCGTGATGGCGGCCGAGGGCACATCAGCCAGCGCGGGAAAGCAGCCGTCAGCGACTTGCTGCTCGCGGCACGCCTGGTCGAGGGAGACCGGTTTGACTGCCTGGGGATCGGTGAAATCTGCCACGGGCGGGTCGTTGAAGGCCAGGTGGCCGTTCATGCCGATCCCCAGGCAGACGATGTCGATCGGGTGTTCCAGCAGGAGCTTTGCGTAGTGGCCGGCGGAGGCTTCGGGGGTCTCAGCACCGGTCGTGTCGATGTAGTGAACAGCGGCGAAGGGGAGCCGATCGAAGAGGGCCGCGCGCAACCAGTTGCCGAAGCGTTCCGGCGCCTCAGGCGGCAGCTCGAGGTACTCGTCCATGTGGAAGGCCGTGACGCGCTTCCAGTCGATGCCCGGCCGGCGGATCAGGGCGGCGAGCGTCTCGGCCTGGCTGGGCGCCGCGGCGAAAATCATGCGGACATGGTGCTGTTCGGCCAAGATCAGGCGGAGCCGGTGCGCTATTTCCTCGGCAGCCGTCTCGCCCAGCGCCTGCCTGTCCGGGAACACTCTCAGCCCGGCATCAAGGTCGTTTGGTGGCATGCCCTGGAGTCTGGAGTGCAACCGTTTGCACGTCAAGAGGCATCGCCCCGTAAGGTGTGCGCATGCCGACTCGCCCACGCTCCTCCTCCGGAATCACCATCGGCGACGTGGCCTTCGCCGCCGAGGTCTCGCGCTCCACGGTGTCGCGCGCTTTCACGCGGCCCGACCTGCTCAGCCGCGAGACCGTCGATCACGTGCGGGCCGTCGCGGAGCGCCTTGGCTACATCGGCAACCATGCGGCACGGGCGCTGTCGACCGGACGATTCGGCAACATCGCGATGGTCGTGCCCGACGTGGCGAACCCGTTCTTCCCGCCCATGGTGCGCACGGTGCAGGCGCGGGCCGAGCAGGCCGACCTGGCCGTGTTCCTCGGGGACGCCGATGAGTCCGCCGCCCGGGAGGCCAAGCTGGCCGCCCGGTTCAGCCCGCAGGTGGACGGGTTCATCCTGGCCTCCTCCCGGCTCGAGGCAGAGGTGGTGCGGGAGTTGGCCGCCAGCCGCCCGACCGTCCTGGTCAACCGGGACATCGAGGGAATTTCCCGTGTGCTCATCGACTCCTCGGGCGGGATGATCGAGGGGGTCTTGCACCTCAAACGGCTGGGACACCGCAAGATCTCCTACCTGGCCGGGCCGCGCGACTCCTGGTCCGACCAGCAGCGCCGGGTGGCCATCCGGCAGGCCGTCGACGACGCGGACATGCACGTCGAGATCATCGAGGTCGGACGTCCCAGCTATACGGCGGGCCGGGACGCGGTGTCCGCGCTGGTGGAATCGGGGGCGACGGCAGCGGTCGCCTTCGACGACGTAGTGTCCCAGGGGGTGCTGGCGGGCCTGGAGCTGCGGGGTATCACCGTGCCCGACGACTTCGGCCTCATGGGCTGCGACGACACGCTGGCCGCGCTCACCACACCGGCCATGACCAGCGTGTCCGCCGCATCAGCCGCCGCGGGAACCGCAGCCGCCGACCTCCTGGTGCGCATGCTGGAGGCAGGGCGCACGGAACCGGAACGGCTGACCATCGCCACCCACCTGGTCATCCGCGCCACCACGGGACCCGCGCCCCGGTGACGAATGTGTTACGGCAGAACTTCCTCCGCGCACCCCCATTGACGATGCAAACGGTTGCATGTTTCAGTTCCGGCCATGACACGCATCGCCGTTGCAGGCGCAGCCCATCCTCATGTCGACTATGTGCTCGACGAAGTGAGCCGGTCCCCGGAACTGCAACTGGTGGCCGTCGCCGATGCCTGGCGCGAGTTGGCCGAGAAGTGTGCTGCTCCGCACGGGGCGCGAGTCTTCACCGATTACCGCCGGATGCTCGATGAAGTGCGGGCCGATGTGGTCGTGACGGCCGGCGTCTACGGCGACCGCGGCCGGATCGTCGTCGACGCACTGGACACCGGCTGCCATGTGCTGGCGGACAAGCCCTTGTGCACCACCCTCGACGAGGTCGATGCCATCGCCTCGGCGGCACAGCGCAGCGGACGTCATGTGGTGCTGATGCTGGAGAAGCGGTACTACCCGGAGACGCTCGCCGCGCTCGATCTGGTGCAGGCGGGCGCACTCGGGAAGATCACCGGCGTGCTGTCCTCCGCGCCGCACAAGCTCAACCGGCCCCAGCGGCCCGCGTGGTTCTTCGACCGGGCCCGCTACGGAGGCATCCTGGCCGACCTGGTCGTCCACGACATCGATGCCGCCTTGTTTTTCACCGACCTCACCACCGGCACCGTGCGCGGCAACGTCGCCGGCACGGTGCCGGGGACGACGGACTTCGCCCCCTACGGCGTCGCGACCCTCGCCGACGCAGGTGTCCTGGTCACGGCCGAGGTCAGCTGGATGACCCCGGCGGCCTCTACGGTGCACGGCGACTACCAAATGCGGCTGGTCGGTACCCGCGGCACCGCCGAACTGCTGTGGGCCCGCCGCCGTCTGGTGGTGACCACCGACGAGCACGCCACGCACGACGTCGCGCTGCCCCAGGGCTTTCGGCCCGCCCAACTGCCCCTGCGGGCCCTGACGCACGGTGAGGTTCCTGCCATCTCCACCCGGCACAGTCTGCTGGCCACCCGGCTGGCGCTGCTGGCCCAGCAGTCCGCCGACGCCGGCGGCACGAGCATTGCCTGGTCGGCGGACCCGGCCCGCTCCCTCTGACTCCCTCCCTCTGACGCCCTGTGCGTGAACCGCGCATACCCCCAGTGCCTCTCGAAAGTGATGGAACAGCCATGCGTTTCGCCCTGGTGGGCGCCGGTGTCATCGGCGCCGTACATGCCCGGTTGATCAGCACGCTCTGCGAGAGCGATCCCCAGTCCGAGCTCGCTGCCGTCATCGACAGCGACCTGGACAAGGCCACGGCCCTGGCCAAGGAGCACGGCTCACGTGCCTATGCCGGCGCCGCCGAGGCGTACGCCGCCGAGGAGATCGACGCAGTAGCCGTGTGCCTGCCCAGTGCCCTGCACGCGGACGCGGCGATCGAGGCGTTGAACGCGGGCAAGCACGTACTCATCGAAAAGCCTGTGGATATCACCCTGGACGCGGCCGACCGGATCATTGCCGTCCAGCGTCGGAGCGGCCGCACGGTGTCGGTCATCAGCCAGCGTCGCTTCCAGCCGCCGGCGGCGTACATCAAGGACGCCGTGGACGCGGGACGGCTGGGCCGCACCACCTCCGGGATCGCCGAGTCGGCGTTCTTCCGCCCGCAGGCGTACTACGACTCCGGTGACTGGCGTGGCACGGCCGCGGTCGACGGCGGCGGTGCGCTGATGAACCAGGGCATCCACGCCCTCGACCTGCTGCTGTGGATGCTGGGCAAGCCGGTGCAGGTGAGCGCGCAGACCGGCCGGGTGGCCCACCAGGACATCGAGGTGGAGGACCTGGCAGCGGCCACCATCCGGTTCGAGAACGGTGCGGTGGGACTGCTGCTGGCCAGCACCGCCGCCTATCCCGGCCTGCCGGTTCGGCTGTCGGTCCACGGCGACCGGGGTACCGCGGTGATGGCCGAAGACCGGCTGGAGTACTTCCACTCCTGTGACAACGACGCCCCCGCGCTGCCGCCGTCCGAGGTGCCACTGCACGAGGGCTGGAGCCTGGTCGACCACGCGCACCTGGCTCAGTACGAGGACTTCGTGGCCGCGATCCGCACCGGCCGCGAACCGGCCGTCACGCTCGCGGCGGCACGCCGCTCGCTCGCGGTCGTCCTGGCCGTCTACGAATCCGCTCGCACCGGCCGTCCCGTCGCCCTGCAGGAGGTCTGAAACCATGAGCGAGACGCTGCGCACCGCGATCGTCGGCACCGAGAACAGCCACGCCGAAGAGATCCTCCACTACCTCAACGTCAAGCGGATCTCCCAGCAGGTACGGGTGGTCGCCCTCGTCGGCCCCGACGACGCACGCAACCGGGAACTGGCCGCGCTGGGAGGCGACCTGCCCGTCATGGCGACCTCGGCCGAGCTGATCGACTCCGTCGACGCCCTGATCGTCACCAACCGCGACGGTGCCGCGCACCGGGCGGAGGCAGTGCCGTTCCTGGAGGCCGGCAAGCCGGTCTGGGTGGACAAGCCGCTGGCCGCGAGCACCCAGGACGCGATAGCGATCATCGAAGCGGCCGACCGCGGTGCGGCGCCGATGACGTCGTACTCGGCAGTGCGGTGGGTGCCCGACGCCGACCGGGTCGCGGAGGCCGCCGCCGGCATCGGTGACATCCAGACGGTCACCGTGACCGGCCCGGCCGACCCGGACAGCGAACACAGCGGGATCTTCTTCTACGGCATTCATGCCGCCGACCTCGCCCAGCGCCTGGCCCCGGGCAAGCCGGGACCGGTGAGGGTGGAACGGGCGGCAGGCACCGTCGTGGCCCGCTACCGCAGCACAGCAGGCGTGCTGGTCACGCTGCAGATGGTCACCCCCACCGAAGCCGGGCGGGTGCCGTTCCACGCCGAGATCGTAGGCCGGCACGGGCTGGTCAGCCGCGACATCGAGCTGAATGCCGACTACGTGGAGCCGGGCCTGAAGGTCTTCCTGCACATGCTGCAGACCGGCACACCGCCGCTGGCCGCCGACACGCTGCTGGCACCGATCACTGTCCTGGAGCAGGTCCGCGCCGCTTTGTAGGCATGCACGTCCACTCACCACTTTCCACCGATGGAGACCAGCTATGGACGCAAAGATTGTCAGGACGACGGCGGTGGCTGCGGCCGCCGGCCTGCTGGTGGGCGGCTGTTCCGCCGGCTCTGACAGCGGAAGCGATTCACTGTCCGGCGGCCCGAAGAAGGGCACCGTGCGGGTGTGGTTCATGAAGGACTCGATCCCGCAGCCCGCGCAGGACTACCTCAAGTCCCAGTTCGAGAAGCAGCACCCGGGCTCCACCCTCAAGATCGAGATCCAGCAGTGGGACGACATCGTCGCCAAACTGCAGTCCGCGATGGCCAGCGACAAGGAAACGCCGGACGTCGTCGAGATCGGCAACACCACGGCGTCGACCTTCGCCAGTATCGGGGCCTTCGCCGACCTGAGCCCCATGTATCAGGAGCTGGGTGGCAAGAAGCTGATCCCCAGCTTCGTCAAGGCGGGCACGTCGGGCGGCAAGAAGTATGCGCTGCCGCTCTACGGCGGGGCGAGCGTCATCTACTACCGCAACGACCTGTTCGAAAAGGCGCACGTCGCTCAGCCCAAGACGCTGGGCGAACTGGTCACCGCCGCGCAGAAGGTGAAGGCGGCCAACCCCGACAAGCGCAAGAACTTCCAGGGCATCTACCTGCCGGCCTCCGACAACCACTTCATGGAGGCATGGATCTTCTCCCAAGGCGTCAACTACGCCAAGCAGAACTCCGACGGCAGCTGGACGGGCACGCTGAACACTCCCCAGGCCAAGGCCGGGTTCGCCATGCTGCAGCAGCTGTGGAAGACCGCCGCGCTGGGAGCTCAGGACTCCTCCGAGCAGGGTGCGGCGCCCTGGGTGCCGTACAACAACGGCGAGGTCGCGATCATGTCCGGCCGTACCTTCGCCGAGCAGAACATCTCGGCGAAAATGAAGAAGAACACCACAGTGATGGCGATCCCGCCGGTCGAGCCGGGCGGTATGGGCCACTCGTTCTCCGGCGGCTCCAGCGTCGGCATCTCGGCGAAGTCACAGGTCAAGTCGCTGTCCCAGGACGCGCTGAAGCTGATCTACAGCAAGGAGTTCCAGACCAAGGTCGCCGCGCAGGGTTGGATTCCGGGCAACACCGCCTACGCCGATGCGGTCCCTGAGGGGATGGCCAGCGGGCGGCTGCAGCAGCAGATCGCCGCCACCTCCGTGCTCACCCCGGCAGCGGAGAACTGGGCGGTGGTCCAGGGCAACAACACCCCGGCCGACTTCTGGGCGCAGCTGGCCCGCGGCGGATCCGCCGAGAAGCTGGCCAAGGCCACGGACGGCAAGATCGAGGAAATCCTGAACAAGAAATGACCACCGACCTGAAGGGCGCGTCTGCGCCGCCCGGCCGACGCCGGCGCAGCACCCCTGTGACGCCTTATCTTCTGGCGGCGCCGGTGTTCGTGGCCGTCATCGTGGCCCTGGGCTATCCGCTGACCCGTCAACTCGTCATGTCCTTCCAGGAGTTCGGGCTGCGCCAGCAGTTCGGGCAGCCGCCGGCGTGGGTGGGCCTGGACAACTACGAGACCGTGCTCAGCGACCCGGCGATGCTCAAGGTCCTCGCCCGGTCCATCCTGTTCTGCCTGGTCTGCATGAGCCTGACCATGGTGGCCGGAGTGGGCCTGGCCGTGCTGATGACCGCGATCAGCCGGTGGGCCCGCCTGGTGCTGCAGGTCTGCCTGCTCCTGGTGTGGGCCATGCCCGTCATGGTCACCATGACCGTGTGGCAGTGGCTGTTCGACAGCCGCTACGGTGTCGTCAACTGGCTGCTGTCCCATCTGGGCATGTCCGGGATGGAGGGACATGCCTGGACAGCGGATCCAATGGGCCTGTTCACGGTGGCCGCGCTGATCGTGATCTGGATGAGTGTCCCACTGGTGGCGTTCATGAGCTACGCGGGACTGAGCCAGGTGCCGGCCGAGGTCATGGAGGCAGCCTCCCTGGACGGGGCCTCCGCCTGGCGCCGCTTCAGAAGCGTGACCCTGCCGCTGGTCCTGCCCGTCATCATGATCGTCGGGCTCCTGCAGATCGTCTGGGACCTGCGGGTGTTCACCCAGATCTACGTGCTGCAGCAAAGCGGCGGCTCCACCGAGGACACCAACCTGCTGGGCACCGCCGTCTACCGGCTCGGCATCGGCCAGGGCGACTACGGTGTCGCCTCCGCCCTGGCGACCCTCGTCCTCCTCCTCACCTTGCTGCTGACCTGGAAGTACATCGCCACGCTGCTCAAGCAGCAAAAGGAGGCGGCGGACCGATGAGCACATCCACAGTGGCCCGCACCAGCGACCGCCCAGCCCGGACCCCTCCCCCGCCCGCCGGCGGGCGGGGGCCCCGAACCAGCACCCGAAGCCGACGCGCCCGTCTGCGCTCCCTGCTCAACGCGCTCGCGGTCCTGGCCGCCCTGGTGTGGGTCTTTCCGGTGTACTGGATGGTCAACACCGCGTTCGTGCCGACGTCCGAACTGTTCGGCCTCACCCCGAAGTTCGTGCCCTTCCCGGGCACCTTCGAGCACTTCTCCGGGGTCCTTGAGGACGACAAGTTCTGGTCGGCGCTGCGGATGAGCGCCGCCGTCACCGCGGTGGTGGTCGTACTCGCCGTGCTCTTCGGGTTCATGGCAGCGGTGGCCGCCAGCCGGTTCCGCTTCAAGGGCCGCGGCGCACTGGTCATGCTCGTGATCGTCGTGCAGATGCTGCCGGCCGAAGCGCTGTTCATCTCGCAGTTCCGGATGCTGGACGACTGGAACCTGCTCAGTTCCGTCACCGGCCTGTCGCTGCTGTGCCTGGGCGGGAACGTGCCGTTCACGATGTGGCTGCTGCGCGGCTTCATCGACAACATCCCCGCGGAGCTGGAAGAGGCGGCCATGGTCGACGGCTGCAGCCGGGTCGGTGCGTTCTTCCGCATCACCCTGCCGCTGCTGGGACCGGGGCTGATCACCTCGTCGGTCTTCGCGTTCCTGCACACCTGGAACGAATACAACCTGGCCCTCATTGTCATGACCAAGACCGACCACGCGACGGTGCCACTGTGGCTGCGCGGCTTCAGCAGCGAGACCTCCGCCACCGACTGGGGCGGCGTCATGGCCGGCTCCACCCTGATCGCCGTACCGGTGATCGCCCTGTTCATGACGGTCCACTCCCGGATGAGCTCGGGCCTGGTAGCGGGGGCGGTCAAGGGCTGATGCACGGGCGGCTCCTCGGCGGGCGCACGGCCCGCGTCCTCACCCACAGCCACGGGCGCATCCGCTCGGTCGAACACCACGAGCACCACGAGCCCGGCCGGATCCCCTTCCTGATCCCCGGCCTGGTCGATCTCCAGGTCAACGGCTACAGCGGCCACGACATCAACGCCGACAACATCACCGTCGACACCGTCCGCCGTCTCACCAGGGCTCTGTGGGCGGCAGGAACCACCACGTTCTTCCCCACCGTCATCACCGCCGGCGAAGGCAAGATCGTCAACGCGCTGGAAACCATCGCGTCCGCGGTACGCACCGACCCCCTGCTGGCCCACTCCATCGCAGGCATCCACGTCGAAGGGCCCTGTCTGTCCGCGGCGGACGGGGCACGCGGCGCCCACGACGCGCGGTACCTGCGCGACCCCGACACCGCCGAGCTGGCCCGCTGGGTCGCCGCCTCCGACGGGCTGCTGCGCATCGTGACCCTGGCGCCCGAACGGGCAGGCACGGCGGCGTACATCGAGGCCGCAACGCGCGCCGGTGTCATGGTGTCGATCGGGCACTGTGCGGCGGAGCCCGGTGAGATCCACCGTGCGGCGGCGTCCGGGGCATCGCTGTCCACTCATCTGGGCAACGGCATCCAGTCCCTGCTGCCGCGCCACCCCAATCAGATCTGGTCGCAACTCGCCGACGACCGGCTGTCCGCCGGGTTCATAGCCGACGGACACCATCTGCCCGCCGACGCCCTGACCGCGATGATCCGCGCCAAGGGGATACGGCGCTCCTTCCTGGTCAGCGACGCGGCAGCCCTCGCGGGATCCCCGCCCGGCACATACACCACGGCGGTCGGCGGGCGGGTGAGCGTCACCGACGACGGCGGCCTGTTCCTGGCCGGCAGCAACCTCCTGGCCGGGTCGGCGGCCTGCTTGCTGGACTGCGTGCGCTGGGCACGCACGCACACCCCCTTGCGTGACGAGGACCTCCTGACGCTGGCGGCGTCCAACCCCGCCGAGATCGCCGGCCTCGCGGACCGGGGCACCCTGACGGTCGGCGCAGCCGCCGATCTGGTGCTTCTGGACGAAGACCTCCGCGTCCTTCAGACGGTGGTCGCCGGCACAACCGTCTACAGCGCGGACCACAACCCGCAGCTCTGAACCAGCTCTTCCCACCGACAGAAACGGAGCATCACCGTGCGCAGAGGCAGAAAACTCTGGGGCCTGGGACTGGCCCTTGCGTGTTCGACCGCTGCTTGGCTGGTGCCGGTCGGCACCAGCCAAGCAGCCACGACACCCACGATCTCCATCGACTCGCCCGTCGACGGGGCCGCCGTCCACGGCCGCATGCTGACGGTGCACGGCCACTACGCCGAGACCAGCGGCCTGAAGCTGGTCGTCGATGGACAGCAGACCATTCCCGTCACCACCGACGCCGGCAACGGCACCTGGTCGGCCACCGTGGACATCAGCGACAAGGACGGAGCCCTCGGCCTGGCCGCCTACGGCAAGAACGCCCAGACGCTGTACACGCAGTGGTCCCCGTTCCTCTCGGTCAACGTCCGCAACCCCGCCGCCGCCAAGCCGGACGTGCAGATCGTCTCCCCGCGCATGTCCGACAAGCTCCACGGCACCGCCCTGCGCTCCACCGTCGAGGTGGCCTCCAAGAACGGGGTGCGCGGCGTGCAGGTGCGGGCCAACGGCGGCTCCTGGCGGCCGGCGTCGCGCATCCCCGGCTCGCCGAACCGGTATACGGCGCTGCTCGACGTGCGCCCCCTGACCCCCGGGTTCGTCGGCCTCGAGGCCCGGGCCACCGACCTGCGCGGCCATGTCGGCACCTCGACATCCACCTACGTCTCGCTCGGCGGCGCAAAGCCCGCCCCACGGCACACCTACGACCAGGACCGCGCCATGTGGGTGTGGGAGCAGAACTCCTACCCGGCGGTGTTCGACACCGCCGCCCGCGACCGGCTCGGGAAGATGATGGACGACACCACCACCTTCCCCGGCTCCGACCCGGTCAGGACTCTCTACCTTGGCGTGGACGACTATCAGGGCAAGGACATGCTGCGCGAGGCACGCCCGAAGGTGGCCTCGTTCATCCGCTGGGCACGCGGCCGCGGCTACCACGTCCAGGCGGTCATCGCCGCCGGCACCACCCCGCCTTATCTGGGCGTCCTGCCGCAGTACCAGGACCACGCCGTCCGCGAGTTCCAAAAGGTCCTCGACTACAACCTGGCCGCTCCCGAGGACGCCCGCTTCGACGGCGTGAACGTCGACATCGAGCCCTACATCCTGCCCCAGTGGAAGCAGGAGGGCTCGGGCAACATCCCCGTCGTCTGGCTCGACCTGCTGGAAGAGCTCGTCCACCTACGGGATGCCTCCGGCCAGCCGCTGCTGTTCGGGCCCGCCGTCCCCAGCTGGTTCGACTCCTCCGCTCCCTGCTGCACCGCCGTCACCTGGCACGGCAAGACCGCCCCGCTCAGCGACCACGTGCAAGACCTCAGTGACTACGTCTCGCTGATGGACTACGTCGACCGCGCCGACGGCCCCAACGGCATCACCGCACGCGCGGCCCACGAGGTCGCCTACGCCCGCCAGATCGGCAAGCCGGAATCGGTGGTGATCGGCGTCGAGACCAAGGACCTCACCGGCGGCGGCGACCCGGAAACGGTCACCTTCTGGGAAGAAGGCCGCACCTACATGGAAGCCGAGCTCGACAAGGTCTACGCCGCTTACGCAGCGGACGAGCAGTACTTCGCCGGCGTCGCCATGCACCACTACCAGAGCCTGCTCATCCTCCCCTCCGTGCAGGGCGGCGGCGGGGTCACCTACCCGCAGGAGTAAGCACCCGCATGCAATTGCTCAACCAAGCCACGGCCGGGGCCCCCTCGCGGGCCCCGGTGCGGATCATCCATCTGGGGCTGGGCGCCTTCCACCGCGCGCACCAAGCCTGGTACACCCACCGGGCCGACCGCGAGCGCCGGTGGGGCATCGCGGCCTTCACGGGCCGCCGCCCGGACGCCGCGCACGCACTGGCGGCGCAGGACGGCCTGTACTCGGTCATCGAACGCTCCGCCGCCCAGGACCGTGTCGAGCTGGTCGGCTCCATCACCGAGGCCCACGACGGGGCCGACCAAATGCGGCTGCGCACACTCGCGGCGTCGCCGCGGACCGCCGCGGTGACCCTGACGATCACCGAGGCGGGCTACCACCTGGGCGCCGACGGCGAGTTGGACCTGTCCGCGCCGCCCGTACTGCACGATCTGCAGGCCCTGCGCACAGGTACGGACGGCGTTCTGGTCACGGCCCCCGCGCGCCTGCTCGACGCTTTGGCCACGCGCCGCCGCACGGGGGGCGGCGGCGTCGCGGTCATCTCCTGCGACAACCTGCCCGGCAATGGAGCGGTGACCCATCGCGTGGTCCGTAGCCTGGCCGCCGCAGTCGACGAGGAGCTGGCCGACTGGCTCGATGCCCACGTCGGTTTCGTCAGCACGTCGGTCGACCGCATCACACCGGCCACCACCGCCGTCGACATCAGCCTGGCCTCGGCGCACCTGGGTCTGCGCGACCTCAACACGGTGGTCGCCGAACCGTTCCACAGCTGGGTTCTGGCCGGCCGCTTCCCGGCCGGACGACCGCCGTGGGAGCAGGCGGGAGCCTTGTTCGTCGACGACGTCGGTCCCTATGAACGGCGCAAACTGTGGCTGCTGAACGGGGCACACTCGCTGCTCGCGTACACCGGCCTCGCTCGGGGCCACGACACGGTGGCCGAGGCGATCCGTGATCCCAGTTGCGCGACGGCGGTGGACGGTCTGTGGGACGCCGCCGCCCGCCACTTGAACGACGACCGGCTCGACATTCCCGCCTACCGCCGGCAGCTGCTGGCCCGCTTCCGCAATCCGCGCATCGCCCACCGTCTGGCCCAGATCGCCACGGACGGCAGCACCAAACTGCGCGCCCGCATCCTGCCCGTGGTCCACGCCGAACAGGCCGCCGGCCACGACCCCACACCCGCTCTGCGCTGCGCGGCAGCCTGGGCGGAGTACGTGCTCGCGGCACCCGACCCCGCCGCGCTGCCCGACCCCGCCGCACCCGCTCTGGCCCGCGCCTGTGCCTTGGCGGGCGACGACCGCCGCCTGGCGGCACTCCTCTCCGTGATCAGCCCGGCCTGGGGAGAGGATGCGGCGATCTTGGCCGCAGTGAACCGGCTCCGCCGCTCCCCGCGACTCAGAAGGTGGACATGCACATAACTTCAGCCGACGTCATCGTCACCAGCCCCACCCGCAACTTCGTCACCCTCAAGATCACCACCAACGAAGGCATCACCGGCCTCGGCGACGCCACCCTCAACGGCCGCGAACTCGCTGTCGCCGGCTACCTGCGCGACCACGTCGCCCAGTTGCTCATCGGCCGCGACCCGCACCGCATCGAGGACACCTGGCAGTACCTGTACCGCGGCGCCTACTGGCGACGCGGCCCGGTGACGATGGCGGCCATCGCAGCCGTCGACATGGCGCTGTGGGACATCAAGGGAAAGGTCGCGGGCCTGCCCGTCTACCAGCTGCTCGGTGGCGCATCCCGCACCGGGCTGATGACCTACGGCCACGCCTCCGGCCGCGACCTGCCCGAGCTGTTCGACTCGGTGCGCCGGCACATCGAAGAAGGCCACCAGGCCGTGCGGATCCAAAGCGCCATCCCCGGCATCAACGCTCTGTACGGAGTGGCGGCACAGCCCCAGGCCAGTGGCGAGCGCTATGACCACGAACCGGCCGGGCGGGGCAGCCGCCCCCCGGAGGAGGACTGGGACACCCGCGCCTATCTGCGCCACCTGCCCACCGTCTTCGAAGCCGTACGCAACGAATTCGGACCTGCCCTGCCGCTGCTGCACGACGGCCACCACCGGATGACGCCGATCCAGGCGGCCAAGCTCGGCAAGGCTCTGGAGCCCTACGACCTGTTCTGGCTGGAGGACAGCACGCCCGCGGAACACCAGGAAGCCTTCCGCCTGATCCGCCACCACACCACCACACCGCTGGCGGTGGGCGAGGTGTTCAATCACGCGGCCGACTTCCAGACCCTGCTCACCGAACGGCTCATCGACTACGTACGGGCCGCCGCAACCCACTTCGGCGGCATCACTCCGTTGCGCAAGATCACGGACACGGCGGCCGAGTACCAGATCAAGTCGGGCTTCCACGGCCCCACCGACATCTCCCCCGTCGGCCTGGCCGCCCAAGCCCACCTGGGCCTGGCCATCCACAACTTCGGCATCCAGGAGTACATGGGCCACAGCGAAGCCACGAACACGGTCTTCCGCCAGTCACTGACGTTCGAGGACGGCCTGCTCCACCCCGGCGACGCCCCCGGACTCGGCGTCGAACTGGACGAGAAGGCCGCCGCGGCCCATCCGTACCGGCAGGCGTACCTGCCCTGCAACCGCCTCGCCGACGGCACCGTCCACGACTGGTGACCAACCTTTCGTGATGGGCGATCCGCAGGGCTACATCAATCGCCTGCCGAGGGCGATCTCCGTGCCTTGTGTGCTCGTTGAGCGTCGCCCCCCTCGGCCGGCTCCCGACGATGCCACCGCGTACGTCTGCACCCACCATGCCGGCGGCGCGTGCTCCGCAGTCCGTCACCTCGCCGGGCTCGGCCATGAACGTATCGGGCACGTAGGGCGACTTCGCACGGCCACGGCCGAGCTGGTGGCCGCCGGCTTCCGCCGCGCTCTCAGCGATCTCGGGCTGCCGCACATTCGGGCAGCCGAAGTACGAAGGGAGCGGTGGCTCACCGAGGGGCTCGCCGCATACGCGAAGGCCTGCAAGGAGCATGGCATCACAGCAGTCTTCCGCCACGGTGATCGCGACGCCGCACGGCTGCTGCAGCACCTGCGTCGAGCGGGACTGAACGTCCCTCACGACGTTGCCATCGTCGCCTACGACGCCGAGGTCGCGGACCTCGGCGAGGTGCCGCTGACGGCGATATCACCACCCAAGGACGAGGTCGGCACACTCGCCGCAGAGCTGCTGCTGCGTCGTATCGAAGGCGGTGACTCGACTCCGGCACACCAGGCACAGCTGCAACCGCGCCTGATCATCCGCGATTCCTGCGGGAGCAGGCGGGAGGACAGATCACTGCACTGTGCGTGATCGTGCAAACATTCCCACAGGTCATCAGGCACAAGATCAGCAGACACCCTGCAGATCCTGCCGACACAACACTCAACTACCGAGCCTCACGAAACATTTCATTTAGAAACGATCCGTAAGCCGGAACTCGAGCATCGCCGCAAAGCGTTCGTCGGGATCATTCAGGTTCAGTTGCGCGATTTCTGCCGCTCGGCGAAGGCGGTATCGGAATGTGTTGGGGTGTACATCCATGGCCGCAGATGCGTTCAGGGTGTTGCCGAGGTGGTCGAGCCATTGGGCCACGGTTTCCGCCATCGTGGTTCCGTGTTCTCGATCGTGGTGCTGCAGCCGGGCGATGGGGCCGTCCAGCAGTCCGCCCTCATTGTGCAGTTGGTCACCGATCTCCAGCAAGAGTGCGTTTAGTTGGACGTCGGCGAACATCGCGACTCGGCCGGCTGGTTCCTGGCGCAGGACACGTAGGGTTCTGTCCGCATCGTGCCGCGAGCGAGCCAGGTCGGCCGGATCGGATGACGAGCCGTCGCGACCGATGCCGATCGCCACTCCTCCAGGTCTGCCCCGTGCACGGTCGAGGAAATCGTCAGAAACCCGCTGGGCCATGGCCGTGACGTTTTCTTTCCCTTTCCGGATCGGCGCCGGCACGATCGCATAACACACGTCGCCGACCAATGCGGCAACCGCGCCGGGTGCCGCGACCGACAGGTGAAATGCGAAGGAGTCGGTGATCCGTTCCAAGGTCTGCCGTCGCGTTTGCCCGGAGACGGCAGTGTCGGCCGAGTTCCCATTCGGAAGGGACAGGCCGAGCACCGTCACGGTCCGGTGCGCCAGTCCAAGACGCTCGATCGCGCCCGACGCCGGGGCGCCTCCCGTCAACGCGGTTGCGATGAGGTCCGCGCGAACCTGCCGGTCGATGTCTACACCGATACGATGCCGCAGCAACTGCAGCGCAACGACTTTCGCGGCATCGACGAGTACTTGCTCCTTCTCCTCGCTCAGTGGCCCAGGGACAGCCCCCCAGATCGAGCCGAGCACTTGGTCACCTGCTCGTACGGCTATCGCCACGCGCGGAAGACCTGGCACTCCTTCGATCTGCGGTGTGTCGATGAAGATCGGTTTCTCGCTGGCGTAGAGCCGTTTGAAGACGCCCGCTCGTTCCTGCGCAAGGCGGGCGTGCTGCGGGACGACACGTCCGAGAATCGTCTCGATCCGTGTTTGATCAGCCTCGTTCTGGCGATCGGAGAACGCCAGAATCTGTGAGTCGCGATCTTCGATGGTGATCGGCGCGTCGAGCAGTGATCCGATCGCGTTGGCCAGGGCGAACGAGTCTTCCGCGGGCATTCCGGCCAGCAGTTCCTCGCCGCTCGCACTGCTGGAGAGCAGCGAGCGGAGCAGGACGACCAACTGTGCCCACGTTGCTCCGCCGGCGAGGCCGAGCAGGACCACACCGCTGCGTTCGATGCGAGCACGCAGCTCCGGCTCGAGATCCAGCGGCGCACGTACCACGAGGGCGGGCGCCTGGCGTGTGACCGCACGATCGAGCAAGGCCGGCAGATCTCGGACGTCGGCGGCGGTACACAGAAGCATGGCCCCGGGGCGAACCGGTACCTGTTCCCGCGGATCGTCGACGACGACGTCGGTGATCAACGTCGTTCCGTCGACGGTCCCCGCAAGAACCTCCAGCAGAGTGCCGGCGAGGTTGCTCACGACGTTGTCCAGCCTGGCTCCAGGGCTGGTCATGATCGGCGCCCTTCGTTCGCTTCCTGCTGCACCCAACGGTACGGCGTTCGTGAATCCGAACCACACGTCGGCCGCAATTGGTGCGGCCGCACGGTGCACGTCGTGGTGACGCGCAGCACGCTGGTGCACATCGACGTCCCACCCCCGAAAGCAGGCAGTGTTTACATGTTCGCAACACCATCCACCACCGGTGCATCCGGCGACGCGCGGTGCGCTGTCTCCGCGTCGTCCATGTCGTCATGGGCGGAAAGCCTCGCCGAGCTCGGGTTCGAACTGCCGTCGACGGCCACGCCGATCGGCGTCTATGTTCCGGCGGTGCGGACCAGTGATCTGGTCTACACCTCTGGCCAGTTGCCGTTGGTGCGGGGATCGATCGAACGACCGGGAAAGGTCGGCCGCGAGGTTTCGGTGACGGACGCGTCGAGGGCAGCGGAAATCTGCACTCTGAATGGACTTGCTGCGATCGACGCCCTCGTCGGCCTCGACTCGGTCGTACGGGTCGTGAAGGTGACCGGGTTCGTCGCTTCCGCCGACGACTTCGCCGGCCAGCCCGACGTCGTCAACGGCGCCTCGAATCTGCTCGCGAGCGTTTTCGGCGACGCCGGTACGCACGCGCGCTCGGCTGTCGGCGTCGCCGAACTGCCACTGAACGCCCCCGTCGAAGTCGAACTCATCGTCGAGGTTGCCTGACCCTCGACACCCGGCCGGACCCGACCGAGCGACGCCCGGCACGGTCTGCCACGACTGTCCTCGCCGACCCCGAACGCCTATATCCGAACGCTGGCCTCCAACAAGGACACACCATGACAGTCGACAGCTCCCCCGAAGGGGCGAACCAGGACGGCCTCGCGCAAGGACTCAACAAACGACACATCCGCATGATCGCGATCGGTGGCGCCATCGGAGTCGGGCTCTTCCTCGGATCCGGGAAAGGTATCTCCTACGCCGGGCCGGCCGTGATCGGCGTCTACGCGGTCACCGGCGTGTTCATCTTCATCATCATGCGTGCCCTCGGCGAGCTGCTGATGTACCGGCCCGTCGCGGGGAGCTTCGCCGAGTATGCGCGCGAGTTCTTGGGCCCTGCATACGGTTTCGTCACCGGCTGGGGTTACTGGATCACCTGGACCATCATCGGGATGGCCGAGCTCACCGCAGCCGGGGTCTTCGTCAAGTTCTGGTTCCCGTGGATGCCGCAATACCTCACGGCACTGATCGCGCTGCTCGCACTCGTCGGATTGAACCTGGCCAAGGTCGGATTCTTCGGGGAGGCCGAATTCTGGTTCGCATCGATCAAGGTCGTCACCATCCTTGCCCTAATCGGTGGCGGCATCTTCGCACTGGTCTTCAACGTCGGCAAAGCCGGCCGGGCAGGCGGGGTCGAGAACCTCTGGAATCACGGAGGCATCGCCCCGCACGGGCTGCTCGCGGTCCTTCTGGCCTTCCAGATCGTGGTCTTCTCCTACCAGGGCGTCGAACTCATCGGCATGACCGCAGCCGAGACCAAGGACCGGGAGTCCGTGATACCGAAGGCGATCAACTCCGTTCCCTGGCGTATCGGGATCTTCTACGTCGGCACCCTGATCGTGCTGATGTCATTGTTCCCTTGGGATCAGTTCAGCGCGGACGAGAGCCCCTTCGTCAAGAGCTTCTCGCACATTGGTCTTCCCGCGGCCGCCGGCTTCATGAACTTCGTCGTCCTCGCCTCCGCTCTGTCGGCGTGCAGCGCCGGGCTGTACAGCAACGGACGCCTGCTCAAGAAGCTCGCCGAGGACGGGCTCGCACCCAAGGTGTTCGAGAAGACCAGCCGTGGTCACGTGCCTGCGGCCGCCATCATCGCCTCCGGCACGCTGATGCTCGTCGGTGTCGCGGTCAACGCGACCGTCCCGGAGAAGGCGTTCTCGTACATCTCGTCGGTCGCCACCCTCGGAGGAATCTGGAGCTGGGGTGTCATCGTCGTCTGCCACCTCGTCTACCGGCGTCGCGTCGAACGCGGTGAAGCACCCGCGAGTACGTTCCGGCTCCCTTATGCCAAGGCCCTGTGCTGGGCCACCCTCGCCTTCCTCGCAGCTCTGACGATTCTCCTCGCGTTCGACGAGGGCCAGCGCATCGCCTTGTACGCCCTGCCGGTCTGGGCAGCGGTTCTCATCGGCGGCTATCGGATGTCGTCGCGAAACGCCGCCCGCAAGGAGCACGTCCCGGCCCGGGCACCGAGCGCGCTGTGAGCCGTGAGTCCATCCACTTGCGCTGACGCCCTGCCGAGCAGCCACCTGAAGGAACAGCCGTGATTCCCGCCGCATACCCCCAACTGCGTCTCGACGCCGCCGCCCTCGATCACAACATCCGCGTCATGGCCGACTGGTGCAAGACCCATGACGTCGCGCTTGCTCCCCACGTCAAGACTACGATGTCCGCTCCCATCATCGAACGACAGATCGCGGCCGGCGCCGTCGGCGTCACCGTTGCCACCGTCGATCAGGTCGCGACCGTGCTCGGCTGGGGACACAACACCGTCCTCGTCGCGAACCAGATCGTCGATCCATTCGGACTGGCGCGACTTCGGGCCTGGCTAGCCGCCGAGCCGGAACGGAAGATCCGGTGCTTCGTCGACTCCGCGGCCGGGATCGCCGCAGCGAATCAGGTGTTCGGCGCGCACGGCCCCGCTCTCGAGGTGCTTTTGGACATCGGCACCCCGGGTGGCCGCACCGGTATCCGCGACCCGGAGCAGGCCCGCCGCACAGCGGAGCTCGTCCGAGCGGCTCCCGGACTCCGGCTCGTGGGAGTCGCCGGGTACGAAGGCGTCGCCCCGAACACAAGGACCGACGAAACGCTTGCGGCCGTGGACGAACACTGCCGTCGGGTCCGCGACGTCTACCTCGATGTCGCCGGACTCTTCGAGACCGACCGCCCGGTGTACTCGATGGGCGGATCGGCCTTCCCTGACCGCGTCGTCGACTGCCTCCCGACGGACGACGACGTTCCGGGCACAATCCGGTTGCTCAGGTCCGGTTGCTATGTCACGCACGATCACGGCGTCTATGCCCGCGTGAGCCCGATTCCCGGCCTCGTCCCAGCCCTGGCCGTGCGCGCGGTCGTCGTGTCCGCCGCCGAGGACGGCACCGCCGTGGTCGGAGCCGGGAAGCGCGACCTTCCCTACGACACCGAGACGCCGATCCTTCTGTCCGCCACCACGGCGGCCGGACAGGACAAGTCCGATGTCCGCGGACGTGTGCGCGCGCTGTACGACCACCACACCGTGCTCTCCGACGCA
This sequence comes from Streptomyces sp. NPDC111516, assembly GCF_055635345.1. NCBI lineage: Bacteria > Bacillati > Actinomycetota > Actinomycetes > Kitasatosporales > Streptomycetaceae > Streptomyces > Streptomyces sp. NPDC111516. The sequence continues at coordinate 26,560 of NZ_JBVKBV010000034.1, read as the reverse complement.
TGGAATCTTGAGGTGACGGATGTCGTCGAGTTCGGGATCTCGCACCCGTGCTCGGCATTTGACCGGTGGCCCGAGTACCTCATCACCAACGTCCACGGTGATGTGATCGACGTCTGGCGCACCGACTTCGGCCGATCGTCGATCGCCACAGCGCTCAGCGAGTCGGCGAGAAGGACAGAGGCAGCTCATGCGCGGTGATCAGCCGCTTGAACCGGTTACACGGTCCGCTCGATCGAGGTTCGCGCGCATCGCCACCAGTTGTCCCCGACGCTCCCCTCTGGCACCGGGGGCGTACCCACCTCGCCTGCGACCGCCGATGTCGTCCCGCGGCGGCGCGCACGTGGTACGCCTTGACGCCCGGATCAGGTGGGAGCCGGTACACCACTTCTCAGGAAACATCCCCGATGAGCGCTTTCGGCTCATCGGCGCTCGGCAGCATCGAACGCGCTTGTAGGGCAAGCCATAGCTCGGCGATGTCCCGCGTGCGGTCGAGGTTGAGCCCGGTGATGTCTTCGACCTTGCGGATGCGGTAGAGCACTGTCTGCCGATGCACGTGCAAGGCGTCCGCCGTCTTCTGCCAGGAGCGCTGATTGTCGAAGAAGCTCTCGAGGGTGGGCAGGAGCTCGCCTCGGTGGCTGGACTCGTACTCCAGAAGCCGCCCGAGCACTCGGTCGACGAGTGCGATCGCGTCTTCGATGCCGGCAACGCCGAGGAACGGCGTCGCCTCCCCGTAACGGAAGGTACGCGTCTCGACACGCTCGGCTGACCGGCTCGCCCAGCGTGCTTCCCGCGCCGCCTCGGGGATGCGATCCACGGTCTTGATCGCGGCGCTCACACCCACCGATGCGGAGGGACCGACGTTTGAACGGACGACGCGCAGCACCCGCTCCTCGTCTGGCGCCAGTAGGTAGAGAGCACCAGAGCGGTGCACGACCAGATGCGGAACCCCATTGCGCCACAAGGCGACATGCAACTGACGCAACCGGGCGCTGTCGTCGGAGGATACGGCGTACAGGATCGCGGAGGTCGAGTCGATCCCGGCCTCGAGGAGCTGGCTGTGTCCGCCCCTGGGTTCGGCACCGCCGTCCATGAGCCGGGCCAGCAACTCGGCACCCTGGCGGCGGCAGTGCTCCAGGTCCACCAGCGCTTGGGACATCTCAAGGGCGATCACGGTCGCAGCGTGCTGCATGAGGATGGCATCGAGCACGTTCCGCCCGTCAGACACCAGGACGAGCACGGCACCGGTCTGGGTGGGAATGTCTGCCAGACGCAGCTCCCGGCCGTCACTCAGACGCGTGACGAACGCGCCGGCGCTGACCTGTCGGGATCCGGGTTCGGCCTGCGACAGGGCCTTGCGAAGTCTCGCGTCGGGTTCAGGGCTGCCGGGAAACCACGGTTCGGCGGACTCGCGATGGCACACGTGCAGCTCACAGCCCAGCTGCTGCGACAATGCGGTGGTCAGCTGAGACGGCTTGCGCTTTTCGGTGACCGAGCGTTGCAGGGCGTGATATATCCGCTCGGTTCGAATCAGCCGGTCCGACTGCTGCGGCAGGTTGGCCGCCGCCACCTCGCGCGAAATCGCGACGAACGGCATCGGGTACTCCACCGAGAGCACCGGGAGGGCGAGCGAATCGCTGGCACTGGTGAACCGCGCGGTGAGCGGCGGGCAGTACATTTGTTCGCCGATCGCGAGAGCGCTGGCACCGGCGTCCACGAGCCGTCTCACAAGCTCCTCCTGCTCGCGAGCCGCCTTCGGAAAGGACATGCCGTTGGTCATCAGCAGCTCTCCGCCGGTCAGCCACTGCCACGGCTCAGGCAGGTCGCAGGTGTGCGTCCAGCTGACCTCCCGTTGCAGCCCGTCTCGGCCAGACAAAAGGCGAAGTCGCAGGTGCGGCATCTCCAGCAGTTCCGCAACACAAATCATCCAATCACCATAGGTGAATAGTCCACGCAGCGGTCGATATCACCTATTCATGCAGAAGTGGCAGGCGCGGTCAGCGCTCGGTCACGTTCGCTGACCGGCCTGCCACGGGCCGTCTCCTGGTACTTCACGTGCGTGCCGCGCCCGGTGTCGCTCGCCGTAACGCTTCCTGCACTGCGCCGCCGACGTCAGGCCGTGGCGGCAGCCGGGCGGTCAGGAGTGCGCATATCGGCCTTGCTCATCAAAGTGATGAGGTCGAAGGCCACCGTGGCGGCCGCAACACAGGTGATCTCGGCATGGTCGTACGCCGGTGCGGTCTCGACGACGTCGGCCCCGATGAGGTTGAGACCGTCGAGCCGACGAAGCAGGTGCAGCAGCTCACGGCTGGTGAACCCGCCCATCTCCGGCGTACCCGTCCCCGGTGCGAAGGCAGGGTCGAGCACGTCGATGTCGATCGAGAGGTAGACCGGGGCGTCACCGACCCGCCGCCGCACGACATCGACGGCTCCGTCGATGCCCAGAACGTCGAGGTCCCCGGCCCGGATGACCCTGAAGCCGAACGACGCGTCGTCGACCAGGTCGAGCTGGTCGTAGATGGGACCGCGGATGCCGACGTGGATCGACTTGTCCTCGACGAGCAGGCCCTCCTCGAACGCGCGGCGGAACACGGTGCCATGGGTGATCGGAGCCTTGAAGTAGGTGTCCCACGTGTCGAGGTGGGCGTCGAAGTGGATCAGAGCGATCGGGCCGTGCTTGTCCCGTGCCGCGCGCAGCATCGGCAGCGCGACGGTGTGGTCACCGCCGAGCGTCACCAGGCGCCGGTCACGCTGGCCGACGACCTCGCGGGCGAACCCCTCGATCTGGCCCATCGCCTCGTCGATGGAGTACGGAGTGCACGGCACGTCACCTGCGTCTACGACCTGGACCGCCTCCAACGGCGCCGTATCGAGCTCGACGTGGAACCGCGGCCGCAGGTGTCGGGACGCTTGCCGGATGCCCATCGGCCCGAACCGGGCGCCCGGCCGGTACGACGTACCGCCGTCGAACGGGACGCCGAGCACCGCGATGTCGTAGTCGGGCACGGCGTCGATGGAAGGGATCCGGGCGAAGGTGCCGAGGCCGGCGAAGCGCGGGACCACGGTGGCTTCGAGGGCACCGATCGGCTGGTGGTCGCTCATGGGGTGACTCCGATCAAGATTGGGGGCAAGCTGCGATGGGGAGCCGGGCCAGGTGCCCGGCGCACCGGTGTGCTCAGGCTCCGGTCCCGCCCTGGACGAGCGTGGGAACCTCCTCGACAGCCACGGCCGTACGCAGCCGGGCCACAGCCTTCACCGTGAAGTAGTACAACGGCGAGACGACGAGCAGGCCGGCGATGAAGGAGATGTCGGTGTGGCCGAGCGCCTTGGCGATCGGGCCGGTGTAGGCGGTCCCGATGATCATGAACGGGATCTGCACAGCGACACCGATCAGGTAGCAGAGCACCGCGGGCCAGTTCACTCGGCCGTAGCGACCGCCGTCGCGCTTGAAGAAGTCCTCGACGGCGTAGTCACCGTGGCGCACCAGGTAGAAGTCGACCAGGTTGACCGCGGTCCACGGGACCAGGGAGCCGAGCAGCAGGGTGAGGAAGTTGTTGTAGGTGGCGACGAAGCCGCTCCCGGAGGTGAGGGCTACGGCGAGCGCGATCGTGCACAGTCCGGTCGCGACCACCGCGCGCTCGCGGCTGCGAGCCGTGAAGCGCGGCAGGAAGGTCTGCGCGATCGTGATCGTGCACAGGGTTCCGCAGTACAGGTTCATCGCGTTCGTCGCGGCGACCCCGATGCTGAACACGGCCACGACCAGCAGGCTGATCCCGGCGGTTGCCTTGGTCAAGGCGGCGATGGGGTCCGCGCCGGGCAGGAGCAGCCCGATGCCCGCGCCCAGGAACATGGGCAGGATCGAGCCGATGCTGGTGCCCCAGTAGCTCATCCAGAACGCCGGCCTGGAGCCGGTCCTGGCCGGCATATAACGGGAGTAGTCAGAGACGTACGGTGCGTAGGCGATCTGCCAGACCGCGGCCACCGACACGGTGCTCACGAACCCGGACAGGGTGGCCTCACCGGTGCCGAAGAAGGTGTGCGGCACGGGGTGGACGACGAACGCCCAGACGAACGCCAGTAGCAGGACGGCACCCGAGGCGTAGGTCATGATCCGCGCATAGGCGTGGATCAGCTTGTAGCCCCAGATCGTGGCCGCGATGCTGGCCGCCGCGAGCAGCACAATGCCGGCCTTGCTGCTCAGGTGCGGAATCACCGACGCCAGCGACTGTCCTCCGAAGACCAGGATCGAGATGAAGAATCCGAGGTACATGACCACCACGATCAGGACGATCAGCAGCGCACCCCAGGAGCCGAACTGCCCCTTGGTTTGGACCATCTGAGGGACCCCGAGCCGCGGCCCCTGGGCGGAGTGCAGTGCCATGAAGATCGCACCGAAGAGGTTCCCGACGACGATCCCCAGCGCGGCCGACCAGGCCGGTTGGCCGAACAGCGTGGTGGCAAGACCTCCGGTGACAATGGAAAGGATCATGATGTTCGTGCCGAACCAGATCGTGAACATGTCCCGGTTCGTGCCGTGCCGCTGGTCGAGCGGGACCGGCTGGATCGTTGCCGACTCGATGCTGGAGACGGACTCGCGCCGCCCAGCCGGTTGCTCACTCATGACTGCTCCGTCTCGTCAGAGCATCGAGCCCGGTTGAACATGACGTGCTTGGTACGCGAGTAGTCATCGAGCGCATACGCCGACAGGTCGCGCCCGTAGCCGGAGGACTTGAACCCGCCCCACGGCATTTCGGTGGCGAATGCGAGGTGGTCGTTGACCCACACGGTGCCGAAGTCCAGCCGCCCGGGCAGATCCGCGGCGCGACGGGCGTCCTCGGTCCAGACCGAGGCGGACAGCCCGTAGGCGGTGCGATTGGCCGCCTCGACTGCGGCATCCTCATCGGTGAAGGTCTCCACCGTGACCACGGGCCCGAAGATCTCCTCACGAGTGGACTCGGCACCGTCCGGGAGGTCCACCAGAACCGTCGGAAGCACGTAGTAGCCGTCGCCTTCCGGAGCCTTCCCGCCCGTCGCCGCCCGCGCTCCTTCCGCGAAGGCCCGGTTGAGGAAGCCGAGCACGCTGTCGCGGTGGGTCTTCGAGACAAGCGGCCCCATCTCGATGTGGTCCCCGGCCGCCGGGTCGCCTACGACCAGCGACTCCACCCGGGGCACGAGACGCTTCAGCAGCTCCTCGTGGACGGACTGCTCCACGAGGATCCGGCAGGCCGCGCCGCAGTCCTGGCCCGAGTTGCCGAAGCCGGCGAACCGGACGCCTTCGGCGACCGCGTCCAGGTCGGCGTCCGCGAACACAATGACCGGTGCCTTACCGCCGAGCTCGAGGTGCACGCGCTTGAGCGTGGTTGCGGCCGCGCTGGCCACCGCCTGTCCGCTCCGCACGCTGCCCGTCACCGACACCAGCGCAACATCCGGGTGAGTCGCGAGCGCCTCGCCGACCACCGATCCGGCACCAGTGACGACGTTGAGCACCCCTGCGGGAAGCACCTCGGCGAGAAGCTCGGCCATGCGCAGGGCGGTCAGCGGTGTCTGATCCGACGGCTTCAATACGCAAGTGTTGCCGACCGCCAGGATCGGCGCGATCTTCCATGCCGCCGTGAGCAGGGGGTAGTTCCACGGCGTGATCGCGGCCACTACCCCGACCGGCTCCCGCACGATCATTGACGTGCGGCCGGTGACGTACTCTCCGGCGCTCAGACTCAGCTGCGTCCGGACCGCACCAGCCATGAACTGCAGCGTGTCGATCGTCCCGGCGACATCGTCGCGGGCCAGCGGCATCGGCTTGCCGGTGTTGACGGACTCCAGGTGCGCCAGCTCCTCGGCGTTGGCTTCCAGCACCGCCGCGGCCCTGAGCAGCACGTCGGCGCGGTCCTTCGGCGTCCGCTGCCGCCAGCCGGGCAACGCCGCCTTGGCGGCGGCCACAGCCTTGTCGACATCGGCCGGCGTGCCGCACAGGGCCTGTGCAATCGGCTGTCCCGTCGCGGGGTTGAACACCAGTTGCGTCTGCGTCCCGGTGCCCTCCCAGCCGGCACCGTTGACGAAGTGCGTCAACACCGCGGCCTCCGCACCCACCGCCGCCAGGTCGCCTCCCAGGTGAGCCACGGCGATCTGCGTTTGCGCCTCGATCATCTTGGAATCCTTCGTTCGTGTTGCCTGGGTTCACGACCGGTGCGCCCACCTCGGGTGCACCGGCCCAACTGCTCAGAAGCACGCCGACCTGGTTGTGCAGATGCTCAGTCCGCGAGCTCAACGGATCGCGAAGCCGCGATCGACGACGGTGGCCAACATGTCGATGTAGGAATCGACGTCGTCGAGGGCCGTGCGCGGCGGAGGGTCGTAGGCGAGCGCGCCCTTCGTCCGGGGGCTCAGGAAATAGGCGCCGGCGGTCAGCGCAGTGAGGGCCTGGAACTGCTCGGGCTGCTGCACACAAAGCGCGTCCAGAGCAGCTTCCGGGTCCTTGCCCTTGCACCAGGCAACCGCCTCGGCGAACGGTTCGGCCAGGTCCGGCCGGTAGCCGAGCACCTGGTCGAGCAGGGCAGCCGGCACACCTGCGGCGGTGGCCGAGGGCATCGGATCGGACGCGGGAATCAGTACGTCGGCGAGTGCGGCGAAGGTACGTCGCTGGTCGGGATCGAGCATCACGGGGTCCTCAGTCGGTGGCGGGCTGGTTGTGGCGGTTGTCGGCGAGGTGGCGCATCGACCGCAGCGCGACCGCCATGATGGTCGCGGTCGGGTTGACCCCGGTCGAGGTGACGAACACGCTCCCGTCGATGATGAAAAGGTTCGGCACATCGTGCGCGCGGCCGTACTCGTCGACGACGGAGGTGGCGGGATCGGTACCCATGCGCGTGGTGCCCAGGAGGTGCCAGCCGCTTTCCCGAACGACGGGGATGGGGAGCACCGAAGTCGCGCCCGCGGCCAGGTGGGCCTCGGCCGCCCGGTCGACATGGAACTTGAGCATGCGTTCGGTGTTCTCGCTGATGGTGTAGCGAATCCTGGGCACCGGGATGCCGTCGGAGTCTGTCGCGTCCGGGTCGAGCACGACCTCGTTGTGGTCCTCAGGCAGGTCCTCGGTGGTGATCCCCCACTCGGTGTACCGGCCGAAGGTTGTGCGCAACCGGGTGTGGAAGGCGGGCCCGAAGGCGTCGCGCCAGTCCTGGCCCGGCTCCCACAAGGTGTGGGTGAGTGGACCGCCGGTGGGCATCAGGTTCCATTTCGCCCCGCGCACGAACCCGCGGCTGGTGTCGGTCTCGTAGAACTGCATCGACTGCAGTGCCTGCCCGGTCGGGCCGAGCCAGGTCTCGAGCTCGTCCTCGTAGGTCCCGTACACCGAGGCGTAGGGATGCACCATGAGCCGCTTGCCGACCAGGCCCGAGGAGTTCGCCAGACCGTCGGGGAACTGCGCAGAGGCCGAGTTGAGCAACAGTCGCGGCGTGCCTATCCCGTTGGCGGCCAGCACGGTCACGCCTGCGGCTTGGTGGCGCACGACTCCCATGCGGTCGACGTACTCGGCGCCGGTCACCAGACCCCGGTTGTCGACCGTGAGCTGTCGCACCCGGGCCCCGGTCACCAACACAGCACCGGCGGCGATCGCGTCGCGCCAGTGCGTGAAGTCGGTGCTCGCCTTCGCTCCGGTCGGGCATCCCGACTCGCAGGCGCCGTACCGCAGGCACGCGGGCCGGTTCTTGAACTTACGCGACGCGATGGCGTTCGGGGCGGGCCACCAGTGCCAGCCGAGCTTGTCCATGCCCTTCGCCGCGGCGAGGCCGTACTTGCCGATCGGCATAGGCGGCAGCGGGAAAGTGTGCGGGTCCGGGTAAGCCGGGTCGCCGTCGAGTCCGGACGCGCCGATGTGGTGGGTGACCTCGTCGTAGAACGGCCGCAGGTCCTCGTAGGTGAACGGCCAGTCATCCGCGACCCCGTCGAGGGTCCGGACCCGGAAGTCGGAGGGCAGTGCCCGGACCCAATGTCCGGAGAACAGGATAGTGCTGCCACCCACGCCGTTGAACATCAACGGCTCGATCGGGCTCTCCTTCGTGTCGACCGGGTAGTCGCTCTTCCGCCCGCGCACATTCGGACTGGGGTGCCACTGCTTGAGGCGGGTCAGCTCCCACTCGGGCTTGCCGCCCGTGAAGTCATCGGGAAGAGCCCAGTCGCCCTGCTCCAGACAGACCACACGAAACCCACGGCCGGCCAACTCCAGGGCCGCCACCCCACCGGAGGCGCCGGCACCTACGATGAGCACATCCGCATCCCCATGATCATGCTGCGTGTTCACCTGTAGCTCTCCCGCTCGCTCAGTCCGCTGCGGACACGTTCGCACCCACATCGGTGGACTTTTCCGGTCCGGTCGGCCCTCAGGTGCCTGCCGGACAGGGGATCGAATGACCCGCACCCAGAATGCTTCGGCCCACCCCCGACGACACCAGTTCATCCGCCACAAGTGAGGTGGTTCGACTTGAGCAAATGCACAACCTGAGAGACGCCCAGTTCACCCACATAAACGCAACCGCCACGGCCTTCCTCGACGACAACCAGCCGGTGATCAGCGTCGACACCAGGGTCAAGGAATGGCTCGGCAACCGCTACCGGCCCGGCCGCACCTGGCGGCCGGGCAAGAACCCCATCCACGTGGACTGCCACACGTTCACCACCAGCGCCCAGCCGGTGATCATCCCCTACGGGATCTACGACATCGCCCACAACACCGGCTGGGTCAACGTCGGAACCGAGCACGACACCGCCGAGTTCGCGGTGGAATCGATCCGCCGCTGGTGGCAGCACCCGGGGACGAAACGACCACCCGGCTTCGCGGAAGCACGTGGACCGACCGACTGTGAGTGAGGGGTCACCTCACGCCGGGTCGCCCGGTTCTTGGGTTCAGCGACCTGGGGGCAGGGGCGATCCACCGAGGTGGTGCCGGTGGTGACCAATGGGATGGGGTGTGAGGTGCGGGCGATGGGAAGGGGTGCGTTCGATGACCAGGAGGGCGGCGTCGTCGGCGGGGTGGCCGCCGATGTGGGCGAGCAGATCGCGGTGGATGTGGTGCAGCAGAGTATCGGGGTTGTTGGCGGGGAAGGAGGCGACCCGTTCGGCCAGCGGGTAGAACGCTCCGGACGGCGAGCGGGCTTCGATGACACCGTCGGTGTAGAGGACGAGCATGTCGCCCCATTCGAAGGTGAACGGGTCGGTGCGATCGTCCTCGACGAATGGTTCGCACACGCCCAGCGGAGGCAGGGGCTGCCGTGCGTGCAGGACCGTGACCTGCTGATCGTGCACCAGCAGAGGCGGGGGATGCCCGCAGTTGATCATCTCGGTCGACAGGGCGTCGTCGGGCATCTCCAGGACGAGGCAGGTGATGAAGTGCTCGCCGGCGTCGTGCTCGGTGTCCGCCACGTCCTCCACGTTCCGGGAGACGCTGTCTCCGAGGGCAGCTACCAGCTCGGGAAGGGTGGCATACCGGTGAGCGCCCTCACGGAATGCCCCCAGTACCAGCGAGGCCTCACCGATGGCGGCCAGCCCGTTGCCCCGGACATCGCCGATGACCACCCGGGTCGCGGCATGCGCGGCGCGGGCGACCGCGAACAGATCCCCCCCGATCTCGGCCTCGTCCTGCGCGGACATGTACAGCCATGCCACCTGCAACGGCCCGATCCGGCGTGGCGGAGGCCGCAGCAGAACCCGCTGAGCCGTCTCCGCCACAGAGCGTGCCAGGCTCAGCGCTCGGTCGCGCCGCTCCTGCACAAACCGCAGGAAAACCACCAAAGCGGAGAGCGCGGTCAGCGCGATGATCTGCGCCATGCGGTTGGACGTGGTCAGCCTGCCGAGGAACACGGCGATGACCACCTGGGCCGCCACGGCCAGGACCCCGGCGAGAGCGGTGAGCCGTGGCCCGGCGAGGGAGGCGGTCAGAGCGGGCGCGATGACCAGCAGTGGGCCCAGCTGGACATCGCGCCCGGTGTAGATATCCAGCACGGTGATCGTCAAAATCAGCACGAACGGGATCGCCACCAGACCACGACCTGATGGCGGCTCCAGGAACTGATCCCACGAACGTCGCACACCCATATACCCCTTATGCTCCATCGATGGCGCACTCCCAGCCAGCCGACGAGCACGGGTCGGGTCTTCTCTCAGCCTTCCTGCGGCGGCCTCATTCTTTCCGTCCGCCGGCCCTGCCGTGACTTCCGATTGCGGAAGTACGACTCCAGCACGCGCCAGTCGAAGAGACGGGTGCGTCCAGCCTTCGGGGCCTGGTCCAAGGGGAGGGGTCGGTCCGGGTCGATCTCGGCGAGCTGGCGGATCCGCTGGGCCGTCAGCCGCGTCAGCTCGGCTTCGTCCGGCCGGGACCGGCGGTTGTACCGCCTGGCCCCGCGCGGGACGCTGGACACATCGGGCGATGAGGGTCGCCGTAACCGCGCCGATGCGGCGCTGATGGTCTCTGCGTGATGCAGCCGTCCGGCATTACGGGAGGTGGGCGGGGTGCCTCGCATCACCGTCGAGGTCGAGTCAACCATGGGGTCCTCTTCCATCGGGAGGCACGACAGTCCGGTGACCGTCGAGCATGACGTGCCGAGCCGCGTCGGCGGCTGGCCTGTGGGCAAGGGATGCGTCGAGGACACCTGGATGGCCGGTCCGTCCGGGCCATGGTCCTGATGCAGGAGCCGGCACGGCCGGGCGACGAGGTAGCGGCCTGGCCGGTGGCGGTACACCTGAGCGACGGCTGTCATGACCTGGGCGAAGTGGTGTGCGTTGCCGAGGCCGCCCGGATCATGTCCGGTCCCGCGCGGCCGAAAGCGGGACGAGAGCGGCGGAGTACGCGGCACTCAGCCCAGTGGCATCGGCGAGATCGGCCAGCAACCGTGCCCCGGTATGACCGACCACCCCCGAACCATCGGCAGTGAAAGACGCGACGGACTCGTTCACGTCCGGTTGGAGCACGTTCACGCCGGCCTTGCGGGCGTCGGCGAGGTAGAGGCCGACCTTGTCCTTGTCGTCGCCGACCGAGGCGATCAGGGCAGCCACGTATTCGGCGGGGAAATTCGCCTTGAGGTAGGCGGTCCAGAAGGACCAGGCCGTAGCCGGCGGTAGCCCAGCACGTCGAGCCGAGGGTGCCAGCGCTGTCGAAGGGGCCTACCAGCGCGCTCGCTGGTGAACCACCCGGTCAGGCGGTCGCAGGCGCCTCTTGCCGTCCACGGCCAGGATCCCGGCCCCGGCCGGATCACAGCCGCGCAGATCGGCCGGACCGCCCGGGCAGGCGCGCTGGATGACCCGCCGGACCGTCGCGGCACCGGGCGCGATGCGGACCGCGAATGCCGTAGAGGTACGGACTGCGAGCCGGGCGAGGGTGTCCTGCGGTGCCTCCTTGGCCCAGTGCCCGATCACGGCGACGTCGCTCCGGCCACCACGGCCGCGCAAGCGATCAGCAGCACGGCCACCGACGGGTGCCGCTTCCCGCGCCGGCACCGCGGATCGGCCAGCGTGGACAGCCTCAACACCAGCGGCCCCGTCGAACGATGCTGACGTGTGGGCGACTTGACCAGAGAGACGGTGGCCGACTGGCGGCACATCGAAGCTCCGGTGCGGTAGGGCGACTTGAGAGGTCACCCCCCCAACCGGAGCTTCGTTGCGCACGTCACGCGCCGAGCGGACAGCGTCACAGCGCCGTGACCAGGACACCTACAAGATCAACCCGACTTTGCAATCGCCCTGGGCCGCGGGGGGCCTCCGTTGATGGCTACCTCGAGCAGGTCGGTCATGGGCCCGTTCGAGCCGCCGTCGAACGCCAACTTCACGTACTGGGCCTGCGCGCTGAGGGGGTACTGGTTGTGGAACCCGAAATAGGCGCTGCCCGTGGGGCCGTTGACGGTGCCGGCATCATTCCAGGTCACGCCGTCGACACTGGTTTGGATTCTCATTGTCTTGGGCGTGTTGATGTACCGCTGATCCAGCGTGTTGAAGTTGATGTCGATGTTCGAGGTCTCGGACTTCGCTGGAAGCTTGAATTGAATCCAAGCCTGCTCGTTTCCTGACACTGACCACTTCGACTGATCGTAGTGGTCAGCGTCGATGAGCTTGCCGTCGGTGAGGTTCGACACCGCATCCTGCTGCTGACTGGCAGTGATTTCGGCGCCCTTCGCAAGGTTCCGGTACTGCAGCAGGTCCAGGAAGACCCTGTTTGTCGTGAAGGTTTTACCGTCCAGTGTCACGTCTGCCCAGACGACTCCCCTCGTGGGCGCCTCGACCTGCGGGGTGACGATCTTGTCCTTCATGAATGCGAAGGTGTCTACTTCCTTGATGGCGACAGGCTTGTATTTGTCACCGCCGGCCAGATCGGCGATGCCGCCATGCCATCTGATCTGTGCCGCATCCAAGCCGATGGGCCCGCCTGTGGCCGACCTGCCTTCTATCTTGTACTTGAGCCCGTCGTTCAGGCCGAACTCACCGTAGGCCTCTTTCCCTTCCACCAGCAACGATGCGCTGATCACGTCGGAGACATGGACGAGGCCGTCCTTGACCGTCACCTTCAACGCGCCTTGTTTGGTCACGCCCTCATGAGTGCCTCGTACCGTGATGCTCGTCGTGCCCTCCGACACAGGATGAACGATTCCACTAGGCTTGACCGCCGCTACCTCAGGATTTGCGCTGCTGTAGGTCACGTCCGAAAGCTCGGCCTTCAGCGCGGGGTACCTCATGTAGCCCTCGGCCTTGACCTTCAGTACCCTCGGCGCCAGCTGCTCACCAGTCACGTCGACGTTGGTCAGCTTGTACTTACGCTCAGGACTATCGGTTACGATCTTGATGATCGTATCGATCGGATCTTCCTGCACATCGGCCAGGTTGATGGTCAGGCTGTCGCCCTCCTGACTGAACGACGTGACCGGGATGTCGCTGTTCAACCATCTCACGGTCTTCACCCGATCGTTGATCGGACGGATGGTCAAGGACTTGTCGGTAATCGCGTCGAAGCCCTTCTTGCCGTCCGGCCCCTTCATGATGTGAAGATAGATGTTGTTGTCCCTGGCGGTCGCGTATCCCCATTGCGGACCAGTCGTGCTGTTGGGGAGAGCGAACTTCTCATAATTTCCTCGTCCATCGTCTTCGTAACCGTAGCCCGCCAGGAAGTACGGCGTCGTGCCCGTCGTGGACTCGTGCCTCTCCGGCCCATGCTCCGGCCCGAACCAGTTGGCGAGGTTTTCTCTTACATCGATGAACTCCTGGACACCCTTCGGGTACCTCGTGGCGATCTCTTGGGGAGAGTCCCAGTTCGGTCCCCGGCTGTCGATAACCGATTGATCGTTGTCATCGATATAGCCCCGACCGGCATTACTCAGCATCTCTTTCGAGACCTGCCTGAAGTCGTCGCGCTTACCGTAGTACGGCGACATCTGGTTCTTGGTGTGGATCATCTTCCACGGTTCCATGGGCGCCCGCTTCAGAAGATGATTCGCCCCCGTATTGGCATAGATACCAGACGCCTCGCCGGTTCTCAGATCCGGATCGCCGTACTCTGCCCCCCACGCGTTCGAGTTCACGATGATGCCATCGCTGTAATCGCGTACCACGCTGTACATCACGTCATAATTGGCATTGGGCATTGCCTGCGGACCGTCGAAGTACAGGTATTCCGGATCGTAACGGTGAATGAGATCCTCCACATTCTGCATGAACACATCAGTGGAGTAATGCTGCAAACCGCCACCCTCGGTTGCGTAATACAAGCCGAACTTCATGCCGTGACGTTTTACTGCTTGTTCGAACGGCTTCAGTCCGTCTACTACTTTGCCGTTTTCATCCTTTGGAACGTATTCCGCCCTGATATGCTTCGGATCTGCGAATTTGGACGGCCAGTTATAGTTCTGCTGTAGCGCTTCGACCGACACCAGCGAGTGTCCTTGACGCTTCGCTCTCGCCGCCCATCGATCAACGGAGTAGTTTGGATCCACGTAGTAGTTGTAAGTCGGAGCGGCATGGGTCAATGCGCCGACCCTGCCTTCTTCGAACCACTTGTTGGGACGTTCCTTCACCGCGATGGTGAAGTCTTTTGAAGCAACGTTCCCTTCCCTGTCAGCCACCTGGACAGTGAAGTGATAGTCGCCTGGTTCGGTGTTGACGCTGATGATGCCCTTGGTGCTGTTCAGATCGACTTTCCCGTCGACCAATCCATCCGCGATGGATCCGTCAGGGTTCAACTCCAGACCATCAGGCAACTCCCCCTCGACAATCTTCCACGTATAGCCCGGCGCGCCACCGGCAGCCATGAACTGGAAAGCCGAAGCGGCGACGCCGTACTTGTTGCCGGCCACCGACTTGTTCCAGACGTAAGGCCATTCCTTGTAGCCGATCGGCATGTTGCTCTTCGGGAGCGGAGTGCCGATCGCATCGTCAGTCGAGAGCCCTTGCGACACGATCTGCAGGTTTCCCGACGGCCCTGTCACGGAATTGACCAGACCGTTGATCTCGTTGCCGGCCTGATCCGCTACCCGGCCGTAGAACCCGAGATAGGCTACGTTCTGGTCCTTGGCAATCGGCACGCCGTTTGAATTCACGTCCTCCGTGTAGGTGTGCTTGATCTGAATCATCAGCTTGTTCCAGCCCGCCTGCAACTGGACTGCTTGCTTCGTCAGATCCTTCTGCACCTCCACCGGAGTGCTTGGGCCCGTCAGACACCTGTCGTTCACATACAGTCGATACGAACCGCTCGCCCCGACGTTGAAATATGCCTGCTGCTCGACCGGACTGTAGACGTACGTGTGCGCGTACACGTACTTGTTCCTCGTATCGACACCCTTCTTGACGGCGTAGTACCCGTAGAGATCCTGGTAGTCGTCGTAGTTCCGGTTATAGATACGGTCGTCGAAGTACTCCCACTTTCTGTCTTCGTCGCCGAAGCTCAACGACTCACCGGTCTTCGGGGCGATCTCCTTCTTCCCATCGACCGGTAGCGGCCCGGCTTCGCATTCATACTGCTTGTCGACGACCGGAGAATCAAACGGACCCGACACCAACCACGAGTTGATGAACGGAGCGCTCCCCGCCACCTGCTGCGCGTATGCCTGCTTCGCTGCGGGTACACCTAGCAGGAGTGATGCGACTACCATCACTCCTAGGAGAGACATAATCTCTTTATATCGTTTGCTCACTGTCGAGGACCCTTCTTTCATCAGTGACTATCCGATGCTTCGCTATTACAGGAGTGACCGTCAGCTCGCAGGTGATCAACACGTCCGGAACGCTCGCACCGTTGCGGGTGGTGATGTTGGACCTCGGCGCAGTCGCTTCACGCTCGGTTCGTGATGATCTGCCGGCTCGGTGGGTTCCGGGAACGTGACGGGAACGGGCTCCCGGGATCTGCACGGTCCTGGCCGGAGCAACCTCCTTGCTGTGCAGGCTCTTGCCGTCGACCGCCAGCCCACGCAGCTGGCCGTCGGTGCTGCCCCGCCGGTCGATCAGTCAGCGGCCCGGCGCGGCTGCAGAGTCGGGTCCGCGGGCCCTTCAGCCCGTGAGGCCCAGATCCGGGCGATCCCGGATCTCGACGGTCTCCCCGGCCTGGTGCAGTTCCAGGACTACGATCTCGTTGCGCCCGGTGCGCCACACGGGGGCTGGCGCGTAGAGGGTGCGCTGGGGACCGCGGTCCCAGTACCTGCCGAGCGCGAACCCGTTGAGCCACACCAGGCCCTTGGTCCAGCCGGGCAGAGCGATGAAGCCGTCGGCAGGGGTTGCGAGTTCCACCTCCGCGAGGTGGAACGCGGGGCCATCGGTCGCGAGCCGCTCGAACTGAAGCTTCGTCAGGTCGCTGAGGGGCAGCGGACGGATCTCCCAGCCGAACTGGTACTGGGTGTCCAGGCGCACTCCACCCCTGATTCCCTTGCGGTCCTCCAGCCAGGGGCCATAGTTGATCCGCCCCATGTTCTCCACCAGCACCTCCAGTTCGGCGCCGCCGGCGCCGATACTGAGCGGCAGTCCGTCCATCGGACGGTCGCGCTCAAGGACTCCGAGCGGTGCACCGTCCAGGAAGACCTGTGCGCGGTCGGCAAGGCCGGAGATACGCAGCGTAGCGTCCGGGAAGGAGCCACGCACCCGGGTGCGGTAGTGGATCAGTCCGTACGCCTGGCCCAGGGCCTCCATGGGCTCGGGTGCCACCCGCTGGAGCGGCTCGGACAGGGAGTCCAGGGATGCTCGCAGCGAGGCCGTGCCACTCGGCTTCAGCACTCGGGGGGTGAGCCTGGCGGGCAGGGTTGGCGGCTCGTGCCTGATCGGACCGAAGTGCCGTGCGATCACGTTGCGGAAGGCGTGGAACTTCTCCGTCAGTTCTCCTGCTTCGCCGACGGGTGCGTCGTAGTCGTAGCTGGTGCAGGTGGGCTGGTAGGTGGTTCCGTCGTGGTTGGCGCCGTTCCACCAGCCGAAGTTGGTGCCGCCGTGTCCCATATAGATGTTGACCGAGGCTCCTTGGGCGAGCATCCGGTCCAGGTCGTCCGCAGCTTCCTGTGCGTCACGGACGTGGTGGTGCTCGCCCCAGTGGTCGAACCAGCCGTGCCAGTACTCCATGCTCACCAGCGGGCCGGTCGGCTGATGGTGGCGCAGCACGGTCAGGGAATTCTCAGGGCAGGAGCCGAAGGTTGCCGTGGCCAGGATGCCGGGGATGTGCCCGCCGCGCTGGCATGGGTCGGTGGCGCCGTCGGCTGTGAACAGCAGGCAGTCGGCGCCGCGGCGGATCAGGCCGTCCCGAAGGTGTTGCAGATATGCGGTGTCGGTGCCATAGCTTCCGTATTCGTTCTCGATCTGCATGGCCACCACGGGACCGCCGTTGCTGGACAGCAGCGGGACGAGGACGGGCAGCAGCACGTCGAACCAGGCGTCCGCGGCGGTGAGGTAGCGCTCGTCGGTGCAGCGCAGCCGCAGGTCGGGATCCGCGAGCAGCCAGGCGGGCAGGCCGCCGAACTCCCATTCCGCGCAGATGTAGGGGCCCGGCCGGACGATCACGTCCAGCCCGAGGCCGTCGGCAGTGGTGATGAAGCGGGCGACATCGGCCGGGCCTGTGAAGTCGTGCTGCCCCGGGACCGGCTCGTGGAGGTTCCACGCGATGTAGGTTTCTACGGTATTCACGCCCATGGCGCGTAATCTGCGCAGCCGGTCTTCCCACGAGTCGGGGTGAACGCGGAAGTAGTGAATGGCGGCGGAGATGATCTGGTGGGGGCGGCCGGCACGCAAGAAGCCGGAGTCGGTGACTGTCAGCTGGACGGCGGGGCGAGTCGCGCTCACGGCTACTCCTGGGTGGGTGGAGAGGTGCGTCATGTCCAAGTCGGCCGCCACGGCGCGCTCGCGTGAGCCGTCGAGGCCGACGACGATCGGCTAGAGCACGGTGATCACCTGCTTTCGGGCGCGGTGGTCAGGGCAGCGTGGCCCGCTTCGAGTCGGGCCACCGGGATCCGGTACGGCGAGCACAAGATGCAGTCCACGCCGATGCGGTGGATGAAGTGGACGAAGTCCGCTGCGTCCTCGTGCGGGGCGTTCGCGTAAAAGGGTCGGTCTCGACGGCGGAGCCAGGAAGCGCGCGCCCTGACTTCCCCGTCACGTGCAGCTCTTCGGCAGTTGTGAACGATGCCAACCGCCTGCCACGCACCGAGCCCGCGGACACATCCCACCGCCGTGGGAGACCGGTCACCGTGAACGTCTGCCTCCAACGAGCCGCACCAGCAGGGCTGTTACCACCTGCGGCATCAGTGCGTACCCTCCTCGACCGCACCCTCATTTCACGCTCCCGGCGGTCAGCCCGGAACGCCAAAAGCGTTGCAAGGAGAGAAAGGCCACCAGGAGCGGGATGAGAGACAGGGCGGCACCCGTGATCGTGACGTTGTAGGGGACGCCGTTGTTGAACTCGGCGCGCCAGTTGGCCAATCCCACCGTCACCGGCTGCAGCTTGTCATCACTGAGCATCAGCACCGGCAGCAGGTAGTTGTTCCAGCTGCTGACGAACTGGAACAGGAAGACCGTGACCAGCGCGGGCGACATCACGGGGGCCGCCAGCCGCCAGAAGATCCGGGCCTCGGTGGCGCCGTCGACACGTCCGGCCTCGATGAGTTCGTCGGACACCGACGCGGCGGCGTAGATGCGGGACAGATAGACGCCGAACGGGCTGACGACGCTCGGCAGCAGAACCGCCCAATAGGTGTTGACCAGGCCGACCGCGCTGAACATGAGGTACAGCGGCAGCGCGAACATCGACGCCGGGACGAGCACCGCACCCAATATCACGTTGAAGACGAGGTCCCGTCCGCGGAACGCGTATTTCGCCAGGGCGTATCCGGCCATCGCCGAGAGCGCGGTGCTGACCGTGGCGCCTGCGGCGGCGTAGAGGAAGCTGTTCCCGATCCACCGAAGGAAGATGCCGCCGTCCTGGCGGAACACGTCACGTATGTTCGCCCACAGGTCGAAATGCGAGAACCACAAGCCGTTCGTGGTGAACAGATACCCCTTGTTCTTGGTGGCGGTGACCAGCAGCCACCATGGCGGTATCAGTGTGTAGAGCGCGAAGAGAACGAGTACGGCGTTCACGCCGGCGCGGCTCGTGAGTCCCGTGCCCAGTCCTCCGCGTGCGGCACCACGCGCTGCTTGGCGTTCGATGGCCGTCATGCGCTCCATCCCTTGCGCTGGGCGAATTTGAGGAAGCTGAAGGAGAGGACGAAGGTGAGCAGTGCGAGGACGACCGATTCCGCGGCGGCGAAATTGTAGTTGTTGAGGTTCGCCGAGTACTGGGTGGCGAGAATGGGTGTGTACGTTCCCGTGATGCTGCTCGCCACTCTCCGAAGGACCTCTGGTTCGGTGTACAGCTGTGCCGTGCCGATGATCGAGAACACTGTGGTGAGCATGAGCGCGGGGCGGATCAGCGGGATCTTTATGTGCCAGGCGATGCGCCAGCCGGAGCATCCGTCGATCGTTGCCGCCTCGGCGAGTTCGGCCGGAATCGCTTGAAGCGCCGAGTGGATGATGAGCATGTTGTAGCCGGTCCAGGCCCAAGTGAGCATGTTCGCGATCGATACCGGCGCCAGGCCGTTCGACAGGAAGTCCACGGTGATCCCGAATTGTTTCAGTACGGCCGTGAACGGGCTGATGCCGGACATGTACAGGTAGGACCACATGATCGCCGCGATGGCACCGGGAAGCGCGAACGGCAGGAAGTAGATCAATTGGAAGGCACGCTTGAACCGAGCCGCGCGCGAATCGATCAGCAGGGCGAGAAACAGCGCGAGGCCGAGCATGACCGGAACTTGAACCAAGCCGAGTAGAAATACACGGAGCAGGGACGACAGGAAGTCCGGATCCTGCAGCGCCTTGGTGTAGTTGGACAGTCCTGCGAATACGGTTTTCGACGGTCCCAGGCCCAGGCCGCTGCGGTGGATCTTGAAGAGGCTCTCGTAGACCGCGTAGGCGATCGGGGCGAGCATCATGGCGGTGAAGAGCACACCGAACGGCATCAGGAACAAGGCCGCCGAGAGGGTGCGCCGCCTGCGCCCGACCGGTCTGTTCGGCTCGCTCGGCCTGGCCCGGGAATGTCGCGGTGACCCGGTGGGCCGCCTGGACACGGTTGTCATCATTGCCGTCCTCCACACCTCAGCGTCTCGATGACGGGTCGGCGCCCCCGGCACAGGAGTTGAGTCGCGGGCCGAGGGGCAGCCGGAACAGCCAGGTCAATCTGAGACGGACAGCCCCTGGTTCCTCATTGCCGAAACGGTCTTGTCCTGCACGGTCCTGGCCACGTCCGGCACCGTGCTCCGGCCGTCCTTCGCCTTCTTGAGCCCGTCCACGAAGTCGGACTCCACCTGGTTCATCGTCGGGCCCCACGCCCAGTCGGGACTGGTGTGCTGTGCGGCCGCCTTGAACACCTCATAGATGTTCTGGCCGCCGTAGTACGACGACGGCTCGTCGAACGCGGGCAGATCGAGTCCCGACGTGGCAGCGGGGTAGATGCCCGTGTTCTTGATCAGGTTCGTCACGCTGTCTCGGTCGGTGCTGAACCAGCGGGCGAACTCGGTGGCTTCCTCGGGGTGCTCGCAGCCCTTGAGGACGGCTGTGGTGGAGCCGCCGTTGTTCCCCGCCGCCTGCGCGCGGGCCGACCACTGCGGCATCGGCGCGACCGCCCACTTGCCCGCCAGGTCCGGCAGGTTGGTCTGCAGCAAGGGAGCCGCCCATGCCGCCGTAATCAGCGACAGGACCTTCCCCTTCCCCGCGTCGTTGAACCACGCCTGCCCGAGCGGACCGTCGGCAGTGTAGAGCAGCTTCTTGTCGAGCAGGCGCTGCCAGTACTGCGTGACCTTCTGCGTCTGCGGACTGCCGATCGTCACCTGCCACTTGTCCTTCGACGTATCGAACCAACGCCCGCCGGCCTGCCAGACGTACCCGGCTGTGTCGTAGGAGTCGGTCACCGAGTTGATCAGGTGGACGGACGGGTCCGCCTCATGGACCTTCTGCGCCGCGGCCGCGAATGCGTCCCAGGTCTTCGGCACCGCGATGCCGTACTTGGCGAACAAGTCCTTGCGGTAGAACAGCGCCGTCGGGCCGGTGTCCACGGGGATACCGAAAACCTGGTCGCCGAAACTCGACTGCCTCCAAGTCCAGTCGACAAACTGGCCCTTGCTCGCGTCGGCGTACTTGGAGATGTCCTGCAACGCGCCGGTCACGATGAAGGTGGGCAGCGTCTCGTTGCCGACCTGCGCCAGGCAGGGCGCGTTGCCGGCCTTCACGGCGTTCTGCATCTTCGCGTAGCCGCCGCCCGCCCCGGCCTGCACCTTCTGGAACGTGACCTTGATGTTCGGATGGCTCCGGTTCCACAGAGCAACCGATTTCTCGTAGCCCGGAGCCCAGCCCCAGAATTCCAGACTCACCTTCTTGTCCCGGCCCGAGTCCTCGCCGCCCGGGCCATCCGAACTGCAGGACGTCGTTGTCGTGAGCGCCGCGATCGCGAGCAGCGCGGCACTGACGCGCGTCAGCCATCGGGGTGCCAATGTCCCTCGCCTCCTCTCCCCGTACATGTCGTGATTCCTCTTTCTCATGTCCATCCCATCTCGGATGAGTGACTAGAACGTTGTGTTTCCGTACATCGGGCCGCCGACAGCGGGTGTCTGGTTCGCTCGATGAGATGAGGAGCCCGTCAGCCCTTGCTGCCGGTGAAGGCGATGCCCTGGATGAACTGCCGCTGGAGGAAGAGGAAGGCGACGATCAACGGCGCAGACGCCATGAGGGACCCCGCCACGAGCCGTTCCCGCCGCAGGCAGCGATACCGAGGAACAGTCCGGCGGCCGCAAGCGCGGCTCCCCAGGAGGCTCTGCTCCACGCAGGTCCCCTCCTTCCACCCCGGCCGAGTAAGCATGTACATACCCCCTCTCCTAGGCTCACGGGAGGCTAGGACAGATAAATCTGATTCTTCGGTCTTCGCTACCAGGCAGCCGCGCCATCTACGCGCGCACCACAGCGCACCAGATCAGACTCCCGTCACGACCGATCACCGACGATCGCGCCGCTGCGAGCTGCAAGTGCCGGTCGCCTTGAGGTGGCACGAGTCTGCGTGCGAGACCCTCTCACGTCAAGACCCTAGATGTGATTCACTGAGCACCGGCTACGAAATAGATTTGAACCATTCACCGCTGCTGGCACCCAAAGCATCGTGGACAACGACTCCTTGGCCGACAACCACGCCGTCCACCTGGCCCAAGCCCACGGCGCGCACATTGCCGCGAACGAACCATCGCCCACCCAGCACCAACGCGCCCTGGCCATGCATGCGGGCGTTTCCGGTCTCCAGTTCGTGCAGGGTGGTCGACTACCTCCGCACCACCGAACCCTTCGACGCCGCGTACGCCATCGGCACCATGGCCTTCACCAAGCTCACCTGCGGCAAGGAGCCCTTGATCGCTTGCAGCACGCCCAAAGCCTTCTGCCCACAGGGCTTCGCCTGCTGATCGTCGAGGGATACCGTCCCCCGAGCCTGCAGCGCGCCTATTTCGAGGAGTACGCCGCGGAACTGCGCGCCGGCCACCGGGACTGGTCGGACAGCCGGATCCACGAAGCGGCCAGCCGCTACGTCCAGCCGCCGGAGATCGCGCCGCACTTCAGGCCCCGCTCGCACCGAGATCGTCGACTATGAGGTTGTCCAGGACAAATGCGTCGCCGGCGACCCTCTTGACGCCTAGCCATACGGCCCCCTCAGAAGCCGGGCCCGAGCGGAAGGTGCGTACATAGGTCCGGTGCGGCGCGGGGTTCTGGGGCGGCAGACTGTCGTCCCATCCAGGAGGCGTGGGATCCCCCGCCGGGGGTGGTGTGTCGAGTTTGCGGTCCGTCGTCGGCAGCAGCTTCTCCTCGTCGATCTGAGCGCCCCCGTCCCGGCCGAGCACAACACGGTAGTCCGAGCCGGGGTCAGCCTGGTAGTCGAACGTGACGCGGTAGTTGCGGTTCGGCAGGAAGCGGAGAGTCTGCGGCAGGGTCCGGTAGACGATGCCCGCGGTCTCGCTGAGTGTCTTGAGCGAGTGGCGACCGCTGATCGTGTCGCGTGTGTAGCCCTTGTGCGTCTCCGAGAGGTGGCTGCGTTCACCGTCGCCGGAGGCGGGCACGAAGGGGCCAAGGCCCTCGTCGACATGCTCGAAGTCCTCTGTGTACCAGTGCCCTCCGAACTCGGGGTCAGCACCTGGCAGGGGTACGAGCCGCACGTCCGCGAAGTCCACCGTGTTGCCGGCGGCGGCCGGGTCGGCGCGCAGGGTGAGTGTCACCGCAGCGGGCACAGTGCCGGTGACGGTGAACAGCACGCGCATGCGCTGGAACAGCGTACCCCTGCGGCGGCCGTTACCCAGAACACAGCGCAGTGGCGAGGAATCCGTCCAGTTGGCGGCCACCGGACCCGAACGTTCGTCACCATCTCGGCCCTTGACGCCCGTGCCCGTGACGGACAGCACCGCCTTGCGGGAGCCGGAGACCCGTACCCAGACCGCGGCTGCGTATGTACCCGCAGGCAGGGCCTCCACTCGCTGGCTCACCGAGGCTTCTTCCGGCGCTTCGATCCGCAGGTACGGCAGGCCGTCGCCGTCGTCGGTGACGCGCGCGGTGCCTCGTGCCGTCCAGCCTTCCAGGGTCCGGCCCGTGAAGGCGGGATGAGCGAGCAGGCCGCCCGAACCGTAGCGCGGAGCCGGCTGGGGCTCCGGTTCGGATCGGTAGAGGACGTAGGGGGTCTGAGCCTCGGCTTCGACCGTGACCTTGCCGTCCTTGACCGGGACGCGGCTGGCAGTGCCACGGCCCTGCTCGGTGAGCCGGTACAGCAGGAGGCTGCTTGCCTTGGCCCAGTGCGCGGGCAGCTCCCAGGTGGTGGCGCCACCGGTCGGGTTCCAGTGGTAGATCTTCCGCGGGTCGGACTCCTTCGAGAAGTCCCATGGGATGAAGAGGGTGTCACCGTCGCCGAGGAGCCGGCCGTGCCAGGTGATGCGGGTGACACCGGTGGCGGTGCTGACGTGTACGCCGTCGGTGAGGTCGAGTTCCTTGTCGGTCCACCGCAGGATCTCGAAGTGTTGGAGGAACTTGGTCGGCAGGTTCGTGACGAACGTCGACTTCAGCCACGCCTTGAGGTTCTTCTGCTGCTGCCAGCCCAGGTAGTGGGTGTTGTCGGCACCGTGCAACAGCGGATGGCGCACCCAGGCATCACGCTGGGTATGCCGGATGAAGCGGATGATCCGGGAGCCGAGTCCATGGCCGTTCTGGCCGGCGTAGGTGAAGACACTGTCGCGCTCGAGCCCAGCGTCCCCTTCGGCGCCCAGCGGCAGTCCGTGTCCGGTGATGACGGCGGCTTGCCGCGCCGCGTGCCAGCCCCCGGTCCAGTACGTGTCGGAGTACACGAAGCCCAGCTCGGGCAGGTCCTTGACCAGTTTCTTGAAACGCGCGGCGAAGGCCCCGGTCGCCTGGTCCTTCACGACATCGGTGTGCCAGGCCTGGTCCATCCATCGCCAGCCCGGGTCGCCCGGGCCGTTGCTGCGGTCCCAGCGGAAGCTCGCTGACTCCGGGTAGGCCTCCCAGGCGTTGATGTGGACCCCGATCTCGGCATTCCACTCCTTGGCCCGCTCGGTGAGCGTACGGAGGTCCGCGCGACCGCCGGCCCGGGCGTTGTACGGGGCCGCGTATTCCATGTGCCCGCTGTCGTGCCCTTCGGACCGGTACCCCTTGAGCAGGATCGCCTGCGGCAGGCCGTCGGTGTACAGCGAGGTCCGGCGGATCTCGTCGAGCACGGTCAGGAAGGGCTGGTGCCCGTGGCTCGCCAGATTGATGGCGATGCCCTGGACGACCTTGGTCCGGGCCCAGTCGGGGGCATGCGGGGCGCGCATGATGCCGCGGAAGGCAATCGCCGCGTCCTGCCAGTCCGCCACCCCGTCACCGTTGCGATCGGCAGTGACCACCACTGCCGCCTCGGGCAACGCGAACACCTTGCCGTCGGCACCCCGGTACACCCACTCGCCGCTCGCCAGTTCGGTGCGTTTCACACCGTCCTGGCCGGTGCTGGTGCGATGCAGCAGCCGGTCGTCGGCGCAGGTCCAGGACTCCACGGCAGCAGCCAGCCGGCCGGTGTCAAGAAGGGCGTACGAAGTACGGTGCCAGTTGCCGTCGCCGGGGGCGTCGGCAACGGTCGTGAAGACATCGGCGGGCGCCGGCTTGCCCAGCTCGTATTCCAGGGCACAGTGCGACAACCTGCCATCCTGCGCCGCCGAGACGGAGACGAGCCCGAGCCCGGGCAACCCGAACGTGGAAACCCTGACCGCGCCGTTCTCCACGATGGTGTCGGCCTTGATCCGCAGGACGTCCTCGGTCAGCCGGAACCAGATATCCACCGTCACGGACAGTTCGGCGACCGTGAGCCGGTACCGCGCCGACTCGCGCTTGGTGAGAACGGCCACCTTGGGTACGTAGTCCCGGCCGTTGATCCTGACCGTTGTCGCGGTGTCTACCGAGCCACCGAGTGTGTCCCCCGTCGCCGTCCAGCGGTATCCGGCCACCCGCGGAAAACCGGCGTCGAGTGTCACTTCCAGGCGCGGTGACCGCAGCGCCACCGTCCGGCCAGCGGCCGCCGACGCCGGAACCGCCGCCACCGCTCCGAACCCGGCCGCGACGACGGCAACCGCCGCCGCCGTACCCCCTTGCAGCACGGCACGACGCGGCACCCCTGTCGGTGCGCTCAGCGAATCCACGCGCGTCGGTCTGTCTAACTCTTCCATTGGCTCCTCCATGAGGCTTTGTCCCCCGTGCAACTCCGTGAACCCAACCGTTCAGCAGGACAGGTCTCCTGTTATAGAGAGCGGCACGGTGGCCAACCATGGACTGCCTGCGAGAACCGTTGGACTTACATATCGGGTGCTTGGCCTCGGCGTTCACTTGCTGCCGGCGAGGTGTGGTTTGCTGTCGCTCCGGCCGCTGTCTGGTCGGCTTGAGCTGTCGGCATGCCGAGGTCTCGGCCTGTGGCCGGGTGCTCCGAGGTCTTCCCGGTCGTAGGCGGGCAGGGGCCTGACCAGTGGCGACGACTTTCCGAGCCTCACGGGCCAGGCTCTCCGCACCCGTGTTCTCACCCGACGCCCTCGCACGCCGACAAGCCCGCCTCACCCCCACGAGCGCGGCAGTGTCACAGCGTCAATCCTGCGGCAGGCGCTTGAGGTTGGACAGACGCCTTCATTGCGTCAAGAAGCGTTGCGGCGACCGAAAGGAGTCGCGCTCCATGGGCGAATCTGTTGGAAAGTATTGAGATCAGTGCAGATTCGCGCTTCAATTTGCGCGCGACGAGTCGACCTCATCCACGGACCACTCATCCGCTGGAGGTGTTGGCCCGCAGGCCCATGGCGACGACGGGAGTGTGCAACTGTGGGTGATCCGCGGATCGGCGCGATCGGGTGCGGGAAGCGCCACACCCTCGCCGCGACTGCGCACAGACCCGGCCACGGCCCTCGTATCACCGCGGGGGCCGACCTCGACGAGTCCGCCGCACGACAGGCGGCTGGTCAGCTCGATCCGGTCATCTCACCGCAGCTCAATCGGGGCAGGTTGTGCTGGTCGGCTGTGGGGCGTGCGGCCCGGCATACGTGATCCAGCACGAACTTCTCGTTGGCCGGGGCGCGCTGTTCACCACCAGCGTCTCGCCGGCGGTTCCCCTCAGCGTTCGGCTCTGCGCCGAGGCCTCGGTGAGGCAGGACCTCTCAACCCGCTCGTCGTCGCCCTTCTCCTGACGTGCTGTTTCGGCGTCTTCTTCACTCCGGCCGGCCTCCGGGCCGTGTTCCCCGGCCCGGAGGCCGGCCGGCAGAAGGCACGGCGGCTGCGACATCACGCACGCCGACCGTGCCCCATCTTGCGTCGCGGTTCCCGACGTGACGCGTCGACGAACTCTGACCGCTCCTGATTCCGCGGCACCGAAGCGGGAGCGCTTCAGTGTTGTGACCCATCTAGTGTCCTGCGCCGGAGATCCGTCGTTAGTTCCTGTATGAGTGTTTCTGCGGGTGTGCCCGCACCGCGTCGTGGTCCGAAGCTGGAACCGTTG
>NZ_JBVKBV010000033.1:0-52527 GCF_055635345.1 Streptomyces sp. NPDC111516 | reverse complement strand
TCAACCACCCGGGCGGGGCGCGCTTTCTGATAAGACATCAGCCCCGGAATTCAGTTCCACCACTCACCCGAGGGATAACGAATTGGGAAGCTGCGGACCCAAGCCACCGAACGGTACCTCAGATATCGGAAAGTTCGAATTCCGGCGTGCGGAGGTACCGGAGCCGAACGGCCCCTCGGGCCGGGCGGCGGAACCGCCCACCGGCATCAGCCACGCTTCCATGCTTTTGAGCGTCACGGTCGGCACCACCCGAGACTCAGAGCCGCTGCTGCTGTCCACGACCCGCGCGGGGGCGCGGCGCCGCACGCGAAGCCTGCTCAGCCACAGGGCGCCGGCCCCCTCGATCCGGTGGTTGTCGGCGCCGACACGCCCGTTGCTGCCAGCTGCTTGCCCCGTAGGCGCCAAGGCGTGTCGGCCGGGGATGGCGTGGTGGTTGAGCTCTAGTGACACATAAGAGCGTTCCGCGCCGAAACCGGCTCTGACCTGCGGTGATGCGAAACCGTTTGTTCTAGATTTCCAGAACAAACGCGTCCCGGGTGTTCTGGAAATCCAGAACAAACGCCCCCCGAACCTGACGGGTCATCAGGTAACTGTGAGGCACGGTTTGTTCTGCCCCTCCAGAACAAGCCGGTTTACCTAGTGCTACCGTGCAGGCTGAAACGTTGATCATCTCTGGAGGACTGTGCTGATGGACCAGCTGCCGATCGTCCGCCCCGGCGAGCGCGTTGTTGCGCGGTCGGACGGCAAGGGCGGCTTGATCCTGGGCGTGGAGAAGATCAAGGGCCGCGAGTTCGCCGCGAGCGCGGAGTGCAGCGGGTACGTGCTGGACGCCCGGCTGCTTATGGATGTGCTCGGCAGCCTCAAGATGCCCGGCTCGTGGTTCCAGGTCTGGTGCAAGCTGGTGGCGCTGCAGAACGCCAACCGGGCCGACGACCAGACCCGGGCTGCTGCCCGCGGCTTCGTGAAGACCAACCAGCGCGACCTCCAGGCCCGGTGCAACCTGTCGGCGGCCTCGGTGAACGAGGCGTCGCAGTTCTTCGCGCACATCGGCTGGATGCGGACCGCCAAGCGCGGTGTCCTCCAGCTGAACCCGTGGCTCACGGTGGCCGGCACTTCCGGTGAGCAGGAGAAGTGGCAGGCGCTGTGGAACAGCGCGGAGGGCCCGGCCTGCCTCATCCCGCACGCCGACTACCCCACCGAGTGGCGTCAGGCGCGCGAGGCGGAGAAGAAGGTCGCCGAGTCGGCCCGCCGCAAGGAGAAGGTCGTCACGCTCCGGCAGCGGCGGCCCGTGCGCAAGGCGAGTGCATGACCTCGCGCGGCATATCCTCGTTACACGTCGACCTGATCGGAAGTGGTGAGGCTCCGTGAGCAGCTCTTACGTCCCCAGCCCTCCCACAGAGGCCCCCGTCACGATTCCCCGGGCCGTCCTGCGCCTCCTGGCCCTGGTCGACGTCTCCACCGCCGGCCGCCGCGTCCTGGACGAGCTGCTGTACCTCAGCGACCCGGAGAACGGCACCGCCGCGATCAGCCAGAACGAGATGGCACGCGAGCTGGGCGCCAGCAAGCCGACCGTGAACCGCGGCTTCAAGGAACTCCGCGAGTGCGGACTCGCCTGGAGCCTGGAAGACGGGCTCTACCAGCTCCACCCCCTGCTGACCGGCGGCAAGGTCTCCTCCCCCGTCATGAAGGTCCCGGAGATCAAAGCCGCCGAGCCCGGCCGCTTCACCGAACAGCGACGGGCCAGATTCGCCGCCCAGATGGCCAACCTGGCCGCCACCGGCTGAACCCGTCCCACCGACGACCCCAGGCGCCGCACCAGGAGTGCGGCGCCTTCTTCATGCCCACCGCCGCGCCGGTAGCACTAGCTAAACCGCCTTGTTCTGGAGGAGCAGAACAAACGCGAGCCACCGTGCGGTCCGCGCAGCAGGTGGGCGGTAGCACCAGGTGAACCGGTTTGTTCTGGAGCAGCAGAACAACTACCGACGGCCGGGCCGCACTGCTGCACCTGGTGAGGCCGGCCTTGCTACCCGTGCAGCACCCGTGTGCCGTCTGGGTCGGGCGAGTGCTGCACCGCGAGCCGGGCGGAAGGGGCAGCAACCCGTCTTGCACCCCTGTGCTGCCCTTGCACCCTTCACCACCAGGAGCAGCAGCTCGTGCAGCAGGCGGAAGGGTGCAAGGGCCTGGGTGGTGCCGGAGGTCCACAGCGGGCCCCGCGCCGGGAGGCCGGCGGGGCCGCCCGAGGGGGTCGGGCCGGGCCGTCTGTTGCACCCCAATGTAGGTAAGTAGTTGTAGTACCTACGTGCGGGTTGAACTCTCCCCCCTCTGAGAGCGGAGCTCGCGGCCGGGAGACGAGATCACCGGCGCAGGAGACGAACCGTGGAGACACCCGACGCCGCGAAGCGCTGTACGGCGCTGTGAGGGCCCGAGGGGCTCGTGATCGTCGTCCGGGAGCCCGGAACGGCTCAGAGCGCCGCAGGGGGCCGCACAGCGTCGGGAAGGATCAAGTGCGCCCGAGGGGTGACGGGCGCCGTGGTGAGCTCCGCCCGACCGTGCGAATACTGCGCACCCACCAGAACCGCCAACAGAACATCCGCGTCAGCGAGATCTCGCGCAGCCTCTACCACCGGTACCTCGCCTACGGCGGGTGAGAAGAACGCGCTCGTCATCTGGTCAGTCAGTCCTAGGTATTCCTCTTACGCGAGCGATCCCTCACCAACCGGCGGACCCGATCCCTCACCAAACGACGAAGTCGCCGGTCCGCCGTGGACCGGCCTCACGGTCGGCGCCGGCCTCTTCGACTCCGGCGAGCGGCAGCCGGTCGGCCTGGTCCCGGACGTCGCGGGTCAGACCTCGATGAACGCGACCACGACGACGGTCTTCAACACCGTCACCCAGTACACGAGGCGGACCCGTTCGACGTCGTCGACGTACTGGCGCAACCGCGGGCCGGTGCTGTCGCCGGGGAGCAGTTCGCCGGCGTCGGGGTCGACGGAGATGACGACCAGGGCGCGGTCCAGGGCGTGCAGCTCGGCCTCGCTGGTGATGGCGTCCAGCTGCTTGGCGGCGGAGTCGGAGAACGCGACCCGGGCGCGGCGCGGGCCGTGCGGTGCGGGCATCAGGCGACGGCCGGGCGCTGGGAGGCGAGCCGGGCGAGGTGGGCCTCGCGCAGCTCCTCCCACGGCGTGCAGTCCTCCACCGAGGGCAGCCCGTTGGTGGCGATGTCCTCCAGGACGGCAGCGAGCTGGTCGGCGCTCTCGCGGGTCTGGGCCGCGTACGCACGGAGCCCGTCGGCGGCCGCGGGCTCCAGCTGCTGCCGGGCGTGGTCGGCGGGGGCCGGCTGTTCGCTCATCGAGGGCCTCCAGGGCGCGAACGGGCGTGTGACACCACGATATCGGGCGGGCGCAGGCCCTGGGGACCACTCCGCAGCACCCGGCTGGGATCGGGTCGGCCGCCCGTCCGCGCCCGCCGCTGACCCGCCCCGGGCCGATCCCAGTGGTTACTTTCCGTACCCGCACCGGCAAGGGTGTCACGCTGCTCGGTGGGAGCCCGAAAACGGGGGTCGGCCCCGTGATTTCGGGCCCGGTGAGCAGCGTGACACCCCAGCGTGACAGCTGGACCGAGGGTGCGTGACACCTGAGCGTGACAGCCCGTTAGTCACAGTCGGTGATCGGCGGGTGAGGGTGAGCGCGGGTTAGGAACGCGGCGAGCGCCCCGGCGGCCTCCGGCTCGCTGGTGGCGAGGCGGGCCGTGAACGCCAGCTGGTCGCCGTCGGCGCCGGGGACCAGGCGGGCGAGTTCGGCAAGCAGCGCGGCGTGCGCGAGGACTGGCGGCGTCAGCAGGCCGGTGGCTTCCTCGCGGGCGGCCGGGTCGCGGTAGTGCCCGAGATGCGCGGCCAGGGCGCGCGCGAGCCAGGCGTCGATGTCGGCCTGGACGTAGCCGCCGGCTCGCCGGGTCACTTCGTCGCGTACGGCTTCGTCGCCGGTGCGGGGCTCGGTCTGCTCCAGGGCGTGGAGCTCGCGCAGCGCCTGGAGCTCGTCGGCGCGGGCCGCGATCCGCTGAGCTTCGCGCAGGTCGGCTTCCCGGGCGGCGGCGGCCGCGGCGTCGGCGGCGAGCTCGGCCTGGACGACGTTGTCGGTGTCCGGGTCGTAGACCGTGCCCGGCGCGGCCGCGGCGAGCAGCTGGTCCAGGCGCTCCCACTCCGCGAGCTCCGCCGGGCCGCGTACGTCGTCGGCTAGGTCCTCGTGCCGGGACGCCTGCCGGGCGTCGAAGCGTGCGTCCTCGAGGGCCGCCGCGATGGCGCCGGCGTCCATGCCCTTCGCCCGGCGCCGTACCACGCGGCGGCCGATCCGGGCCGGGTCGACCGGCTCACGGGGCGCGGCGACGCGCGGGGCGGGCGGTCGGCGGGTGCTTTCACCGGGCGGCCAGAACCGGGTCATCTTCGGTCTCGCATTCATCGTGCGGATTCGGTGCGGGCCGCCGCCAGAGCGCTGTACGGCGGCCCGCAGATCTGGTTTATAGCAGGCTTCGAATTCGGCCGGGTCAGAACCGGAAGGAAATCGAGCTGACCGCCGTGAAGTCCGCCCGGAGTCCATCGGCTCGTGTGCCCCATTCCGTGAAATAGGACTCCGTGATGGCCTGGGCGACGATCGGATGCAGATCCTCCTCCGTCGCACCGGCCTCCTGGAGCTCCAGGATCTGCTTCACGTAGGTGGGCGAGATGTCCGTGGTGATCTGGCGCTCGCGGCCGTCGTCCGAACTGCCCGTGCAGGTGAATCCGAAGTAGGCCGTCACCTCCACCATCATCCCCCTGGAGGTGGACGCTGCCGCGCGTGCCTGCGCTCTGACCTGCGGTTGCCACTCGGATTCGGTCTCCTCCACCAGGGCGGCCTGGAGGCGCTTCTGCGGGGTTGTCAGCTTCCCGGCCCGGTAGCGCTCCACGGTCCGGCGCGAGACGCCCAGGCGCTCCGCCAGGGCCTTGGTCGACCCCTTCGCCCGCGTGAGGAGGAATTTCACCTGTGCATTTGCGGATTTCGGGGCGGGCCGGGTGAAGACCTTCCGCTCCGCCCGTGCGAGGGCTTCCAGGACCTTGCCGCGGCGCGGGGCCGGCTGCTGCTGCTCGTGATCGCTCATACCTCCAGGGACCATGATCAGCCTGTGGACAGCGGCCGGGCTGCCGCACCGTACGCGAGCGAGCCCGGACCAACTGGTCCGGGCTCGCGGCCTGTTCGGGGCGCGGCTGCTACAGGTCGAACTCGAGGTGTTCGACATCGGTGAACCGGACTTCGTCCAGGCTTCCGGCGCGGCGGCCGCCGTCCTGGAAGTAGACCTCCTTGAGCGCTTCGGCCGCGATCTCCTGGAGCTGGGTGTCGCTGGCGCCGGCGGCCTGGGCGTCGAAGAGGCGGGCGGCATAGACGGGCGGCAGGGCGACGGTCAGGTGCCGGATGCGGTCCTGGTCGGTGGAGCCAATCGGCGCGGTGTAGCCCATGCGGGCGCGGGCGTCGATGACGATGCCGCCGGTCGTCGCCGCCTTCTCGCGGGCCTTGGCCCGGATCTGCGGCTGCCACCGCTTGGTCACCTCGCGCTCCAGGCGCGCGGCGAGGTCGGCGCGCGGCTTCTTGGCCTTGCCCGCCACGTACCGCTCCACCTGCCGCTGGGACATGCCGAGCAGGTCGGCGACGGCCTTCGTGCCGCCGAGCTGCTTGACCATGTACCGCATCTGCGGGCCCGCGGACTTGGGCGCCGGGCGGGTGAACGCCTTCTGCACCGCCTTGTCCAGGCCGTCCCCGAACATGCTCATCGCCTGCCTACTCCCCTACTCGCCATTGTCGGCGTCGGTGACGGTGCCGTCCTTGATGGACCGGGCCAGGTTGAGCTCCGGGGCGTTGAACTTGTCCCGGACCTCCTCGCCCCACAGGACGGACTGGGTGCCCTCGTGCTTGACCAGGCCCGGGTTGATACCGAGCTTGAAGCCGCCGGGCAGCGGCTTGCCCTCCCGGTAGGGCAGGAAGTCCAGCGGCGAGGGCCCGTTCGCGGCGTAGACGACGCAGTCGGACAGGATCGCGATGGGGTACTGCCCGGTGAACGCCGCGTGCTTGACGATCTTCCGGTGGAGGTTGATCCGGGTGCGGGAGATGACCGCCGCCCGGATGTCCGGGCGCCACGTCGGGCGGGACAGCGCGCGCCACGGCTCGCCCGGCCGCCAGCCCTCACCACGCGGGCGCTCGCGCAGCTTGCCCAGGCCGCCCTTGACCGTCGCCTTGATCGCCGAGACGACGATCGTCAGCTCCGGGTCGCGGTCCTTGTAGCCGTCCATCGCGGCGAGGAAGTCCTCCGGTGACAGGTCGGCGTCGACGCCGAGGTCGGCCATCGTGGCGAGGTAGGCGTCACGCAGCCGCCCGTACCAGCCGTCCAGGTAGCGGCCGTTCTCGTACCGGACCCACGCCTCGGTCGGCGCGACGTCGTAGCCGAGCTCCTGGGCGTAGGCGACGGTGGGCGTTGCGTACCAGGCCGGGCCCGTGGGGCGGTCGCCCTTCGGCGTGAACGGGGAGGGGAGCAGCGAGCCGTCCAGCTCCACCCACTCCTTGCCGACCTTCACCTTCGACAGGTCGACGTGGGACAGGTCGACCAGCCAGGAGCCGGGCAGCTTCGGGTCGAACACCGGGTTCTTGACGTGGGTCGCCTCACCGAGGCCGACGTTCAGTCCGTTCGCGCCGGCGGCGAAGGCCATGTTCACGTCCAGGCCCACCAGGTAGCGCAGGGTGCACTCGGCATCGGTCATCGGCCGCGCCCAGTCGTACGCCTCCTCGAACAGCTTGTCCGCCGGTCCCCGGACGGTGAAGCGCGGCAGGTCCTTGAGCACCGGGTGCCCGTCGGGAACCTCGCACGGCGGCCAGTTCATCGGGTCGATCGGGTGCTTCCCGAGCGAGCCGGGGTTCTTGTCGTCGGCCTGCCGCAGGGCGCCGGTCTCCTCATCGCGTACGGCGTAGGTCGGCGGGTGCAGTGCGGTCATCAGCTCCAGGCCGGTGACGGCGGTGGAGCCGCGCGGCGTCATCACCCGGGACGCGTACACGCCCAGGACGCGGGCGAGCTCCGCCGGCGGCAACTGGGCGGCGTCGCCCCAGAACCGGGAGTCCAGCGCGTTCCACGACGGGATGCACAGCTGCACGCACTGGCGCTCCGACCCCTTGGCGGGGCGGTAGATCCGGGCCCACTGCCCGAAGCCGCGCTTCGTGAGCTTCCAGTCGGCGCGCACGAGCTGCTTGACGACCTTGTGGCCCTCCGGGATCCGCCCGGCGTCCTTCTCCTCCGCCGTGAGCGAGACGGGCAGGCCGTAGCGCTCGCACGCGGCCTCGGTGAGCACGATCAGCGGGTCGGCCGGCCTTCCCGGGCCGGACAGCTTCGGCTGACCGAGCTTCGCCTCGCGCAGCGTCCAGTCGACCAGGGACGGCAGGGACTTGGCGGGCACGTCCAGGACCAGGCCGCCGGTGCAGTACGCCAGGACCTTCCCGTCCTCGACGTCGACGACCGCGAGCGGGCCGTTCTCGAACCGCGGGTCGGTGCCGCCCGCCGGGGTGTTGGCCGGGGCCGCCTTCTTCGCGCTCGGGCGGCGCGACGTCGACGTGCTCCTGGCGGTGGGCGCCGGGCGGGACGCGGCGGTCGGAGCAGCGGC
This sequence comes from Streptomyces sp. NPDC111516, assembly GCF_055635345.1. Lineage (NCBI taxonomy): Bacteria > Bacillati > Actinomycetota > Actinomycetes > Kitasatosporales > Streptomycetaceae > Streptomyces > Streptomyces sp. NPDC111516. The sequence goes on along the minus strand of NZ_JBVKBV010000033.1, from coordinate 44,858 downwards.
CACGGGGGCCGGGGCGGGGGTCTGGGTGTTCTCGGTTGCAGTCATGACCGCAGCCTCGGACGCCGGGCCTGTGGACAGAGTCGGCGCTTCCGCCGGGGCCGTGGCGCCGGTGAACGTGGCGGGCACCGGGGCCGGGTAGAGCTCCGCGAGCTGCTTGAGCAGTCGTGCGTACGCCTCACGCTCCGGACCGCGCGGCTCGGTGAGCTTCTTCGTCGACTCCCAGGCGGACACCGTGGCCCGGCGCACCCCGAGGGCGCCGGCGACATCCTCCAGGGTCAGGCCGTGGGCGACCCGCAGCCGCTTGCGCTCCTCCGCCGACGGCAGAGCTGAGCGGGACGCGACCAGCGCGTCGACCGCATCGAACATCTCGGACATGGAACACCTCCTGACCCGCACTCTACCCCATGAACCGTAAGATTCGCGTACTTCTACCGTACGAATACCGTACGGCGCGTATTTGAGGGTGGAAACGCGGCGCGGCGCCCCTGCTGAGCAAGGGCGCCGCGGTCAGGTTGGAAGGCTGGTCAGTCCGACTGGAAGAGGTCGTACCGCGCCGACGTGGTCGTCCACCTCCCATTGGGGGCGGGAAGTTTCGTGACAGGCCGGACGTATGAGTCGTAGACGAGGAACGCGATGACCGGGGAGCCAACGCGGCTGTGGGACGACGGTCCCTCCTTGGCCCGTAGCCTCCAGTTCCCGCCCGGCAGTACGCCGCGGACCTGTGGCGTGTTGTATCGCTCCACCCGGAGGAAGCCCGGCCGGTCCTTCGCGACCACGAGACGGCCTTCCGCCTGGTCCAGGATGAGGGCCCTGCCGTCCGCGTCCCAGGACTCGACCAGCACCTCCAGTTCGTCGTCTTCGCCCTCAGCTGCGTCGGCGTCGGTGAAGTAGGCGTAGTAGCAGGCCGGTTGAGTGTCCATTCGACGATGGTGACCCTTGACCAACAGAGCAGGGAGGAGATCCAGTCAATTCCGTTCACGCCGACTCCTGGAGCCGAGCCGGCTGCGGCAGCACGGCCGAGGTCCCGGCCTCCCGCGCCGCGCGCTCCGCTCGTGCCCGGCGCAGAGCCGCGGCGTGCGAGACGTCGGCTTCGCGGCGGCGCTGGGTACGGGCCTGCTCGATCGGGGCCGGCGCATCGTCCGCGACGACGGTCTCGGGGAACGCCCTGCGGGACAGCTCGCGCATCGCCCGGGTCTGTCGCTCCACCGCCTCCGCGATGCCCGGGTCCACCCGGGACGGCACGGCGACCTGCTGGTGCGCGGCGAGCGCGCGGCGGTAGCCCTCGCACGCCGTCTCCCTGGTCTTCGCCTCACCGGCGGGCGCGGCCGGGGCCGACTCTGCCTCAGCGGCGGCCGGAGCGGGCGCGGGTACGGCGCCGGGCGCCAGGACCCGCAGGGCGCGCACGACGGTGCGGCCCGCCGCCTTGTTGGCGGCCGCGATGACCCGGGTCTGCTCCAGGCGCGCCTTCGTCGCCCACGCCGACGACTCCGGGCACACCGTGAGCTGGCCGGAGTCCGCGTCGTACGCCACGGCGGCGACATGCCCGGCGAGGTCGGGGGCGATGGCCGCCCACCGCTCCCGCAACGTCGCGCCGGCGGCCGGGAGCTCCCACGCCCGCTCGGTCACCAGCGCCCCGATCGCCGCGCCCAGACCCATCGGCTCACGCCCGTCGCGCCGCACCGACGTACCGGTCCGCGGCTTCTTCTTCGCCTTCTGGCCTGCGCCGTTCTTCCGGGCCGCCTCCATCGCGGCCCGCAGCGCGACCCGGGCCAGGTCGACCCCGGACACCTCGCCCTCGTTCACGCCTGCCCCCAGGTGGTGTGCCCGAGGACCAGGTGGTGCGTGCCCGAAAGGCGCTGCGCTTCATCGACCAGCCTGTTGCTGAACAGCCTCCTGGCCGACGTCTCGCCGTACTGGTCGATGTGGTCGAACACCACGGTGTGGTCCTTCATCCCGCGCACCCGCCAGTCGCGGACCTGCTCGGGGGTCAGGTCCTCGAGGACGAGCTCCTGCTCCTGGTCGCCGCCGTCGACCAGGTCGGGCGCGGCGAACGGGAGCGGCGCGGGCAGGACGACCGGGGCCACCGGCGCGGCCGGGGCCTCGAAGGCCGGCTGCGCGGCCGCGGCTTCGGCGCGGGCCTTGGCGGCGGCGGCCTGCTGCTCACGGACCTGCGCCCACCGGTGCTCGCGGATCCACGCCTGGGCGGTCACGTCCTGGTGCAGCTGCTGCGCGGTCGCCGTACGGCGCTCGGTCTCGGAGGCGTGCGGCATCGCCGCGTCGACAGCGGCCGCGACCGCACGGCGCTGGTTGCGGCGGTCGACCTGTCGGTCCTCGCAGCGCGGGCAGTCCCGGCCGGAGTCGAGCAGCATGCCCTCATCGCACCGGGGCTCCGCACACAGCCGGATCTGCGGCAGACCCCGGCCGATCAGCCAGCCCACCGGGTCCGCGATCGGACCGCCCAGCCGCATCTGGTTCTCCAGGCGCCGGGCGAGCCTGTCGGCGAGGATCTGCGGTGCATCGGCAGGACCGGCGAACCCGACCACCTGGGCCAGCTCGGTACGGACCTTGGTCTCCATCAGGCGTCGGACGGCTGAACTCTCCAGGCGAGCCCAGACCAGCCGGACCGGGGCCAAAACGGCCCGCAGATCCGGCGACGGCAGAGCCGCCCTCCCCTGCTGCTGCCTGCCCTGACTTGCATCGTCCACGACCCGCACCGGAGCGTCGGCCACCGGCCCGCAGCCGCCCTTGATGCCTTCGACGACCGGGGACTTCTCCTGCTGTTCCCCGCGGAGCGGGCTGCCGTCCTCGCCCGCGCACGCGCGGTCCGGCAGACCGTGGTTCCCACCACGGCCTTCGCCGGAAAAGCCACGAGAGAGCGAGAGAGAACCACCAGGAGTAGCCCCAGAAGCGTGGAGAGCGTGGTGCTGTGCAGTTGCGGCGAGGTCTGCCGATCCAGCCATCTCGCCCTGCCCGGCACCCTCGATCCCAGTAACCACAAGGGTCTCGCCCGTCTCGCCGGGCTCAAGATCTCCGGATGCAGTACCGGCGAGGTCTGAAAACACGGTGTCCGCGACCCGGCGGGCCTCCCGCACGGCCACACCGTGGGCCTTGGCGACCGGCACCAGGCGCACCCGCGACTGCGCGTTCAGGCCCGAGCCCGTCTCCTTGCGCACCACGTCCGCGACGCCGTGCTCCTGGAGGCGCTTGAGGACCTTCGCCCCGGCCGCCGCCGTGCAGCCCAGCAGCCGCGCGACCGTCGCCGCCGGACGCCCACGGTCGGTGTCCACCGACCCGGGGCACAGCTGCAGCCAGCCCGCCGACCCCGTCGTCAGCACCATCAGCAGCAGCCCGAGCCGATCCGTCGCAGCGCCCCGGCCCGTACGCCCGGCGAGCAGCCCGGCCGGGATCGGCGCCTTGTCCTTCGGCTCCCACCCCGGACCGAACAGCACGGTGATCAGGCTCAGCAGCACCGCCAGTTCCGAGCGCGATAGCGCCAAGGCGTGCCGCCGGTCGCCGGCCTGCTGCGCCCGGTACATCGGGATCACCCAGCACTCCAGGCCCGTCGCCCACCCGATGCTGTTGGTCGCGACGTTCGAGCCGAGGAATCCGGCACCGCGCAGCTCGGGCAGCACCGTGTGCGCGACCGTCGACTGGGAGACCCCCAGCCACCGACCGAGCTCCTCCGCCCAGATCGACGTCTCGAAGTCCTTGCGCGCATCCGCCTTCGCGGTCAGCACGACCGACGCCAGCCGCGTGCCGTCCGACGCACCGGCCAGCGCCGGAGACGCCACCAGCGCGCGCACCGCGGCAAGCAGCCGGGCCCGCATCGTCTTGGTCAACTGGAGCGGGTTGCCCAGCTCCAGCCGCGCGACCGGACCGGCCTGCGCCGGGACCGACCGCAGCCGACGGCGCGACGCACGGCCCGCGAACTCCGTACGAGGGCGCGGGAGCACGGCGGCCGGTGCCGCCAGGGCGCTCATCGGTCCACCGTTCCGATGAGAGCGGCGGACACCGCGAGGACCGAGGTCGTCTGTGTCTTCATGGGGATGGTGTACGCGTCAAAGCGGACACCCCCGCTCGGAGCCGCCGGAACTGCTGATTCGTGATCCACCTGCCGACCCTGCACCGGGAGCCCTGTGGACAGAGTCCGGCGAGCCCCGATCACCCTCACCCCTCCCGCAGGGCGGGCAACAATCTTGGAACCTGTCCCGCCACACGGGACGGCCCCCTCGAGGACGTCGCCGACGGAGTTGTGGATGACGTCCCGGACGGAGTGCATCAGCGCGACGGCCGACGCCACCTCCGCGCCTTCCGCGACCAAGCGGCCAGCTGATTCGGGGCCGACGGTGTGACAGTCGCGGGGTGTGATGTACGTCACAATCCCGTCAGAGGGGACACCACAACCTGCGGTAATCACCCCAGAGGGGGTACCGGCCTGGTCGTGGTCGACCTGACAAGACCTGCGGTGCTCATGCACTATGTCGATACCAGCCTTCATATGGATCAACGCGGACGGGCCCCTTGGTCGGGGCTCGACTCGATGGCTCGTGTGGTGGGTGGCAGTACGAAGGCCAGAGGCGGATCTCCTTTCGTCGGTGGACTTGGTGCTGGTGTTCCGAAAGCCCTTGGCCGGGCCTCGGAACGACCGCGAAGCCCCTTGGCCGGGGTCCGCGGGTTGTGCAGTGGCCCTGATGAGGGGCCGGATTGGAAATGAGCGGCTGATGAGCCGCGGCTCAGGATCGGGTGAGACCGGGACCTGAGCGGACCGCTCTGGAGTTCCAGGCGGTAGACGGGCCGCGCGAGGCCGAAGGGGATGGCGAGTCCACCTCTGTTGGCGCGCGCGGCCGATGGCCGGCTAGGTCATCCCAACCCCCAGAATCCGGTGGCTGGCGTCAGCATGCGCGGGCACGGCCCGGATGACGTGATCGCAGAAGATCAACGGCGTAGCGGCGCGTGTAGTTCCGCGCGTGCGGGTAGCCTTCATCCCGCGATCACCTCCATTCCAGGTGCGTCGCCAACGGAGCATTGCCCCGTTCGAGCCACCCCGTAGACCAGGCCCGGTCGCGGGGTGCTCGTCGTTTTGGATCACTGCTGGGCACAGCCTAACTGCACGACCCGACATATTTGCGGGGCGAATTCGTGCAGAGTCCGAGAGGCCCGGAATGCCGCAACCGCGACGCGGTACGTAATCAGAAAGTTGCCCGCCGAACGGGAAGTTCATTGGCCACCCCGCAGTTCGCGAAGGTGGGTGACGAACTCCTGCGCTTCGGAGGCGTGTCCGTAGTGCGTCTGGAGGGCCTGCCCAAGGTCGGCGGCCACCATGGCGAGCGACGGCAGCGACTTCCGCTCCCCGGTCAGGGCCCGCTCCCCGTAGGCGAGCGCGGTGTCCAGGTCCCCCTCGCGCGCGGCGACCACGCCGAGCGTGACCCGGGCCTCCGCAATCCGCATGGGTGACCGCTCGGTCCCGTCGAAATCCGTGCCCGCCCGGATGACTTCGTTGGCCAGCTGCTCCGCGAGGCGGTTCTCGCCGGACTTCCTGAGCGCGTCCATGCGGTAGAAGTCGTATTTCGCGGGGTCGACCACGAAATGATTCTCGATGTTCTCGGGGTACGGCAGAAGTTCGAGGATCTGGCGTCCCTTGTCGAGCGCGACTTCGGTCTGCGACCGGTCGCCCAACCGGGCCCACGCCTTGGCTTTCTGCGCGTACAGCTGCGCGGCGACGCTTTCCGTCGGCGCCACGGCGATGCCGGCCTCCGCGGCCGCGATGACGCCGCGGTAGTCGCCCCGGGTCAACGCGAACCACGCACGCATCTCATGCGCCCACCCCTGCACTCCCAGCTCCCCGGCTTCCTGACCGAGCATCAGCGCGGCCTGCCGGGTCGCCTCCGCATCGCGGGGCCGGCCGGAGTCGTACTCGACGCAACCCACCAGGAGCGACAGCCGCCCGGCGAGCGCGATGATCTCGCGGTGCTGCGCCAGGCTGACCCGCTGGTGCTGGAGGCCCACGACGCGGGCGAGCCACGCCTTACCCTCCAGAAGCAGCTGGTCAGCGGGCATGTATGCGTACTCGCAGCACAGCCGGTCCGCTGTGATCCGCAGGGCATCCAGCGTGGCGACGTCGACGTCGGACGCCCGCAGCCGCGCGATGATGTCCACGGTGTCCATGCCGCTGACCTGCAAGATTTCCGCACGCCCGTCACGACGGGACCGCTCGGGGAAGAAGGCGCCGGTCGTCGTCCCGAAGGTCTGCGCGATGGCCGACCTGTACTTCACCGGCTGGGCGTCGCCGGCCTCCCAGCGCTTCCACTGCCGGAGCAGGTCCTGCTCGCTCACGACCTGGTCCTCGGGGAGCCGGACCATCAGCGCGCGTACCGCGTCGGCCTGCGACCAGTCGCGCGCCGCACGCTCTTCAACCATCCGGCGTGCCCAGTCAGGACGCTCATCCATCGCCGTTCCCCTTCCCCGTACGGTCCGGCGGCGCAGCCTGCGCACCGCCGAAGTGATGCCCGCGGAGCGGAGGCTGGCCCTTCTGCGGCCGAGCATGGCACGGCGCCTTGATCGCGCGGAGGTGACAAGTGGCGGTGACATTCCAGATGTCACCAGCACTCGTCACTAGGCGCAGCGCCTGCCTTTGAGCACCGTCATGTAACGGAAGCGCTCCGTGAGGTGACTGGGAGGTACTCAATGGTGGCCGCCGTCGGGACGAGGCAGAGCACGGTTCACCGCCGCCAACGTGGCGCTCGGGTCTCCGTCGTAGACGATGTGCGGCTCATCCGCGGTGGGCGCCTCGAAGCGGTTCGCATGTCGAAGCAGGTCGTCCTCGCTGAACGAGATGCTGTTCGGGTCGACCAACGACTTCGCGTTGCGCTTTCGGATCCGGTCCCAGCGCACCTCGTGAGGTGCGGGCAGGTAGATCAGCACGGGCTCGCCGCCGGCTTCCATGACGGTCGCCGCCCACAAGGCACGCTCTTCCCGCGTCCAGAATCCGTGGTCGACCACGACCTCGTGTCCGGCCGCCAGGAGCTGCTGTACCTCCAGGCCGATGTCCTTGAGGACGGGCGCCTCCCGGACACGGAACTCCCCGCGGGGAAAGTCGCGACCGTAGTGTCCGTAGCGGCGGAACATCTCCTCATCTGGGCAGAGACGCCGGAAACCGGCCTCCTCCAAGGCGCGGGCGAGGGTCGTTTTGCCAGCACCCTGCAGGCCGGTCATGAGGATTGCGCGGGGCGCAGGCCCCGGCCGGCCGGACAGGGCTGCGGAGATGCGGCTGATCTCGAATCGTCCTTCCAGAGTCAGGGTGTCGGCGCGCTCAGCTCGAAGGAGCTCACCGAGGCGTGCCTCGAGGCAGTTGATGAGGGAGTCGTCCAGAAGGACGGTGTCGTTGGTGTTCACCGCAGCACCTCGGACGTGGTGCGCCGCGTGCGGCCAGGAGCACCCAGATCTACGCCGTACTCGAGGAGTTGGCCGTCGACGTCCAGGAACCTGGCGGTCAGCACCAGGATCGCCGCGACGGTTTCGGCATCCAGCTCCAGGAGCTCCAGGTCCTCCTTCGTGGCGATGCGAGCGGTTTCCTCGTCTATGCGCTGCTCGACCTGCCGACCGGTGGCGTCGGCGATGAGATCCAGCGACAGTCCGCCCTTGAGGCGCTCGCTGCGCGCGAGCTCCGGCAGCACCTGGGCGAACTCCGCCGGGATCCAGGACGTTGAGTGGGAGACGATCCCGTGAGCGTCCCGGTAGACGCGGCTCCGACGAATCACGTCGTCACCAGGGTCGATGCCGAGCACATGCGCGACGTCCTCGGGGGCCGGCACCATGCCAGCGGTGTGGCCGGAGGACTTCTCGCCCACGCCCCACGACGACTTCGTCTTGCTGCTGCGGTCATGACGTTCGGACCCCGAGGCGAGCGACACGGGACGGGCCATGACTTCGGTGCCGACGCCCGGGATGCCGTTGACCAGCTTCTCGTCTCGCAGCAGCTTCATGGCGCGGTCGGCCGTCGCAGTGCTGACGTTCCACTGGTCTGCCAGGGCCCGGATGCTGGGCAGCAGGTGGCCCGGCGCGAGCTCCCCGGAACCAATGAGGTCGCGGTAGTGACCCGCGATGCGCGCGTACGGCGGCCGGTTGTCGGCCCTCGGTTGCCCTGGCATGTCGCCTCCTTCTTTCTCGTCTAGGTGCCTCACTATACCGCTTGACACCTGAGGGTACCTGAGGCAACCTGATGTAGGTAAGACGGTGACCCTCACGGAACACCGAGTAGTCGAACCACCGCAGTAGTCGTCCGCCCCTCGGGGTGGCCGGAGTAGTCCTCCCCAGCTTGCTGGGAATCCGAGGGCGCGAGAGCACCATCGAACTCCTCCGGAGCCTGACGGCCGCGACAACTGCGTGCACGTCGCAGCGCTGTGCGCTGTCTGTCCTACGGGACGCCGGCCTCGTGCCGTGCGGCCTGGAGGGCAGAGAGCACATTCGCGACGCGTTCCCTGCCACTCCGTCCATGAGGAGTCCGGATGTCTACTTCGACCCTTGAGCGCACCGCCCGCACCCGCCGGAGCCGGACCCGCTCCACCACCGTTAGCGCCCGCCCCGCGCTGGCCCTCTCCACCCTCAAGCCTCACCAGTACGACCTGCGCCCCGCCTGCGCCTCGCTGGTCTGCCCCGACTGCGGCACGTGGGTGCCGATCACCGGCCTCGGAAACAAGACGACCAAGGTCGTGCCGCACGACACCGGCCTTGCGAACAAGGACGCCGCCGTCCGATGCCGCCTGGGCAGCAACCGTCTGGTCACGGTCGACGTCACGGTGAAGAAGTGGCAGGAGCGCCTGGAGGACGGTCACGCGGAGACCGGACACCGCCGCAAGACCACCGTGCTGCGCAAGCCGAAGGTCGCCATCGCCCCGGCTGTCAGCCAGATCGCCGCGCAGAAGCAGGCACCGGCGGATGACGAGCACGGTGACGGCCGCCCGATGTGGCTGCTGCGCGAGATGAAGTGGGCGTCGACCGAGTCCGCCGTCCGCGACGCCGACACCCGCCGCGCGCAGCTGCCCGACGGTGACGCGCCGCTCGGTGCGCCGCGGGTGCCGCTCAAGAAGCTGACCCCCGGACGCCGCGCGAGCTGACCCGCTCCGGACGAACGACCAAGGCCCCGGCCACCCCCTCGCAGGGGTGGCCGGGGCCTTGGCTGCTCGTACAAGCAGTCAGCTCCCCAATTGGGGAGTGATCGCGACAGCCCTTGGGATTGCGGCCCGGGAGCTGTCCAGGACCTGACTGGAGGACCTGATGCAGCACAGCATGACACGCACCACGGCGCAGCCGCGGGCCGGAGTCATCGACGACATCGAGCGCGAGGACGACTCCAAGGGCTACGAGCCCGAGGACGCCGCCCGCGTCGACGTCGTCCTGGCGCTCCTGCCCAACCTGACCCCGGTGCAGGCCGGTTGGGAGGTGGCGGCGTGATCACCAGCCTCACCGACGCCGAACGCGAGGCGCTCTCGCAGAAGAACCGGGAGCAGAACCAGCGCTCGGAAGCCAACCGCCGATGACAGGCCAGCCCAACCAGCAGCGCTGACCCCGGCCCTGCCCGTCGTCCCCGTGCCTTCCCGGCCGGGGCCGGCGGAGAGCGCCGGGAGCTCCCCCGCTCCGGCCGTACGGCCGCCGACACAGAACAGCCCCAGGGTGGCCGCCCCGGGGCTATCTCCTGCACTGGACCTTCTGGGAGGCCCTGATGAACCGCTCCATCGTACGCACCCCGTACTACGGCGCCGTCTCCACCGACGCGCCCGCCACGCGGCCCCGCCCGGCCTGTGCCGACGAGGACCCCGAGCTGTTCTTCCCGATCGGCGACACCGGTCCGGCCCTGCTCCAGGTCGAGGAGGCCAAGGCTGTCTGCCGTCGCTGCCCGCTGATGGAGAGCTGCCTCCAGGGCGCCCTGGAGCGGGGCGAGACCGCCGGTGTGTGGGGCGGGCTGTCCGAGCCCGAGCGCCGCCGCATGAAGCGCCGGGCCACCCGCCGCGCTGCCTGATCCGTTCTGACGGTTGCCTGATCCGCTCGCACCGACCGCTGCACCACGGCGGCCGGGACGGGCGGTGACGGGGAGCCGGACAGCCCGGACCGACAGTCGAGGGAGGCCCCCATGGCCACGACGATGACGCTCCAGCCCGGCACGGAAGCCGCCGCCAGGGCCGCCGCGTTCGCGATCTTCGGCAGCGACATCCCGCCGATCGACCCGGAGGACTACAGCGGCAGTTGGCGCACCACCCTCCACGTCATCGCGGAGGAGTGGGTGGGCGAGGGTCGTGTCGAGCGGCACGCCGCCCGCACCGCGACCGCGATCAACGACCTGCTGAACACCGAGAAGCTGTTCGGCGTGGGATCGCCCGAGGCGCTCGCTGGCGGCACCGCGCTCAAGCCGCTGATCGACAAGTGCCGGATCTACGGCATCACCACCGACGACCTCCGGCGCCACGGCGCGCAGCTCCCTACGAGCTGACTTCGCGCCCGCCCGGCGGGAGCCGTTCCCAGTTTCGAGACCGCCCCGCAGCACTTCGCGAGTACGGCCGCCCGCCCCCCGGGCCGCCGGTCCTTTTCGTGCGTGCGGAGCGGGTAGAGCCGGTGTCCGGTTCGCAAGCAACCATCCGCACCAAGAGCCGCTTCGGGAACGCCTCACCGCGTTTCGGGAGCAGCCCCCGCCGTTTCGCGTACGCCCTGAACGACCCCCTCCGGAGGCCCCCATGACCATCACCGACTGGCCGCGTACCGCGGCTGAACCCGACTCCGACTCGGCTTCACCGGCCGCCGTTTCGGGAACGTCCACGCCGGTTTCGCAGACACCCGGCACCGTTTCGGACGCGGCTGAGTTCGTTTCGGAGACGGAAAGCGGAACCGGAACGAAGCACTCCCCGGGCCCACTGACCGGAACCCAGAAGTGGGCGGCCGGTGCGATCGTGGCCGCCGCGCTCGTGCTCGCGGGCATCGGCCTGTACCTGTCCTTCGAGCACGTCGCGGTCTTCGCGTTCGAGCAGCTCCGCTTCGAGTCGCTCGGCAAGGGCCAGCTGTTCGCGGTCGGCGTCGACGTCGGCATCATGGTCATGATCGCCGTCGACCTCCTGATGGCCTGGCTCAAGCGGCCCATCAGCTGGATTCGCTACCCGGTGTGGCTGCTGACCAGCGCGACCGTCGTCCTCAACGCCGCCTCCGGCGCCCCGGAAGGGGCCTGGAAGCTGCTGGACTACGTCGCCGCCGGCGCCCACGGCGTCGTCCCGATCCTCTTCATCACGGTGGTGGAGCTCGGGCGTACCGCGATCGACCGCATCGTCCGGCCCGACCAGGCCGAACGCGACTCGATCCCGTGGCTGCGGTGGGTGCTCGCCCCCGTCGCGACGGCCCGGATCTTCCGCCGGATGCGGCTGTGGGGCGTCACCTCCTACCCGGAGATGATCCGCCGCGACCAAGAGCTCATCGCCTACGAGCAGTGGCTCAAGCGCAAGTACGAGGGCGGCGACATCTCCAAGGCCAGCGAGGATGAGCTGCTGCCGATGAAGATGGCCCCGTACGGCTACACCGTCGCCCAGGCCCTGGCCATGCCCGATGAGCAGGAACAGGCAGCTCAGGAGCGTGAGGAGGAAGCCGAGCGGCGGCGCCTGGACGCGGAGACCCGCAGCGAGGTCGCCAAGTCCAAGGCCGAGTCCGAGCGCCTGCGTGCCAAGGGCGAGGTCGAGACGGTCCGTGCCGAGATCGACGGCCAGACCGGCCAGGCCCGCGCTCACGCTCGTGCCCAGGTCAGCGCCGCAGAGCGGGCCGCTGAGCTGGAGGAGCAGGCCCTCGACAACGCGGTGATCGCCGAAGCCCGCACCCGCGAGGCGGAGGCGGCCCGCAAAGAGGCCCAGGAGCGCGAGGCAGAGGCGGAAGCGGACCTGCGCGCAGCCGAGCTGGAGCGCCAGGCAGCCGAGAAGCGGAAGCTCGCGGCGGAGGCCGACAGGGTCGCCGCGGCTGAGGCCCAGGCGGTCGAGACCCGGACCATCGCCGAAGCCCGCAAGGCCGCTGCCGAAGCCGATCGGGTCGCTGCCGAAACGGAGCGGGCTGCTGCCGAAACGCGGCGCGCCACTGCCGAAGCCAACCGCAAGAAGGCTGAGGAGGACCGCCGCCAGGCGGACGCTCTCGCCGACATCGCGCGCTCCCAGAAGGAGGCCGCCGAAGTCGAGCGGGCTGCTGCCGAAACGCGCCGGGCCGCTGCCGAAATCGAGCGGCGCGCGGTCGAAGCCGAGGACGTCGCGAAGCTCAAGCCGCGCGAGCGGGCGGTCCGCAGGGTCGCCCGGATGATCCTCGCGGTCGGCGGCGACGCCGACCGGCTTCCCCTGGCCGACATCCAGCACGAGCTGGCGGTCACCTCCCCCGGCACCGCCTCCGAGTACCGCCAGGAGGCAGCCGAGCTGCTCGCCGGCGGATACCGCCCGGAGCAGTGACCTGCACGAACCGCAGTTTCGACGGTTCCACCGGCCCCCGAGACGAAGTCAGCGCCTCGGGAGCGCGGTGAAGGCGCCGAAACGCCACCACAAAGCCTCCCAGATCGCCCCCGCCCCGAGAAGGAGATCCCCACCTCATGGATATCAACGCACTGTTCACGGATGAGGGCCTCCGGGCCTTCACCGCCACCGTCCGCGACCAGCACGTTCGCGACGCCCAGCAGTACGGGCAGATCGCCGACATCGTGCGCCGGCGCCTGGAGCAGACGCCCATCGAGGGCGACCGCTGGATGGCCAAGAAGATCCGCGCCTGGAAGGTGTCGCGGCAGCTCAGGGCCATGCAGAAGGCGTCCGGCGAGGCCGCGAGCAAGGCGGAGGCCCTGTACGCGACCTACGTCAACGAGGTCCTGGAGCTCCCGCAGCGCAGGGCGGTCGCGGAGGCCAAGAAGCTGGAGCGCAAGAACGGCCGCCAGGCCGCCGTCGGCGCGGCCGTCGCGAGCTCGCTGAACAAGACGGTGACCGCGCTCAACACCCCCCAGGAGCAGGTCCCGGGCGCGGTCCCGCAGGCGAGGCCGGCGGAGTTCGTGGCCCCGGACAACCCCTGGAACCAGTGGCCGATGGCGGCCGGTGGTGAGCGGCCGACCAGCACGATCAACGACTACTTCCCGAAGGGAGAGCAGGGGTGACGACGCCTCGGCAGACGCAAAACCGCGCGAAGCACTGGAACGCGCGGATCGCGGAGGCGCAGAGCGACCAGGAGCGGGCCGGGGTCTGGTACGACGCGTGCCGGACCCTGGCACGCCAGGCCGAACGCGACGGGAAGCCCAACGTGTGGCCCGCGCTCACCAAGGCGCTGCACGACTTCTACAAGAACAACGGAGGGTGACGAAGTTCTTCTTCATCACCGCCTCTTCCTCGCCGCCCGGAGCACCCCAAGGCGCGCGCGTGGCGTGCGCGCGCGAGGGTGCCCCAGGCGGTGACCGTCTGTCAACTCCGAGAGGGAGACGTCATGGCCGACGACGACGGCCCGAACAACCTGATCCACTTCCCCCGCGTGGGCTACACGGCCTCTGCTGAACCCCCCGCGGAACCCCCTGCTTCGGCCCCGGCCGACGTGCCGTTCGCCGCCCCCGCAGACGCCTCCCCGGCCACGCCCGAAGCGTTTGCACCCGCGACGCGAACCGACCCGATGGGCGTCATCGCGACCCTTCCCGAGCCCGGTCTCGGCACCCCGTTCACCGCTGCCACGGACCCCGCCGCGACCCCCGCGACGGCACCCGCGACGGGGGGCGGGATGGTCCCGGCGACCTTCCGCTCGGAGGGGGCGCAGCCCGCCGCGCCGCGCCTGGGATCGCTGTCCCTGGCCGCGATCCTCGCGGTCTCCCTGGCGGCCATGCGCGGCATCCACCACGCCGTCGCGACGGGCCGGGCCAACCGGGAGCAGCGCGAAGCGGTCGCGAAGACCGCAAGCACCGCCAAGGACGGCTCCTCCGGGGGCAGTTCGAAGAAGCAGGTGCAGCCCAGCCACGAGTACGGCCGCAAGACCCTCCAGCGCGGTCCTGGCGGCCCGGGAGGCCGCTCCGGCGGCTCCGGTCCGGGCAGGTCCGGACGTGGCGGCAGCGGCTCGTACAGCGGCTCGGGAGGCCGGGGGCGCGGCGGGTCGACGACCCGCTCGCCCAGCGGTTCCGGCGGCGGCTCCCGGGGCGGGCGCGGCGGCGGTGGCTCCGGTCCCGGCCGCTCCAACTCCGGCTCCGGCGGCGGCAAGGGCGGCTCCGGAGTCACCCCGCTGCGCCGCACCTCGCAGGGCGGCGGCGTGAACCTCAAGAAGAACCGCGGCCCCGGCTCCTCCGGGTCCGGCGGCTCCGGGGGTTCGGGCGGCGGCAAGGGACCGGGCAGCGGCGGCGGTGGTGGTGGCGGGCGCAAGCGCTCCCCCAACGGCGGCGGCGGGTCCGGCTCCGGTGGCGGCTCCACCACGAACCGCAAGCGCGGTCCCGGCAGCGGGACCGGGGCCGGCGGTTCGTCCGGCGGTCCGGGCAAGAAGCGCGGACCGGGCTCCGGGACGGGCACCGGCAAGACGACCGGCCCCACCACCAAGGGCACGGGGACGGGCAGGAAGACGACGCCCGGAACCACCAGCTCGAAGGGCACAGGCAAGGGCACGGGCACCGGCCCCAAGAGCGGCACGAAGAAGTCGCCGCGCGGTACGACCGGCCCGTCCGGGATCCTGCGCAAGAAGCCCGGCACCACCACCTCTGGCACCGGCCCCAAGACGAAGCCGAAGGGGAAGGGCAGCAGCGGCGCGGGCACCACGGCGCCCGGCAGCAAGCGCGGCGGCGGGAAGAAGGGCAAGACCCGCACCGGCAAGGGCGGGACCGGCCCGGCCTCGGTGCCCAAGACGCCGGGCGGGAAGTCCCGCAAGGGCAAGAAGATCACGCTCACGCCCGGCATCGCGCACGGCACGTTCGCGGCGACCGACAAGTACGGCTGCCGCTGCCGCAAGTGCCGGCGCTTCCAGAAGGAGTACAGCCGCAAGGTCCTGGGGGCGATGAAGTCCGCAGCGCGGGGCCGGACCACCTTCGGCGAGGCGGTGAACGAGACGCTTGAGAAGCGGCTCAAGCGCCGCCGCAAGAAGATGGGCCCGCCCATCGTCACGAAGGTCAAGGTCAGGAAGCCGAAGAAGAAGACCGGCCTGAAGACCAAGACCCCCAAGCCCGGCAGCACCACACCCGCCGGGCCCGCCACGAAGGCACCGGCCGGCCCGGCCGCGGCCGCGCCGACCCGCCGCACGCCCTGGTCCACGGCCAAGGCGCGGGCCCGCAAGCGCGCCCGGATGCGCACCACCACGGTCCCCGGGCCTCGCCCGGCGCCGACGACCGGCCCGACCACGCCGCCCCCGACACCGGGCCCGGCTGGCCCTCCGGCAGCTGCACCGGCACCTGCCGCTGCGGTCGCCGGAGTCACCGCCGCCCCGGCCCCGCCGGGCGGCGGCACGGTGCCGGGCACCGGCGCGCCGCGCCTGTCGCCGTTCGAGGCGATGGGCATGGCGACGGCGGTGTCCGCTCCGGCTGATCCGATCACGGTTGAGCGGGCCGACTCCTTGGGGTCCGGCCCGTCGACGTCCGGCGCGAGCACTCCCGCCGCCGGAACCCCGAGCACGAAGGAGAACAGCGTGAGTGACGCCTGGCTGACGAAGTGGGGCAGCGGCAGCGTCGCGGACATGGACGCGCAGCACGAGACCGAGGTCACCCTCGACGACACGCTCGACGTCCTCGAGGAGCTCACCGCGCAGAGCTTCACGGCGCACGAGACCTGCAACAAGCTCTCCACCAAGGCGCGGGAGATCCGGTACGAGCTGGACGAACTCGCCGCCGACCTGCGCTCCACGCACAACGTCATCGGCCGCCTGACCGGCGCTGCGATGGCGAAGCTCGCGGAGTCCATGGAGCTCCTGGCCCGCAAGGCCGACGAGATGGCCACCAAGTCCCTGACGGCGGCGGAACTCTCCGAGAGCGCGGAGAACGCCATGTTCGACGCCTACCGGCCCCTCGTGCAGGCCACCGAAGACGCCGGCCTGCTCGTACCCGCCGCCCGCGTCCACAACGAGAACTGAGAGGAGATCAGCACGTGAGCGACAACCTCCCCGCCATCCCGGGCATGAACAACGGCGTCGCCAGCAGCACCGGCGGCGGCGCCAGCAACGGCAATGGCTTCCTCG
The DNA here is from genome assembly GCF_055635345.1 of Streptomyces sp. NPDC111516. Taxonomy (NCBI): domain Bacteria; kingdom Bacillati; phylum Actinomycetota; class Actinomycetes; order Kitasatosporales; family Streptomycetaceae; genus Streptomyces; species Streptomyces sp. NPDC111516. Next base: position 28,688 of record NZ_JBVKBV010000033.1, on the reverse strand, counting down.
CCCTCGCGGGCCGGACCGCCAAGCTCGCCGCCTCCGCCCTCTTCCTCAAGGAGGGCATGCACCTGCTCCGCTCCCACATGCAGGCCAACGCGAATGCGGCCATGCGCCTGTCGGAGATGTGCGGCCAGGCCGAAGTCGAGCCCCGCTTCACCTCGATGATCGAGGACACCTCCACCGCCCTCACCGGCGTCGCGGAGGCGTCCGGCGAGATGGTCAACGCCGCCGACGCCGTCGACACCGACGCCCGCGGCTTCAACGGCGCGCACGAGCGGGAGTACCGCCCCGGCTACGAAGCTTCCAACGGCTCCGGAGTCCGCCAGGCCAAGCCCGGGTTCTACCGGCGCTCCGGCCGCCGCCGCTGACCCACCCCACCCCCGCAGCAGCAGGGGCCGCACCCGACAGCCGGGCGCGGCCCCGGCTGCGCCCTGCCCCGATACGGAGGCTGTGTTGAGCACCATCGACCAGGCGGCCCCGGCCGTCGACACCACCAAGAGCGTCCCGGGCCACGTCATCTACCGACGCGTCCTGGCCGAACGCACCTCCTACGCCCTCGCGGCGGCCGGGATGGCCGTCGGACCGCAGCTGGACGACAGCGCCTGGTCCTACCTCGCCTCCGGCGGGATCGGACTGGGCACCCTGGCCTGGCTGTACGCGAAGACGAAGGACCCCGACCAGGGCCTGGGCATGCTGACCCGGGCGCAGCGGGCGATTCCGTTCCTGACGGCCGCCGGCACCTACGTGGCGAACCTGATCACCCCCGGCTTCAACTGGTGGGAGGTCGTCGCCCCGGCCGCGTGGGCGGGCCTGATGGGCTGGATGGCGCCGCTCACCCGCAGCGCCGGCCTGGTCCTGGAGCTCAGCGAGCAGCAGGCGCAGGCCGACCCCACCCGGGAGCTGACGTACACCGAGTTCCTCGCCGCGAAGTGGCAGCAGGCCACGGGCGAGGGCACCCGCCTGGTGTCCATCACCCCGTACCGCGCCGACCGGCCCGACTTCGAGGCCGTCGTCGTCGCCCAGGCCGGGAAGGCGGTGCCCACTTTCACCGAGGTGCAGCTGGCCGCCGCGTTCGACTTCCCGGTCGGCACCGTGAAGATGCGCCCGGTGCAGGGCTCCGGGCCCGGCCGGATGCGGCTGGTCGCCCGCCCCACCTCCGAGGACGTCGAAGCCGTCGCCGAAGGCATCCGGGGACTGTGGGAGACCGCGGTCTGCGCCCCGGGCAAGGCTGCCCCCGGTGTCGAGCTGCTCGACTACCGGGCGGAGCCGCACCGCATCGTGCTGCTGGTCGCCTCGCCTCCGGGCAAGGAGATCCACCTTCCGCACACGGCGATCTGCTCCGCCTTCGGCATCGACGACCCCTCACGGCTGGTTATCGAGACCGACGGCATCCGCCAGGGCGTCGTCTCCATCTACAAGACGAACCCGCTGATGAAGGTCCGCAAGGCCACCGTCGAAGACCTGACGATGGACTCCAAGGGCCGCGTCACCATCGGCGTCTGCCACGACGGCAAGCCCGCCCGCATGCGGCTGTGGGACCCGAGCCAGGGCGCACTGCGCGGCATCACCGCCGGCGTCACCGGCGCGGGCAAATCCGTACTGCAGAACCTGATCCTCGCCGCGGAGAAGCGCTCCGGCGTCGTCTCCTGGGTCGGCGACGTCCAGGGCGGCATGTCGCTGCCCGAGGCGGAGGGCAGGGTCGACTGGTTCGCCAAGGGCCCGGTGGAGACGCTCCTGATGCTCACGGCCGCGCACGCGGTCATGAAGTACCGCGAGCGGATCTCCAACGAGATGGGCCGCGGCGACTTCGCCCTCGGGCGGCCGTGGCCGCTCATCAACATCACGCTGGACGAGATCAACCGGCTGCTGTCCCACCCGGACGAGGCAATGCGGAAGGCCACCGCCTACCTCATCGCCGACATCCAGAAGACCGGCCGCAAGGTCGGCATCGGCATCCGGCTCGCCGTGCAGTCCCTGCACCTCAAGGACCTCGGTGACGACGACGCGATCCGCCAGCAGGGCAAGGTCGGCGCCCTGTTCCTCATGCGCACCGCCTCCTCCTCCACCAAGGAGATGGGCCTGGACGGCATCGCCCCGGCCGGTTTCCAGATGGAGAACATCCCCGCCCGGATCTACGAGAACGGGCAGATCGAGGCGCTGTTCTCCGGCGCGGACGACGAGGACGGCGAGTCGACGGCGGGCATGGCGTACATGTTCCTCGACGGCCGGGCGAAGTTCATGAGGACGTTCTTCGCGGAGAAGGTCGACGGCGTCTACCCCGACCTGATCGCCCTGTACGGCGACGAACCCGCCAACGGGCTCACCGAGGGCGAAGCCAAGGCCGCGCAGGCCGGGGCCGCGATCTACGGCGTGCGGTACACCAACCCGTACGCCGACTGCGACACCCTCGCCCAGGCGTTCGCCGGCACCGACGACAGCACCCCGGCGGCCGGCACCCCGGCCCCGGACGGCGACAGCGACGGCGAGGAAACCGCGGCGCCGTTCTCTGGCCCGTTCGGCGACATCCCGTTCGGCCTCGCCAACGACCCCGGCGAGGAGCCCGGCCTCCAGGACCAGATCCTCGACCTGCTCGCCGACGGACCCATGAGTCTCAAGGACCTGCGCGAGGCGCTGCCCAGCTTCCAGCCCTCCAGCGTCAGCAACGCCTGCTCCCAGCTCAAGGCGAAGGGCCTGGCCAAGACCGTCAAGCGCGGCGTCTGGCAGCGCGCCGACAGCTGACCCGTCCCCACCACCACTCACCGAAGGAAACCGATACCCGTGGCCCTGTCGATCTCCCTGGTCGTCCTGCTCGGCATCATCGTCTTCGTCCTCGTGCGCACCGGCTACCAGCGGATCATGCCGGGCATCGCGGTCTGCCTGTTCGGCTTCTTCCTCGCCAGCACCGGCATCGCCCCCACGATCAACAGCGCCGTCTCCTCCCTCACCGGATGGATCAGCAGCTTCTGACCAGCCCCGCCCGACCCCGCTGAAACGAGAAGGAGAACACGACGATGAACCGCCCCCTGGTGCTCCTGGTCGACGACGCCGCCGACGTCCTGGCGGCCAGCCCCGAAGCCCGCGCGCTCGTCACCGAGCTGCTGCGCACCGGCCGCCGCAACGGCCTGGTGGTCCGCTCCGAGGACCGCCGGCCGCTGACGCAGTACCCGACGGCCGCCGCGCTCAAGGACGCCGCCAACCAGCAGTAGCCCCGCCCGCTCCCCCACCCCCTGCGCCCTCCCCGCCGATCCGGCGGGGAGGGCGCCCCGCGTCTGCCCCGAAACGGAGATCACCGTGGACTTCGACCACATCACCCGCCCGCTCACCGACGCCGAAGCCAAGGCCGAAGCCGAGCGGATCATCACGCGGTCCTTCCAGACCGAGACGACCCCCGTGCGGCAGTTCCCGACGTCGTTCCGCGACCACTCCGAGGTCCCGGCGTACGGCGACACCCCGCCCGTCCATCAGGACGACAAGCGGATCGTGCCCGCGTGGGCGGCCGGGATCGCGGTGGCCTCCATCGGCGTCGGCGCAGGGATCACCGGCATCGGCTGCGGGGCCTGGCTCGTACTCCAGGGCCTGGCCTCCGTCACGCTCTACGGCGTCCTCATGGTCACCCTGCCGTTCGCGGGCGTCGCCATGGTCGCCACCGCGATCGGCGGCGCGATCAACAAGGCCCGCAGTGCCGTCACGAACAACGTGTACGAGGCGCCCGTCGTGCAGAACACGCAGATCAACAACACCAGCAATCAGCGCGGGATGTTCTCCCGCACCCGCAACGACGTCCGCTGACCCGGGCGCCCTGCCTCGTATCCGACGCGCGCCCGCAGGCCGGGCTTCGGGTGCGGGACAGGCCGTCCGGCCTCGCGGGTCAGTCGTAGTCGATCCAGATCCGGCCGTCGCCGTCGACCTCGGCACCCCGGATCTGTCCATCGACGATCGCCCCGTTGATCGTCACCTCGACGTCGTAGTCCACGTCGATCCACAGCACGCCGTCGTCGTCGGTGTACGCGGGCCAGATCGTCCCGTCCGTGTCTACGACCTCTTCGAAGACGACTTCCTCCGGCTCATCGCGGGTGAACCACCCCATCGCAGCCGCCTCCCCTCTCCGGTCCTGTCGCACACAGCTTGTCCCACTCGCACGCTCCGTGAACACCTCATCGACACCTTGGAGTTGACCGTGCAGTCCAACGACAACAACCCCGGCCAGAACCGCCAGGAGCTCACCTACCTCCCCGTGCCGTTCCCGAAAGCGCCGCCGAAGCCCCCGCGGTTCGCCGCGCTGCGCGAGCAGCTGCGCGAGGGGTGGAACCGGGCCTGGGACGTCGACGGCGTCCTCTACGAGATGTGGCAGGACATCCTCAGCGCCCCCGAGAACGGGCCGCGGCACATGGCTCCCTGGATCCGGGCCGTGCTGATGGTCGCCGGGGTGTCCTTCGTCGTGCTGATGGCCAAGGCCGCCGGCGAAGTCGTCCTCCAGGCCCTGCACCAGCTGCTCACGGCCGTGCCCAAGGTGCAGGTCGGCGTCGACACCTCCAGCGGGGTCGCCGCCGTCGTCGACCAGCCGGTGCGCACGTACATTGCGCAGCACTCCGCCGGCCTCGCCGTCGAAGGCTCCACCGTCTACACGCTGTGGCTGCTCACCGGCATCACCGGCCTGGTCCTCGGCTACCTCTCCCGGAACAACGGCGTGCGCGCGATGTGGACGGCGTGGGGCGCGGCCACCGTGTTCATGGTCTGGACGACCACTCCGGAAGCCGGACGCACCGTCGCGGCCGGGCTCGCCGTCCTCGCCTGGACGTTCCTGTCCGCGTTCGCCATGCGCGGCCTGACCCTGCGCCGCCGCGTCGTCGCCGGGCGCCCCGCGAAGGTCACGGTCAAGCCCGAGATCCACGTCCCCGTCCAGCCCCCGGCCCCCGCCGCCGAACAGCACCCGCACACCGGCTGCCCCTTCCGGGACTGACCCCGGTCGCTCCGCCTGGTCCTCGCCCCTCCCCCGCAGCCGCGGGCCGGGGCGAGGGCCGGACAGGCCGACCGGCCTCACGCACCACCACCCCCTGTCCCCGAACGAATGGAGAGCATGTGGCCGTCATAGGCGTGCTGACGGAGCCGACCCCGCCCACCTGGTGGCGGGCGAACCGGCACAAGGTCTACGGCGTGCTCGGGCTGCTGATCGGCTACCTGATCGGCACCCACCTGCACGGTGGCCCCGACCCGCAGCCCCAGCACCCGCGCCCGAGCCACACCACGCCGGCCCCGACGACGCCCGGCGCGCACCGCACGCACACGCCCGCCTGATCCGTCACCCGCCGCGCCCCCGCCGACACCGCTGTCGGCGGGGGCGCGGCGCTGTGCACCGACCCTGGAGGAACCGAACGTGCTCATCCCCCGCCCGCGCCGCCGAATCGGACGGCCCCGCCCGCAGCGCCCCGGCCCCCGCTACCCGCACCGCCCCCACCAGCTCCCCGGCGCCTGGAGCCGGTGATGCCCCGCCCCCGGAAGAAGCGCCGCCGCGAGATCAAGCGCGTGCCGCGCAGCACCGCGACGCTGGAGGAGTTCGACCGGCGCGCTTGTCCTGAGGGCCTGGTCACCCGGCGGCAGTTACGCGAACTCGGACTGAGCCCCGGCGGACACGGACCGGTCGCGGTGCTGCGCTGCAAGGGCTGCTCGTACCGGCCCGACCAGGCGTGCATCCATCCCACCAGGGCCTGGCTCTACAGCGTGGCGCTCGCCCGCCCGAAGCGCACGTCGACGCTGGCGCAGGAAGAGGCGCTGGACCGGGCAATGGCCGCGAGGTCCACGTGCCCGGAGTGCGGGCGCCGGTACTACTTCTGCCTCCCGCTGCGCACCCAGGGCTGCTGCGACCCCTGCGCCCGCGGCTACGAGCCCAGCCCCGACACCTACCTCGCCTCCACGGCCCCGGTGACCCACCGGCTGGCCGCCTGATCAACGACCCTCCCGAAGGAGAAGTCACGATGCTCAGCAGCCTCTTCACCCGCCGCTCCGACGTGCAGGACCCGGCCCTGTGGACGCCGCCGGGAACCACCGTCGTCCAGCGCTACCGCAACACCCTCGGACCGCTGGAGGGCGCGATCGTCCTCGTCTACACCTCCGCCAGCGATCGCAGCTCCTCCTACGCCGCCGCGTGCCTCGGCTGCACCTACCGCGCGGCCCGCAACGACCGCCGCGTCCGGCTGACGGAGTCGGAGGCCGCAGACCTCGCCAACGCGCACGCCGCCCACTGCCGCGCCATCAACCGAGGCGTCCCGGCGATCCCCGACGACAAGGACGCCGCGCAGATCGTGCGCAGCCGCCTGCAGAGCAAGCGCCCGCACGGCACCACCTCACCGCACCCCGTGCACCTGACCGACTTCCTCGAGGACCGCGTCGACCTCCAGCGCGACGACGACTTCATCAAGCAGGCGATGTTCGAGCTCGTACGGACCGAGGGCCACTTCCTCCAGGCCGCGCCCGCATACAGCGGCACCGGCACCCGGTTCCTGGTGCAGCCGCACCCGCCCCGGAAGTGACCGCCACCCGCACAGACCACCGCCCCGGCCGAATCGGCCGGGGCGACAGCGCATCCACGGGGCGACCGCAGCATCGGCAAGAGGCCGGCCGCCCCGTTCCCCTTCACCCATGTCGAGATCAGGAGAACTCCAGCATGCATCGTCCCGCCGCCTTCGCCGCCCTGCTCGGACTGACCCGCGCCGCCAGCGCGATCGGTGACTTCTGGGTCCAGAACGATTTCTGCGCCCGCGTGAAGGGCGCCTCCGACGACGCCCCGGTCACCTACGAGGACCCGGCCACCAAGGAGAAGACCACCCACGGCAGCGCCGACGGCCGCAAGGCGTGCCTGCACCACTGCCTCACCTACACGGCCACGCAGGCGATCATCACCGGACTCGGGGCCCGCGCGCTGGGCATCCGGGTCCACCCCGGAGCCGCCGCGGCCGCGCTCGCCCTGTCGTTCGGCACGCACTACATCGCGGACCGCCGGGTGCCCGGCCACGGGCTCCTGGAGAAGCTCGCCGACAAGACCGGCAAGACCAACTTCTACAAGCTGGCCGACTTCGGCATGAACGGCGCCTTCCACCTCGACAACTCCTGGCACCACGGCTGGGAGACCGTCGCCGCGCTCATCGCCACGACCAAGGCCACCACCCGGTGACCGCCCGGACCCGTACGCGGCTGGAACGCGTCCGCGCCTCGGTCGGCATCGCCTCGCTGGCGCTCCAGCAGATCGAGGACGACCTGAGCGCCGACGACGTCGACCAGGAGGAGCTCGCCGCGATCCTGCGCGAGCTCATCGAGGACACCGACCCGCCCGGCGGCTTCATCGCGGCCCTGGCGCAGCTGCTCACCGTCGCCGCGCGCCGTGCCGAGCAGATCGAGCCGGACCGCGACGGCGACGCCTCCTGCCCGCTACACGAGGCCGCCGCCCTCCTCACCGACAACGCCGGGCAGCGCCTCATCTGGGCCGCCCGCGCCCTCCACCCGCAGGGAGACCGCTGAGATGGCGAGCGCGAAGGCGACGAACCCGCCCAAGGGGCAGTGCACGCAGTGCTGGTTCCACGCGTACGCCAGCCGCGAGGCCCACGCCGGGCTCGGTCCGCGCGAGGACTGCCCGCAGTGCGTGGACCACATGAAGAACGGCCACCCCGACCACATGATCGTCCGCTGACACAAGGAGAATCCGCATGTCCGAGCTGTGCTGCTGGCAGATGCCCGAGAACGGGCTGGTCGTCCTCATCGGCCCCTCCGGAGCCGGGAAGACCACCATCGCGAACACCTGGCCCGCATCCCAGGTCCTGTCCCTGGACGCGCTGCGCGAGGTCGTCAGCGACGACGCGGGCGACCAGGACGCAACCGGCGACGCGGTTGCTGCCCTGCACCTGCTCCTGGAGGCGAGGATGCGCCGTCGGCTCTTCACGGTCATCGACGCCACCAACGTCACCCGCGCTTCCAGGGAGCCGCTGATCGCCGCCGCCAAGCGGCACGGCATGCTCCCCATCGCGCTCATGGTCGCCACGCCCGGCACGGTGTGCGTGGACCGGCAGAGCGCGCGGCCGGCCAACCGCCGCGTGCCGGAAGAGGTCGTCATCCGGCAGCGCCAGGACATGGTCGACTCGCAGCGCCGGGGCCTCAAGTCGGAAGGCTTCATCGAGGTCGCCTACTCCGAGTCCCTCTACCAGCTGCTGCCTTTCCTGGAGCGGCTCAGCGAGAGGCGGCAGGCCGACCTCGGGCTGGACGACGGCGACGGCCTCGGTGGTCTGCTGCTCCCCCGCCGGGTGTTCGGCCCGGAGATCCTGCCGCTGTGGCGGTGGAAGGACGGCTCGAACATCGCCGACGGCGACCGCGTCGCGGAGATCCGCCTCGGGCAGATGTACCTGACCCTCGCCCTGCGCACCGACGTGGACGGTGAGGGCGACATCGGGTTCGACGTCGCCGTGCCCTGCCCGCACGACGACGAATGCACCGGCCGCGCCTGGGTGCCCGCCTACAGCGTCACCTGCCTGTTCCGCGCCCTGAACGGCGACCTGGACGACGACGAGGACATCGTCTGCACCGTCCACGGCCCGAACGACGGCGACGACCAGGACGACGACGTCGACGGCGCTGACTTCGAAGAGCAGGACCTCGAAGCGATCCGCAGCTGACGGACCTCCGTGCTGCCCCGACCCGGGCCCACCGCCGGGGCCGGGGCGGTCGCGGTGGTCCCTCACACCGCGATCACGAGAGGAGATGGACGTCATGACCCAGCCCCCGTACTTCGAGGTCGACGTCCCTATACGGAGCACCGAGACGCCCGGCCTGAAAGGCGTGCACGTCTTCACTGGCTGGGCGGACAGCCGCAGCGCCGCCGTGAAGGCCGCGCACGAGGTCTACGACGCGGCGCGCGCCGCTGCGGAGGCCGGACACGAGATTCCCCACGGAGGTTCGGGCGGCTGGTCGGCCTGCGGATACCGGCCCGGCTGGGAGCTCGACTGGCCCGCCGCGACGGCCGGCCCCTGGAACGACCCCTACAGCTGGCTCAACTCCAGCCCCTTCGAGATGTAGCTCTGCCCCGGGACAGCCGCTCTGCTTGACCGGCTTCGACGGCTGCCCCGGGCCCACCCAACCCGTACGAGACGAGAGGGAGATCCTCAGTATGGACTCCGTCCTGCACACGACGGGCCGGTTCGGCCCGCGCACCCTCCTGATCACCGCCGCCGCCGTGCCGCTGACCGGCTGGGCCGTCCACGCGACCGTTCTGATCAAGCAGAGTGCCCGCAAGGACAAGGACCCCCTGACGGGTCTGCTGCGCCGCGACACCTACACCGCCCGCGCCCGCCGGATCCTCGCCCGCCACGGCGACGACACGGTGCTGGTCATGGTCGACGCCGACCACTTCAAGCAGATCAACGACACGATGGGCCACCCGGCCGGGGACGCCGTCCTCGCGGCGTTCGGTGCCCGGCTCACCGCGTGGGCGGGCCCGCGCGCGTCCGTCGGCCGCCTCGGTGGTGATGAGTTCGCCGTGGTCCTGGCGCTCCCCGCCGGCCGCCGTACGCAGCGTCTGGAGCAGCTGGTCCGGATGCTGCACACGCCGGTCACCCTGGACGACGGCCGCACCGTCGACGTCGCCGCCTCGGTCGGCGCCGCGGCCCCGGCCTCGGTCGGCTCGCGCGACCTGACCGTTCTGCAGAGGGCCGCCGACGCCGCTCTCTACGACGGCAAGCACTCCGGCCGCGCGGTCCTCGCGACGGCGCAGCACCGCACGGTGCCGTCCATCAACGGCCGCCGGGCCGGACGGCCGGGTACGGCTGTGTGGGGGCGGGCCGCATGAGCACCGTGCCCCTGCCCGAGGGCGACTGGATCCGCGGCATCAGCATCCGGCAGCCGTACGCGGCCTGCATCCTCGCCGGGGACAAGACGGTGGAGAACCGCCCCGTCCGGTGGCGGACCGGCTGGGTGCTGCTGCACACGAGCCAGACCATCGACCGGCCCGCCCTGCGCGTCCCGCTGATCGGCCGCACGATCCGCGACCGCCAGCTGGTCACCGGCGCGGTCGTCGGCGTCGCCCGGGTCACCGACTGCCACCAGGACCTCGAGGGAGCGCCGCTCTGCTCGGAGTGGGCGCACCCGGGCGCCTGGCACCTCGTGCTCGCCGACGTCCAGGAGCTCCCCCTGCCCGTCCCCGCGCGCGGACAGGTCGTGCCGTGGAAGCCGACGCCGGACCTGCTGGAGCGCGTCTTCCAGCAGCTGCCCGGCTTCCGGCCGTGACCAGCGCCCGAGCCAAGAAGAAGCCGCCGTTCGAGCCGGGCCTGGTCCCGGCTCCCGGCGCGCTCCTCGAATGGCGCGACAGCCAGCACTACGACCGCTGGCAGGACCGCCCCTGCGTGCTGTGCGAGAAGCCCACGCCGATGCGCTCCCACTCCGGGGAGCCCGTCCACAAAGCGTGCGCTGAGGACTGGATCGCCGCGAACCCCGTTGAAGCCCGACGCGAGGGCCGGTTCGCCTCCGACACCCAGCCCAAGAGCACCAAGCGCGCCACCCACGCCTGAACCCCTCCCCCTCGGAGGCCCCCATGAGCAGCACCGACCGCGACGTCGACCACGCGCTCGCCTACCCCGAACCGCCGGCCTCTCCGCTGTGGCACCGCCACGGCGCCGCGAAGGCCCGGCCCCTCACCCCCGCGCAGCAGAAGCGCAACTGCGAGCTCCTGGTGCTCGCGCAGCGCACCCCCCGACCCCGCTCCCCTCGCCCCACCGAGACCCTGGCGGAGGCCAGCTGATGGACACCAAGCACTGCGCCCTCGACGGATGGATCGACGCGATCCCCGTCCCCGGCCGCCGCTCGGACACGGCCACCTTCGACCTGATCGTCCGGCCCGCCGACATCGACACCCTCGCCGACGACGCGCCCGACACGATCGTCTCCTGCACCAGCGGCGACCCCCGGATCACCCACGCCCTGCTCACCGGCGTACAGCCCGGCGACCTGCTGCGCGTCACCGGCACTCTGGTCCCGCCGCGGACGCCCGGCGAGGACGCCCACCTCACCGTCGACGCCCTAGAGGTCCTGGACACCGCGCTCATCCCGGTCCTGAGCGACATGGCCCTCGATCGGTACGCCAACTACGTCGTCGTCTTCGACGGAGAGCGCGACCAGGTCCCCGTCTTCACCACGAGCGGCCGGTGGGTCGGCCTGGCCGACAACCCCGACGCCATCGCCACCCTCATTGACACCGACCAGCGCGTGAACGGCGGTGACGCCTGATGGCCACCGCCGCGCCCGCCCGCACCGTTCTGGAGCGCTTCCCCGCCGGAGGCCCCCGCGGCTCCTGGCCGGCCGAAGAGTTCGCCGCCGCCCAACGCGCCCAGGGCACCGAGGCCCACGTCGTGATGGACCTCGGCAGCGACCAGTTCCTCGTGGTCACCCCCATCCCCCAGTAGCCCCACCCCCGAGCGCCGCGCCCGCCTTTCCCGGCCGGGCGCGGCGCTCCCCGTTCTCGCACTCCGTCAGCCCACCGAGAGGACCCGCGTGTTACCCACCCTCATCACCGCAGCGCTCGCCATCGTCGCCACCTTGCTGGGCGCCATCGTGAGCGGCCGTTTCCAGGAGCGTGCCGCCGAACGGCAGATGCGCGCCGCCCACGGCGAGGCGATCCGCCGCGACCGCTTGGAGGCCGTCACCGCACTCGCCTGCGCCGCCTCCGACCACCGCACCGCGATGTGGAGGCGCGGCGACGCCGTCCTCAAGCAGGCCGGCCCCGACCGGATCGAGGCCCTGCGCGGCGAGAGCCACATGACCCGCAGCGCGGTCACCCGCCCGCTGGTCGCGCTGCGCATCCTCATCGAGGACCAGGCGGTGCGCGCCGCCGCCGACCGCATGATCACGCTCACCTACGCGATCCGGGACGCGTACGCCACCACCGAGGACCTGATCGCTGCCCGCGAGGCCGCGAAGGTCGCCCACGACGACTTCGTCAACGCCGCCGCCCACTACCTGCGCCCGGCGAGCACCCACCCCTCCTTCGAGCAGGAGCCCACCCGATGATCCGTCGCTTCCGCCGCTGCGGGACCGCCCCCGGCGCCCTCTCCCCCGAGGACCAGGCCGTCGTCGACCAGTTCCGCGCGATGCTCGCCGCCGTACGCAACCCGCAGACCTGGACGCCCGGTGGCTCCCAGGACATCGCCGTACGGGTCGGCCCCTTCGTGGAACGCGCGCACACCCGGCCCGGCGACGACCACGGCCCCGAGATGATCGCCGTGGCCCTGGTCCACCCCGACACCCCGCACGCCGCGGCCTACCTCCACGGCCGCCAGCTCGGCTACACCGAACGCGGCTGGCTCCGCTGCGAGACCAGCGCGATCCTCGGTATCTGGCAGCCCGGCTACGCGATGCTCACCCACGCCGCCGCGAACCTCCCCCTGCCCGACGACGTCGGCATGGAGCTCGCGCACTACGCCCTCTACATCGAGGCCCGCCGACGCGACGACAGCCTCGACGGCTACACCCTGCTGCGCCTCGGGCCGTACACACAGACCCGGCACGCCCAGCAGGACTACGGCCGGCTCACCGCCGCTCTGGAGGGCAGGGAGACCACTGCGGTGCCCGGCTTCCGCGTCTCCGCGCGGTACGCGCCGTTCGACGTCAGCGACCACCAGCTGTTCGTCGACCCGTACGAGGCCGACGCCGTCGCGCTCCTGGACGCCGCCGTCGCGGGGGTGAGCGCATGACCGCCCCGGCCTTGTACGAGATCGAGACCAGCGAGGGTGACGACGGCACCGTGCACCCCGCCGAACAGCTCTGGACGCCCTGTGTCGACGGCGCGGCCGACCACGGGTTCATCGCCCACCAGGGCCTGTTCGTCGCCGGGATCGAGGGCGAGGCCGACGATGCCCTTTACCCGGTCGGCTTCCTGGTCCTTGGGCATCAGCGGTGGGCCGACGTCATCGAGGCCGCCGCCGCGTACATGGCCCGGACCCACGGCTGGCGGAACCTGCACCTCTACCCCGGCGACGACCCGGCGGTCCTCATCCCTCGCATCCCGCGCGCCGTCCACACCCACGGCGCCTTCTTACGGCACCCGCACCCCGAACACGGCTGCGGATGCGAGTGGGACGACACCTGGCGCATGGTCTGGGCACCCAGCACTGAGCCCGGCGCCATCCCGATCACCGCCCTGCGACACCCCGCCGCCCCGGCGACCGCCGCCGGCCTCCCCAACCCCGACGAAGACGGTGCGCCCGCGACCTGGGCGACCTGACCGACTGCTCCACCCGAAGCCCTGCCTCTGGCCCCGTGCCGGAGGCAGGGCTTTTTTCGTTTCTGGAGTCAGAGCCGTCAACTCCGCGCCGTCCGGCACTCGATGGATCATGAGCCCGGAAATGGACTCCCCAAATGGGGAGCGATGCTCGCAAGCCAGTCCTGGCAAGGGTTCTGGGTGTGCCAAGATGCCCCTGCCGCGCACGGTGCGGCCCACGCATGAGTAACAAGGAAGGGCACCCCCCGTGCTGAACCCAAGCGCAGCGCAGCCGATCGAACCTCCCGAGGGAAGTACCGTCGTCGGCACAGGGAAGGGCGGCGTCGGCAAGAGCACGGTGGCCGCGCACCTCGCCGGCGAATCCGCGGCTGCCGGGGAGCGGACCCTCCTCATCTGCGTGACCGGGCAGGATGACGACGACCTCGGCATCAAGCGGTTCAACCGCGGAATCCACCCGGAGGGCCCGTCCGTCATAGACGGTGAGGGTCTCTACAGCGCCATACACGATCGCACCCCGCTCCGGCCGATCCGGGAAGTACGCCCGAACCTGGACGTGATGCCTGGCGGGCCCAAGGTCGGCGAGATCGACGGGCTCCTGATGCTGCGCACGCTCCAGGAAGGCGCAGGCGTCGTCATGTCGCTCGCGCAGGCCCTGGCCCCGATCGCGGCTCTCTACGACCGCATCATCTTCGACAGCGCCCCGGAGAAGGACTCCCTGGAGCAGTTGGTGCTCGCCGCCGCGAAGTACCTCATCGTGCCCACCCGCTCCGACGATTCCTCGGTCCGCGGCATGGAGCGCATCAGCAAGAACTTCAAGCTGGTGAAGACCCAGGTGAACCCTCACCTCCAGATGGCCGGGGCTTTCCTCTACGGCTCGAACCGTGCGGCGACGCTGATGCACGCGGCCGTCTACGAAGACATCCGCACGGCTCTGGGCGAGGGCACGCCGATCCTGGAGACGATCGTGGGCTACCGAGAGGTGCCCGCACGCAACGCCCGCAAGAAGGGGCTGCTGTTCGGTGAGTACGCCGACCTGCTCCCGACCTCCGCGACGCCGTACGACGTGAAGGCCGGCCGCGCCACATCGGCCGACGTCGTCCCGGACACGATCGTTCCGCTGGCCAAGGAGATGCGGGAGCTGAACCAGGAAATCTTTGACCACACCAGGAGGAGGGCCTGATGGGCCTGTTCGACGTCGACGAAGAAGCCCAGCAAGGCCAGGGCGCAGGCGGCCTCTTCGGCGGAGGTCTGGCGGCAGCGGCCGGTGCGGCGAGCGTGGTGGTCAAGCCACTGCCCGGCACCTCCCTCGCCTTGATCCCCGCGCCCTACCAGCCTCACAGCGAAGACGAGCTGTCCGACCAGGAGCGCGCGGACCTCGAAGCCTGCAAGGCCGGGGTCGACAACCTTCGCAACGCCTTCTGGATCGCAGGCAAGTCGTTCGAGACCATGAGCGTGGCCAAGCTCCACCGCGAGGAGAACCCCAACTACGCGGCATGGGTCTGGGACACCTGGGAGGTCTCCGAATCTCAGCTCTACCGGCTCATCGACGAATGGCGCGTCGGTGAAGCGCTCGCCAACCTCGGGCACAAGCCGCCGGAGTCCCACGTCCGCGCGATGACCGAGCTACGCCGCCAGACGAACGACAAGGTCGCGATCACGGTCTACGACACCATCGCCCGATGCAGCCCCCGCGTCACGGGGGAGCTCGTAGAGAAGGTGGTGGGCGACCTCGGCTTCCTCCCGAAGGACGCCAAGCCCGCCGACGTCGGCCGTCGCGTCCGCGAGCTCCTGGAGGCGCCGGAGAAGAAGTCCGACGCCGACGAGAAGAACGACGGTGTCCCGGACATCAGCTCGCTCGGCAGCGACTCCCCAAATGGGGAGTCGAGCCAGAAGCCCAGTAATAGCAAGGCGGACCCCCTTGCGACGAAGGACATCGAGCGACTGCAGAACACCCTCGCCTCCCTCCAGGAGGCAGCGAAGAGAGTGAACAAGTCGGCAGCACGCCGGGCCGTCGAAGCACAGCCCGACGTCGCCGTCCCGCTCATCCAGGAGATCGGTTCGCTGCTCCAGCAGATCGACAGGGCCGTGGCGATCAGGCTCCCGAAGGCGGAGTGACCTCCGAGGCCGATGACGAAGGCCGGCCCCAGACCACGGGGGCCGGCCTTCCGCGTTCCCGAAGCCGTCAGGGCCCGGTGAGGATGTCGTGAGTGCCGATGCGACGCCAGATCACGTGCGGGGTGTCAGGGTGACGTGCTGGTCCGTATTGCCACGTGGCGCGTCCTGGGGGGCCGGTGCCCATGGACCAGGTGAGTTCGTAGATCCCGGTCGCCCGTTGAACGCGCTTGACGCGAAGGCCGGCCCGGAAGCGTCCTCCAGCGCGCAGATCCTCGACGAAGGCCGCCACGGTCTGGCGGAACTTGCGGCGCTGTTCCGGGGTGAGGCGGTCCAGGTCGGCAGCGAAGCGCGGCAGGGTCTCGTACGTGGGCACGGCGAACTCCTCCGGGAAGCACGAAGCCCCCGGCCGGTGGCCGGGGGCAGTGGTGGCTGTTCGTGTTGAAGGGCGTCGGTGACGTGGCGAGGTCAGTGGTGGTGGGTTGTCGGGGGTGCGGTGCAGTGGTGCGTGCTCGATGACGATGGAGTCGGTTGCCGTGCGTTTTCGTGGCGGGTGATGCTGATGTGGTCGGCGCGCAGCATTCGCACGGTCCGGGTCAGAGGCCGTAGTGGTCGTTCATGAGGTCGTTCCACATCTGCGCGTTGGGCAGGTCGTTGGCGCAGGCGTTGCAGTGGGGCAAGTAGTCGGTCCTGGGGGAGTACGGCACGTTCGAGCGGACGACGACGGACGGGCGCAGCGTGAGGGGCCGGCCGCACAGGGGGCAGAGGTCTCCGTGGAGCAGTTCTCGATTCATGCGGCGGACTCTGCACACGTCGGCGGCTTACCGTCGCGGGCTGCCGGGACGGCCCGCCTGGCGGGCGCCACGGTAAAGACTTGGTGATGGCCTCCCGCCCGGCGGGAAGGACCCTGGATCGCGCTTTTGCGCAGGTCATGACCGGTGTTCCATGGCCCGGTGATCAGCAAATCGGAGCTCCGTCCGGGTGACGGAGTGCGCTACCTCTTCCGCGGCGTGATGGTCGGTGACGGCCACCGCCCCGCGGGCACGACGCTGCGCGACGCCCAGGACGAGGCCGGCGTCCCGCCCGGGATCTGGCGGGGCCGTGGTCTGGAGGCGGTCGGCCTCACGGCCGGGGACGTGGTGAGCGAGCGGCAGGCCGAACTGCTCCTGGGAGAAGGCCGGCACCCGGACGCCGACCGGATCGAGCGCGAGCGCCTGGAGGCGGGCGACCATCCGGCGAAGGCCCGGCGGGCGAGCGTGCTGGGCAGGCCCATCGAGCACAACCGGTCGCCGAAGACGGAGAAGGCCAAGGAGCGCGTTCCCTGGCTGGGCATGGACCTGGTGTTCCGGCCGCCGCCGACGGTGCACATCGCGTGGGCGCTGATGGGTGACGAGCATCGGCGAGTGCTGGAGCTGTGCCAGGACATCGCCGTGGACAAGACGCTGAAGTGGCTGGGGGAGTCGGTCGCGCAGACCCGGTCGGGGAGCGGCGGCAAGCACCGCACACCGGTCCGCGACGGGCTGATCGTCGCGGTGTTCCGGCATTACGAGTCCAGAGCTGAGGAGTCGAAGCCGCTGCTCCACGATCATGCGGTGGTGTCGATCCGCGCCCGCCGGTCGGACGCCAAAGGAACGTGGGGCAACCTGTCGGCGGACACGCTGCTGTCGCACATCGTCGCCGCCGACACCCTGTACCTCCTGTTCTTCATGGAAGAGGTGTCCGCCCGGCTCGGGTGGGCCTGGGAGCCGCGCGAGGTGACACCCGGCCGCCGTCCCGTTATGGAGATCGCGGGCATAGATCAGCGGCTCATCGGCTGGCAGTCCACGCGCCGTCAGCAGATCGAGGAAGCGCTGTTCGTCCTCACAGCCGAGTACGTGGAAGAGCACGGGCACGAGCCGGGCGAGAAGGCCGCCTACGGGCTGGCCTGCCGGGCCGCCGACCGGACGCGCCCACCCAAGCGCAAGGACATGCGGCCGCTGTCCGAGCTGCGCGAGCGGTGGCGGGAGTCGGCCATCGCCGCGTTCGGCGCCGACGTCATCGACCGGCTGGCGCAGCGGGCGCGAGCGGCGGCCGCGGCGGTGTGGGCGCGGGTGCGGCCAGTCGTCGACGTCGCCCTGGCGGCCGTCGACGTCGTCGCCGTGGTGTACGTGATGCGCGGGGCGTTCAAACGCCACCACCTGCTCGCCGAAGCGCGCCGCTACCTCTCCTACGTCCTGCGCGGCCGACCCCACCAGCCCGGCCTGGACGAACGAATCGTGCAGACCGTCGTCGACGACTACACCCGCCCCGTCGGCCGGGGCCTGATGATGACCGCCGACCTGCACGCCCTGTACCCGCGCGACACGGCGGACCAGGCCGTGCTGCGCCCGCTGACCCGCAACCGGACGCTCCCTCTCTACGCACGGGCACGCCTCGCCGCCGACGCGTTGAAGACCCGGATACACGCGGCGCGCCGTGCGGAGCGCCTAGGCTCCCGAGCTCGCCCGCACACCGTCGCCGTGCCCGGCACCTCGAGGACTGGCCTGCGTCCGTCGCGCCCGGACCGGGAGGCCGACCGCGCCCAGGAGCAGCAGCAGGGGACCGAGGCTGCCGCGCTGGAGCAGACCCGCGCCACGATCGAGGCCGTCGCCCAGATGGCCGCCAGGCTCCAGGACACAGTCCGGGAGCGCGCCGCCGCCCGCGCCGCCCGGCAGCAGCCCGCCCCGCCGGCGCCCGCACCGTCACACACCCCGCCGCCCGGCGTGCAGCCGACACCTGGCCGGACACCCACAGGAGGACTCACATGACCACACCGGAGACCCCCGAGATCCCGGAGGTGAAGGACGTCCTCGCCCGAGCCCGCGCAGCCAGTGGGGAGATGGCCGCCGCGCTCGGTGAGGACCAGGAGCCCGAGCCCGAGGTGCCCGTGGGCTGGCAGCCGATCTGGAAGCGGCCCCGGACACCGAAGTCGAAGGCGGCCAAGAAGAAGCAGCTGGAGGATCAGCGGGAGCGGCTCCAGGACGCCGCCAAGCGCCGCCTCGCTGCGGGGGAGTCGCGCCGGCCCCGCTCCCGGCAGAGCCGGATCGGCAACGCGGCTGCCCGCCGTGATGCCCGCGCCCTGTCCCGGGTGCGGCGCTCCAACGCCTGGCTGCGGTGACGATGCCGGACATCGTCCACCGAGTGGAGCCCGCGATGTTCTGCATCCTGTGGCGATGTACGGCATCGGGTGGAGTCCACTCCGGGCTCCACCCGATGGCTTCCACTCAGTGGCGTCCACTCGATGGGCTCCACCCGGTGGGCCGCACTGAGTGGACGCCACCGTGGTGCGCACCGGATGACGATGGACGCCACTCTGATGCGCACCACGATGTCCGCCACCGCACCCGGTGCGCACCATCCGACGATGTCCGGCAGGCACGTGCGCACCCGGTGCGCCGCACCCGATGTCCCGCACTGCACCGGTGCGCGCACCGCCGGCCTACCCCTGTTTCAGGTTCCGGCGGGCGCGCATCGCTTCTGGACCAGGTGCGCAACCCAGCACGTTTCCCCACGTCAGACCCGGTGCGGTCTTCCAGTCAGGTCGCGGTCAAGGGGGTGTGTGATATAGGAGTCCGCCGCCGCGCGCGGCGCGTGCCCGGTGCGGTGCGGTGAGGCCGGTGGTGCGCACCCGATGCGCGGTGCGGTGGGGTGGTGCGCGCACCGGGTGCGCACCACCCGACGATGGTGCGCACCCGGTGCGCGCGGTGCGGTGCGAGGTGCGCACCACCGGCATCGGGTGGTGCGCGCTACACGGCGGTGAGGCGCACCGGGTGCGCTTCCGTCGCCTGCTTCATCCCGGCGGCCTCCAGCTGGCGCAGGACGCCGGCGACGTCGCCGTGGTCCTCGGTGAGGATGTTCTCGGTGAAGCGGGTGATGGTGTCGGCGATGCCCCGCGAGTTGGCCAGGCACACGCCGTGGCAGGCGAGCTCCAGCAGCAGCCGCCCGAGCGCGGCGGCGAGGAAGGAGTGCGCGCACGGCTCCCCGTCGTGGTCGTCCTCGGCGGTGATCGGGATGAAGACGCGCGCGGCGACGTCCACGAGCAGCTGGTGAAGCTTCTCCGGGCCGATGTCGTCGGCGACCGTGTCAGCGGTGTCGATGTCCCTGGCGTGCCACGCCTGGATGTAGGCGAAGGCGTCGACGACGTCGGCCGGCTGCATCGGGGCGAGCGGGACGGTGACGGTGTTCTCGGGCATGGGTGGCTCCCTGTCTTCGGGCCGCCCCGCTGATCGCGGCGGCCTCGAAGACACCTTCGAGCCGCAGCCCTGTGGACAGAGTCCGCGCACTGACGGTGAGCGGCCACGGCCCGGCCCCTCATCACGTTTCCCCTTGACACGGTCCGCTACCTGCGACATACCGCCCATTTCAACGGGGGAGAAATCTCCGTCCCGGCACGCTGCGCGACGACCGGGGAAAAGCCGCTGCCGCCCGGGACGTGCCGCTGGGAGACTTCGGGGATGACCACGCAGCGGCTGCCGTTCCCGGTCCCCGACGACCGGGCCCACTACTTCGTCACCTCCTACGCCGACATGCACGACCTCGTGGAGGACCTGGTCGTGCCCGACGGCGTGCCCGATGCCGCGGCGACGGTCCTGCGTACGGCGCGCGAGCTGCTGCGCCAGTCGTACTACTGCTACGAGTTCTCCACCGTGGCGGTCATGCACGCCCTGATCGCGGTGGAGATCGTGCTCCGCGACCGGATCCCGGACGCGGGCAAGAAGCCGCTGCACGGCCTCATCAAGCAGGGCGCGGCCGACGGCATCCTGACGGATCGGCAGGCGGAGTACCTCGACTATGGTCGGCAGATCCGCAACGGGATGGCGCACGGCCAGACCACGCACACGGTGATGCCGCCGGCCATGGCGGTGCCGATGGTGACGACGTCGTTCGCGATCGTCTCCGAGCTCTGCGCGGCGCCCGCCGGGTGATCACGGCTCGGTAACGGTGAAAGGCGGATCGTCACACCGTCGACTTTCGCGACACCTCTAGCAAGTGAAGGGGGATTCCATCCGGACCCCCGCGCCACCTGCGTGAGGACCTTCACCATGACGTACACCAGCAGCGCCCGGCAGCCCGACCCGGAGCCGCGCCCGACCTGGACAAGGGGTGCTGAGCGCCTTCCGGGCGGCCCGGAATCCAGTGCCGTGAACGGTGCCGTGAACGATTCCAACGTCGCGCCGATCACCGCAGCTCACACTGCCCGTCAGGGTGCCTCCCGGCACGCTGACACCTCTCTCCCTTCCCCTGAGACGTCGGCGAAGGGGAAGAGGTCCACTCCCACGGCCGGGAAGGTGCGGGCCGATGCGCTGCGGATGCTGGGGTGTGTGCGGATAGCGACGGTTCGGCAGATGGCTTCGGTGATCACGGCGGAGGAGTCGGACGGCCGGTCGTACGTGCGCAGGGCGATGGTGGAACTGGCGGAGCTCGGGCTGGCGGAGACGAACGGGAAGCACGGCAAGGACAAGATCTGGAACCTGACGGTGGCGGGACAGAAGGCTCTGGCTGACGGCAACGAGCTGCCACCACGTCCGAAGGCCGGCACCGGAGCGAAGGCGGTGAAGGCCGGGTTCGGTCCGCACGGACTCGCGGTGACCGACACGATCCTGGCCTACGGCGGTCGGCGCTCGCTGACCGACTGGCAGGTGGAGGTGAACCACGCCATCAAGGAGACCGGCCTGAGCTTCAACACCGACGCCGTCCTAGCGTGGCCGACCAAGACCAGCGAGGTCCGCCTCTTCGAGCTCGACAACGGCACCATGTCCCAGGCCCGCCTCGCGAAGGAGGTCTGGGACTACGAGCGCTACGCCGGGCACCGCGTCTGGGAAGGCGCCCGCGGCACGATCGGCGGGACGTACCCGTTCTGGCAGCGCCACCGCTACACCCGCTCGAAGACCTTCCCGCGGCTGCATGTCGTCCTGGTAGGGAAGGCGGAGCACCTGCTCGACAACCGCCTCCAGGCGCTCACCGCCGACGTGAAGGGCATCGCCATCGCGGTGTGGGCGAACACCCTGCCCCGGCTCCAGCAGGGCGAGCCCTGGTACGAGATCGGCGTCGACGACCCGTCCCGGCGCCGCGAGCGCTACCCCGAGCCCGCCGGCCGCTGACGTCCGAGCCGGGCAGGCCCTTCGGCGCGAGGGGCCTGCCCGGGGCGGCGAACCGCCTACGCCATGGCGGCGGCCACGGTCTCCAGGACGGCGCGCTGCTGCGGGTCGACCGGGACGTCGATCCCCCGCAGCGAGCGGAGGGTGGTGCCTTCGGCGCACAGCCTGCACAGCCCCATCACCAGCATCGGACCGGCGCCGATCAGGGTGTGCGAGGAAGAGCTCTCGTAGACGGGTCGGTAGCAGCCGGGGCACAGGCGGCAGTCCTCGAGGTCGTCCGCCGGCGGCGCGTCCGGACCGAGCACCGGCACGATCCGCAGGAGGTTCTCCCCGGCTTCCGCCCACAGCCCCATCGGCCGCTCCGCGCTCCGCTCGAAGACGACGTCGCCGTCCGGGCCGTCGGAGGTGCGCACCCGGGCCAGCGTGCCGACACCTTCCTCCGGGTGGTCGGGCATGAACGCCAGGACGGTCCTGTAGCCGGGGCCCTCGGTCACGCCGAAGACATGGCCGCGCCCGGCCGCGAGGGCCGTGCCCACCTCGTTCAGCCCGCCGTCGACGTCGTTGCGTAGACGCAGCGGCCAAGAGGCCGGAAGACCGTCGATCTCGGCAGGGGAGGACGTGATCAGGATGCCGTTGCCGGACCGGCGAACGTCCAGGTGCTGCATTCCCTCGGTGGAATGGAACGCGGTGCCGAACCACTCCGTGGTCGGCTGGCCGCTCTCGCTCCGGGGGCGGCGCGGCTTGTGCTGCTTGTGACGTCCCATGCTGTGCCTCGCAGACGTGGCCCCGTGCGCGGGCCGATCGGTCCGCTGAACCCACCAACCGGCAGCACGCCGACCGGGCTACGCCAGGGGCTCGGCGTTCACTCACCCGGCCCACCCGGCTGTCGGATTGAGCACGCTGTTGACCGAACAGGGGACCGAGCGGCCCCCGGTCTTGACCGAGAGTGCCGGTGCGCGAGACGGTCGGCGCAACTAAGCGCAACCGACTCGACACGGGAGAGCGCCATGACGTTACGGTTCGTCGGGATCGACCCGAACACGGGAGGCGGTGGGTCGCCGACGGTGTGGGTGGAGGAAGAGAGCGCCGACCTGGTCCTCCAGGGTCCGGAGGCCGAAGCGTTGTTGAAGGCGATGATCGGCGGGACCGAGTGGGTACCTGGCCACGCGGTGGGCGTCCCGCCGCACGAGACGGTGATCCGTATCCCGGTGCGGATGGCGTCGATTCTGAGGGAGGCGTGTGATGTCGCAGAGCAGCGTGCCGGACTTCGCTGAACTGCTGAGGGGCGCTCAGCACAGCGCGGTGCATCTGGAGATGCGCGACAGCTACGGCGTCGGCGACGAGGCCGAAGAGATCGCGCTGTTCGCCCGGACCGGCCAGATCGACCTGGACCCCACGGCCCGATGGTGGCCCGAGTGGCTCGGCCTGGTGAAGGAGACCCTGGCCCGGGGCGTGGTGATGCGCCGCGCGCGGATCGTCTCCGAGCCGGTGACCGACTACATCCGGTGGGAGCACGCGGCCACCGTGCTGAACGTGGGCGCCGGCGAACAGGTCCGCTGGCTGCCCCGCCGCAACGCCTCCGACATCGCCCTGCCCGGCAACGACTTCTGGCTGATCGACGGCCGCCTGGTGATGTTCCACTTCTTCAGCGGCGACGGCGACTGGGTCGACCCGGGCTGCGAACTCACCGAGGACCCGGCCGCGGTGAGCCTGTGCGCATCGGCGTTCGAGACGGTCTGGGAGCGCGGCATCCCGCACGAGAAGTACGCCGTCTAGGCCCCTGAGCAGCCCCATGAGCACTTCCCCATCGTCCAGCGCCCAGGCGGCCCGCGAGGCGCTCGCCGTGCGCTTACAGCACCTGCGCAAGGACGCCGGCCTCACCGGGAAGGACATCTCCGCCCGGTGCGGCTGGCATCCGGCCAAGACGACCCGCCTGCAGAAGGGTGCCGCTCCGCCCTCGGACGCCGACATCCGCGCCTGGTGCGCGGCGTGCGGCGCGGACGACCAGGCCGACGACCTCATCGCCACCGCCCGCGCGGTCGACTCGATGTACCTGGAGTGGCGCCGCCTGCACCGCAACGGGATGCGCTCGGTCCAGGAGGACTGGTACGCCCTGCACGAGCAGACCCGCGTCTGCCGCGTGTACGTCTCTAACGTCCCGCCCGGCTTCTTCCAGACCACCGGCTTCGCCACCGCCCTCATGGGCCAGATCACCGCCTTCCAGGGCACGCCGAACGACGTCTCCGAAGCGGTCGCCGCCCGCGTGGCGCGCTCCCGGTTCCTCTACGAGGGCGGGCACCGCTACGTCGTCCTCATGGAGGAGTCGGTCCTGCGCTTCCGCACCGCCGACCCCGAGGCGATGCGCGGGCAGCTGCGCCACCTCCTGGCGGTGATGCCGCTCGCCTCGGTCTCGCTCGGGATCATCCCGTTCACCGCGCAGCGCACCGTGTGGCCGTTGGAGGCGTTCTACCTCCACGACGACGACGTGGCCGTGGTGGAGACGCTGACGGCGGAGATCAAGGTGACGCAGCCGCGCGAGCTCGCCGACTATGCGAAGGCGTTCGCCGGCCTTGCGTCGATGGCCGTGTACGGCGACGCGGCCCGCGACCTGATCCGGGCCGCGATCGACGCCCTGGAGTGAAGCCGCCGCAATTTCTCGCAATCTCGTTGAGGTCCGTCGCCAACGCTGCGTAGCGTCGAAGTCACCGACGGACCACCAGCCGGAGAGGCGGGGTCGCATGCGCGCAACCGACAGCACCGCCCCGGCCCCGGAGGGCCGCGGCCTCCAGCTGCCCGCCTACGGCGTGCCCTCCCCGGCCCTGCTGGCCCGCGCGGACCGCGGCTTCGCCCGGTTCCTCGCCCAGCAGAGCGAGGACCAGGACGACGGGGACGGCGGCGGCGAGGACACCCAGCGGTGACCGCCGGCCACCCGCACGAGACGCTCCCGGCAGCGAGGCCCGCCATGCACACCAGCAGCCACACGGTCCTGTACGACCCCGACGGCCTGATCGAGGCGGAGCTCCCGTTGGACCGGGAGCCGTACGAGTGCCTCGTGAAGGCCGTCCTCGCGTGGACCGGCGAAGACACGCTCGCGGAACGCGACTACGAGCAGATCGGCCTCCAGCTGACCGGCCACGCCCGCGCCGTCGCCTCCGACGTCCGGCGCCGCGCGGACCAGCTGCCCGAGAGCAGCGGGCGCCGGGCGCTCGCCGACGTCGTCCTGCGCGAGGCGGAAGGCCGGCTGTCCGCGCCGCTGGAGGGCACCGTGCGCTGCGTCCAGAACCGCGCCCGCCTCGTGCGCGCCCTCTACGAACGGCTGGACCGGCTGGAGGCCGCGCCCGCCCCGGAGAGCGTTACACCGAGCAGGGGCTGAGGTCTTCGCCCGCTCTGGCTGCAACACCCGGTGCAACGCCCCGCGTTTCACATCTGACCTGCGGGAACACCCGAAATGAGCCAGGACGACCCGCGTGTTGCACCCGGCGTTGCAGGCCCTCACGGATCCGGCGCCGAACAGCTGGCCCACCGACAGCACGAGACCCCGGGCCTTGGCGGGCCCGGGGTCCGGTCGGAGCGGGGGAGCGGTCAGTAGTCGTCGCGCTCGGAGGGCGGCCCGTACTGCTCGATGAGGTCGCAGGTACATCTACCGCTCGCGTAGAGCGTCTTGTCGCACTCATCGTGGTGACTGCGCTGCGGGGCGCCCCGTGCGGCGTCAGGCTGCGCCGGAGCGTCCTGCACGACCCGGACCGCGCCCGCCCAGTCGACGCCCAGCGCGGCCAGGGCGGCGAGCTGGTCGGCGCTCAGCTTGTCCCGCCTCGACTTGACGTTCGAATTCCACACACCCAGCTTCACGGTCACCGGCTCCGCCTCACCGTCGACCGTGATCGTCTCGCTGTGCCCCCTCGGCACTGCCCGCTGCCCTTCCCGCTCCACCCACTGCGCCAGGGCCGCCAGGCCCCGCTGGAACGCCGCCTCCGCCTTGCTCCCGGCCTTCCTCGGGCCCTTGGCCGCGTCGGCCGGCGCCGCGGGGAGCTCCGCCGGGGCGGCGGCGGTCAGGGGCAGGGTGGCGCCGTGGATGCCCAGGGCGGTCAGCCGCTCGCGCTGCTCGGGAAGGAGCTGCGCCCAGGTGCCCGGCTCTTGCTGACGCCACCTCCAGGTGCCGATGTCATCGCCGTCGTAGACGACGCCGCCCGCGATGTAGGGCAGCACGCCGTCGGCGTCGACCAGGTCGGCGAGCACCCGGTAGTGCCGCTGCCAGTTCAGCGGCCACGGGCAGTCCCAGTCCGGGTCGATCTCCGTCAGCTGCGCCGCGCGCACGGCGGCCCGCTGCGGGTCCTTGCCCAGGCCGCCCTTCCGGCGCAGGTTCGCCATGTGCTGCCCGATGGGCACCATCGCCTCGCCCTCGCCCCACACCGCGTCCTGACGCGGTGCGAGGTGTCCGGTGGCCCGGCGGTAGGACCGCAGGGCGGCGAGCTTGCTCTCCCACGCCTCCTCGCCCGGCTCCCAGACCATCCCGGCCTCCGGCGCGTCCAGCAGCGTCTTGCGCCGCTCCTCCAGCTCACCCGCCCGCAGGGCCTTCCGCTGTTGGTGGACCCAGCGGCCAAGCGGAAAGGACTTCGTGACGCCGACTTCGACCTCGACGTCGTAGGGAACGGCGTGGACGCCGTTGATCTCGTTCTCCTTCCGCCAGCGGATGAGGGCTTGGTAGCCCTCCAGCCACACCAGGGACTCCGGCCGGTAGACCCGCGTACGGAGGAACGCCGCGATCGTCGCCGCGTCGCGGGGGGTGGAGAAGTGGAGCAGGGCGGCTTCCGCGGCGGCCTGGGTGTCGTCGTCCTCCTGGTCCTCGCCGTCGCCCGCGCCGCCGGCCCCGACGATCTGCCCGTCCTCGTCACGCTTGACGTGCACCTTGCGCTTGCCGCTCGTGAGCGCCCGGGAAGCGAGCTGCTCAACGAGTCGGTCATCATGCGAGCGGAGCCCCTGGAGGACAGCAACAAGGGGGCGGAACGAGGCGCTGGCGACCATGTCGGTCGGGTCCTCGTTCGGCTCCAGGAACACCGGCACGATGATCCGCGCGACCTTGGTGGAGCCGTCCTTGTTGAGCCTCAGCGCCCGGCCGATGTTCTGCACGATCTCCACCTGGGAGCCGCGGGTGTCCGCGAAGCAGATCGAGTCGACTCCCCGCTCGCCGGTGATGTCGACGCCCTCACCGAGAACGCGAACGCTGGCGAGGAAGGCGCGGTGGACCCGGCGCCCGGCCGCGTCGATGCCGTTGGCGAACTGGCGTAGCGCCTCCCGCCGCTCGGCTACGAGGTGGTCGCCGCACAGCCACGCCGACCAGACGCGGTCCGGGGGTACGTGGCGGCCGGCCTCCAGCTCGTAGAACTCCGCGTCGATCGACGACTTCGGCAGCTTGTCGGCGGCGGCCAGATCGGCGTCGGAGGCGTCGTTCAGGTACAGCGCGGCAGCGGTCTCGGGCAGCTTGTCCGCGAACGCGCGGGCCTCTTCGACCTTCTGGTGGAAGGTCATGACCGTACGCAGGTTGTACGCGGCGGCGTGCTCCAGGAGCGCGGTCTGCAACAGGGCGAGGCGCCGGCCCCGCTGCGCCTCCTCCGACTCCCCGAGGACCGGCGAGGGATCGCGGATCTCCAGGACGTCGATCTCGAATCCGGCAAGGATTTCGCGCTCGATGGCCTCGCTCAGACCGAGCTCTGCGAGCCAGGCGCCGTAGGTGCCGTCCGGGTCGTCCGACATCGTCGCGAGCTCCACCTCCTGGCCGTCCGCGCCCTTCTGCGGGCGGGCCGCGGCGAGGATGCGAGGGGTCGCGGTCAGGTACAGCCGGAAGTCCGCCGGGATCCGCTGGTTGTCGTGGATCGCCGCCCACGGCCGACCAAGATCACCGGCGGTTCCGTGCGCCTCATCCACGATCGCGAGCGAAAAGCCGTCCATGCGCTGCCCGTAGAGCCGCTCTCCGCCCGCCAGAGCGGCCTCCAGCGGCCCGCGAACCTTCCGCTGGCCCTCGGGTGCGTCGATGTCCTCGCGGTCCACGAGAGAGGCGTACGTGGCGAACACGACCACGGGCCCGTGCCCGGCCCACAGGGCGAGCTGGATCGGGTTGGTGGTGGTGCGCACCCCGAGCTCGTTCAGGACCGCATCGTTCTCCAGCGAGCACACCGCGACCATCGGGGCCCGGTGGCCCACCAGGCGCCACGCCTGGGCGGTCTGGGCGAGCAGGTCCAGGGTCGGCACGGTCACGAGGATCCGGCCGTCCGCGAAGCTCTCCAGCGCGCACGCGGCGGCCGTGATCGTCTTGCCCGAGCCGGTCGCTGACACGATCGTTCCCCGGGCACCCTGCGGGGGCACGGATGACCTTGCAGGGAATCCCACCCACTTCCTAAACGCGGACCGCTGGTCTACCTGGTGTTCCTTGAGCCGAATCGCTGACATTCCGTTCCTCCCCTGGAGTTGAATTCCTGCGGTCTTTCAGAGGGCCGCGTGCGGAATGCAGGCCGCGCCCATGTCGTTCCAGATCGACGCATCCGCCTTGTGCCAGCCGCCCGGCTTTCCGTCCTTGAAGGGCGGCTTGTCGTCCGGGTCGTAGTGACCGGCATCGAGTGTGCAGACGACGTAGTCCCCATCGCTGGTGACCGTCCGGGCCGTGCACAGACCGCCAGCCTCGCCCAGCGCCTCCAGGACCTGGCGGCGCCTGGTGGTGTGCGGGTACGTGGCCGGCAGTACGGCTTCCCGGACGTACCGCTCCAGCCGCACCAGGTCTACGCGCTCACGCTGCCTCACGTCCGCGATGTGTACGGCCAGTTCAGCGGCCCCAGCCGACCGGCCGCCGCGCCGGGACCACTCCCGGTCCGCGATGCCCACCAGGGCCTCGCTCACGGCCGCCACGCCCTTGTCCCAGCCGTCCTCGAACTCAGCGCCACGAGGGCGCGGCGCCATGCCGTCCAGCTCCACCACCTGGCACTGCGCCCCTGCGACCGCCCCGGCCTCCAGCGCGGCCACCAGGTCGTCCGCCTCGCTCGCGGGCACTCCCTGCGCCTCCAGGAGTGCGAACAACCTCAACCGGGCGTTCACGCCTGCCGTCTGATACTGGCTCACCCGGCGCACAGAATCGCTGCTCAGCGCGGGATCGGGTCCGGTAGATTCGTGGTGACCGGTCATCTGCGGTCGTTCCTCTCGGAATTCCGGGGAGGTTCCCGGGTGGTTGG
>NZ_JBVKBV010000032.1:0-54683 GCF_055635345.1 Streptomyces sp. NPDC111516 | reverse complement strand
GCTCCGATCGAGGATCCGGACCGGATCGACCATCTGGACATACGGCGACGAGCACGACTCGGCGGCATCCTCCACGAGTACCAACATGCCGCCTGACCAGCATGGATGAGGTATTCGGCAAGAGCAGGGCTGGCCGGCCAGCCGCGTACGCGCAGGAATGACCGACTGCTGTCCTGCGCCATCAAGAGGACACGGTCAAGGCCAGCGAGGCAACGGCGGTGGCGAAGTAGAAACCGGGGAACGCGAGGTTGTGGAGCACACGGGCGCGCAGATGAAAGATGAGCGCGCCCAGGTAGAGCAGGGCGAGACCGCAGGCCGCAGCGGCGGCGAGGGGGCTCAGGGCGGCGTCGATGAGGCCGAGGAGGAGGCCCGCCGCACCAGCCAGCTTGAGGGCGGCCAGCCGGGGCAGCCAGGATCGGGCGACACCCACCTCCGCCGAGTTGGCCAGCACGAAGCGCGCCCCGGCGAGGTCGGCGGCGGCGATACCGACGTTCATGGCAGCGGTGAGCAGGGTGATAACAAGGAGTGCGAGCTGGGTACTGATCATGCCTTCAGGGTCCGCGCGCGGTTCGACACCGTCCAATGCCTGCTTCTATAACCTGGTGGCATGGACGTGGACACGCGTCTGCTTCGGTACTTCGCCGCGGTGGCGGATGAGGGCAGCCTGACCGGGGCAGCGGAGAGGCTGTTCGTCTCGCAGCCTGCGCTGACCAAGCAGATCCGGCGTCTGGAGGACGACCTCGGGGTACGGCTCTTCGTACGTTCGCGGTCGGGGATGGCGCTGACCGAGGCTGGTCGAGAGCTCGCCTCGCGGGTGCCCGCACTGCTGGACGGCTGGGACGAGGCGGTGCAGGCAACCGGCCGGGCGGCGCGGGTGCTGCGCCTGGGCTTCCTGGACGCGGGCGCAGTGGGTGCCGTCCCCGAGGCCATCGCCGAGTTCCGCCAGGCGCGGCCGGAGTGGCGGGTGGAACTGCGGCAGTTCGACTGGTCGGACCCGAGCGTCGGCCTGGCCCGGGGCGAGGTGGATGCGGCAGTGGTGCGTCTGCCGTTTCCGGGGCAGGAAAGGCTGACGGTGCGGGAGTTGTTCGTTGAGGAGCGTGGGGTGCTCCTGCCGGCTCGGCATCCGCTGGCGAACAGCGAGACGGTGGAGTTCCGGGAGCTGTGGAACGAGCCGTTCGTCGCGGCCGGAGCCGAGACCGGAGCCTGGAGGGAGCACTGGCTGGCGGCGGAGGAGCGGGACGGGCACCCCGTCCGGGTCGGCGCCGTCACCAGCCGTCCCGACGAGTGGCTCGGAGCGGTGGCCGGCGGCTGTGTGGCATTGGCCCCGGCGTCGACGGCCCGTTTCTACGCCCACCCGGACGTGGTGTTCCGTCCGGTCCGCGGGGTCTCACCGAGCCGGGTGGGGCTGGCCCGGCCTCGAGGGCGGACGCACAAGGCAGCGCTGGATGAACTCCTGGAGGCCATCACGCGGCGGCTGAGCCGGAGCTGACGACTGGGCCGGCAGACCGCCGGCGCGCTGCTCAGCCGGATCGGCACTACTCCCGGCGGCGGCCGCGTTGAACGCCGTCACTACCGAGCCCTGGTTCGGCGGCTGCCCGTCGATCGGCTTGCCCTCACCGACGGCCCCGACCGCGCCTACGGTTCGCCGACCGGACAGGAAGCATCCGTACGGGGGAGCCCGGTCACCGACTCGCCCGGCACCGGTCGCGCGAACCGTCCCCGGCCCGTAGACATGAAGGGCAGCCGCGCCCGCCGACAGGACCGGGCCGGCTGACCATCGCCAGGGGCCGTGCCGATGCCCATCAGCAGTCCGCTTGCTGGGCGCCCGTCCCCTGGCCCGCCGACGACGAACAACAGCGACGAAGGCGCGGGCCCAGCGAGCGGCCGGAGACCAGTAGACCTCCGCAAGGCCGCACCCTCGTGCGGGCCTGCGACCCTCAAGGAAGGCGCGGGTACATGTATCTGTGGCACGTGAACGGATCCGGTGGCCGGTCGTCGTGGACCGGGCCCGCCAGATCGTGGAGAGCTACGAAGGCGGCGTGAGCCGTGAATGATGGGGTCCGGCCCGCGCCCCGGACCGCCATGGTTCAGCCCAGCGAGTCCCTCATGGCGCTATGTGTCGGGTGAGCTCGCGTGACTTCTGCTGCAGCGCGGCTGTCCATTCCTTTGCATGGGGATCCGAAGCCGTCTTGAGATAGGCGCTCTCGGCACTCTCGGCCGCCTGCCAGTTCACCTCGATGTTCGCCTTCTCAGCCAAAGCCAGCACCGTAGCAACGAACCCTTCGGACAGGGTGGCCATGACGGCGTGCCTGGTTTTGCTATGCCAGGCGAGCAGGGCGTCGACGAACGCTGCGAATGCGATGGGGTCGATCTGACACTCGTCAGCTTCCATGAGGCCGACGCCGGATGGCAGACCCACTTCGGCTTGATAGACGCTGACCTGGCTCATGAACAGCCGGGATGCCCCGTTGGACGGGTTCCACAGGGTTTGGTCGCCCAATTTGTAGTACTGGCTCACGTCAGCCTCTCACTGCTGGTCATAGGGGGTCGACATTACGGTCAGTCAGCCCTCCACGGAAAGTGAGCCAGACCCAACCCCGTGAACATCTGCTGTCGCTACCCGTGAACAGAGCCAGACCTCCGGCGGGAAGCGGAAACCCCGGTACGACGGCGTCATCACATCCGACCAGAGGGATGATCATGCCGCCCGAGGAGGCCACCACTCAACCTGGCAAACACCGCGGGTGAGGCTCTGTCCTCTACCCGATGCCGCGCCGTTCGAGGTCGGCGGCGATGCCGTCCAGGACGCCGGTAAGGCCCGAGATGAAGAGGGTGTCGAGGTCCCAAGGGTCGGCGCCCGCGCGCGTCGCGGGGCCGAGTCGTGGGTACGCGCCGGGCTCGTAGAGCGAACTGCGTGCATCGTCCGTGGCGTTCGCCGTGCGCCGGGCGGTATGTCGAGCCTGCCGCTCCGCTTCCACGTCGCTGACGTAGGTCAGGGCCACGCCCTGGACGTAGGAAGCGAACATGAACATGTAACGGAAGGCGTCGGCGGGTTCGAGGCCGAGTCCGTCGAATACGGCGAAGGTGCTCTCGCTGTCCGCGGCCAGTGCCCGGCTGGAGTGCGTGCGGGTCGTTACGAGGACCTTCGACAGGATCCACGGGTGACGGTGGTACAGCTCCCAGTCGCGGTGGGCAGCCCGTTCGAGGCCGTGTCGCCAGTCCCGCGGCGGCGTGTCGGGCAGCGGGGTGCCGGTCAGTGCGGCCTCCACCATCAGGGCCACCAGGTCATCCTTGGATGCGACGTGCCGGTACAGGGCCATGGGGCTCGCGCCGAGGTCGGTGGCGACCCGCCGCATGGACAGTGCGTCGAGCCCCTCCGCGTCCGCGATGGCGATCCCGGCCCGCGTGATGCGCCCGACGGTGAGATGGGGTGCGCCGGCCTCGCTCTCCGGGACACCGTTCTCCGTGCTGCTCGCCTCCGTCAATGCCTCTGTCTTCCGCGCTCGGTAGGCCCGCGCCCGGCAGGCATGGGAGCAGAAGCGCCGCGGTCGCCCCCGCTCCGCAGGTTCCAGATCTTTCCCGCAGGCCGCGCAGACCGTCTGCTCCGGCATCACCACACTCCTTTTCGTCACACTCTGTACGCGTGACGAAATCCTAACTCGCCGACGAGGTTAACGGCCTGAGAATCAGTGGTCGTCTCTTCCGAAACATATTTGCTGTCCGAGGTGCCCGCATGCGTATGCTGTACACCGTGACGCGTACTAAGTACGCAGGAAGTGACGTAACTGATCGGGCTGATCCGCCCCCAGTTGTCGGCCCTAGGAGCACGAGTGAAGGACATGACGCAAGGAAACAAGAAAGCCGGTACCCGGCAATGGATCGGACTCGCCGGCCTGGTGCTGCCGTGCATCTTGGCCTCCATGGACATGTCGGTCATGTTCGTCACGCTCCCGTCGCTGTCGGCCGACCTTCAGCCCAGCGGTTCGCAACAGCTGTGGATCATGGATTCGTACGGGTTCCTGCTGGCTGGTCTGCTCATCACGATGGGCACTCTCGGAGACCGGATCGGACGGCGACGGGTACTGCTGACCGGCGCCGCGGCCTTCGGCCTCGCCTCGGTCCTCGCGGCCTACTCGACCAGCCCCGAAATGCTCATCGCGACCCGCGCCCTCATGGGCATCGCCGGAGCCTCGCTGGCCCCCTCCACCCTCTCCCTGATCCGGAACATGTTCCTCGACGAACGGCAGAGGGCCACTGCCGTTGGCGTCTGGACGGCCGGTTTCGCCGGCGGCGCCGTCGTCGGCCCGATCATCGGCGGTCTGCTCCTCGAGCACTTCTGGTGGGGCTCGGTCTTCCTGATCAACGTCCCCGTGATGATCCTTCTGGTGGTCATCGGACCACTGCTGCTGCCTGAGTACCGAGACCCCGAGCCGGGACGCTTCGACCTGCCCGGCGCCCTGCTGTCCCTGGCAGCCGTCCTCGCCGTGATCTACGGCCTCAAGACGACGGCGGGACACGGCTTCGGCTGGACCGGGGCTGTGTGCGTGGCAGCAGGACTGAGTGCCGGAACCCTGTTCGTCCGCCGTCAGCGCACGGCTGCCCATCCGATGATCGACCTCGCGCTGTTCCGCACCAGTCGGTTCAACGTGCCGCTGCTCATCGATGCCCTGGCGACCTTCGCGATGGTCGGATTCTCTTTGTTCAACTGGCAGTTCATGCAGATCGTCCTGGGAATGGGGCCGTTCGAGTCGGCCCTGTGGTCCCTGCCCACCTTTCTCGTGATGCCTGTGGGCATCGCCCTGGCCACGGCGATGGCGCCGCGCATCGGCAAGCCGAACGTGATGACCGCCGGGCTGGCCGTGGCGGCCGCCGGCTACATCGCCCTCGCACTGATCCGGACCGACTCGGGCATCGTGCACCTGGTGAGCGCCCTGGCCGTGGTCTCCATCGGCATCGGGGGCGTCTCCGCCGTGGTCACAGAGGTGATCCTTTCCGCCGCACCGCCGGAGCGAGCCGGGGCGGCCTCGGCACTGGCGGAGACCTCCGCCGAGTTCGGCGGTGCGCTCGGCATCGCGGTCCTGGGCAGCATCGGCACTGCCGTCTACCGCTCGCAGATGGAGTCGCAGGCCCCCGCCGGCCTCACCCCCGGGCAGCGGGCAGCAGCAACGGAAACCCTCGGCGGCGCCGCCGACACCGCAGCGACCCTGCCGCACCAGACCGCAGAGGCTCTGCGCAAGGTGGCCTTCGACGCCTTCAGCTACGAGATGCGGATCGCCGCGGTCGCCAGCGTCGTAGTAACGGCGGGCGGAGCCATTCTGATCGCCTCCCTGCTCCGCAACGCCAAACGGCCCGGCTCCGTGACTGCCCCAGCAGCGGAGCCGGAGCACACGACAGGACACGGCGGCCAAGACAATGCCAACGAACGGCCCGCCAAGACGCCCACGTCGTAGATGTGCGGCCGGCAGGACGCCACGATTCGACCGGATCGACGGCACCTACCGGACCGTACGACGTGAGAACGTCGCCAACCACGTCCTGCCTCGTCTCAATGCGGGTGGCGGCACCTGGGTGGAGATACACCCGCTGAACCGGTCACAGGTGCCGCGCCCGCTCCAGTGGGTGGTGGAGTACCGCACGGCGAACATCCGCAAGTGGGACCAGATGGTCGATTCCTGGGCCGCAGGCGACCACCAGGGCCTCGACCGGGCATGGACCACCGACGTGCTACCGGGCCTCGGATCCCCATGGGGAACGCGCACCAGGGCATCGGCAGACCCCTGCCGATGCCCTGGCCGCTGCCACCCGCGACAGCTGACGAGATACCGCCACCGGTGCCTGTCCTGCGGCGAGCTCAGCGCCAACCGCATCGCTGGCGACGTCAACGCACTGGCCCTGGTACGCCTGGTGCTCAAAACTGCGGGACACCAGCACCGATCGCATGCTGCCCGCACTGCGGCCCGAGCCCCACCTTCCTGCGTCGTGTGACAGAACACCGATGCCTCCACGTCCACGATTCCTTCAGCTCGTCAGGAGAAGCAATGCGCCCCATGACCAGGGAAGAAGTTCGCGGCGCGATCGTGAACCGGGACCCCGCCGCAAAGAGGGTCCGACTTCCCGTCTGGTTCGACGACGTCCGGTGGCACCGGATCGACTACCTCGGGTGGCGGGATCTGCGCGCTCCGAAGCTCGCCTACCTCGTCACCGAAGCCGACGGCCAGGCGTTGGGAGTGCTGCTGCGGCAGGCGCCGAATGAAGCCGCACTCGGATCGCGCGCGGTGATGTGCGACCTGTGCCGGTCCTCCCGCCGGTTCAACGAGGTTTCGCTGTTCACCGCTCGACGCCCATCACGCGACAAACGCGAACGCCTGAACGCGCTCGGTCTTCTCCTGTGCACCGATCTCGACTGTGCGGTCAAAGTGAACGCCAAGCCGATCCGCCAAGGATTCGATCTCCCGGTCGACGACCACGTCGAGGCACGACGCGAAGGCTTGCGTTCACGCACGAACGCCTTCATTCGTTCGGTTTCCGACACAGAAGGTGATATTCGACCCGCGGCAACGTGATGCAGATCTCCGCCCTTCTTGGGTGATGGGCCATGCACGGTTCAACGGCGGGGTACCGGGACGGCCGACCCTGGGCTGTCACCCTCTTCACGCTCACGAGCGTGTTGCTGCGGCTTCTCAGCATGAGCTTTTGCAGATCGCGGTACTTCTTGAGGTCCCCTTCCTGTAAAGCTCAACAAGACCTTGCTCGCCCTAGCCGCCACCGTGCTGTTGTGGGCATCCGCATTTCCCGCGATCCGTGTGGCCCTGGACGGCTACGGGCCCGCCCAGCTGTCCTTCCTCCGCCTCGCTGTTGCATCCGTCGCCCTGGCGGTTGTCGCCCCGCTGCTGGGGGTACACCGCCCGGCACGCAAAGACCTGTGGCGTATCGCCGTCGCAGGTGCGGCGGGGTTGAGTGCCTACCAACTGCTGCTGAACTGGGGCGAGATACATGTACCGGCTGGCACCGCCAGCCTGATCGTCGCCGCTGTCCCCGCGATGAGTGCCTTGCTGGCGGTTGTTCTCCTCGGCGAACGGCTCACCCCGGCCAAGACCGGCGGATCGCTGGTCGCCCTCGCCGGCGCGGCTCTCATCGCCGTGACCGGCAAGGAGAGCGGATACACGGCAGCCGCCTGGGCAGTCCTCGCCGCAGCCCTCAGCCAGGCCGTCCACCACCTCGCCATCAAGCCCCTGCTCCGCCGCTACACCGGACTCGAAGTCGCCGCCTACACGATGTGGGCCGGAACCGCTCTGCTTGTCCCTCTCGCCCCCAGCGCCGCCCGTGCCGTCCTTGACGTCCCCACCGGAGCCACCGTCGCGGCTGTCTACCTCGGCCTTCTGCCCTCAGCCGCCGGGTTCGTTATGTGGGGCTACGCGGTACTCAGTGTCACCACCGCCACGGCATCCCCCTACCTCGTCCCCGTGGTCACCCTCGCCGTGGCCCATACGTGGCTCGGCGAGCAACCCGAACCGGCGGCAATCCTCGGCGGACTCATCACCGTCGCCGGCCTCGTCCTCCTCAACCGACGCCCCCGAGCCCCCCGACCCGTCAAGTTCAAGCCCGTACCACCGCTGCCGACCACCCACCCGCGCCACCACTCCTGAGCTTGTCGTTTAACGTTTGCCGTTGGCTGTTTCCAGGCCAGCACGCAGCTGTGGTGCTGCTCCATGCCTGGGCAAGGGCGGCTCATCCGAGGGCGAGCACGATGGCGCGCCAACCGGCGGGCCAGAACTCCACGCAACCAGGAACGCCGAACTTCGGCAGCCCCGGCTGCGCGGGGACCGCCTGACGTACTGCCACGCCCCGTATCAGCGGCCCCGGTACGACTTCCCGCCCGCCGGAGTGACCTCGAGACAGGAACAACGATTCTGCGCCGGGCAGGGGCCGGAGCATGAACGGCATGATTCGTCATCTGCGCCGTACCGCGCTGTTCACGGCCGTTTCGGCTCTCGCCGGTCTGGCGCTCACCGCCGCTCCCACCACCGCCACCGCGGCAGCGGCCCCCCCACCCCCACCACTCAGGCACCGGCCCTCCGTGAACTGTTCGAGCCGCCGGACGCGACCAAGGCCTGCGAGCTCCTCGCGGGCCTTGTCATTGCCGACGAGAACGATGTCCCTGGTTTCAGCAGGGCGAAGTTTCCGCACTGGATCACCCAGTACGCACCTGTGACACCCGCGAAGTCACGCTTCAGAGAGACGGCCAGGACGTGGTCCAGGACGACCAGTGCCGCGCCATCAGGGACCCGCGCTAACGACTCGGGGAGCGATAGTTCGGCGGCTTGTGGCCCTGACGTGAGGATGTGATTGTTGGGTGTGCGGGTCAGGCCACAGGCCGCGCAGTCAACACCGGCTGGAAGAAGTGCGCATCCTCGACACCGTGCCACGTGACGTTGCCGAACCCGCACTCTCGCACGAGCTCCGCCAGTTCCTCCAGTGCCCAGGCCCGCGACGTCGCCCGCCGGACCCGGACCTGCCAGGTTTCGCCATCTGGCAGCAGTTGCACGTGATCGAAGTCGTAGACGCCGTCGTCGTGCCAGTGCCATAGCTGGAACGTGACCACCTGCCCGGCGTCGCTGTCCGTCACCTGCGGAACCGTGGACTGCCGCCGAGCCTGTCGGGCGTCGCCATAGTCCCTTACCGAGAGCACCAGCAGCCCGCCGTCTCGCACGACTCGCCGCATATCACCCACCGCACGGCGGACATCGTCCTCGGTCAGCAGGTGCGCCAGCGCGTTGTCCGCACTCAGCACGACGTCGAACGAGGCGTCAGCGAACGGCAGCGAGCGCATGTCCGCCGCCAACGTAGCTGCCGCCAACCCCCGCCGCTGCGCTTCCGCAGCCGCTCGAACCGCGGCAGCCGAACTCAGATCGCTGCCCACGATGCGGTGCCCGTGCTCGGCCAGGCCGATCGCCTGCGTCCCGATCCCGCATGAGCAGTCCAGGACTTCCAGTGGCTCGGCACCGTCCAGATACCGCCGGACCAGCGCGTCCAGGGCATTCCCCTGCCGTGATACCGACAGCGACCAGTCCGCGTAGATCAGGTGGTAGTCCTCGGCAAGCTGATCGTAGAAGTCCTGCGCAGAGTAGGAGGCCATGGCGGAACGCTACTGCTGACGGTCTACGGCCGTAACGTGAATATGGCCGCGCGGGTGGGATTTGTGTGACGAAATCGTGGGCCCGCGTGGCCTTCGCCCATCCTCCCCTGTCCGGTATCAGCCGGGAGCATCTTGGCGAGCTTGTCGCTGAACTGGCCCCGAAGTGGGGGGCGCAGCAGGAATCGGCTCTGGCCCAGCGACGCGGGGGCGATCGGCGGCGTGCCGAAGGAGCCGGCCCGAAACACCAGTTGGTGTTCCTGGATCGGCTGCTGGTGACGCTGGTGACCCACACGTCACGGTCGCGGAGGGCGAGGCGGAACTTCACGCCGTGGGTACGGGGTGATGGCGCTCTTTGAATCTCCCCAGGTGTCGCTCTTGCGGTGGCCAAACCTGCTCAGGTGATCTCCCCACCCATTGCGTGATCTTTCCCGGCGTGTCGAGCTGGTGTCGGCGTTTCGTGGAGAGCCTGCGTGAGCACGGAGTTCGGCCTGTTTGAAGGGCCCTGGATGCTTACCTGGGAGGAAGACGTGGATGCTCACGCACTGCGTCGCCAGGGCTGGTCGATCTCGGTGATCGCCCGGCACTTGGGGCACGACCGCAAAACGATCCGCGCCTATCTGAACGGCGAACGAGTTTCCGGATATCGCCGCCAGTCGCCGGACGCGTTCCTTCCCTTCTTGGAATACAGCCGCCAACGACTCAGCGATGACCCCCACTTGTGGGCCTCGACGCTCTTCGATGAAGTGGTGGAACTCGGCTACTTGGGCGGTTACTCCACCTTCACCCGGGCCCTGCGGCGATACAAAGCACGTCCGCACTGCGAACCATGCCGGGCTTCGAGCGGCCGAGACGTGGCGATCATCGCGCATCCTCCGGGTGAGGAGATCCAGTTCGACTGGGTCGAGCTCCCTGATTCGCCCGCTGAGTGGGGCGTCGGTGCCAACGCGCATCTCCTCGTCGGTGCCCTGGCTCACTCGGGACGATGGCGAGCCGTGCTCGCGGAGGCGGAGACTTTCCCGCACCTGGTTCAGTCAATCGATGCCGTGCTGCGGCGCCTGGGCGGAACCGCCCGAAGGTGGCGGTTCGACAGGATGGCCACCGTCTGCCACCCGCCAACCGGACGAATCCTGCCGACGTTTGCCGCCGTCGCGAAGTACTACGGAGCCGGCGTCGACATCTGTCCGCCACGACGGGGCAACCGCAAGGGTGTCGTAGAGAAGGCTAACCATTCAGCGGCCCAACGCTGGTGGCGAACCGTCCCTGACGGCATCAGCATTGAGGCAGGTCAGAACGGCGTTGACAAACTTGCCGTGCAGATGGACAGCCGCAAGCGCAAGTTCGACGGAGCGTCGACCACCGTTGCCGAGCTCGCGGAAGCCGAGCCGCTGCTGGAACTGCCGACCCGCCCGTTCCCCGCCGAGCTGGAGCAGACCCGCGTCGTCAGCCCGCAAGGACTGGTCTCCTTCGCCGGCAACCACTACTCCGTCCCTCCTGGGCTGACCGGCGCCCACGTCACGGTCCGGATCCGCCTCGGCGAGGACGAATTGCACGTGGTCACCGCGGGCCGCGCGGTCATCGCCCACCACCGCCGGGCACCGGACGGAGCCGGGCACACCGTCCGGGACGCCGGACACATCATCGCCCTCGAACGAGCCGTACTCGCTTCGTTCTCCGACAAAGCCCCCTGCCGCACCAAGGTCCGCCGGCCTCCATCGGCCGCGGCCCAGGCGGAGGCCGAAAAGCTTCGCAGCCGACCTGATTCGGACGTCGCGAACCGGGTCGTGATCGACCTGTCCCACTACGCCGCCGTCGCCGACCGGCTGCGGCAGGACCCCACCCGCGAAGACCAGGAGCGCGAGAGTGAGTGACCCCATGCCGATGAGCGAGGCCCGCCGCTACCAGCAGCTGCGAGGCCACCTGTCCTATCTGAAACTCAACGACGCCGCCGAAGCCCTTCCCCGCGTCCTGGACCAGGCTCGAGCCGAGCGGATGACTCTCACCACCGCCCTGGAGAAACTCCTTGAGATCGAAGTCGAGGCGACTGAGGCCCGCAAACTCTCCTCTCGTCTGAGGTTCGCCTGCCTGCCAGAACCATGGACCCTCAACGACTTCGATTTCGCAGCCCAGCCCGGCGTCGACGAGAAACTCATCCGCGACCTGGCCACCCTGCGGTTTCTCGACAACGCCTCCAACGTCCTGCTGGTCGGCCCGCCCGGCGTCGGCAAGACGATGCTGGCCGTCGCCCTCGCCCGCTCTGCGGTCGACGCCGGCCACCGCGTCTACTTCACCACCGCCGCCGAACTCGCCGCCAAGTGCCACAAGGCCGCGCTCGAAGGCCGTTGGGCAAGCATCATGAGGTTCTTCGCCGGACCCCGCCTGCTCGTGATCGACGAGCTCGGCTACCTCCCGCTCCCGGGCGACGGCGCTTCAGCCCTGTTCCAGGTGATCAATCAGAGGTATCTGAAGTCGAGCACGATCCTCACGACCAATGTCGGTATTGCCGACTGGGCAGGCGCTTTCGGCGACGCGACCGTTGCCGCTGCGATGCTCGACCGGCTCCTGCACCGTGCTGCCGTGGTCGGCATCGATGGCCCGTCCTACGGTCTCCGCTCGCACCAGTCCCACTCCGACAACCTCCGCAAAGGGGTGACCGGACGTGCTGGTTGAATTCCGGGAGTGCCCCATCTGTTGGACGTCATTCCAGGTCAGCCCCAATGCGGCGGCCCGGCACACCTACTGCACACCCCGCTGCAAAGCAGAAGCAGGCCGGCGCCGGCGCCGCGAACGCGACGAAGCCGCTGACACGGTTGAAGGCGAAACGATGACGCCGGCGTCGCCAGACCCGACACCCCTGGCGCCCACGGCCGTCCGGAACTGTCCGCACTGCGACAAGCCCGTCACCATCGTTGCCCTGCTGGCCACTCCCGAGGCCGCACGACCCACTATCCCGATGGCGAACCCGGACGTCATCCCCATGCGCCGCAACTGAACAGTCGCATGTCACTGGCCTTGTTGGCCTATTGGACGACAAGGTCAGTTGGCGTCCTCAAACAAGGTGCTGATGTTGTTCCACATGAAGGCGTCCTTCCATTCCGGACGCCCTTCAGCCCAGCCGCTCAAGGCGGCGATCACCCTCTCCTGGGAGATCGTCCGGGTCTGGTAGTGCTCCGCAGCGGTCCCATCGCGGAACTCCAACTGGTAGGTGTTGTCATCCCTCAGCCACACCTGCACATACCAGTCGCCGTCCGCCTCATCGACTCGCTCGACGATCACGAAGGCGTTTCCCCGGCCGAGGTTCGCCACCATCCGGCTCAACGCTGACGTCTTCGGGTTCCCCACCCGGCGACCATTTTCATCTCTCGCTTGCAGCATGGCCCGATCATCGCCCACGGGTCTGACACCAGTCGAAGAGCAACCAGTCGTGCTCAGCCTCGCTTCCCGCCTTCCTCAGTTGTTTCACTTCGTGAACCAACTGAGACGAAGAGCAGGTCTGAGGAAAATTCGAGATCCGCATCACTGCTGGAGGCTCACCCTCTTTCCCAGGTCCTGACGTCGCTGCCCGGCGTCGGCGTCAGGACCGCCGCCGTCCTGCTGGTCACTGTCCAAGACGGCACCAGCTTCCCCACCGCAGCCCACCTCGCCTCCTACGCCGGCCTCGCCCCGACAACGAAGCAGTCAGGCACATCGATCCACGGCGAACACGCACCACGGGGCGGCAACCGGCAGCTCAAACGCGCGATGTTCCTCTCCGCGTTCGCCGCCCTGCACGACCCCGCCTCCCGCACCTACTACGACAAATGCCGGGCCCGCGGCAAAACCCACACCCAGGCCCTCCTCCGCCTCGCCCGCCACCGCATCAGCGTCCTGTTCGCCATGCTCCGCGACGGAACCTTCTACGACCCACGCCTCCCCGAAAAAGCCGCCGCACGACCAGCTCGGGCTTGACGAAAGACATAGAGGCACGTTATGAGCGCCTGGTGCTGCCCGCCACCGACACCGTCAACCACACCGAACTGGAACCCCTGGAACGCGCGCACCAGGACCGCCGACAGACCTTCACCGATGCCCGGACCGCTGCCACCCGCGACAGCTACTGAGGTTGAACTCGTGGTGTCATAGGGGCTGACGGCTGGCTGCGGTACCACCGGAGGCATGCGGCATCCGCAAGGGAGCGGGCTGACCATCGAACGCCAGCATTTCCGCGAGGGGGCTGAGGCTCCGGGCGGCCGAGAGGTTTACC
This sequence comes from Streptomyces sp. NPDC111516, assembly GCF_055635345.1. Classification (NCBI taxonomy): domain Bacteria; kingdom Bacillati; phylum Actinomycetota; class Actinomycetes; order Kitasatosporales; family Streptomycetaceae; genus Streptomyces; species Streptomyces sp. NPDC111516. The sequence continues at coordinate 41,307 of NZ_JBVKBV010000032.1, read as the reverse complement.
CGGGGCGAGGCGAGCTCGGTGATTGCCAGAGAACTGCCAGATCGGGGTACTCGCCGCCTCTGCCTCCGCCAAGGTCCGGGCATTGGCGGACCGCGAGCTCTACCTGCCCAAGTCCTGGACCGAGGGTCCCGACCGGTGCCGCGCTGTATGGCGGATGGTCGCCGTGCTCGGATACCGGACCGCCCCGGGGAGGTTGGTTACGGCTGTGACACCCCTGCTCCCGTCCAGCTCGGGACGGTGCGCTACCTGGGCACCTTCGGACGACCCTGAGGACGTGCCCGACATCGTGGTGGAGCACGTCGCCGAGCAGCTCGGGCTGTCGGTGACCGCCTTCGCCGGTTACGGCTCGGGCAAGGCCCGCTGGGAGCACCAGGAGGAGATCCGTACCACCTACGGGTACACGAAGTTCGAGTTCGACCCGTGGTTCTCGCTGGCCCGCTGGATGTACCAGCGCGCGTGGATCGGCTCGGAGCGGCCGACCCTGCTGTTCGACCTGGCAACCAAGCGCCTGCTCGACCAGCAGGTGCTGTTGCCCGGGGCGACCACGCGGGAGCGGCTGGTCTCCGGCACCCGCGAGCGCGCCGAGAAGCGGCTGTGGGCGACCCTGGCCCCGGCTCGCACCGCCGAGCAGGCCGAGCGGCTGCAGCAGCTGGTCATCGTCCCGAGCGCCCGGCGCGTCTCGGAGCTGGACCGGCTGCGCAGGTCGCCGCGCGACATCTCCCGCGGGGTGCTCAAGGCGCTGGAGCGCTGCGACGCGCTGAAGGCGTTCGGCGGCCCGACCTGGGACCTGACGGCGATACCGCCCGGGCGCATCCAGGCGCTGGTGCGCTTCGCCAAGGCCGCCCGCAGGGGCCCGTCCCGCTTTTGAGTGAGAACTGGTTCTGAGAATCGATCGGGGGTCGGGCGGGTCTTGGCGGACAATTGTTGATCTTACTCGCGCAAAGGACCCCCGTTTGTGAGAGTTTGCCGCGCGACTGCTGCCGCCCCGCTGATGCGCCGCCGAACAGAGGCTCAGTGAGCGTCCGGCCGTCCAGGTGCGCTGAGGCACAAGGAATAGTTCGGCTGTTTGATAAGTTTACCTGAGTATGTGTACGATGCATTCATGCTGGATTCCTCGGACTCCGTCGATCTGGCGGAGAACATTCGCGCCCTGATATGGGCCTACACCCGCCGGTTGAGCGGCGAGTCGCAGAGCGCCGACGGTCTCACCCTGTCGCAGCAGACCGTGCTGGCCCGGTTGCACCAGGCACCGGGTGCGACCAGTGCCGAGCTGGCCCGGGCGGAGTATGTGACCCCTCAGTCGATGAGCGGCACGGTGGGCTCTCTGGTCGATGCCGGTTTGGTCGCCGTGACGCCCGATCCGCGCGACGGCCGCCGCCGCAGGCTCGACCTGACGGACGAGGGCAACGCACGTATCGAGGCGGTGCGCGCCCGCAAGACCGACTGGCTGCGCCACCGGCTCGTCTCCGAACTCACCACGGCCGAGCAGCGGCAGCTGGCGGACGCCCTCGTCCTGCTGCGTCGCCTGCTCGAGCCCGACACGACACCGACTGTCCCGTCTTCGGGAGGACTGCAATGAGCATCACCACGATCGACCCCAACTGTGCCCTGATCGCAATTGACCTGCAGAACGGCATTGTCGCCATGGCCGAGCCGGAGGACGCCCGGCGGATCGTCGAGCGGACGGCCGAGCTGGCCGACGCCTTCCACGCGGCCAGCCTGCCCGTCATCTGGGTAACCGCCCTCGGCCGTCCGGCCGGCCGTACCGAGGTTCCGCTGCCCGGCGGTGAGCCGCCGGCCGACTTCGCCGTCCTGCACAAGCGGCTGCCCGTCGCCAGGACGGACCTGAGGGTGGCGAAGAAGGCCCTGAGCGCCTTCACCTCGCCAGAGGTGAACAGGCTGCTGGCGGAGCGCGCGGTGACCAACGTCGTCGTCACGGGCATCGCGACGGGCATGGGCGTGGAGTCCACGGCCAGGGCCGCCTACGACGCCGGGTACTCCGTCACGGTCCCGACGGACGCCGTCACGGACCCGAGCGCCGAACGCGGCCGGCTCAGCCTCGCGTTCGCGCTGCCTGCCATCGCCGAGACCGGCACCACCGCCGACGTCCTCACGGCCCTGCGCCAGAACCTGTCCTGAGTCATGGCCGGTACCACCGTAGAACGTCGTGTCTTCGGCCGCGGGTTCACCGCGGCCCTCCTGCTCGGGGTCACCCTCAACCCGATCAACTCGTCCATCATCGCGACCGCCCTGGTGAGCATCGCCGACGACCTGCACGTCACCGCCGTCGACACCGCTCTGCTGGTGTCCGCGCTGTACCTGATCAGCGCGATCTGCCAGCCGCTGATGGGCCGCCTGGCCACCCGGTACGGGGCCTGGTCGGTGTTCATGGCCGGCCTCGTGCTCGTCGGCGTCGGCGGGGCGGTCGGCTGGGCCGCTCCGGACATCTCCTGGCTTGTGGCCTCCCGCATGATCATCGGCCTGGGGACTTCGGCCGCGTATCCGACCGCGATGATGATGATCAACCTCAGGGCCGAGGCCGCGGGCGTCCCTCTCCCCAACAAGATCCTCAGCCTGGTTGCGGCCGCCGGCCATGTCACCGCCGCGATCGGTCTGCCGATCGGCGGCGCATTGATCGCAGCCTTCGGCTGGCGGTCGGTGTTCGCCGTCAACGTGCCCCTCGCTGCCCTGAGCCTGCTCCTCACCGCCCGGTGGGTACCCCGCACGGGCCTCGACCGCAGGGACCGCAGCCTTCCCCTCACGCAGCACATCGACCCCCTCGGCATCGTCCTGTTCGCCGCCGTCGTGACCGCACTGCTCGCCTTCCGGAGCGACATGGCCCACCCCCAGTGGTGGCTGCTCGCCGCTATCGCGGGAGCCGCCGTCGCGCTGACGCTCTGGGAGCGGCGCCGCCCCTCCCCGTTCGTCGACGTGCGGATGCTCGCCAGAAACGGCTCCCTGCTGCGCACCTACCTGCGCCTGATCATGACGTTCACCGTCATGTACGGCGCGCTGTACGGCGTCGGGCAGTGGCTGGAGGAGGCGCGCGGCATCGCCCCGGGCACGGTCGGCCTGCTGATGCTGCCGATGTCGGTCATGAGCGCGGCGGCTTCCCTGCTGATCGGCCCTAAACCATGGGTCAAGCCCGTGGTCGTGGCGTCGGCTGCCTTCGTCCTGGCCGGTGCGGCCTTCCTGTGGCTTTCCGGCGCGCAGGACGCATTGATCTGGCCGGTGCTCGCAGTGACCCTGCTGGGTACCGGGATGGGACTCAGCAACGTCGGCAACCAGACCATGCTGTATCTGGAGAGCACGCCGGACCAGATCGGCGTGAACAGCGGCTTCTACCGCACCTCGTCCTACCTCGGAGGGTTCGTCGCCACCGGCCTCATCGGCGCCACTTTCCTGGGCGGCGCGACTGATGGCGGCATCGTCCTGTTCGGAACGGTCTTCGCCGCTCTCGGAGCAGGACTGCTGTTCCTCAGCATGGCCGACCCCCGCATCCCCAGGACGTCGGCCTCCACCCGCGGCGCGCAGAGCACGCAGCCGACGAACACCTGCCCGCAGCACGCAGCGTCCGCGCTCGGCGGCCGGAGTGCCGCCTCCCATTCCCCGCGCACACGACACCCCGAAGGACGGACAACATGACGACTTACGGCGTCACCGCAGCAACTGGGCACCTCGGCACCCTGGTCATCGACCAGCTCCTGGCCAAGAACGCAGAACCCTCCTAGATCGTCGCCGTCGCGCGCAACACGGAGAAGGCCGCACCCCTTGCCGAACACGGCATCACCGTCCGCATCGCGGACTACGACGACCGTGAGGCCCTGGAACACGCCTTCGTCGGCGTGGACCGCCTGCTGTTCGTCTCCGGCACCGAAGTGGGCAGGCGCGTACCCCAGCACCGCAACGTCATCGAAGCGGCGAAGGCCGCCGGCGTCGGCCGGCTGTACTACACATCGGTCCTCCACGCGACGGAGAACCCCATGGTTCTGGCGCCCGAACACAGGGCCACCGAAGAGGATGCTGGCCGCCTCCGGCGTTCCCCACACGATCCTGCGGCACGGCTGGCACACCGAGAACTACACCGCCGGCTTCCTTGCGTGCCTCGAGGACGACATCGCCGCCGGCCACTTTGATGGCGACTCGGCCGACCTCCTCGCCCTCCTCGACCGCCCGGTGACCCCGCTTGCCAACGCCGTGCGGGCCGTCCTGCGAGCCGGCGCTGCGACCGGGTGAAGGCGTAGGTGCCTTGGCCGGGTGCGACGCACCGGGCGGAAGCGCGGACGACGAGTAGTCATGGGCTCACCCTGCAGGGATAGGGCCAAGGCGCAGGTGGTGAGGGTGACGACGTCTTCAGGATGCCGACCTGCCCGCACCCCCTGCCGCCGGTTCGGGAGTCTGCGTATCTGGTGTGGTGCGGGGGCCGGGCACCGTGGGCGCCGCGGCGGCGAGGTCGAGGTGGGAGTTCATGTCCAGCTCGAACCGGCCGTAGGGGTTCACATGGGTCCAGAACAGCGGTGACAGGGCCCGTCGGTCGGCGTCGGTGAGCCGCTTCTGCCACTTCTCCTCGCTCAGGATGTCCTGGAGGAGCAGGGTGTTGACGTTCTCTGAACTAAGAGGAGCTCACAAAATGGGAGTCCGATCAGCTCGCGGCGTCTGGTGCGTGCGATCGCAAGGCGCTGGAAGGTCCTTGTAGCGGAGCTACTAGGGCGTTTCGGTAACGCAGCGAGCGTGCGTGCCAGGCGTCGCGAGCCGGACGCCCATTTTGTGAGCTCCTCTAAGAAGCAGTGAGACATCGGAGCTCGGAGGCGACGACGGGTGGCCGCCCTCGAGCGGGTCTATGTAGTCAGGGCCGCTATTCCTCGGGCAGCGAGAGGTAGAGGCGGGTGCCTTGCGGCCGGTAACCAACGCGCTCGTAGACGCGACGGGAGCCCTCGCCGGAGTACTCCAGCCACACCGAGCCGGTTCCCTGGGCGAACATGGCTTCGGTCAGCGCGGCGGTCACAGCGGCGGCGATGCCGCGGCCGCGGTGGGCCGGGCGGGTGCCGACGCCGGACAGTTCGGCGGTGTCTTCGGTGGGCGGGGAGCAGGACGCTCCGCCGGCGCAGCCGCCCTCCGGGGTGCGGACGAAGCGGACCGCCCCGCCGCCTTGCTGGGTGCGCCGCAGCCGGGCGGCACCCTGAGTGGAGGATGCGAAGACGCCGCCGAATGCCTCGGCGAGCGCGGCATCGAGCGCGGCGTACTCTTCGTCGGTGGCTGGGGTCTCCACATGCGGCGCGTCGGCGGAGTGAGGGGCCGTCAGCGTGCTTGGGACGCAGACGAGGTACTCGTGTACCGCCTCGGTGCCGAAGCCCGCTGCCCGTAGCGCCGGTGCCACGCCGGGCGCGGCCTCCGGTGCGAACTCCAGTCGCGGCAGCAGGCCGCGATCCCGGAAGACCCTGATCAGGGCCGTCACGTCAGCCTCGGTCGGCTCGGCGCCAGGCAGCGGGGTCGCGTAGTTGAGGTACGGGCTGTCGGTGTCGGGGTTGAAGCCCGCGACGAAGCCGCCCATCTCAACGACCACGGGGCGGCGGCGGAGGTTGGCGACGGCAAAGCTCTGGACCTGGATGTCCATGGTGGGTGTTGACCTCACGAAGTCTCAGGGTGAGCCCAAGGCGAACTCAGGTGAACTTGGGCGGAGAAGAGTGACGGTGCTCGGGCACTGCATCATGGGGCCGCCGTGCGTAACGGACGTGGCAGAAGGAGACCGCTGACCGCTGGGGAGCGGGCTGCTCAGTGCCGACGGCGGCCGCTTTGGGACGCCGAGATCATTGGCTGTCGTTCCTCACCGTGAGTGGGTCTGCAAGATCACAGAGCGCATGCCACTCTTCCACGGTCGGCAAGGGCGGGCAAGCAATTTCGTTGTCCTTGGCCGCGGTGACGGTTCGGCAGGCGATGTCGCGGAAGGGCGGCATGCCGAGGTTGACGGTGGTGCCCTTTCCGTTCCGCGCGTCGAGCTGGGCGAGTTTCTGCACGGCTCCGGCGAGGCTGACCTTGAGTCCTTCGACCTCTCCGAGCCAGACACCAAGCAAAGGAACTGGCCACTGCTCGAACAGGACCGTGGACCAAGGACCTGGACACAGCCTTCTACGTCGCGCTGTTCCTGCGCGCTGCCCAGCACTCGATCCGACGCGGCTGCCCCATCGTCTGCACCTGAGACCCATCTTCGGTCCCACTGGTTTCCCAGCGGAGATCACTCATCGTGCACGCGTCACGGAAATCGAGCCAGAACCCGAGATTGAGCAGCAGTTGTTGGGCACTTCCGACAGCACCCCGAAGGGCCGCCTATTCGAACGCCTTGATCGCTGCCCACCGGAAGAGATCTTGTCGCGTGAGGGCGTAGTTCCGGAATACTCGACGACCCCGGTTGCGTTCGCAGCCGGGGTCGTTGTCGAGGTGGAAGGAATATTGGCGAGCCTGCTGCGGGAAGCCCCCGCGGAACACGCCCTACGGAGCCTCGTAGTCAGGATCGGATCTCGATGGGGGATCAGACCAGGAGGCAGGTGCCGGTCACCAGCATCACCGCCGACGTCGCGGCGTGGACGCCGTAGGCGGTGGCCTTCGGCCCGCCGCTGCGCAGCACGACCAGCGCGTCTCCGGCGGGTACCGCGGCGAACACCAGCAGGTACCAACCCAGCACCGACGAGGTCGCGGTGAGCATCAGAGCGAAGACGAAAGCCCCGGGCGCGATCTCCCGCAGACCCTTCACTCGCAGCCAGGGACGGAGCCCGGGGTCGTCGACCGGTGCGTCGGGGATGCCGAAACCGGAGAGGCCCTGCGGCCTCGTGATGGCGCTCCCGCCCATGAGGATGAGGCCTGCGCCGAGGAGGCCGGCGACAACGGTGGCGATGGTGGTGAGCATCAGCTGTCCTGTCTGTCGAGGGAATCGTTATTGACGAAGCGGTTGTTGCGCGTTCGTGTCGCGCTGTCAGGGGACGAGGACGATCCGGCCGCGGACGCCGCCCTTCGCCATCGCCTGGTATGCGTCGGCCGCCTCGTCGAGCGGCGCAACGGCGTGGACGCGAGCCGGCAGCTCTCCCGCCGCGACCCGCGCGAGCAAGCCGGCGAGCAGCGGACCGTCGGGACGGGCGAAGATGACCTCGACGGTGATGCCGCGCTCCTCGGGGAGCCTCGCAGCGGGCTGCACGCCGACGAAACGGCCGCCGTCACGCGCCGCCCGGAGGGCGGGCTCCTGCAGGGCTCCGGCGTCGGCAACGGCGTCCCAGCCCTGGCCGAGGTCGGTGGCGAAGTCGACGCCCAGGCCCCGGACGAACGGCTCGTCGGCCGCTCGGGCCAGCCCGGTCACCTGCCAGCCGCTGTCCTGGGCGAGCACGGCGACGTGCGCGCCCACCACACCAGCCGCGCCGGTCACCAGCAGGCGCCGAGCCTGGCTCGGCGCCTCGCCGAGGAGGTCGACGAGCTGGGCTGCGGCGGTGGCGTTGAGCGGCACCGTCGCAGCCGCGGCCAGGTCGACTCCGTCCGGAACGACGGCGACGTTCGCGGCGAGGACGAGGACGTGCTCGGCGTGGGACCCGTGGTCGCGGTCGAAACCGTCGAGGAACCCGGCGACACGGGTGCCGACCGGCAGCTCGACGCCGGGGCCGGCGGCCTCGACGGTGCCGGCGAAGTCCCAGCCGAGACCGGTCCAGTACGGCTGGTGGACCATGCCGAGCTGGTGGAAGACGCCCGCGGCCACGCCCAGGTCGACCGGGTTGATCGCTGCTGCGGCGATCTTGACGCGGATCTCCTGCGGCCCCGGCTCGGCCACCGGCACGTCGACGGTCTCGATCGACTTGGGACCGGACGGAACGCGGACCACAGCTCGCCGAGAGGTCATCTGATCCATCGTCATCTACTCCTTCATGGAGGACTTTTGTGGGGTCTTGCCATCCCTGTGCTGCAGCACCAGCATGGAAGAGCCCTGTTTCCAGGGGGAAGTAGGCACCTTGAAGTAAGTAAGTCACCGAGCTGAGGAGATGACTGACTGATGGCGACCAGCACCGCATCCGAGCGGCGGGCCGTGGCCAAGCGGGAGTACGACGCGTTCCTCGCGGTCTGTCCCAGCCGCCAGCTCCTGGAGCGAATCTCCGACAAGTGGGTCGCCCTTGTGCTCGCCGCGCTCGGCGGGGACGGCCCGCGTCCTGGGGAGACCACCGTCGACGAACCGCAGCCCATGCGCTTCTCCGAGCTGTCACGCCGGATCTCGGGCGTGAGCCAGAAGATGCTGACGCAGACATTGCGCGCACTTGAGCGCGACGGGATGGTGACCAGGACCGTGACCCCCACGGTGCCCGTCACCGTCAGTTACGAGCTGACCGATCTCGGCCGCTCGCTCCAGGGAGTCATGCGGGGAATCAAGGAATGGGCGGAGGGCCACATGGAGGAGGTCCTCACCCATCGCGACGGCTACGACCACAGGCAATGCGACGCCGCCGGCTGATTCGAAGGCCTCGATCCCTCGATCAGACCGATGACGCCCAGGACGGGAAAAACGGGGCTCGTCCAACTCCCCGCGCCCTACTTTGCGGCTGATGTCTGGGCTGGGACCCCGGGGCCATCGCGACGAGCGCGGCCGGCGCCAGCGGGACGCCGGCGCGCTGCTGCGGGGGTCACGTCCAGCTGCGGGGTGCTGAACGTGCCGGCGGCTTCCAGCACTGACGCGAGTATGCGCTCCCAGTACTTGAAAATCGAACAGTGGTGGTTCGGGGTGCTGTCGGAAGTGTTGAACAACTACTGCTGGCTCCGTAGATGACAAGGAGCAGCGTTTCTCGACGGGTTCGGGAGGCATTGGCAGACGTCAAGCGGCCGGAATGTCGATGAGTGCCGGCGGCACTCGCCAATGGCGACACGGCCGACCGTTGTCTGCGCCTGAGTCGAGCCGAGATCAAAGACGCGAGATCAAAGACGCTGGCTACGGGTCTAGGAGGCGGGGTGGACCAGCTGCGCCGCCGCCCGCCAGCCCTTGGTGGGGGATCGCCTCCCGTACTCGTCGACACCGTGGTCGGTGCAGAACGGGCGCCTCCCGAACACTTCGAGAAGTGACTTCACAGCTGCTCGATAAAGCCACTGGTCTCCAGGTCCAGGTAGCGGGCGAAGCCGAGGTTGTACCAGCCCTGGGCCGGGTGGACGACACGCTGGTGGGCCCGGCGGGCTGCTTCGAACCACCGCTGCGCGTCGGCTGTGCCCAAGGCGTCCACGACGATCCCGCAGAACGAGGCCACTCGCTGCCCGGCCTCGGGCCAGCCACCGGCGGACGAGCCGAAGCGCTTGCCCAGCTCCTGGTCGAAGCGGAAGCCGAAGTCGTACGTCACCCGCCCACTCGTACCTCGGCGGCCCGGATCCCGAACGGTCGGCACGCGGCACGACGTCCAGGGAACGCCCGTACGGCCCGTCCTGCCACCGGCGTTGCGCTCCATCAGAACGACGTCACGTCGATGAGTCCGAGACCCGGGCGGCTGTCGACCGGGCCCAGGCATGGGGGGAGGACCAGTGAGCGCGGCTGGTGCGCCTGCCGTCGCACTTTCCGCACCGACGAAGGCCACGAAGAAGTCGTGGGAGACGTGGCTGCGTGCCCACATCGATCCCGTGTGGCGGCCGGGGGAGTGGGACGGCGCCAGATGGCTGTTCACCGGAGACCTCGACAACCCGCGCACCTCGTCCTCCCGGTGCCGCACTCGGCGCTGCGACGTGATCGTGCGTGCTCAGGAGACGTTCTGTACCTACTGCTCGGACCAGCGCAGAAAGAGTGGTCTGCCGCGGGAAGAGTTCGCCGCCACTTTCATCCCCGCTCGTTCCAGATCCCTGCCGTTGACGGTCGTCGGGCCGTGCACGCTCACCCGGGACGGCGTGCGGTGCGTACGGCCCCAGGTATCGGGAGGCCTGTGCGCGGCTCACGACAACTCCCGTAAGTACCACGCGGCAAGGGGCACGTTCGAACGCTGGCTCCGTGAGCGCGCTATGCCCTTCACCGACGTGCCCGTCTGCATGGTCGCCGACTGTGCCGGCGCATCCATGAATTCCCGGGGACTGTGCAACTATCACTGGCGTGCCTGGAGGGCAGAATGCCGCTCCAGCACCGCCCCCGTCCCTGCTGCGCAGTTGGCGCCGGGGCAGCCGCTGTATCTGCTGGCGCACCAGTTCCATCTCGCCCCGTTGCCCGAGCTGCTGCGCTGGGAAGTGCTCTACGCCGTGCAGCAGATGGACCAGTGGGTACGTGCCCTGGAACCTCACTGGATCCGCGGCGTGATCAGACACCTCACCACGGCCGACACTCTTCTGGACGCCACCAACACGGCCCGGCTCGCCAAGCCGCATCAGTCTGCCGTCCGCACAGTGGAGAACCTGCAGTCCGCCGCCCGCGCCGGATACAGCGAGTTCTCCGGGATCACCCTCATCGACCAGGACGTCATCGATCTGCGCGTCCTCGGGCTGCACCACAGCGCCTCCGGCAAGCGCCGGCAGCTGCCCGGCCGCGTCGATCTCCGCACCTCAAGTGCCTCGGCCTGTTCCCGGATCCACGCTCCGACGTCGGATTTCTCCGAACCCGAGTCCACCAGCATGATCACCAAGACAACCGCCGCCACGGCAAGCGGGCCGACGACGACCGCGAGGACGACTGTGGGGAGCGCGTCCCGGCCCGGGAACAGCGCTGCGCCACCCACGGCGACCCCGGCCAGCAGCAGCTTGATCCAGGCCTTTCCCCGCCGGAACCGGGCGGATTGGTCCCGGAGGACATGCGCGTAGTTACGTCCTCCCCGTGTCGCGATGGCTGCTTGGGGCGACACCTCATATCCGAACTGCCGTGCCTGCCGCGGCTCCTGCATAGATCCCCCGATCCGTGGCCGTCGCCATGCCTCGGTCCAGTTCCTGCGTCTACAATCCTGCCGCTCAATCCCCACCGGCACTAGCCTCGCGCTTTCGTGAAGCGGGCGGTCCGGCAGCTGGTCGGCTCAGTGAAAAGCGCGTCTGACCTGCAAGAACACGGATTGTCAAGGCCCTCGTTCCCGCACCAACCGGAGGCACTTCTCAGGTGAGCGCGAGCCTAGTAGCGTTATCGGGCGGGCGCCGCCGAAGCGGTGAGGCGGGGTAGCCGACCGCCAGCAGCACCGATACGGTAACCGCGTGGACAGCGACGACGAACGGCTGCTTCACGCCTCGGCGTTCGGCGCAGCGGCGGTCGCATACGACGAGCACCGTCCGGACTACGCGCAGGCCGCGGTGCGCTGGGCGCTCGAGCCCGCGCCCGGCCCGCGCGTGCTCGACCTCGGTGCCGGAACCGGCAAGCTAACCGCCACGCTGGTCGCGCTGGGTGCCGAAGTCATCGCGGTCGAGCCCGACCCGGCGATGCTGACCGAGCTGCGCCGCTCGCTGTCGGCTGTCCGTGCCCTGCCGGGTAGCGCCGAGGCAATACCGCTCCCGGACGCTTCCGTCGATGCCGTGCTGGCCGGAAACGCCATGCATTGGTTCGACATGGCCGTCGCGGGACCCGAGATCGCCAGGGTCCTCGCACCCAGCGGCATCCTGGCCGGCCTGTGGAACGTCATGGACGACCAGGTCGAGTGGGTTGCCGGGCTCGCACGGGTCAGCGGGAGCGCGGCCATCGGCCCGCGTGACACGCCCACCAGCTGGCGCGCCGAGACGACCAACGCGCACCTTCCAAAGAATGGCGTGGCCGCCCGGTTCGGCTTGCCGGAGCAGGCCGAGTTCCCGCACGGGCAGCGCCGCACCGCCGACTCTCTCGTCGCGACCATCGCGACGCGCGCGGGGTTGCTGGTCATGCCAGAACAGGAACAAGAAGCCACGCTGGGCCGGATCCGCGCTTTCCTTGCGAGTCGACCGGAGACAGCCCGCGGCGAGTTCACTCTCCCGATGCTGACCGGCGTGCTGCGCGTCCGGCGGCTGTGAAGGTCTCACAGGCCGGCGGGGTGCTGCTGGTGGAGACGGTCCGGCGCACCGGCCTCGGCCTGGACGCCGCGATCTCGGCGGGCCTGAAGCCGTGGCGCAAGCCCCGGGCGGTGCAAGATCCTGCTCGAACTCGCCCTGGCGGTCGTGCTGGGCGGGGACTGCCTGTCTGACGTGGCGATGCTGCGGGCCGAGTCCGAACCGCCTCGGCCACCCAGACCGCCTTGGCGATCAAACCGGGGCCGCGTGCAACCGGGCGCGGAGCATCCTGGCCAACGCCGGGAGTCAGACGGCCGCCAAGTGGCATCCCATTCACGGGAAGGTCGACGTGCCGGTCGGCTACGGAACCATCCTGCTGACCGCGGCGCGTGACGAGTTCCGGCAGGCCGACCAGAACCTTCCGCCGAAGCAAAAGAAGTCGCACATGTCGATTCCGCACTACAACGCGATCCACAGCGCGGCGAAGACGATGGGCATCGACAGGTGGTGACGTGGCGGACGCGCTGCTCCTGCAGGTGACCGGTTGGACGGACGAGGAACGTGAGACGGGAGCGATGCTGGTCACTGAGATCGACGCCTACCGTCCCGGCGCCGCGCCGCGCCGAGTACGGGCCCAGGCCCGGCGCAGGTGGGACTGGCTGGGGAACGTGACGAAGTCCCTTCCCCCCGCGGGGGGAAGGGACTTCGTGAGCGAGCGCTGGGCAGGCCTTGCACCTGCATTTCCCCGCAGGAAGCGGGGCGTCGTTCCTTGGACCACCAACGCAGATCTGTCACCGTGATCTGCGGCGAACTGCCAAGATCAACTATAGCGCACGCAGGCCGTCGGCCGGCCCCGGCCAACGCGCGACGGATACTGCTGGCGTTCTTCCGAGCGACACCGCGGCCGGTCAGTCCAGACGGTCGTACGCGCCCGGCTCCCAGTCGGCGAACAACGTCAGCGCCTCCGCTGTCTCGGTACGCTCCGGCGCCGTGGAAGTGGCCGGCCACCAGTTCTCCACCTGATGTGCGTCCACGAGAACGAAGTCCCGGTATCCCGCGAAGTCACCGGGATCGCCTGCCACGCCGACATGTATGGGTGCGTCATCGGGCAGGTCCTTGAGGGCGTCGCGGAGCTGCGCGGCGTTCCAGACCTGCGGGGCGTGCTCAAAGACGTCGGTCACGGGCACAGAGTGCCGGAACAGGCCGTGTTGCTGGTGGAGACACTGCTGCGTCGCGGGCCAGAGCGCACTGATCCGGGGCGCGTGGCCGGGGTGAAGAACGCATCACCGGGTGGTGAACCGAACCCGGCCGACGGACACGGTACCGTCAGCTGGCGTCGGGCAGGTCGGGCAGGTCGGGCAGGTCGGGGAGGTTGAACAGGCTTTGCGCCTGGCGGTCGTTCTTCTCGCGCTGCGCGGTTCCCCAGGGCCAGGGCCACAGGGGTTCGTCGGCGGTGGGGTAGGGGCAGACGAGGTGGCCGTTTCTAGGACCATCCCCGCGGGTGCGGGGAGCAGTGCTGGCGCTACTGTCCCGCATGGCGAGGACGGGGACCATCCCCGCGAGTGCGGGGAGCAGGCTGCCGACGCCCTCTCTCCCGTGGCCGCGCCGGGACCATCCCCGCGGGTGCGGGGAGCAGGTCAGCAATTGGGTTCTCGCCCACCTGGAACAGGGACCATCCCCGCGGGTGCGGGGAGCAGGTTGCGTGAGGTCTTGCGGGGAACTTGTGAAGGGGACCATCCCCGCGGGTGCGGGGAGCAGAGGACCGAGTGGACGCTGCGACGCTCGGCGCCGGGACCATCCCCGCGGGTGCGGGGAGCAGGGCCACGGACTCGATCACGACACCCTTCGACGGGGGACCATCCCCGCGGGTGCGGGGAGCAGACGACCTGCAGCGCCACGCGAACCGCTTCACCGGGACCATCCCCGCGGGTGCGGGGAGCAGGGCAGAACCGTGGTACCTGCCGCGTAGATCAGGGGACCATCCCCGCGGGTGCGGGGAGCAGTGCCCGGCGAAGAGGGAGGCCGACGCCCGGAAGGGACCATCCCCGCGGGTGCGGGGAGCAGATCGCGTCGTACTGGGCCCTGGGCCAGGGGTCGGGACCATCCCCGCGGGTGCGGGGAGCAGCGTACGTCCGGGCTGAGCGGGGTGGTTCCCTCGGGACCATCCCCGCGGGTGCGGGGAGCAGGGAGGCGGCGGCCTCCAAGGAGTGCCCGCCGAGGGACCATCCCCGCGGGTGCGGGGAGCAGAGGCCGTAGCGGGCGCGGACGGTGTCGACCTCGGGACCATCCCCGCGGTTGCGGGGAGCAGGCCACGTAGATCAGGTACCGGTTCCGCTCGGGGGGACCATCCCTCCCGCGGGTGCGGGGAGCAGCGCCCACGATTCCGGCGGAGATCCACGACGCCGGGACCATTCCCGCGGGTGCGGGGAGCAGGCCGCGACTATGCGGGGAGCAGTGATAGATGCCCGACTGCGTCTCCTCGGCGATGGGGACATTCCCGCGGGCGCGGGGAATAGCGGAACCGTTCCCGAGTACATCACTCCGGACAGGGACCATCCCCGCGGGTGCGGGGAACAGGACCGGCGGTTGGTGTCCAGGAACTTTGCGTCGGGACTATCCCCGCAGGTGCGGGGAGCAGAGCCCCTTCAAACCCCCGGGCCAGGGCACGCTGGGCCCATCCCCGCGGGTGCAGGGAGCAGTCCAGCAGGAAGATGTCCATGGTGGCGCGGAAGGGACCATCCCCACGGTTGTGGGAGCAGATTTCGCCAGCGGCCTTGACTCAGATGACGAGGGGACCATCCCCACGTGTGCGGGGAGCAGACGAGGGCATCGATGGTGAGCTGGTACTCCTGGGGGCCATTCCCGCGGGTGCGGGGAGCAGGCGTGGCAGGTCAGGCGGCAGGTCGTACATGCGGGACCATCCCCGCGGGTGCGGGATGCACAGCATCTGTGCGTTTATGGCGAAGTAGCCGCCGGGGTCATCCCCCGTTCAGGGAGAAGGGCGAGGTGCGATGTATGTGCTCAGTGGGTCTGGGAAAGGCTACAGATCGGAGCCCGCTGACTTCATCGCCGCAGGTGCAGCAGCCACACGGTAGCACTCCGCCCTAAATGCGGCCCCTGTCGGTGCGAGGGCAAGCCCGTCGAGCACAGTCGCACTACTCTCGTTGCCTGACCAAACGGCATGTAGGTGGGGGAATCACGGTTGTGGCGCGCATCGTTGGGGTACACGGCATTCGGCAGTCGAGGACGTCGGGGGCACGGCTGACATCCGAATGGGGCAAGGCGATCAACCGCGGTCTCGACGGGATCAAGCGGCCGGGGATCGCTACGGGCGACCTGGAACTGCCCCATTGGACAAGCCTCCTGGCACGAGGGGCGGACCGCCTCGGGCCCGAGGACGATCCCTTCGACACCACGGTGCCCTTGAGCGAGGAGGAAGCCGAGTTCGTCGCCGGGGCACTCGAGGAAGTCGTCCACGGGGAATACCTGGCACGTGTCGAGGAACTGGATCTGCAGACACTGGGTTTGCCACGGCTCTGGCCCGCCCGTCTGACTCGTCTGGTGATGGCATACGACCAGCGCTTTCCCCGGGGCGGAGGCAAGCTCTTCGTGTCTGCGATGCGGGAGGTGCGGTTCTACCTGTACGAGCCGGAGCTCGCCGCACGGGTCCGGACCCTGGTCGCCGAGGCCTTCGGCGAGGACACGTTCGTAGTCGTAGGACACTCGTTGGGCAGCGTGATCGCCTACGACCTGCTGTGCCGGGGCGAGATCCCTCCGAATGGGATGGCCCGGGTGCGCACGCTTGTGACATGCGGTTCCCCGTTGGCAATCCCCTCGGTACGGCGTGGGCTGGGCATCGCCGACGGCGAGCCTCTGAAGCTGCCTGGTGACATCGAGTGGGTCAACGCCTTCGATCCCGGAGACTTCATCACCGGAGGCCGGGGCCTGAACGGCACGTCGTCGGGAATTACGGACGCAGAAGTCCGCAACGGCCTGGTTGATCCGCACAAGGCCCTGACCTACCTGCGAACCGCTGCGGTCGCTCGCGCCATTGCCGGCGACGTGCGGTGAGCCAGTCGGCTGCTCCCGAGTGGGGCACCAAGCGTCTCGTCGAGATCGCAATCTCGGAGTACGACGATGGCGACTACAGCACACCGGACGACCAGGAGAACTTCAGGAGAGGCATCGAGGCCCAAGTGGCCGTCGTCGAGGAGTGGTGGGCCGACGGCACAATCGACGAGGAGCGTCGCTTCGACCCGGTGAGGCCCAAGAATCTGCGCACGGTTCACGATCTGCGCTGCTTCCTGGATGAGGAGAAGCTGGAGGACGCGGACGACGACGAAGTCCTCGTCGTCTACATTACGGGTCACGGCGTGAGCCGTAACTCCGAAGTCCACTTCCTGCTTCTGCCCGACTCCGACCGGGACCGGGTCCTGAGCACTGCCTTCCAGACCGCCGATCTGGTCACGGCTGTCCTGGACTCCCGCGCCACACATGTCCTCGTGATGGTCGACTCATGCTTCTCGGGAGTGCTGCGCAAGGATTTGAGTCGGCGACTCGCAGCCCTCAACGACGAGCGACGCGGTCTGCACTCTCTTGTCGTCCTGGCTTCGGCAAGTGAGTACACGTCACCCCGCCTGGGGGAGTTCTCCGGCCTCCTGCAGGCGATGATGGACCACTTCAGGGACGAAGCCGCCGGGTACGCACTTCCGCATCTCAGCTTCCAGAACTTCTTTGCCGCCATGACCACGGTCTTCGAGCCCTCGTTCATGGCCAACGTTCAAACCCTGTGGCCGGAAGAGGAGTCGCCGCAGCGGAACAAAGACCACCAGCAGCCCAGCCCCTGTCTTCCCAACCCGGGATACAAGCCGCAGTCCGCCCTCGTGGGCAAGGCCCGCAGCGCCGTGGCGTGGAGTCCCGCCGAGTTGGACTCGTACTGGCGCTCCCGCGCTTCCGGTCAGCCCTCCCATGGCGGGGCCGACTGGTATTTCACCGGTCGGGCAGCGCAGGTACGACGCATCACCGAGTTCCTCGCGGGGGAGGAGAGCACGCTCATCGTCACCGGTGAGGCCGGCTCAGGAAAGTCAGCTCTGCTCGCCCGGGCGGTCACCCTCAGCGATCGGCAGTTCAGGGAGAACGAGACTTACCGCACTTTCATCGACCAGATACCGTCCGACCTCCTCGTGCCGGAGGGATCCGTCGACGCCGCGGTGCTCGCCCGCAACGCAGACGCCGACGAGCTGACAGCAGCGCTGTACACCGCACTCACCGGTCACCCGCCCTCGAGGCACCAAGGGTTCAGCCCGCTCGACCAGCTTCTCGACCGCGCGCTGAACACCGTCCGCCGCGAGGACCGGCCCCTGACGATCGTCATCGACGGGATCGACGAGGCGAAGAATCCCACGAGGATCATCACCGACCTCGTCCGCCCGCTGGCCGAGCAGTGGACGGACGACGGTCAGCCCGTCGTCCGGATGCTTCTGGGTATCCGCAGCGCGCACGCAGGAGCAGAGGGCCGACTGCGTCCTGCGCAGGACCGGACATCGGACCTGCTGAACCTGCTGGTCCGCTCCACAGACTCCGGCGAACCCCTGCGGACGGACGCCGGTACCACAGAGGACATCGCCGCGTACACGCGCTCGCTGCTGGGAGACCTGTTCGAGCGTGACGATGCCTTGGCCCATCCGGACGCCCGCAGACTGGACGAGCTCGCGGCCGTCGTGGCGGAGGAGGTGGCGCCCTCATTCCTGGACGCCCGCCTCGCCGCCGAGGCACTCCACATAAGCGGCCGGCTCCCGAACCCGGACGATCCGGAATGGCGGCATACCCTGCGTCAGGGGACACAGGAACTGCTGCGGCAGGACCTGGAGGAGGTGCAGAGCAACACCGGCCTGCCAGCAGAGCTGGTCGTCCAAGCGCTGCGGGCCACGGCACTTGCCCAAGGAGCAGGTCTGCCGTGGGCCGAAGTGTGGCCGTGTGCGCTGGCGGCTCTGGCGGAAGACGACGCCCTCGCTCCTGAGACGGTGATCCGACAGGTACAACTGACCCGGCTGGCCGGATATCTGACGAAAGGCGTCGAGGACGGCAGGTTCGTCTATCGGCCCATTCACGCACGCATCAGCGACGTGCTGCGTGCGACTCCGCATGTCCTCCTCGGTGACGCCACGACATCCAGGCCGCTCGAGGCGGCTGGGGCGGATGCCGTCGGGGAAGATCATCGGCGGCTGGCCATTGCCTTCAGCAACCTGCAGGAGGCGAAGAACGGCCCGCCGCATCCGTACCTGTGTCACCATCTCGTGCAGCACGCGGCAGCCGGAGGCGTGCTGAACGACCGCGTCGTCACCGAGAAGTTCCTCCCCTACGAGACGAGCGGGAACGTGCGGGGGGCGCTCGGGCTTCTGTCAGAGCACGCCGAGGACACGACGTGCCTTTTCGCGTGGACGCGGATCGAACCCTTCCTGGCCGACGCACCGCCCCTCGCACGTGCGGAGAGCCTGCGCTTCTCGCTGTGGGAGCCGGATGGTGTCCGTCGTCCGCGTACGCCCACGACCGGCGGTTCGGTCCCGGGGAATCTCCAGCCGCGCTGGAAGGACCTCGCAGTGCCGGGCAATGTCCTGGCAAGGTCGGACACGGACGTCCGCTCTCTCGTGTCCTTCACCCTGCGGGACGGCACATCGCTGGTCGCCGTGGGCGGCGACGACGGCACCGTGCAGGTGTGGGATCCCTCCACCGTGACTGCCCTCGGCCCACCGATTCAGGGGCCGGGCCCATCGGTGCGGGCTCTGGCCGTGGTACCGCACCTGTCCGGCGAGCCTTTGGTGGCCGTGGGCGGCGACGACGGCGCGTGGACGTGCGACCCGCTGAGCGGCCGGTACGCACAACTGCCGGTCACGGCATCCGTGCACTGCATGGCCTCGTACACCGACAGGGACGGGAGAGCGCTGCTAGCGATCGGTACGTCGGGCGGTCTCGTCCTGTGCGATCCCCTGACCGAGACCGTCCTGGCTGCCGACGCGGCAACCAGGAACGTCCCGGTGAACGCACTCGCCGTCCTGGAGCTTCCCGGAGGCCGCACGCTCCTCGCCGTGCACAGCGCGGACGCCGTCGCCGTTCTCGACGGCGTCTCCCTCGAACCGGTGTGCACGGTGCCAGGGCTGGGGCAGGACGTCTCCGCACTCGCAATGATCGACGAAGGACATGGCAGCCCCTTGCTCGCTGTGGCTACGAGAACGCCGGGTCGTGGGGTCAGATTCTGGGATGCCCTGGCCGGTACGGAACGACCACACCGCACGATCTGGCAGGCCGCATCCGTACTGACGCCCTACCAGCAGCCGGGCTCCCGCACCCTGCTCGCGCTCGGCTGCGACGACGGCGCCGTGCAGCTGTGGGATCCCGAAACGGGGGAGGAGACCTGCCGGTTCCCCACCGACCACACGAGCGAAGTGACCGGGCTCGCCGTCGTACAGGGCCCCGAGGGAGTCGAGGTTCTGGTCTCCGGCTCGCTCGACCGGACCGTTCGTGTCTGGAACGCCGAGGCATGGAAGCGGCGAACCGTGCGGCCGCGCTCCAGGTCCGTCGGGGGAACGCTGCTCGCGGTGTTGCCCGGCAGCCCCGGGCCGGCCCAGCTCGTCTCGGTCGGCCCCGACCGGAACCTCGTCGTGCGATCGGCCGACACCGGCGAGGTCACGAGCACCATCGACCTGCCCCGCACAGGAGTCGACGGCCCGGTGACGGCCCTCGCCACGCACACAGCGCCGGACGGCTTCACAACGGTCGTCGTCGGACTGCCGGACGGAACAGTCGGCTGCTGGAGCAGTGAGTGGGTGACGATGAACGCCTGGACGTCGACAGAGGACTGTCCCACTGCGTTCACTGCCTTTGCCGACGGCGCACGGACCGTACTGGCTGTGGGGACGAGCCGCGGCTCGATCGCGTACTGCGACCTGGCCACCGGCGAGGTTCTGGGGTGGCGTCACGGTGGGGGAAGCGGGGGGCCCATCCGCGCGCTGGCGCACCTGCCCCTGGCCACGGGCGGCGTTCTGGCTGTCGCCGCCGATCAAGACGTCCTGCTGTGCCGCCCCTTGCGGGCGCCGCATGACGAATGGCCGGGCCGGATCGGCGCTGTGGAGTCCCTTGCCGTCTGTCCGGGGGACAGGGAGGACGAGTGGTATCTGGCCGCCGGGGGAACGGATGGCAGAGTTCACCTGTGGGCACCGGACACTCCGGGGAAGGAGGCGTTCACGCTCTCGGCCGGGCACGACGGGCCGGTATCCGCCCTCGGTATCGTCCGGCCGCCCGACTCCGGTCCTCTGATCGTCAGCGCCGGCCTGAGCGATACCACTTTGCGCCTCTGGGACTTCCACACAGGCGAAGAAGTGATGCGGCTGGTCACCGCGGCCTCCCTGACGTCCCTCGGAGTACTGCCGTCCTGCAGCGTCCGAGGGGCCTCGCAGCCCCTGGTTGCCTTCGGCGGCCCCGCCGGGACTGCCGCGGTGACGCTTCGTCTGCGCCAGACCGCGGAGGCCGCGGGACAGAGCGCGGCCGATTGAGCCTGTGCCAAGCAGGCTGTCGCGGGTCGGGGCCCAGATGAGACTGGGCACCCGCTTCGTGCTGATGCGGACGGACACAGTTTGTCTGCCGACTGCCGACCGGTTGTCGGCCTGCCCCGTCCGTGCGGGCGGGGCAGGCTGTGGACCTGAGGAGCACGACCGAGCCGTCGACGGGCATCGGGTGTGTTCTCTCCGGTCGCGACCGGGTCCCGTGCCTGGCGCGGCACCTCTACTGCATGAACTGTCCCGCCGCTGCGATGATCGCCACGACGAGTGCGCCGACGGCAACCGCGTTTCCGTGGGCGGAGCAACGAGAAAGACCTGGTCACTGAGCACCGCGCCCACTACGATCGGCTCGCCGTAGCTAGCCGCGCTCCATTCGCTCCGCGTCTGCGGAGATGGCCCTTGTGGCGACTGAAGCGGCATCAGCCCCGCTGCGTGGGGACCACAGCCGCCCGGCGGCTGTCAGCCGGTCACCCTGATCCGTGCTACCGCCTCCCGTGCGTTCAGCCGTGCTCCGTCCGACACTGCCTCCCACGTGTCGTGAGGGGAGGCGAAGCCACGGGAGGCGTCCCCACGGGCCAGCCCGCTGCTCTGGGCGACAAGGCCGCTGAAGACTGTCAGGCGCGCGGGATCCGTCGGCCGGATCAGGGTTGGAAGGCTCCGTGCGTCGAGCCCTACGTGGCGGGCAACGGCGTCCACCAGGAGGGCGCGGACCGCGTCCCAAGCGGGGCCGCCGGTCGCCCGGTAGGCCTTGGCGACGTTGTCGGCGTGGAGGACGTCCGTGCCATGCCGGTTGAGGGCGTACGCCACCGCGTAGAGGCCCTGGTGTTCTATGGTTCGGCAGCGCTCGCCGTCGACGTGGTCCGCGCAGTCGCATCCCGTCAGCCGCGGCAGTACCGCCGCCGTGATGTGCTCAGGATCCGCGTGGCGGACCCGGGCCCCGGCCGGTGGCAGCGGCAGGCCTGCGTGCAGCGCCTGCTCCTGCCAGTCGGCTCGGGCCTTTTCGAGTGCGGGGGAGGGGCGCAGCCCCGCGCCGAACGAGACCATGTGCGACGGGCAGGCGTGGCCGAGGCGGCTGACCCCTGCCAGGAATCCAGCCGCCAGGCGGGCGTTCTGCTCGTCCTTGGCCGCGAAGCCCTCCGTGACGTCGGCCCGTTGTCCCGGGCTCAGCACCTGGTCCCACAGTTCGAGCATGATGGCGCCTGCGGTGACCATCTCGACGACGAGCGGATGCCACACGGGTCCGTCCCCTGGCGCCATGTGGTCGGGGAGGCGGACTGTCCCCCAACACCATTGATGGGAGCTGTTGAGTTCTTCGGATTCGCTCACTTTGCCCTCATCCGACGTGCTACGGTCCTGCCGCATCTCATCAGACAACTGTGGTGACTGGAGTGCGGATCAGGTGACACTGTCCGAAATACGTCCGTCTCCGGCAGGGGAGTTACGTCCCTGCTGGGACCCTCGACGACAAGCATGCATTCCAGCACTGACAACCGGCGGGGAGAGCGCCTCGGTCACCCTGGTCGACGCTCTGCGGCACGCGGACGAGCTACGCACCGTCTCGGGGACGACCGCGGGGGAGTCGGTCGCGCTGATCGAGTACCTTCTCGCTGTCTGCTACGCCTCGCGGACCTGTCCTGCGACCGTTGACGAGTGGCTTGGCCGTGTGCACGACAGCAGCCCGCTGAGCGACGCGGCCGATTGGCTGGACAGCCGTCCCGAACAGCATTGGGATCTCTTCCACCCCACCGAGCCGTTGGGCCAGAACGCCCTCCTGGCGCCCTATCTCGACGAACACGGCGCAGGGCCCGCCCAGCTGGTCATCGAACACGCCGGGGACTACAACCAGTTCTTCGACCACCACCACCTCGAGCACCCGGCGCCGCTGTCCGCCGACGCCGCCTTCCGCGCGATGCTCACGCAGCACGCGTACGGACCCGGCGGCCGTGCCCGGATCTCCGGCAAGGAGACCCTTGGACCCACGCTCACCAATCTGGCCGCCGGACGTCTCGGCACTCGTATCCGCGTCATCGCGCTCGGGGACACCCTCGGCGACACCTTGCGGCTCAACCTCGTACCGACCGACGACGCCCCGGGCCGCTTCAACCGCACCTGGACGGTGGCTCCCCAGCCCCGCCGGGGATTCCTGACCAAGCCGTCGGGACGGCGGGTGGACGGTCCGGCCGACCTTCACACCGTCCTCGGACGCTCGATCCTCATGCGCCCCACCCTCACCGAGGATGGGCAGCCGGCCGTCGACCGCGTCTTGCTGGCAGCCGGTGAACTCCTCGAACCGCTGGCCCCTCACCACATGCAGGACGCCGTGTACGACAAGGCGCCGAACGGGACGCCGAGGCCGCTGCGGCCCTCGGCGTCCCGGGCCCTGTGGCGCGAGGCGCACGCCCTGTACGCCGCCGTCGCGGACCGGGACCATGGGCCCGACCTCTACGACCGCCTCGCCAGGCTCAGCGGCCGCCGGCTCAACCTCTGGACCGTCGGACTGATCGCCAAGCAGACCACGGCCGTCACCTGGGTGTCGGACACGTTCCCCTTCGTGCCGGGCCGTGAGCGCGACCTCAGGTACGCGGCCGAACGGGGTTCACTCGTGGCCGAGTACCTGGCCTCCAGCCTGTCCCGGGCGGCGTACGTCGCCTGGACCGTGACGTACCCGAACCCGAAACCGGCCGACAAGAGCGGTCAGATCGCCCGGTTCGACGCGCGACCGGAGCACTGGGCCCACACCGAGGAACCCTTCCACATGCTGCTGGACGACACGGCAGCGGCTGAGAACGACGAGCAGGTGGACGCGGCGCTCGTCGAGTACGCGGCCGTGCTCGCCGAGGCCGCGGGGCGCTTTCTGCGTAACCGGCTCGACTCCCTGCCCGCGAACTCACGCGGATACCAGGCGCATGCGCAGGCGCTCCGCCGCTTCGAGGACGACCTCACCGGAGCCAAGGCACCGGACGAACTGAAGGGGGACCGCAAGTGATCGCCGACGTGCCGGAGACCGGTGTCCGGACGGCGGCAGCCGACGGCACAGAGCCGCGCGAGCCCGCGCGCAGCCAGGAGCTCACCCAGTGGCTCGTGGGCCTGGTGAACAGCCGCGACTACGGCAGGCTCGCGGAACTTCGTCGGCCGAGCATCAGCGAGAACGCCCACATCGAAGCGGGGTGGAAAGCGGGCTGGAACGATGAGGAACGCCGCAAGGTGTTCGAGCAAGTGGCGTTCCTGTTCGCCGTTTACCACCGGGGTGCCGTAGATCCGTCGTGGGGTTACGGGAGCCTCGGCTATGCCGCCCGCCGGATCGGCTCCAGCATCGGGCGCGGGCCCGACGACGCTGGCGCCGGCCGGCTGATGGACCGCATCGTCTCGAGTCGTCGGCCTCCTCTGCGCCACCTCCAGCACACCATCGCCCGGCTGCGCTCGTGCGGGGAGCCGCCACCGTCGTGGGCACGTCTCGCGGACGACCTGGCTCGCTGGACCGACCGTCAGGCCCGCATCCGCTATCGCTGGGCCGTCGACTTCCACGCACCGCCGAGAACCGCCAGGAACACCAAGGCCACCACGACCACGACGAAGGACACACTGACGTGAGCACCCAAGTCACCCTGACCGGGCACCAATTTCTCTCCCTGCATGTGCTGGAGACGCTCGTCGCTGTCCTCCCCGTACGGGACGAGAACGGTGCGCCCAAGTCCATCGTCTACGGCGGCGTGGAACGGCACATGATCACCAGCCAGGCACGCCGCCGCGCTGAGCGGGTGTACTCGCGCGACCGGGCCAACGCTCAGAAGGGGCCGCTCGCCGGACACACCATGGGCGTCCGTACCCGCGAATGGGCGCCGATGACCGCCCGTGCCCTGGAGACCGGGCACGGCTGGCCCAAGGAGCAGGCCCTGGCGACGGCACGTGCCGTGCTGCAGGGCATCGGACTCAAGTTCGGCGACCCGGCCAAGCAGACGGTCGCCAACCTGACCAAGGTGCTGCTCTTCGCACCAGAGGACGCAGGCGACCGCATTGCCGAACACCTCGATGCCGAACGGGAATCCATCACTGCCTGGGCGGAAAACTACACCGCCCTCTCCCTGGCGGCAGCGGCCCGTAAGAAGCCAAAGGGGCGGCGCAAGAACAGCGCTGAGGAGGATGCCGAGGCGAGCATGGACGAGGCGGACACAGAAGCTGCCAAGCTTCCCGCACTTCCGAAAGCGACCCGGAACGCGGTCCTGACCGCGCTCGCGCCCCGCGACGCGATCGACATCGCGCTCTACGGCCGCTTCCTCGCCGAGATCGCCGACTCCCCGAACGTCGACGGCGCGATCCAGAGCAGTCACGCGTTTACCGTCCACGAGGCCGAACACACGGACGACTTCTACGCCGCCGCCGACGACGCCAAGCTCAGCCGCAAGAGCAATGCCCTCGACTTCCTCGACGCGACCGACGACTCCGGAGCCGGCATGACCGGCTACCAGTCCCTCATCTCCGGCACGTTCTACCGGCACGCCGTCCTCGACCGCCTCAAACTCCGGCAGAACCTGCGTGCCGCGGGCATGTCCGAACAGGATGCAGAGTCCGCCGCCGCAGGCGCCGAGGCGGAGTTTGTCAACGCCTTCGTCAACGCCTTCCCACAGGCCAAGAAGAACTCGACCGCCTCCACCGGCGCGCTGCCCGCCCTGGTCCTCGCCTTCGACGGAGACCGCCCGTTCAACTACGCGGCCGCCTTCCAAAGGCCCATCGACGAGGTCGCCGACGGAGGTCCGGCCGGAGAGCTCGCCGTACGGCGGCTCCTCACCCACCACGACTTCGTCCGCAGCCGACGCGACGACATCACCGCTGGACGTGTCCTCACCTACGAGCCGGCCATCCACGCCGTCCTGCAGGACCTGGACATCAAGGACGTGGAGTCCGTCGAGGAGCTGACGGCGTGAGCCCACACGTCCTGCTCGTCAGGCTCGCCGCCCCCCTGCAGTCCTGGGGGTTGGTGTCCCGGTTCTCCCGTCGCGACACCCACAGCCGTCCGACGAAGTCCGGGGTGATCGGCCTGTGCGCAGCGGCCCTGGGACATGACAGGGCCGACGATCTGGGCGAGCTCGCGGCCGTCCGCTTCGGGGTCCGTGCCGACCATCCCGGCACCCCCGTCCGCGACTACCACGTCGTCGGCGCCGGCCGGTACCCCGTACGCCCTCGGGACGTCATCACCGATCACCGCAGGGCGACGGCCCTGGCCGCCAGTATCTCGAACTCAGAGGGCACCGCGTTCGGACACCACGAACTCGCCGGCTGGTACGGCGCCCCCAAGTACATTGTCTCCGAACCTGACTCGGGTGTTCTGGTCTCGAAGCAGCTCTCCCGGGACGCGCTTGTCACCGAGCGCTGGTACCTGGCCGACGCAGCCTTCGTCGCCGCCCTGCAGCACCCTGATCATGCCTTTCTCGAGGACGTCGCCTCAGCGCTGGAACACCCCAAGCGCCTGCTGTGGCTGGGCCGCAAGTCCTGTCCGCCGTCGGGCACGCTGGCCGGACCGCTCAGCAGCGGCACTATCGAGGAAGCCTTCCAGTCCACCGCCCTGCTGCCTTCGCACAGCGTCGGGCCGCAGCCTTCGCCCCGGCCCTGGGCCTGGGTCGAAGCAGCACCGGGCACCGCATCGGCGGCCCCCGTACAGGACCAGCCCGTCACCTTCGACACGGACTTTCGTACACACACCACGCGATGGGAGACACGGACCCGCGTCACCATCGCCGAGAACGCCACCGAATGGGACGTCATCCCGTGACCAAGCCCCCTGCCGCTGCCCGCTTTGTCGCCACGCACAGTGTGCTGACCATGGACGCCCGGCACCCGTACACCGCCAAGTCCCTCCTCGACGCCCAGGACATGCACCGCACCGTCATGAGCGGCTTCCGCGGCTGGGTCGCGGACGGAGACCCCGACGCCCGGGCCCAGATGGGGGTGCTGTCGACCTGGTCCGTTGACTTGAAGGAAGGTGTGCTTGTCCTGGTCGTACAGTCCAGGGTGCCGGGGGACTGGGCGAGAATGCCGCGCGGAGCGCTCACTGACAAACCGCACGTGATCACGGTCGACCGCACTCTCCGGGCCGGCGACTCCCTGACCTTCCGCACCGTCGTCAGCCCTACCCGCAGCCGCCCGTCCGGACCGCCGGCCCCCGACCGCCCTCGCGGCCGTCGTACGGCACACACCCGACCCGACCACGTACGGAACTGGTTCGTGCGCCGCCTTCAGCCAACGGGCGATCCGCGAAGAGGGCCCGACGGCGTCGTCCGGATCGGCGCCACCGCCGAGGAGGACTCCCTGGTTGTAAGGATTCTTCCGGCTGTCACAAGTCCCGGTCCTCACAAGGACCTGCGCATAGCCCGCGCGGAGATCCGGGGCACGCTCACGGTCACCGACCCCGCCGCTCTGGTCGACGCGATGTCGCAAGGCATCGGTCACGGCCGGGCGTACGGCTGCGGACTGCTGCTGACCCGATGAGCGCCCATGTCGAGCTGGCCAATGTCCTGGGCGGCGTCACGCTGGCCACCGTCCGCCCCGGCGCACCGCCGCGATCGAGCCCCCGCAGCACAAAGCACGTCTCCAGCCGCGCGGGGATGGTCCCGCAATGCTGGACCACAATGCGTCGGCGTAGACCCTGCTCCCCGCACCCGCGGGGATGGTCCCTACGCCATCGCCAACGGCCTGAAGATGGCCGCCTGCTCCCCGCACCCGCGGGGATGGTCCCTTCCCCTTCACCCAGGACAGTCGGGGCCCATCTGCTCCCCGCACCCGCGAGGATGGTCCCTTTTGAGATCACGAGACATTGCAACGGAATCTCTGCTCCCCGCACCCGCGGGGATGGTCCCTTCGTGCTCGACCGCCAGGCGCCGCAGCACGGCTGCTCCCCGCACCCGCGGGGATGGTCCCATGCTGCGCTACCCGCAGCTGCCCGGAGTCCTCTGCTCCCCGCACCCGCGGGGATGGTCCCCGCACCGCGAGCAAGCGCTACAAGCAACAGCGCTGCTCCCCGCACCCGCGGGGATGGTCCCATGGCACCTTTCCTCTCTTCGGACGTCTCGCCCTGCTCCCCGCACCCGCAGGGATGGTCCCGACACCGGAGGGGCCGTACTGCTGCGGCACCTCTGCTCCCCGCACCCGCGGGGATGGTCCCAGGCCCTCCTCCACGGTCGGCATGATGCTGCGCTGCTCCCCGCACCCGCGGGGATGGTCCCCAGAGCCCCAGGGGAGGTCATTCCGTGGGGCTCTGCTCCCCGCACCCGCGGGGATGGTCCCTCGTGCCGGTACCCCTCGGCTGCTTCGCGGCGCTGCTCCCCGCACCCGCGGGGATGGTCCCGACGTGACCGTGACCCGGGCGGGCGGATCGTCCTGCTCCCCGCACCCGCGGGGATGGTCCCTCACCGGAACCCCCGAGCGCGTCGCCCGGTATCTGCTCCCCGCACCCGCGGGGATGGTCCCGGTACCTTCATTCCGGAGCTTTGGGCTTCCCGCTGCTCCCCGCACCCGCGGGGATGGTCCCCAATCCCAGTGCTTGTATGCATAGATGACGCCCTGCTCCCCGCACCCGCGGGGATGGTCCCCTTGTACGCGCTCGGTTGACGGGTTACGAATCCTGCTCCCCGCACCCGCGGGGATGGTCCCTACCTCACCGACTCCGAGACCGGCGAGAGCTACTGCTCCCCGCACCCGCGGGGATGGTCCCCTCCAGGTCGCCCTCGACGGCAACGACCAGTACTGCTCCCCTCACCCGCGGGGATGGTCCCAAGGCGCATTGGGTGGGCCCGCACTCCAACCGCTGCTCCCCGCACCCGCGGGGATGGTCCCCAGGCCGAGGCGCGCGCAACCGAGCTCGCCACCTGCTCCCCGCACCCGCGGGGATGGTCCCTCAAACCGAGGTTTCCGCATCCGTCTCGCCCACTGCTCCCCGCACCCGCGGGGATGGTCCCACCACCGTCAACCACTGAGAGCGGAGACGACGCTGCTCCCCGCACCCGCGGGGATGGTCCCTCCTCGGGATGCTCCCGAAGCTCCTGGGCCAGCTGCTCCCCGCACCCGCGGGGACGGTCCCACGGCGGTCTTGCCCTCGCGCCGGATGACCGCCTGCTCCCCGCACCCGCGGGTATGGTCCCTTCACCTGCTGGCCAGGCAGCAGGAGCGCAGTCTGCTCCCCGCACCCGCGGGGATGGCCCCGGCGCGGCCACGGGAGAGAGCATCGGCGGCCTGCTCCCCGCACCCGCGGGGATGGTCCCGAGACGATCAAGCTGCTGATGACGCGTACGGGCTGCTCCCTGCACCCGCGGGGATGGTCCCACTGCCTGCTCGTGCAGCACCGTGGCGTCGAGATCGGTGAGGACGTCGCCATCGCCGGCCTGTTCGACGCCGGGCTCCTAGTCCTCATCGACGCCGACATCGAGGTCCTGGCCGACGATGTCCGGTACGGCCTCCGCGCCCTCGACGCCGACGAGCCTCCACCTGCCTACCGACACACCTCATGTCGGAAGCACTGACGTCAGCTGTCAGAACCCGCTGACGTTCTCGTGTCGGCCCACATACTGGACAGTGGTGTCCGTTACAGCACAGCTTTGCGAGTGCCGTACGCGGTGACCTGTCGCTCGCAAAGTAGATCTGCATGGGCGCGGGTGAACGCGTCCAACGCGATCCTGCATTTTGCTGTCGGGCGACACGGAAATGTCAGTGCTTGGCGACATGTGGTGTCAGCGTGAGCCGAGGCTTTGGGTGTGGGCGCAGGTCCTGGATGTTGCGAAGATCGACGCTATGACTATCCCGCTCTCCGTCGACCGGATCCTCGGAAACCGTTCCTTCGCCGAGATCGGTGACCCTGTGCTGGCCACCGCCGACGAGCGACGTGGCCTGCTGGCCGTGGCCGGTGCGTACGAGTTCGGCGGTACTGCACCCGTCGGTGTTTACGGCACGGGTGACCTGGCCTGCTGTGCCCTCGTCCGCTCACATTACCCAGTACACGCGATGGCCTTCCATCCCACGCGTCCGCTGCTCGTGATCGGCACCGGCCGATACGACGGCGGCTACTTCTTCGAAGGCCAGCTCCTCCTTCTGAACCTGGAGACGGGCACGGCCATATCGCTCATCGAGCACGGGCTGGGCCGCCAGGTCCTGGAGCTGGAATGGCTTGACGAACAGGCATTGCGGGTGGTGATGGCGCCGCCTGACGACTGGCAGGACGAGACCGCAAGCGTCGAGGGTCATGTCGCCGTGGTGCGGAGATTGGACTGGACCGCCGTGCCTGCCAAGTCCCTCACCAGTCACGACCTGGCCGGCCCGCGGGTGGCGGCGCCGCGTCCCGACGGCAGCGCAGCTGCCTGCCGGATGGTCACGGAGCTGAGCGCGGACTGGGAATCGCGCCGCAATGTCCGCGCGGTCGAGGCACTGTCGGACGGCCGGATCCTGTCCACGCTCGACGGGGTACAACTGGAATCCTGGCTGCCCTCGGGGGAGCGAGCGTGGATGGTTCCGGACGAGGAGGGCGGGAGCGAGATCGTCGTCGCTGCGGACGAAAGATCCGCGTGGGTCGGGCTCGTACGCCGCCCCGGCATGCGCGACTCCGTGCCGCAGTCGGTCGTCCGGCTCTCTCTCGCTGACGGGAAACAACTCGACAGCATCGTCCCGTCGTCGTTCGTCTCGCTGGTGCGCTGTGCTGACGGTCGGCCGGCCTTGTCACCGGACGGGCGCAATGGTGCCCGCAGCCGATTTCCCGTGCGGGGTGGAAGCCGCATCTACTTCCAGTCGACCCTCCAGCCCCCGGGCGAACGGAACCCCTACAAGGGAGAGCGCTGGGTTACGGCCATGGACCTGCAAGGGCCCACGACCGCGCGACCGGTCGAGCCTCTCGATCCTTCCGTCCGGTGGATGTTCCCGTACTCCTGGGAGCCCGGCGAGACACACTTCGGCGGTCCGGGTATCGAGGCCGCAGGCGGAACCCTGGTCCACGCCGGCACCGTGTACCACGGCCAAGGGCTTCAGCCCGGCGGGTCGTTCGTTGTCCGGCGTGAGCCGACCGACGGGCGCTCGCGGTGGGTGTTCCGTACCGACCGGAAAGCCACCGCACTGGACGCTAACGCGGCTACCGTCTACGTCGGGTACGACGATGGAGAGGCGGTGGCGCTCGACCTGGGCGACGGCACGGTGCGCTGGCGGCAGCACCTCACCGTCGGCGCGGTCTCCGTTGTACCGACCGCTCTCACCGTCACAGCCACCGGCCGGTTCCTCATCGGCACCAGCGACGGCCGCATTCTACACGGCACAGCGCGCCGGGGGTCGGTTCGGCGTCCCACGTGTTCCACGCGATGCCGTCGAGGGTGATGAGCCATCGCCGGCGGGGCGGCAGGTGATGGGAGGGGACCGTGACATCGGGTTCGAGAAGTACCCAGTGGCCGTCGTGAAAGGTGGCGTACCGGTCTTGTCGGAGTCCGCAGTCCGGGCATTCTGGCGGGGCGGGCGGTGCTGGTGCGGTGGCGCCTTCGCGGAGGGCTTGCAGCTCGTCGTCGGGGTGGCCGGGCCAGGGTGCGGTGTTCTCGGTGTCCCCCATGAATGAAAGGGTCCGGACTTGTCGTCAGGTGCGGTAGGGCGCGATCCGGCCGGTACACCAGGGGCCTGGGGTGCTGAGGTGACCGCACGAAGCCACACGGGCCGCAAACGGACTCGGCCGCCGGTCCAGTCCTAAACGCACGTCGCCACGACCGGTGACTGCCCGCCCGCCTTCGCCCCGGACCGTCGCCGGGTGGATCCTGCTCCGCCCGGAATCCCTCACCGAACCCGAACAGCTCCAGCTCAAGAACGTACGGGCCCACTGCCCCGAACTCGACGCCCTCACCCTGCACGTCCGTTCCTTCGCAAACATGCTCACCGAACGCCAGGGCCAGTTCCCGCCGGACTGGCCCGACGCGGAGAGGACGACCTACCCAGCCTCCGCCTCCTCGCCAAGGGCATCGACCACCATCGTTGTGCCGTCATCGCCCACCTCACCTTGCCCTGGAGCTCGGGTGTCGTCGAAGGCCATGTCAACAGAATCAAAATGCTCAAGCGCCAGATTTCGGTCATGCAGGCTTCCGACTTCTCCGGAAGCGGGTCCTGCTGGCGTGAATGAAATGCCGGGGCCTCTTGGGGGCCCGCCCGACCCCGTGCCGCTGTCGGTGGCCCAGCCTACTCTGGGGGCGATTCAAGTCCCATGACCATGAACAGGAGTTTCCCTTGACGACTCTGCCCGATCGGCCGAACACCGCCCTGCTCGTCATCGATGTCCAGAACGGGGTGGTGGCAGGCGCCCATAACCGCGACGGCGTGATCGCGAACATCAACATCCTGGTGGGTAAGGCTCGTGCTGAGGACGTGCCCGTGGTGTGGGTGCAGCATTCCGACGACGGTCTCGAGCGAGACAGCGGGCCCTGGCAGTACGTGTCAGAGCTGGTTCGCCGAGATAAAGAGCCTCTCGTCCACAAGACCTACGGTGACTCGTTCGAGGGCACCGCGTTGGAGGCGCTGCTCGCCGAGCGTGGTGTGGGCCAGCTTGTCGTGACGGGTGCCCAGAGCGATGGGTGTATCCGATCGACGCTACACGGGGCCTTCGTCCGCGGGTACGACGTCACGCTGGTCGGCGACGCCCATACGACGCAGGACCTCAGCGAGTACGGCGCGCCGGCCCCGGACCAGGTGATCGCGCACACCAATCTCTACTGGCAGTGGCAAAGTGCACCCGGACGCCGCGCGGGGACCGCCGATACAGCGGAGGTGACTTTCAAAGCGGACGCGGGCTGAGTCGTCCTGGGGCAGAGCCTGGTCTGTCCACACAATTCTGGACAGCTTCCCAAGTCCATTGAAGAGCCTCAGCTGTTACTCGGAGTGCACACACCACAGAGTTGCGCCAGAACCCGAGTTCCGACATCAGATGTACAGCAGTCCGGGAGGCGGCCCGCCACGGTCAGAGTTGGTGTTCACGAGAACGGGAGGCACCCGGGCTGGTGGCACCCCCAATGGGCAGGTATGGGGCTTCCTTGATAGCTGTGGGCCTATGCCGTCGGCGATGCCCTTGGTCAAGGTGGAGCGCCCCGAGCGTTAGCTCCGAGTGAAGGTGAGTATGAGAACTCATGTGCGCAATGGTCAGCATCCTGCATGTTGCGTGCATGCGATCGATATTTCTCCCGAAGCCTGTGCTGGTGGCCGCGCTCGGCTGCATGGTCCTGTCCGGCTGCGGCACTCAGAACACCACCAGCAATCAGACCTCGGCAGGCAGCGCCGTCTCGGCGACAACCCCGCTGGATGCTCCGCCGAGCAACAACGATCCGGAGATGCGGTTCCTTGCGTTGATGACCCGCATCACGCAGGGCTGCGCTCCGGACGTCCCCAGCGGCAGCGGTGGCGTGCCCAAGCCCGAGGACCTGCCGAGTCGGGAGGGTGCGCCCACACCGAGGTACGGGCCGGGCGAGACCCCACCGGGTGTTTCAAACGTCGAGGACGATATACCGGTTCCCCTGGGTGATCCCGCGTCCTCGAAGCCGACCCCAGACTCCACCGGGCCCAAGCCGGTCAAGGAGGTGCCCCTGACCGGTATCGAGAAGTGCAGCGGCAGCGAGCACGCAAAGCGTGTCAGCGAGGCGTTCAAGAACACGAAGACGACCGACTACCACGCGATGCACGAGAAGCTGACGGGCCTGGACTACCCGGCGTCGCGGATTCATCAGATGCCGAACCATGCTGGCGCACCCCGGGCAAGGCTGGACTTGCGCATGATGGGCAGCCACTTGGCTTTGGAGGTCAACGGCACCAGCAGCGGGGCAATTGTCGAAGCGTTCGGGGTCCCGGAGACGGAGGACGTGAAGGTGACCGATGTGAAGCGGAAGCCGAAGCCGGACGCGCACACAGAGTTCTCTGCCGGAGCATCTGGTCGCGCAGGTCGAGGAGTACCTCGATGGACTCCAGCCCTTCGACCGCGTCGTCGTGCACGGCGACCTGACAGCACGTCATATATTTCTTGAGGGGGCCGCTTCACCGGAATCACCGACTGGGGCGACACCATGGTGACCGACCGGCACTACGAACTCTGTCAAGTGCACCGCGACGTCTTCCGCTGCGACAAGACGTTACTGCGGGCCTTCCTGGATGCCAGTTCATGGCCGGCCGAGAAAAACTTCGCGCGCCAAGCGATGGGTCTCGCCCTGCACCGCCAGGCGCGTGGCATCGCCCAGCATCACACGATGGATGTCTTTGAACCGGTAGCGGCACTTCTCCCGCTGCAAGACATCGCGACGCTGGACGATCTGGCTGCGGAACTCTTCGGAGTCTGACTTGATCTCATTCCGACGCGGACCGGGCGAAGGACAGCAGGGTTCTGGGCTCGGGGTCTCGTTGCCTTATTCTTGCCGGTCGACGATCAGACGGTGCTTGCTGCCGGGCCGAGCACGATCGACCGGCGAAGGTCCCAGTGATTTGACTTGCCCCTACATATCGAGAAAACTGGATATATCCCATGAGTCGCACGGAGAGGTGATGAACGGTGGACCCCCTGGCCGTACACAAGGCACTCGCCAACCCCGCACGCCTCCAGTTCATGCAGTGGCTGAGGGAGCCGGAGAAGTACTTCGACGAGGACTCCTATCAGCAGCAGGGGCTGGGATTCCACATCGGCGTGTGTGTCGGCGACATCCAGAAGCGTGCCGGGCTGGCGCAGTCGGTGGTGTCCGGGTACCTGCAGACCTTGAAGGATGCGGGACTGCTCACCTCGGAACGCATCGGCAAGTGGACGTACTACCGGCGCAATGAGCCGGTGATCGAAGAGTTCGCGGCACACGTCCGCGACGAGCTGTAACACGCACGCCCGGATGTCATGCATGCGCTCCACCCTCTCTTGGGTGTCAGTATATCTACGTTTCTAGATTTGATGAAAGGTTGCGATGAGGAAGGCCTCCCTCACCGTCCTGGTGCTCGCCCTCGGCGTGTTCGGGATCATCACCACCGAGATGGGCATGGTCGGCGTGCTCCCCCAGGTCTCGGCCGAGCTCGGTGTCTCGCCATCCGCCGCCGGGTGGCTCGTCGGGGCCTTTGCCCTGGTCATCGCCATATCCGGGCCGTTTACGACGCTGCTCGCCTCCGGCGTCGACCGCAAGAAGGTGCTCGCCGCCGCCATCGCGGTGTTCGCCGTCTCCAACGCCGTCTACGCGCTCACCACGCAGTACGAGGTGATGCTTGCCTTCCGCGTCATCCCTGCCCTCTTCCACCCGGTTTTCTTCGCGGTCGCGCTCGCGACCGCCGCACGGCTGGTGCCGGCCGAGGACGCGACCCGGGCCACGGCCACCGTGTTCGGTGGAGTCACCGTCGGTTTCGCCTTCGGCGTGCCGCTGACCTCGTACCTCGCCGAGCATGTGTCCCTGCCGTCGGCGTTCTGGTTCGGTGCACTCGTCAACCTGATCGCCTTCCTCGGCATCCTGCGGTTTGTCCCGCCCATGCCCGTCGGTCAACGAGTTTCCTACGGCGCCCAGTTGAGCGTTCTCAAGCGGTTCCGGATGTGGCTGACCATTGCGTCGATCGTCCTCGTCTTCGCGGCTATGTTCTCGGTCTACGGCTATTTCGCCGAATACCTGGGTCAGGTCACGCACATGGACGGCACCTGGGTCAGCACCATGCTGATGGCGTTCGGGATGGTGATGATCCTCGGGAACTTCGTCTTCGGTGGGCTGTTGCGACGCAACCTGATCCGTACGGTGATCGCCTACCCCGTTCTGTGTCTGCTCGTCTACGTGCTCCTGTACGCCGTCGGCCCGCTGTTCGCACCGATGGTTCCGGCCGTGCTGATCTGGGGTGCCGTGCACTCCGGAGGGCTCATCGTGAGCCAGAGCTGGCTGGGGAGGGACGCCGTCGACGCGCCCGAGTTCGGCAACAGCCTCTTCATCTCGTTCTCGAACCTCGGCATCACCGTCGGAACCGCAGTCGGCGGCTGGGTCATGGCGACGTACGGCACGCGCCAACTCGCATGGACCGGGGCCGGGTTCGCGGTCGCCGCTCTGCTTGCCATGGTGCTGCGGCTGGGTCTGGACCGCACCCGTACGCGACCCGTGCCCTATCCGCCGACGGACCGGCCCTCGGCGTCGATCAGGCTGTAGGAGCAGGGACTGCCGGACTGCTCCTCGACCCAGCTCAGCTCCGGGTCTGCCGGGCTGTACGGGTGCCTGTCGCCGAGGTCGGCTTCGAGTGAATAGGCCCTGTCCTGCCAATCTTCGCGGGCCCGGAACGCCTGGCACGGCACCTCGCCGCGTTGTCGTCAGTCGCCCGAGTACGGTCCAGTACGAGGACGATCCTCCGCCTTGCGATGCACCGCACCAGACGCCCCGGGCTGATCCACGAAGATCGACAGGACCTAGTCGATCGGCCGGTGGGGAATCGGCCGCCTCATCAAGTGACCGAGCACCGGCACGCACGGTTCCGTACACCCAGTGATCGGCAGGGTGTACGGGACCGGCGGCATGCATTCATGGGGCCAGCGAGATGTCGGCGTAGGCACGGGCAGGCGGCTGGAGGTGCAGAGCGGGGTGGACCGAGGTCGCGCTGACGTCGCGGATGGCGGTCTGTCCAGCCGTGTGCGGGCCCTGCTCCGTCAGGGTGTTACGGCTTGCGGGCAAGGCCGCCGTGCTCGCCGATGGGTTCTGGGGTGGGCGAAGTGGGGTCGGGGCGCCAGAAGGGGACCGAGACGACGCCAGGGTCCAAAAGTTCCAGGCCGTCGAAGAGCGCCGCGATTTCGTCGACGGGGCGCAGGAAGTATGGTACGGCGCCGGATTCGTTGTACGCGTCCTGGGCCTGTTCGTAGTCGGCGTCGGTGCCCCGTGAACCATCGTTGATGGCGAGGTAGCTGCCGGACGGCAGCCCGTCCATCAGGCGGGTGACGATGGCGTGTGCCTGTTCGTAGTCGGCGACGTGGCCCAGGATGTTGCTGAGAATCAGGGCGGTGGGGCGGGTGAGGTCCAGCGTCTCGGCGGCGGCCGCCAGGATGCGATCAGGGTCGAACAGGTTGGCGTCGATGTAGGAGGTAGCCCCCTCGGCGGTGGAGGTGAGCAGGGCACGGGCGTGTGCAAGGACCATCGGGTCGTGGTCGACGTAGACGATCCTGGTCTCGGGGGCGAGCCGCTGGGCGACCTCATGGGTGTTGTCCACGGTCGGCAGGCCGGTCCCGACGTCCAGGAATTGCCGGATGCCTTCCTCGGTGACCAGGTACGTGAGGGTGCGGCGCAGGAAGGCGCGGCTGCTGCGAGCGATGGTGACGATGCCGGGGAAGACGGCGCTGTACGCGTCGCCGGCTTCCTCGTCAACGGGGTAGTTGTCTTTCCCGCCCAGCCAGTAGTTCCAGATCCGGGCCGAGTGCGGCACCGACATATCGATCTTCTGATGCACCGCCGGTCCGAGCGACGTCGCGTGGTCGGTCATGGGTACCGTCCGTCTTTCAACCGAGGAGTGAACTGTCAACGCACAACCTACGTCCCAAGAATCAGAATGCGTACATCAGTTCATGTCTCCGGTGGGTTCGATCGGCCGCGACGTACTCACAGCCATGGGGCTCCTGCCCGGCGAAGAGGACATCCAATACGGGATCGGGTTTGAGCGCGCAGGCGTGGTGACCGAAGTCGGACCCGGCGTCGAATACCTGAATGTCGGCGGCCCGGTCCTCGCCGTTCACCTCGAAGGCGGCGCCTTCGCTTCGTTCATCACTGGGCCCGCGACCGTGACCGCACCGATTCCGGCCGGACTCGATTCCGTCTTTGCGGCAGGACTACGCACGGCCTTCCTCACCGCCTGGTACGCGCTGCGCCACGTCGCCCGGCCGCGCGCGGGGGGAACGCATCCTGATCCATTCGGTCAGCGGGGGCACCGGCCTGGCGGGCATGGGAGTGCGCGACATCATGGCTTTCATTGAGGTGGTTGCGGGGGTTTGTGTGTGTTGGTGTTGGTGGGTTGGTTCGTTGATGTTCTGGTTTGATTTCGTTTGTGGTTGTGCTTTCTTGTTTCTTTGTGTCAGAGGCTTGTGAGGAGGTCGTTGAGCGGGGTTGGTATGTGTTCGGGGTGAAGGGCTTTGATGAGGAGGTGGGCGTAGCGGATCTTGCGGCCTTTTTTTGTGCCGAGGAAGCGTCGTAGCTGTTGTTGTGGGGTGCGGTCCTGGTGTGCGGGTTGGTGCTGGAAGGTCTGCCAGGCGCGGAAGTCGCCCTCGGCCTGGATGACGTCCTGGGTTCTTGTCGTGCCGAGCGCGCGGATGAGTTCGTCTTCCAGGTCTGTTACGCACACGAAGATGTTTTGGTGGGGTGTTCGTGCGTGTTTCAGGCTGCGGTCGTAGAAGTGCTGTTCGCTCTGGTCGCACAGTCCTGCCAGGCGCAGGCCGAGGCCGGGCTGTCCTAGGAGGCGGGCGTAGCGGCCTACGTTCGTTGCTCCGCCCATCGGTACGACGCATATTCCCTCGGCCGCCAGGTCGCGGCCGCGCCGGGCGGCGAGTGTTTCGATGGCTGCGAGGTCGCTGAGTCCTTCCAGCAGCACTGCGGTGTGGACTCCCAGCTGCGAAGCCAGATCACTCGCCGTCTCGCCGGGACCGCCGGCTGCCCAGCGATTGACCTCGTCCCGGAGCGTTTGCATCTGCGCCATGGAACGAGTCTGCACGTTCACCGGCGGTAGGGCACGGCGTTATTCGATGGCCTGGCTCGGCATGACCGGTGCGTTGTCGCCTGGAACTGTCAGTCTGTCTGTCTGCCATCTGCCCCACCGGGCCGTGCGAGCCACCGAACGCCGCTCGCCCTCCATCAATGCTGCGTCGCCTGCCTCTACCAACGCAGCGTCGCCTGCCTCTACCAACGCAGTGTCGCCTGCCTCTACCAATGCAGTGTCGCCTGCGTCTACCAATGCTGCGTCGTCTGCGGGTCTGTACGGTGAGTGGTGTAACTCCCGAGCTGGAAGCGACAGTTGATGACTGACGTGACGAGTGACATCGAGGCCGGGGAGGCCGCCGTGGAGGCGACGAACGCTGTGGATGACGGACTGGTCGCCGAGCTGGTGGCCCGGGCCCAGGCCGACGGGGTGAGGCTGACCGGGGAGGGCGGTCTGCTGCAGCAGCTGACCAAGCGGGTGCTGGAGTCTGCCCTGGAGGGCGAGCTCACCGATCACCTGGGGCACGAGCCTGGGGAGCGGGCCGAGGGCGGCCGGGAGAACTACCGCAACGGCCACCGGTCCAAGACGGTGACCACCGAGGCCGGTCCCGTGGAGATCACGGTGCCGCGGGACCGGGCCGGGACGTTCGAGCCGCAGCTGGTCAAGAAGCGGCAGCGGCGCCTGGGTGGAGTGGACGAGATGGTGCTGTCGCTGTCGGCGAAGGGGCTGACGCACGGGGAGATCTCCGCGCATCTGGCCGAGGTGTACGGCACCGAGATCTCCAAGTCCACGATCTCCACGATCACCGACAGCGTGATGGCCGGCATGGCCGAATGGCAGAACAGGCCGCTGGACCGCGTCTACCCGGTCGTCTTCATCGACTGCGTGAACGTGAAGGTCAGGGACGGACAGGTCGCCAATCGGCCGGTCTACATGGCCCTGGCGGTCACCGCCGAGGGGCACCGCGACATCCTGGGTCTGTGGGTCGGGGACGGGAGCGAGGGCGCGAAGTACTGGCTGCAGGTCCTGACCGAGATCAAGAACCGCGGCGCGGCCGACGTCCTGGTGCTGGTCTGCGACGGTCTGACCGGGCTCCCGGACGCGGTGAACACCGTCTGGCCTGCGACGATCGTCCAAACCTGCGTGGTCCACCTCCTGAGGAACAGCTTCCGTTACGCGGGTCGGCAGGACTGGGAGAAGATCGCCAAGGCGCTCAAGCCGGTCTACACCGCGCCGACCGAGGACGCGGCCCTGGAACGCTTCATGGAGTTCAGCGAGGCCTGGGGCAAGAAGTACCCGGCGATCGTCCGGCTGTGGGAGACGGCCTGGGCGGAGTTCGTGCCCTTCCTCCAGTTCGACGTGGAGATCCGCAAGATCGTGTGCACGACCAATGCGATCGAGAGCGTCAACGCACGCATCCGCAAGGCCGTGAGGGCCCGCGGACACTTCCCCAACGATCAAGCAGCCCTTAAGTGCGTGTACTTGGCCGTGATGAGCCTGGACCCCACCGGCGCAGGCCGTAAACGCTGGACCATGCGCTGGAAGGCCGCACTCCAGGCCTTCGACATCACCTTCGACGGACGACTCACCGCCGGACGCCGCTAAAGAAATCCGAACGAGTTCCACCGTTCGCTACACAGACCCTCGTCTGCCTCCTCGTGGAGCGGCGTGCCCGTGGTGTCCGGCGTTTCGGCGGGGGGTGGCGGCCTGTCTCTCGCAGGGGCGATCGCGAGGATCCGGGCAGTGGATGGGGTTCGTGACGGCTGCGAGCGCGACGGTTTCCGGCACTGGATCGGCGAGGACAGCGACGGCTGCTCGACCCGGATCGTCTGCGTGCCGGGGCGGGCTGGAGCACAATGTCCTTGGCGGACGGTGAGTTTGGAGGCCTCGTGGGCAGGCGGGGCAGGCTTATGGCCTGACTCACGATTGGCAGCGGTGTTCCGGTGTCTGGGGTCCTCGCCTTCGGCGTTGTCGTCGGTCGCGGTGTTTTTTCCCGAGTTCTCGGCTTCGCTCGAGCAGGGGAGGCCCCGCCCGCCATCGCTCTCTCTCCTGCGCTGTGGATTCGACGGCCGCGGGCGCCGTTCTTTCTCCCGCTGTCGATCGTGGGTGAGGCCGTGAGGTCGCTGCTCGTCATCTGGCCGGTCCACGAGGCCTCTTGACGTGCGAGCGGTTCTGAGGGACATGGCATTTCGTGCGGTCGGTCTGTGAAGTCGGGTAGCGGGGGCGTGGTTTCGTTGTGTTCTGGTGATGTGTGTCAGGCCGCGGAGCGGGGGAGGTCAATGGAACGGATTTCCTCTATGACGTGGTAGCCGGTGCTCGTGTACAGGTTCATTGCCACCTCGTTGCCGCCCCACACGGTGAACATCAGTGCCGAGTCACCGGCTGCGAGCGTTGTCTGTTCGCCGGCTGCCATCGCGGCCCGACCGTATCCTTTGCCGCGGTGCTGGTCCTGGATGTTCAGCGAGTAGCCGTAGGTGACCTCCGGGAGGTAGCCGTGCTTCAACCAGCCGGTGCCGATCTGTTCGCCTGCCGCCTCGAGCACCAGGAACGTGTGGTCGGGCGTCGTCAGGCCGTCGGGGATCAGCTTCGCGAAGTCGTGGTCGCACTTGCGTACGGCCTCCTCGGGGCTCAGGGCTCCCGCCCGGACGATGTCGCCGGCGTAGGCGACCTTCTCGGAGGCGAGCCACTTGGGATATTCGGCCTGTGTCATCGGCCGTGCGGTGACGCCATCGAGTGGTTTTGGCGGGGAACTGAGGGGCCGTGTCCTGAGCTGGCCGCGGACACGGTAGCTGTCGAACAGTTCGCCGGCGGGCTCGGTGAGCCGTATGTCCAGCCGGCGTGCGCCGCGCTGCGCGCACCATTGCTCGGCCCAGTCCCGGGCGGCGTGCTCGTGGCCCCGGCCGGCGTGGAGCGCGTCGACGCAAAGGTCGCCGATACGGCCTGCGAGCGCGCCGTTGTCGTCAGCCACGACGACGGCGACGTATCCCACCCGGGTCCCGGCGTCCGTGATCTCGGCGACGGTCCAGTCGCCGAGGCCGGTGCGTACATCCTCGAGCATGTGCTTCGCCGTGGTTGTGCCGAGCCCGGCCGCCGTGTAGGAGGCGTGCAGCCGCCGGTCGAAGTCCTTCTGTCATTGCGTGGTGTCACCAAGGATGCTGAATTCTGTCATCTGATCACACTAGCC
>NZ_JBVKBV010000031.1:0-55045 GCF_055635345.1 Streptomyces sp. NPDC111516 | reverse complement strand
CCGCCGCCCTGCGCGTATCTCACACCCCACAGCTACCGACCCGACTCAGCCGCTGTCAGGCGAACGGCCCGACATCACCCAATCAAGTTCAGTAGTCAGCGTTTCCTGTCCGCCGCCGCGGTGGGCTTTTCTTCCGGAGCGGTGGCCGGGTCCTTCATTTTCTCCGAGATCTGCATGCGTTCCTTCGCCGTCGTCGGCATGTCGACCCGATCGCGGTAGTACCAGGCGCTCAGCGCGGAACGGAGCCGGGCCGCGCGTGATGCCCGCGTACGCGGCGGGGCCAGCGGCTGAGGGACGTCCCTGACCAACAATCGGTAGCGCCGGGCCGCGGTCAGTGGTTGATGGCTGTCGGTGATCCGCCCGTAGACACTCTGGCTGACCTTGCCTTTCGCCTCGCCCTCCGCCAGCACCTGTCGGTCATGTGCTTGCAGGGCCAGGCACGCGCGCTTGGCGACCATGAAGGCGATCACCGGGCCGACGATCAGGGCGGCCCTGAGAATCCAGGTCAGCGTTTCGATCGAGACTCGGAAGATGAAGGCGCTCAGATCATTTCCCCCCGCAATCAGCAGAACCGCGTAGAAGACAATCGCCGCCACTCCCAGACCCGTACGCGTGGGGCGATCACGCGGCCGGTCACACAAGTGGTGCTCCATCAGATCGCCCGTCACCCATTTCTCGAAGTACGGGTACAGATAGAGAATCATGAAGAGGACGCCAGGCAGCACCACAGCGGGGAGGAGGACATTCCACATGACGGTGTGCCCCGCCACTGTGGTCTCCCAGGGCGGCATCACCCGCAGCGCCCCCTCAAGAAAGCCCACGTACCAGTCCGGCTGCGAGCCGGTGGAGACGTGATCTGTGCGGTAGGGGCCATAACGCCAGACGGGGTTGATCTGGGCAGTGGCCCCGAGCCAGGAGATGACGCCGACGACCATCAGACTCAGGCCCGCGGACTTCGCGGTGAAATGCGGGAACATCGGCTGCCCGACGACATTCCGGTTGGTCCTGCCCTGAGACGACCACTGAGTGTGCTTCAAGTAGACGACCAGTACCAGATGCACAACGACCAGGGCGATCAACAGGCCGGGAACGAACAGCACATGAACGATGTACAGTCGCGGGATGATGACGTCACCGGGGAAATTCCCGCCCCACAGAAAGAAGCCCAGGTAGCTCCCGACAATCGGGATCGAGGTCACAATCGTGTAGGCGGTGCGCATCCCGGTGCCGGACAGCAGGTCATCGGGCAGCGAGTACCCGGCAAATCCCTCCACCAGAGCAAGCATGAAC
The DNA here is from genome assembly GCF_055635345.1 of Streptomyces sp. NPDC111516. NCBI lineage: Bacteria > Bacillati > Actinomycetota > Actinomycetes > Kitasatosporales > Streptomycetaceae > Streptomyces > Streptomyces sp. NPDC111516. The sequence continues at coordinate 53,755 of NZ_JBVKBV010000031.1, read as the reverse complement.
AGCGTGACGCCCACCATCCAGTTGATCTCACGCGGCCTGCGGAACGCGCCGGTGAAGAAGACTCGGAGCATGTGCACGCCCAACGCGGCGACGAAGATGAGGGCTGCCCAGTGATGCATCTGCCGAATCAGCAGCCCGCCTCGCACGTCAAAACTGATGTCCAGCGTCGTCGCATACGCCTGTGAGACCAAAACCCCTTGCAGGGGGACGTGCGAGCCCCGGTACAACTCCTGCTCCATGCCGGGGTCGAAGAACAGTGTGAGGTAGCTGCCCGTCACTACCAGAGCGATGAGGCTGTACAGGGCGAGCTCACCCAGCAGATACGACCAGTGGTCGGGAAACGCCTTGCGCAGGAGCGCTCTGCCCGCCTCGGAGACCGGCGCTCGACGGTCCATCGCAACGTAGCCGGCAACCGCTGTCTGACGGACTTTCCGTTCAATCCTTCGCCTACGGGTACGGAACAACAAATCCGTCAGCTCCTTTCCTCGTGCGAGCTGTGTGGGACACCGGCAGCGTCCAGGACTCGGACGGATATCGGCACTATGCGTGGTCGGACGAGTGCCATTCCCGCATTAGGCAGAACATGGGCACGGCCCTCCGGCCAGAGGTGCGCCCTGATTGCCGACGGCCGGTGCGGCGCCCCCCATCGGTCCACGTGGAGACGTCATTTGGCTGTGCGCCCCGCGCCGGGACTCCGACGCCAGGTTCGCCGCTCTCATCGTCGGCCCGGGCCATGGCACGAATCACCCCGCAGGGCCGCGCCTCAGAAGCGGTGGCCCCGGAGGACGGCCATGCCGCCCGGTCGGGCGCCGAAACCGCTGGTCGTGCCGTTCACCGGGGCGTCGGCCGGTCCGGGCGGCGCTGGTGGCCGACGTCGCGGACGAGGTCCAGGCCGAGGACGCGGTCGAGATGGGCGAAGGTCTCGAATTTGGCGCCGGGCGGCACATCGGACCGTTCCGCCACATCCGCGAGCAGATCGAGGACGGCGGCGACGTCGAGATCGTCGACCAGCGCCGCATGCGACTCCCGCAGCAGATCGGCGGGGACCGGCCGCGACGGCTCCTGCGCCCAGTCGGCCACCTGCTGACGCCACTGCCGCAGTGTCCCCCGGGCCTCGGCCAGCGCCGCACCGGTGACCGTGACCGGCGTGGCATAGGGACGGTGGAGCAGCAGCAGGCGCACTGCCAGCGGATCGGCGGTCTCGGGCACGAGTACGTCCGGCCTGTCCGGGGAGAGGAGGTGGCCGGGGTCGGGCACGCCCTCCTCCAGCAGGACCGTGCTCACCTGGCCCACCTCGATCCGGCCCCCGCTCGTGGCGTCGCCGGTGTCGGCGCCCTGGGCGACCACGTGCACGTCGGCGGGGCCGCCGAGTGCCGCGTCCGGGTGGTGGGCTCCGACGACGGCAGGGGGATGGATGCCGAGTACGGCCATGACGCGGTCGAGCGCGCTGGCCTGATCAGACGTCAGTTCCGGGGTGGTGAGGACCGTGAGGACCTGGAGGCCGTTCAGCTCGGCGGTGCGCGCCAGTACGTCACCGACCAGCGGCACCCGCAGGTGCACCGGACCGATGCCGGTGCCGAGGGCCGGCAGATGGACACAGCTGCGCAGCAGGTGGCGGGGCGCGGCGGGGATTTCCACGAGGTGGCCGGTGCGGGTGTCGGCGATACGCAGCATGGTGCGGAGGCTAGTCCCGGACACCGCCCGCGCGTGGGAGAAACGGGGCGGGGAGTCCGCCAGGGCGTTTCGGCAACGCGGGAAGCGTGCGTGCCAGGGCGTGGCCGCCCGATCAGAGGTCACCCGACAGGCTCTCAGTGCTCCTCGGTCAATTGCTCGTCCAGTTCGTCGAAGAGCAGCTCGCTGTGGTCGATCTGGCCGGTCCGGTAGGCGGATCGCGCCACCAGGTGGGCGGCGACCGGACCGGTCATCAGCTGGAAGAAGCCGATCAGCGCGAGGGTGGCGAGATCCATGCCGCTGCGCAGCCGCAGGGCCACCCCGGCGAGGACCAGGAGCATGCCGAGGGTCTGCGGTTTCGTGGCGGCGTGGCTGCGGGACAGCACGTCCGGCAGCCGCAGCATTCCGATCACACCGAGCAGACAGATCGCCGCACCGATGAACACCAGCACCGCACCGGCCGTGTCGAGGATCTGGAGCCAGATGTTCACCGTGCTTCCCCCTCGGTCCCGCCCGTGCCGTCGCGTCCGTCGCCGCCGGTTCCGCCCGCTTCCCGCCGCAGCGCCGGCCGGTCGCGCGCGGCGATGAAGCGGGCGATGCCGACCGACCCCGTGAACCCGAGGAAGGCCAGCACCAGCATGATCGGGAAATAGAACGGGTCGCGCGCGAAGGCGGACTTGGCGCCGAGGCCCGCGATGATGAGGGCGGCGCACACATCGAGTGAGATGGCCCGGTCCAGCATTGAGGGGCCTCGCCGGATCCGGGTGAGGAGCCCCGCACCGGCGATGACGATCACGACGACGGCCGCGGTGAGCAGCACCCGGTCGACGGTCTCCGGCACACTCATGCGCGGTCCCCCCTGTCGCGCCCGGTCGGTGGCGGCGGTTCGGCGACGCGGGCGATCTCGTCGGACGTGCCGAAGGCCCGTACGGTCAGCTCCTCGATCCGCCAGACGGAGCGCCGCGCCGCGTCGAGTACGGCGGGTCGGTCCGCGTCGAGGACATGCAGGAAGACGGTGGCCGTGGCTCGGCGTACCTCGACGATCGATCCGCCGGGCACGTTCGACACGGCGACGGCGGTGGCCGCGAGCATCAGGTCGGAGCGGCAGCGCAGCGGTACGGCGATGACGGCGGCCCGGTGCGGATGGTCGACGAAGATCTGCCGGGTGACCCGTACGCCCGAGGTGTACATGTCGTAGAGCAGATAGCCGGCGAGCATGAGGATGCCCCAGGGGTGCAGACGGAGCCCGAGGTCGACCCGGGGCAGCGGGAAGGCCAGGCAGACGGCGACCGCGACGACCGCGCCGATCAGTACGTTGGCCCAGTTCAGGCCGGACCAGAGCATCACCCAGATGAGGGTGAGCCAGGCGATCAGCGGGAGGTCGAGCACGCGTCCCCGTCCGCCGAACTCGCAGCTGAAGGGCGGCAGGTCCTTGTTCCGGAAGGACATCCTGACGATGCGTTTCACCGGCCGAGCACCGCCTCCACGTAGGGGGTACGTGCGAGGAGTTCGGCGGCCGCGCGGTCGGTGTAGGAGGTCAGCGGTCCGGCGCACACGGTGAAGGCGAGCCCGAGGGCGACGGCTGCCGCGGTGGCCGCGGTCATCGGCAGCGGGAGCTTCGTCGTGGTGGTGACGGCGTGTCCGTGCAGGGTGGCCGCGACCGCGAGCCCGGCGGGCTGGTAACGGGGGCGGACCGGTTCGTCGCCGCTGCCGGGGATGTGGTCGGGGCCCTCGTCGACGTCGTTGTCGTCCTCTTCGGAGTCGGACTCCAGGACGGTTCCTGCCGCGGTCTGCCCCGGGGGCGCGGCCCGCCAGAACGCCAGGTTCCAGACCTTGGCCATCACGTACAGCGTGAAGAGGCTGGTCACCGCCGATCCGGTGACGAGGAGCCATGCCCAGACGCTCCCGTCGGCGACGCCGGCCCGCATCAGTCCGAGCTTGCCGATGAAACCGGACAGCGGCGGGATGCCGGCCAGGTTCATGGCGGGTACGAAGAACAGGACGGCGAGCAGCGGGGATGCCTTGGCCAGTCCGCCGATCCGGGTGAGTTCGTTGGTGCCGCCCCGGCGTTCGATGAGGCCCGCCACCAGGAAGAGCGTGGTCTGGACGGTGATGTGGTGGGCGACGTAGACGATCGCGCCGCCGTACGCGTCCCGGGTGGCGAGGCCGATACCGAAGACCATGTAGCCGATGTGGCTGATGAGGGTGAAGGAGAGCAGCCGCTTCAGGTCGGTCTGGGCGACGGCTCCGAGGATGCCGACGACCATCGAGGCGAGCGCGGCGGCCATCAGCAGGTCGCCCAGCCGGTTGCCGGGGAAGAGCAGGGTCTCCGTGCGCAGCATGCTGTACACACCGACCTTGGTGAGCAGACCGGCGAAGACCGCGGTGACAGGGGCGGGCGCGGTCGGATACGAGTCGGGGAGCCAGGCCGCGAGCGGGAAGACGGCGGCCTTGATGGCGAAGACGGTGAGCAGCATCCCCTGGATCAGGGTCTGTACCCCGAGCGGGAGCGTGGCGAGCCGGCCGGCCAGTTGTGCGAAGTTGGCGGTGCCGGTCGCCGCGTAGGTCATGGCGATGGCGGTGAGGAACAGCATCGACGAGAACAGCGAGATGATCACGTACGTGGAGCCCGCGCGGATGCGGGGTCCGGTGCCGCCGAGGGTGAGCAGGACGAAGCTGGCGACGAGCATGATCTCGAAGCCGACATAGAGGTTGACGAGGTCACCGGCGAGGAAGGTGCAGGAGACCCCGGCGACCAGGATCAGATATGCGGGGTGGAAGACCGCCACGGGTGTTTCCTCGTCCCGGTCGGCCATGCCCTGGCCCAGTGAGTAGACCAGCACGCAGAGCGTGATGGCGGAGGAGACGGTCAGCATCAGTCCGGACAGCCGGTCGGCCACCAGGGTGATGCCGAGCGGCGGCGCGAAGTCGCCGAGGTGGACGGAGAGCGGGCCGCGGGTGTCGGCGACGATCATCAGCATGAGGGAGAGCCCGAGCACGGCGGTGAGCACGGCGACGCTGACGAGGCGCTGGATCTGCTTGAGCCGGGTGCCGACGGCGAGGCTCAGGCCGGTGGCGCAGAGCGGCAGCAGCACCGGCAGGGGGACGAGTGCGTTCATCCGGTGTCTCCCGGGTCGGCGTGGGGGTGGGGCCGTTTCTGGGCGTAGTCCTCGGGGTCCGCGCCCACTACGTCGTGCCAGAGGTCTCCGGTGGCGTACCGGCCTCGGGCCTGGAGGGCGCGGTCGGCGCGCAACCTGGCCCGCAGGCGGCGGCGTTCCTCGCGGTACCGGGCGCGTTCCTCTTCCGTGACGTCCGGGACGGCCCGGTACCGTTCGCGCAGTTCGTCCCGCTCCCCCAGCACCTCCGCGCGCAGTACGATGCGCCGGTCCTCGTCGTCGTCGTGGACCTCGTCGGTGCCGGTCAGCTGGTGGCTGCGGTAGGCCATGGCGAGGAGGAACGCCGTGGTGGCGAGGGTGATGACGATCGCGGTGAGCGCGATGGCCTGCGGCAGGGGGTCGGTGACCTCCCGCAGCGGGACGCCGTAGAGGAGCGGTTCCCGGCCGGCCGATCCGGTCGCGGCGATGATGAGCAGATTGATGCCGTTGCCCGCGATCACCGCGCCGAGCAGGATGCGGGTGAGGGGCCGGGTGAGCATGAGGATGCCGCCGACCGCGCACAGCACCGCGGCGGTGGCCAGGAGCGAGAAGCTCACCGTCATCCGGTGGGGCCTCCCGTCCCGGGTGCGGGTCCCGGTGGGGTGCCGGTGCGCGCGGCGGCGGCCCTTTCGAACGCCGCGCGCTCGATCTGCCGGTCGATCTTGGCGCCGAGCGCGCGCACGATGTCCAGCACCACGCCCAGGACCAGCAGATAGACCCCGAAGTCGAAGAGGACCGGGGTGCCCAGGTGGTATGCGCCGATCAGGGGCAGCCGGCCGTGGTGGGTCCAGGCGTGCAGGACCGTTCCCTCGGCGAGGCCGAGCAGGGCGACGCTCGTCGAGATGAACAGCCCCAGGCCGGTGAAGAGTCCGGGCTGCAGCGGCGCGGCTTCGGCGAGTTCGAAGCGGCCGCCCGCCAGGTAGCGGGTGATCAGGGCGAGTCCGGCGACGAGCCCGCCGACGAAGCCGCCGCCCGGCATGTTCTCGGCGCAGAACAGCAGGTACAGCGAGAGCACCAGGACCGGGTGGAACAGCAGCCGGGCCACGACCTCGAAGACGATCGAGCGGTGCTCGGGGGCGAGCGTGGACCCGGCCGCGAGCCAGCCGCGTTCCGGTGCCCCTTCGTCTCCGTGCGGAAGTCCCGTCATCTCGGGGGCCGTCAATGACCAGGCGGTACGTCCCCGCGTCTCTTGCCGCAGCGACGGGTCCTCGGCGCGGCGGTGCAGATAGATCAGGCTCGTCACGCCGACCGCGGCCGCGGCGAGCACGGCGGATTCCCCCATCGTGTCCCAGGCGCGCAGGTCGACCAGGATGGTCGCCACGACGTCCTTGAGCCCGTGGTGGGCGGTCTCCTCCACCATGGCCGCGCCAGCTGGTTCTGCCGAACGCGCGGCCGCCGCGACCCACACCACCACGCCGAGCGTCGCCGCCGCGGCCAGCGCGACCGGAATGCGTACGGCACGCCGCCAGGTGCTGACCGACTCCTGGAAGCGCACGGGCATCCGCCGCAGCACCAGCACGAACACGATCATCGACACGGTCTCGACGCAGAACTGGGTGAGCGCCAGGTCCGGGCCGCCCTGGACGACGAAGAGCAGCGCGGCGCCGTATCCGGTCAGCCCGGCCAGGACCACGGCCTTCATCCGCCGGCTGACGGTGAGACAGAGCAGGGCGGCCGCGCAGGTCAGCACGGCGATGGCGCCCTGCAGCGGGAAGTCCCAGATCTTCGGGGCGGCCGCCCCGTGCCAGGGCCGGTCCACGCCGAGGACGGTGAGCTGGCCGGCCAGCATCACGAGCAGGGTGGTGGCGAGGTACACGGAGAGCGAGCCGCGCTGGACGAAGCCGGTGAGCTGGAGAGAGAGCCGTTCCAGGCCGAGCAGCATTTGTCCGAAGACGCTGTCGGCGGTGGGCCAGGCGATCCGCCGGGAGAGCCGGGTGACGGTGGTGCGGCCGGCGAAGAGCAGCACGCCGCCCGCCACGGCGGCGGCCGAGAGCAGCAGGACGGTACCGAATCCGTGCCAGAGCGAGAGATGGTAGGGATGCGCGGACGAGGGGAACGCGTCCGCGTACGTGCCGAGCAGCCGGTCGGTCCACCCGACGCCGGGTCCGAGCACCAGCCCGCAGACCGCGAGCACGGCGGGCGGCGCGAGGAACCACGGGCCGACCCGGTGTACCGGAGTGTCCTCGACCCCGGGCTTGCGGGCGAAGGCGCCCCAGACGAACCGCATGGTGTACGCGACGGTCAGCGCCGAGCCCGCCACCGTGATGCCCAGTGCCCAGCGGTCGGCGGTGTCACCGTGCAGCAGCGCCTCGAACGCGGCCTCCTTCGCGGCGAAGCCGAGCAGCGGGGGCAGGGCCGCCATGGACGCGGCGGCGAGCACCGCGACCGTGCAGACGTGCGGCAGCGCCCGCCCGACGCCGGAGAGTTTGCGCAGATCACGGGTGCCGGCCGCGTGGTCGACGATGCCGGTGACGAGGAACAGCGGCGCCTTGAACAGGGCGTGGCCCAGGATCATGACGGCGGCGGCCAGCGCCGCGTCCCGATTGCCGACCCCGGCGAGCAGGGTGAGGAAGCCGAGCTGGCTGACGGTGCCGTAGGCGAGGACGAGCTTCAGGTCGTTCAGGCGCAGCGCCCGCCAGCCGCCGAGCAGCATGGTCGCGGCCCCGAGGACGATCACGACGGGCCGCCAGACCGGCACGTCGGCGAAGCCGGGGGCGAGCCGGGCGACCAGGTAGACCCCGGCCTTCACCATCGCGGCGGCGTGCAGATAGGCGCTGACGGGGGTGGGTGCGGCCATGGCGTTCGGCAGCCAGAGACTGAACGGCCAGATCGCCGACTTCGACAGGGCCCCGCACAGGATCAGCACCACGGCGACCGAGACGGCGAGGCTCGCCGGGGGCGGGTCGGCGAGGATGGCGGAGATCCGGTACGTGCCAGCCGACTGACCGATCATCAGGAAGCCGACGAACATCGCCAGGCCGCCGAGTGTGGTCACGGTGAGCGCCTGGAGCGCGGAGCGGCGGCTGTGCTTCTGCTCGCTGTCGTACCCGATCAGCAGGTACGAGAAGACCGTGGTCAACTCCCAGAACACATAGAGCGAGATCAGGTCGTCGGCGAGGACCAGGGCGAGCATGGCGCCCGCGAACGCGAGAAGGTTTCCGGCGAAGCCGGCCAGTTGCGGGGTTCCGTCGGTGAAGTACGAGGCGCAGTAGAGCAGGACGAGCGTGCCGATTCCGGCCGCGAGCAGCACCATGAGCTCGGCGAGCGCGTCGAGCCTCAGATCGACGGTGACGTCGTAGGCCGGCATCCACCGCCACGACCAGGTGACCGAGCCGCCGGAGGCGGCGGTGTTCCACTGCGTGGCCGCCCATACGGTGGCGGCGGCCGGTGGCAGCCCGAGCACCACGAAGGCACGCGTGCCCAGGGCCCGTACCAGCGGTCGCGCGCAGGCGGCCAGGACGAAGTGGCAGACGATGAGCGCGGTCATACGGCCCCGAGGGGCGTCCCGCGCCCGCGGGGAGCGGGGGTCCGGGGCCCGGGTGAGGCGTTACAGACAAAGGGCACTAAATACAGATATATCCCCGATCACGCTTCACCCGTACGGCGCGCCGCGCCCCGCCCGGCCCGCTACTCGAACCGGCCCGGCCCGGGCTCCGACCGCCTGGGCTTTCCGGCCCGTCCCCGACCAGCCCGGACCGGCCTGAACCAGGCGCTCCGGACCGCAGTGGCGGAGTTGTGTGTGATCAGTGATGCACATGTGAGCCCACTTCCTTTTCATTTTTGCAGTGTGACTAATATCAATGCGCCGAAGTTCTCAACGGATTTGACCAGTCGTGAGGCTGGCATCATCGTCAAGGAGCACGCCCTGCGCACGCGCGCCTCACGGCGGACCGAATCGACCACCATGTCGTTGCGGACAGCCCTGCTCGTACTGGCCATCGTCCCCGGCGTCGCCCTGGCCGCCCTCTGGGCGGTCACCAGCGGCCAGACCCTGCTGGACTTCCAACGTCAGGCAGCCCAGGGACAGTTGGCCCAGAAGGCGGGCCAGCCGTCCAACATCGTCTACTACAACCTGCAGGAAGAGCGCCGGCTCAGTGCCGAGGCGCTCGCCGGGCACAAGGGCTCGACCGATGCGTTGGAGCGGCAGCGCAAGAAGACCGACGACGCGATCAAGAGCTTTCAGTCGCTCTCCGACGTGGCGACGGACGACGCCCCCGCCGAGGTCCGTGACGCGGTCGGCAAGGCCCGCGAGGCGATCAATCAACTGCCCGCCCAGCGCGCCCTCGTCGACGAGGGCGGCAACGATCAGCAGAAGGTCGTGTACGGCTACTACACGGACCTGATCGCGGTCGACCTCGAACTCTTCACCGCGCTCAGCCATGTCGACAACGGCCGGATCACCACGCTTTCGCAGCCGCTCGTCGACCTGTTCTGGACCAAGGAGATGATCTCCCGTTCGGACGCCCTGCTGACGCGCGGCTGGTCCGAGGGGAAGCTGAGCAGCGAGGACCTGCGACAGGTCCGGGAGGCGGTGTCCGGCCAGTCGCTCCACTACTCCACCAAGGTCGTCCCCTATCTGCCGTCGGACGAGAAGGCCATGTGGGAGGAGATCACCCGCAGTCCGGCCTGGAAGACCAAGACGCGGGTGGAGAACGAGGTGCTGCGGCCGGCCGATGCCGACGCCGCCGGCTTCGTCGAGGTCGGCGCCGAGGAGAAGACCTGGCGCGGCGCGATGGACGAGCTCTCTCCCCAGCTCGAGAAGCTGTTGGAGCACCGCACCGCCCTCGTGGTCGAGGAGGGCAAGGGCAGTGTGATGTCCCTGCTGTTCAAGATGGTGCTGACCACGGTGGTCGGTCTGGTGGCCGTGATCGCGGTCATCTGGACCACCTGGCGCCTCACCCGTAACCTCCGCCGTCGGATCGGCAGGCTGCAGGAGCGGGCCGAGGAGTTGGAGAAGGCCCTGCCCGATGTCGTCGAGCGGCTGGGCAAGGGCGAGCGCATCGATGTCGAGGCCGAGGCCCGCGCCATCGAGCGCGACGACAAGGGCGACAAGGGCGACGAGCTGACCCGGCTCGGCGACGCGCTCAACCTGGCGCGCACCAGTGCACTGGCGGCTGCCGTCAAACAGGCCGATCAGCACCGCGGATTCGAGCGGCTGCTCCAGCGCATCGCGCGCCGTACCCAGCAGTTGATCGGCCAGCAGCTGAAGAAGCTGGACGAGCTGGAGCGCAAGCACGAGGACCCCGAGTTGCTGGAAGGCCTCTTCGACCTCGACCACCTCACCGCACGGCTGCGGCGGTACGAGGAGAACCTGGTGATCCTCGCGGGCGGCTCCCCGCACCGGCGCTGGCGCAAGCCGGTTCCGCTGCTGGATGTGATGCGTTCCGCCCAGGGCGAGGTGCAGGACTACCGGCGTGTGGTGCTGGACCTGGACGGCAGCCCCTGGCTGTCGGAGCGGGCCGTCGGACCGGTCTCGCACGTGCTGGCCGAGCTCATCGAGAACGCGCTCAGCTTCTCCCGGCCGCCCTCCCCGGTCGAGGTCCGGGCCGCCAGGGTGAGCCGCGGTCTGGCCATCGAGGTCGAGGACCGGGGCCTGGGGATGGAGGAGGACCAGCTGGCCGCGGCCAACGAGCTGATGGTCCGGCCGCCCCGGATGGACGTGCTCGCCCATTCCGACGACATTCGGCTCGGTCTGTACGTGATCGCGCGGCTCGCGGACCAGCACGGCCTGCGGGTGGAGTTCCGTTCCTCGGCGTACGGCGGTACGCGGGTGGTCGTGCTCGTCCCCGACGAGCTCACCGTCTCCGAGCCGCGGTCCGGTCCGGTCGGCGTGCCCTCCCCCGCTGCCGCGCCCGCCGCCCCAGCGGCGGCCCCCGGGGCCGGTGACGCGCTGCCGACCCGCGTCCAGGGTCAGGCACTGGCCGGAGTCACCGCGTTGAACGCGGCGGGCTCGCCCTGCGCCACCCCGGAGCAGCCGTACGCGGCGCCGGAGAACCCGGTTCCGGCGCCGGACGAGCCGTACGGGGCGCCCACCGACCCGCACTCCGCACCGGCCGCACCAGCGGCGCCGTACACGGCGCACGAGCCCCCGCACGAGCCCCCGTACAACGCGGCCGAACAGCCGTACATGACGGCAGCCGGCCAGTACCCCGTGGACCAGCCGCCGTACCCGATGCCCGAGGAGCCGCACCGGGCTCCGCAGCAGCCGTACGCCGCTCCGTACCCCTCGGGTGTCGGGGCGGACCGCTCCGGCCTCCCGATCCCCGGGCCCCGGCAGGCCGGGCCGGACGTCGCCCGGCCCGCGCAGCTGCCGGTGTCCGTTCCCGACCATCCGGCGCCGCCGGAGCCGGACGCCCTCCGCCCGGAGAGCGGGTCCGACCGGCCCGTCCTTCCCGCGCCCGGTGCGGAGCCCCCGCTGCCGCGCCGGGTACGACAGGCCAGCCTGGCGGACGAGCTGCGGATCGCCCCGGCCGCCCGACCCGCCGCGCCCACGCCGCCGAGCCCGAACGAGAACCCGCAGCTGCGACCGGCCCCGCGCCGGGCCGGAGCCGCGATCGGAGCGTTCCAGCGCCGCTCCCGCGCGGCCCGCGCGACCGACGGAACGACGACGCAGCCCGCTCCACCCGCCACCCCCCTCCCCACGAGAGAAGAACGGTCATGACACGCACAACCGCCACTCACCAGGATCTCGACTGGCTGCTCGACGGCCTGGTGGACTCGGTGGCCGAGACCCTGAACGCCGTGCTGCTCTCCGACGACGGTCTGGTGGTGAGCCATTCGCGCACCATCGATCGTGCCGACGCCGAGCGGCTGGCCGCCATCTGCACCGGTCAGCAGAGCCTGGCCCGCGGCGTCGGGCAGCTCTTCAACGGCGGCGGCGTACACCAGGTGATCGTCGAACTCGCCGACCTCTGGCTCTTCATCATCTCGGCCGCCCAGGGCACCCACCTGGCAGTGATCGCCTCCCAGGAGGTGGACGCCGAGATCATGTCGCTCGCCATGCACAACCTCGTACAGCAGGTCGGCCAGAAACTCGGCACCCCGGCCCGCGGTGAGTTCGACGCCTTCGGTTCCGGGGACGGGCAGCGCGCGTGACCCCGTACTGGGAGGAGGAAGCCGAGGAGGACGGGGCGGACTCGATGGTGCGCCCGTACACCATCACCCGGGGCCGGACCGCTCCCGAGCGGGACGACCTCACCCTCATCACCGTGCTGACGACCGCACAGGACCCTCGGGACGAGCACGGTGCGCCGATCCTGCGGGGGAGGCTCCAGCCGGAACACCGGCTGATCCTTGCGCGCTGCAGCCGCCCGTCCGCGGTCGCCGAGGTCGCGTCCGACCTCGGCTTCCCGGTGTCGGTGACCAAGATCCTGCTGGCCGACCTCGTCGCCCAGGGCCTCTTGCTGGCTCGTGCCCCGCTCTCGGTGGCGCGGGCGGCCGGCGGGGCCCGGATGGGCCTGCTGGCCGCCGTTCGTGACGGACTCCGGAGACTCTGAAGCAACATGACAAGCAGTCAGACGGCCCCCGCCGCCGTCAAGATCCTCATCGCCGGAGGTTTCGGCGTCGGCAAAACCACCCTGGTGGGAGCGGTCAGCGAAATCGCTCCGCTGCGCACCGAGGAGTACCTGACCAAGGCCGGCATCGGTGTCGACGACCTGGCCGGTGTCGGCGGGAAGGACACGACCACCGTGGCCCTGGACTTCGGGCGGATCACGGTCAGTCCCGAGGTGGTGGTCTACCTCTTCGGCACCCCCGGTCAGGAACGGTTCTGGTTCATGTGGAACGACCTGGTCAACGGGGCGCTCGGCGGTGTCGTGATCGCCGACACCCGCAGGCTGGAGACCAGTTTCGCGTCGATCGACTTCTACGAGAGCCGGGACATCCCGTTCGTGGTCGCGATCAACTGCTTCCACGGTCACAACACCCGCACGCCGGACGAGATCAGAGCCGCTCTCGACCTCGATCCGCACGTTCCGATGCTGATCGGCGACGTGCGCGAGCGGCCGTTCGGCCGGGACGTGCTGCTGGCCCTGGTGGACCACCTGATGAGCCTGCCCGTCGCGACCGGCTGACCGGGCGCTCCCCCTCGCTCCCCCGTACCTTCGGTACCTTTCTCGCTCTGGAGAGATCTGAGATGGCATCACCCCTGCGCGTCCTGATTCACGGCGGCGGCATCGGCGGGCTCACCCTCGCCACCGCGCTGGCCCGGCGCGGCCACACCGTCGAGGTCGCCGAGCTCCGCGACGAGCTGGAAGCGCTCGGCGTCGGCATCATCCAACCGTCCAACGCCCTCCACGTCATGCGGGAGATCGGGGTGCTCGACGACTGCCTCAAGGCGGGCTTCGAGTGGGAGATCCTGACCATCGCGGACCCGGCCGGCAACACGCTCGCCGAGATACCGCAGCCGAGGATGGGCGACGTCCCCTCGAACAACGGCATCCCGCGCCCCGCCCTCGCTCGGGTGCTGAACGCCGCCGCGGTGGCCGCCGGGGCCACGATCCGCTTCGCCACCACCATCACGGAGCTGACCGACGACGGCTCCGGCGTGGACGTCACCCTCTCCGACGGCTCCACCGGGCGCTGGGACCTGGTGGTGGGCTTCGACGGCATCGGTTCGCCGCTGCGCAGTCGGCTGTACGGGGACCGTTACGTCCCCGAGTACACCGGGTTCGCCAACTGGCGGGTGACGGTGCCCCGGCAGCCCCGGGTGCGCGGTGTGGTGATGGGCACCGCGGGCCAGGCGGCGAAGGCGCTGCTCACCCCGATCACCGAGGAACTGATGTACCTGGGCGCGGTGTTCGCCGAGTCCGAGGACTTCCGGCCGGACCCGGAGCGGGCCCACGAGCAGCTCACGGAGCGGCTGACGATGTTCTCCGGTCCGGTCGCCGAGGCGCTCGCCACCGTCACCGACCCGGCCGCGGTGGTGTACTCGCGGATCTCCCAGGTGACGGTCGAGGAGCCGTGGCACGTCGGCCGGGTGGTGCTGGCCGGTGACGCCGCGCACGCCTCCACCCCGCACATCGCGCAGGGTGCGGCGATGGCCGTCGAGGACGCGCTGGTGCTCGCCGAGTCGCTGGACGCCGACGGCGATGTGGCAGCGGCCCTCGAAGCGTGGGAGGCGCGCCGCCGTCCCCGGGCCATGTGGGTGCAGGCCATGTCGCGTGCGGTGCTCAAGCAGGAAACCGGCACCGAGACCACGCCCGAGGAGGACGAGCTGCTGAAGGTCGGCATTCCGGGTGCGGCGCATGTGCTGGTGAAGCCGTACTGATCAGCGCCTGATCAGCGCGTTTCCGGGCGGGCCGGGCACACTGTGCCCGGCCCGCCCGGCGCGTTCACGGCAGCACCGCCACCCCGTCGATCTCGACCAGTGCCTGCTCGTCCCAGAGCCTCGCCACGCCGATGACCGCCATGGCGGGATAGTCGCGGCCTGCCAACTGCCGCCAGATCCGGCCCAGTTCCCCGGCATGGGTGCGGTAGTCGGCCACATCGGTGGCGTACACGGTGACCCGGGCCAGGTCCGCCGGGGCGCCGCCCGCCGCGCGCAGGGCGGTGAGCAGATTGGTCAGCGCCGTCGTGAACTGCTCGGGCAGGCCCGCGCCGACGACCTTGCCGTCCTGGTCGAGGGCGGTCTGCCCGGCCAGGAAGACCAGTTGGCCGCCGGTAGCCGTGACGGCGTGCGAGAAGCCCGCGGGCGGCGACAGCTCGGCGGGGTTGATCCGGTGGACCGGACTCATGCGGACGCCTCCCGGTTCGCGTACAGCTCCTTGGCGATGATCGTGCGCTGGACCTCGCTGGCGCCTTCGTAGATCCGTGGGGCGCGGACCTCCCTGTACAGGTGTTCCAGGAGGTGGCCGCGGCGCAGGGCGCGGGCGCCGTGCAGTTGAACGGCGGTGTCGACGACGTACTGCGCGGTCTCGGTGGCGTACAGCTTCGCCATGGCCGCGCGGCGCGGTACGCCGGACTCGCCCGCGTCGTACGCGGCGGCGGCCGCGTACACCAGCAGCCGGGCGGCTTCGGTACGGGTGGCCATCTCGGCGACCTGGTGGGAGACGGCCTGAAGGTCCTTCAGCGGGCCGCCGAAGGCGGTGCGTCGGGCGGTGTGCGTCAACGTGGCGTCGAGGGCGGCGCGGGCCATGCCGACGGCGAACGCGCCGACGCTGGGGCGGAACAGGTTGAGGGTGTCCATGGCGACCCGGAAGCCGCGGTCCGGTTCGCCGAGCACATCGTCGGGGGTGACCGGGACGCCGTCGAAGACCAGGGCCCCGATGGGGTGCGGCGAGAGCATGTCGAGGGCGGTGCCGGTCAGTCCGGGGCGGTCGGCGGGGACCAGGAACGCGGTGACGCCACGGGATCCGGCACCCTGGGTCGTACGGGCGAAGACGGTGTAGAAGTCGGCCTCGGGTGCGTTGGAGATCCAGCACTTCTCACCGGTCAGGCGCCAGCCGCCGGGAGCGTGTTCGGCGTTCAGGGCGAGGGCCGCCGCGTCTGAGCCCGCGCCCGGTTCGCTGAGTGCGAAGGCGGCGACGGCGCGGCCCGCGCGCACCTCGGGGAGCCAGCGTTCGCGGTGGGCCGGGGTTCCTGCCCGGACCACGGGATGGGTGCCGAGACCCTGGAGGGCCAGTGCGGTCTCGGCCTCGGTGCAGCCGCGGGCCAGGGACTCGCGGAGCAGGCAGAGGTCGAGGGCTCCGGAGTTCAGCAGCCGGCCGAGGAGGCCCGACTCGCCGAGTGCGGCGATCAGGGGGCGGTTGACATGGCCCGGGTCGCCTTTTTCGGCGAGGGGGCGCAGTTGCTGCTCGGCAAGGACTCTCAGCTCCTCGCACCAAGCGGTTTGTGCCGGATCGAGCGAGAATGCCGTCATACCGGCGCCTCTCTTGTCGGTGTCCGAGGCGCCCGCGCGGGCGCGTCTCGTCCTTCTCGTCTTATCGCGGACCGTTGACTACCGTCACCCAAACGATACGCTCCGGAGGCGACAAGGGGGCGATCCGTCATGGACCCGAAAACCTCAGCGCACCTCGACAGCTTCGCCAGGGAGCACCTGCCACCCCCGGACGAGTGGCCGGAACTGCTCTTCGACCTGCCCGAACTGAACTACCCGCCCCGCCTCAACTGCGCGGCGGAGCTGCTGGACCGTACGGCCGACCGCTTCGGCCCCGACCGCCCCGCCTTCCGTACCCCCGACGGCGGAGTGTGGAGCTACGGGGAGCTGCGGGACCGGGTGGACCGGATCGCCCATGTCCTCACATCGGATCTGGGGGTCGTCCCCGGCAACCGCGTGCTGTTGCGCGGCCCCACCACGCCCCATCTCGCCGCCTGCTGGCTCGCGGTGCTGAAGGCGGGCGCGATCGCCGTCACGGTGCTGGACCGGCAGCGGTCCGCCGAGCTCGCCACCATCTGCTCGATCGCCCGGGTGAGCCACGCGCTGTGCGACGTCCGGGCGATCGACGACCTGGTGAAGGCTCAGGTGCCGGGGCTGCGGATCACGGCGTACGGGGGTGACACCCCGGACGATCTGCTGCGGCTGGCCGAGGCCGAGCGGGGGCCGTACCGTCCGGTGGACACGGCGACGGACGATGTCGCGCTGATCGCGTTCACCTCGGGCACCACCGGGCGGCCGAAGGGCTGTATGCACTTCCACCGGGACGTGCTCGCCATCGCCGACACGTTCTCGCGCCATGTCCTGCGTCCGACGCCCGACGACGTGTTCGCGGGCAGTCCACCGCTCGGCTTCACCTTCGGGCTCGGTGGTCTGGTGGTCTTCCCGCTGCGGGCCGGTGCCAGTTCCCTGCTGCTCGAACAGTCCGGCCCGGTCCAGCTGTTGCCCGCGCTCGCCGCACACCGTGTCTCGGTGCTGTTCACCGCGCCGACCGCGTACCGCGTGATGCTCGACCACATCGACGAGCACGATCTGACCGCGCTGCGGCGCTGTGTCTCGGCCGGCGAGAACCTCCCGGTCGGCACCTGGCGGTCCTGGTACGAGCGGACTGGGCTGCGCATCATCAACGGCATCGGCGCCACCGAACTGCTGCACATCTTCATCTCCGCCGCCGACGACGCGATCCGCCCCGGCACCACCGGAGTTCCCGTGCCCGGCTGGCGGGCCCGGGTGGTGGACAGCGAGGGCCGCCAGGTGCCGGACGGGGAGCCCGGACTCCTCGCCGTACGCGGTCCGATCGGCTGCCGCTATCTCGCCGACGACCGCCAGCGGGACTACGTGGCGCACGGCTGGAACATCACCGGTGACACGTATGTGCGCGAGCCGGACGGCTACTTCCGTTACGTGGCCCGCGCCGACGACATGATCATCTCCTCCGGCTACAACATCGCGGGCCCCGAGGTCGAGGACGCCCTGCTGCGTCACCCCGCAGTGGCCGAGGCCGCGGTGGTGGGGCGGGCCGACGAGCTGCGCGGCCGGATCGTGGTGGCGTACGTGGTGCTGCGCGAGGGCGCGGAACTGTCGGCCGACGAACTGCGTACGTACATGAAGAGTGAGCTGGCCCCGCACAAGTGCCCGCGCGTCGTCGAGTTCCTGCCCGCACTGCCCCGGACCGCCACCGGGAAGCTCCAGCGTTTCCGGCTGCGGGACAGCCCTTCGTGACCCGGAAATACGAGTGCTTCGCGCCACCCTCGCCCGGCAGGATGAAGCATGACCTGGACCTTCACCGACGACGTCGACGTATTTCTCGACGCGGCCGGCGCCTCGCTGGCCGCCCGGCCCGCCGAGAACACCCTGGTGCTGAGCGTCACCGCGGCCCTGCGCCGCCACGGCCCGCACGCCTACGGTGACTCCGCCCCGCTGCTGGGCTGGTGGCGCGGGGCGGACGGCGAGGTCGCGGGGACGCTGGTGCAGACCCCGCCGTATCCGCCGCTGCTGGGGACCGTCGCCCCGGAGGCGGTCGCCCCGCTGGCCGCCGCGCTCCCGCTGACCGGGATCAACGCGGAGCGGGCCACCGCCCAGGCGCTGGCCGCCACCTGGCCGGGCCACCGGGTCGACCAGGAGCAGCGGCTCTACCGGCTGGAGACGCTGGTCCCGCCCTCTCCGGCACCGTCGGGGAGGCCCCGGGCCGCCACCGCCGCCGACCGGGAACTGCTGGTGGGCTGGCACCTCGCGTTCGCCGACCAGGTCGGCCAGCCCGGCACGCATGCCGGACGGCTGGTGGACGAGCGGACGGCGTCCGGCGGGCTGACGCTCTGGGAGGCGGACGGCGCCCCGGTGTCGATGGCGGGCGTCTCACCGCGGATCGCGGGCACGGTGCGGATCGCGCCGGTCTACACGCCTGCCGAACACCGTGGCCGGGGGTACGCGGCCGCGGTGACGGCGGAGGTCAGCCGGGCGGCCCGGGAAGCGGGCGCGGAGGAGGTGCTGCTCTTCACCGACCTCGCGAACCCGACCAGCAACGGCGTGTACCGGCGCATCGGCTTCCGGGCCGTCTCGGACCGGCTGCTGATCAGCGCGGCAAAGGAGCCCGTCACCCCAGGGTGAGCCGCGGCTTCGGTGCGTCCGTGCGGCCCGTCGGCGGGGTGCGGCTGCCCGCGCGGTACGGGAGCGGCCAGGGCGCGCCCGGTCCGCTGTAGCCCTGGTCGGCCGCCGCATGCAGCGTCCAGTGCGGGTCGTAGAGATGTGGACGCGCCAGGGCGCAGAGGTCGGCCCGGCCCGCGAGCAGCAGTGAATTGACGTCGTCCCAGGAGGAGATCGCACCGACCGCGATGACGGGCACGCACAGCGTGTTACGGATCCGGTCGGCGTACGGGGTCTGGTAGGAACGGCCGAACTCGGGGCGCTCGTCGGGGACGACCTGGCCGGTGGAGACGTCGATGGCATCGGCTCCGTGGGCCACGAAGGCACGGGCGATCTCGACGGCGTCCTCGGCGGTCGTGCCGCCCTCGGCCCAGTCCGTGGCGGAGATGCGGACGGTCATGGGCCGGTCGTCGGGCCAGTCGGCGCGGACCGCGTCGAAGACTTCCAGGGGGAAGCGGAGCCGGTTGTCCAGCGATCCGCCGTACCGGTCGGTGCGGCGGTTGGTGAGCGGCGAGAGGAAGCCGGAGAGCAGGTAGCCGTGGGCGCAGTGGAGTTCCAGCAGGTCGAAGCCGCAGTGATCGGCACGGCGCGCCGCCGCCGCGAACTGTTCGCGTACGGCGTCGAGTCCGGCCCGGTCCAGGGCGTGCGGGACCTGGTTGACGCCGTCGGCGTACGGGATCGGGGAGGCGGCGGTGAGCGGCCAGTTGCCGTGGTCGAGGGGCTGGTCGATGCCCTCCCACATGAGTTTGGTGGAGCCCTTGCGTCCGGAGTGGCCGAGCTGGACGCCGATGGCCGTGCCGGGGGCGCTCGCGTGGACGAAGTCGGTGATCCGGGTCCAGGCCGCGGCCTGTTCGGGGGTGTAGAGCCCGGTGCAGCCGGGGGTGATGCGGCCCTCGGCGCTGACGCACACCATCTCCGTCATGACGAGCCCGGCGCCACCGAGTGCGCGTGCGCCCAGGTGGACGAGGTGGAAGTCGCCGGGGACGCCGTCGACGGCCGAGTACATGTCCATGGGTGAGACGACGACGCGGTTGCGGAGTTCGAGGCCGCGCAGCCGCAACGGGGTGAACATCGGCGGGGTGCCCGGGGCACAGCCGAACTCCTCCTCGACGGCGGCGGTGAAGGAGGTGTCCCGCAGCCGCAGGTTGTCGTGGGTGACGCGGCGGCTGCGGGTGAGGAGGTTGAAGGCGAATTGGCGCGGCGGCTGGTCGACGTAGGTGCCGAGCTCCTCGAACCAGCGCAGGCTGGCCGCGGCGGCCCGCTGCGTCGATTCGACGACCGGTCGGCGCTCGGCCTCGTACGCGGACAGCGCGGCGGGCAGGTCGGGCTGTTCCTCGATGCAGGCGGCGAGCGCGAGGGCGTCCTCGACGGCGAGTTTGGTGCCGGAGCCGATGGAGAAGTGCGCGGTGTGGGCGGCATCGCCGATGAGGACCGTGTTGCCGTGCGACCAGCGGGCGTTGACGACGGTGCGGAAGGTGAGCCAGGAGGAGTTGTTGGAACGCAGCGGCCGCCCGCCGAGCGCCTCGGTGAAGATCTTGGCGCAGCGCACGGTCGAGTGCTCCACGTCGCAGGCGTCGAATCCGGCGGCCCGCCAGACCTCCTCACGCATCTCGACGATGACGGTGGAGGCATCGGCCGAGAAGGGGTAGCCGTGCAGCTGCATCACCCCGTACGCGGTCTCGGCGATCTCGAAGCGGAAGGCGTCGAGGGCGAAGTCGGCGGCGAGCCAGATGTAGCGGCAGCGGTGGTCGGTGAGGCGGGGGCCGAAGGTGTCGGCGTGCGCGGCGCGGGTGAGGCTGTGCACCCCGTCGGCGGCGATCACCAGGTCGTGGGCGGCGGCCAGCTCGGCGGCCGGCGGAGCCACGGTGCGGAAGCGGAGGCGTACGCCGAGGGACTCGCAGCGGTCGTGCAGGATCTCCAGGAGCCTGCGCCGGCCCAGCGCCGCGAAGCCGTGGCCGCCGGAGGTCTGGGTCACACCGCGGTGGACGATGTCGATGTCGTCCCACCGTACGAATTCGTCCTGGAGCGCCCGGTACACGACGGGGTCGGCGTGCTCGATGCCGCCGAGGGTCTCGTCGGAGAGGACGACGCCGAAGCCGAAGGTGTCGTCGGGTGCGTTGCGCTCCCAGACGGTGATGTCGCGTTCCGGATCGAGCCGCTTGAGCAGGGCCGCGGCGTAGAGCCCACCGGGTCCGCCGCCGATGACCGCGATCCGTTTCACGCCGGTCGGCTTCGTGGTGGAGGGATACGCGCCGGGCGCCGGCGCCGTCATGGCGGATGGAATCGCGCCGGGCGCCGCCGCGGCGGATGCTCCCGAGCCGGTGGCACTCGCGTCGGGCGGCATCGCGCTACCGCCCTTGCCACTTCGGTGGCCGCTTCTCGGTGAAGGCGGCATGGAATTCGGCGTAGTCGTCGCCGTGCATCAGCAGGGCCTGGGTCGCGGCGTCCAGCTCGACCGCGGCGGCGAGCGGCATGTCGAGTTCGGCGGTGAGCAGTGCCTTGGTCTGGGCGAGGGCGAGGGCCGGTCCGTCGGCGAGGCGGCGGGCGAGCGCCGCCGCGCGCACATCCGCCTGGCCTTCCTCGGTCAGCTCACTGATCAGTCCGATCCGTTCCGCTTCGGGCGCGCGGACCGGTTCGCCGAGCATCAGCAGCCGGGTGGCGTGACCGAGGCCGACGACGCGCGGCAGCAGGTAGGCGGCGCCCATGTCGCCGCCGGAGAGACCGACCTTGGTGAAGAGGAACGCGAAGCGGGCGGACGGGTCCGCGATCCGGAAATCGGCGGCCAGCGCGAGAACCGCGCCGGCACCTGCGGCCACGCCGTGTACGGCGGCGATGACGGGGAAGGGGGTTTCACGAAGGGCCCGCACCACCTGCCCGGTCATGCGGTTGAAATCGAGGAGCTGGGCGGTGTTCATGGCGAGTGTCGCGCCGATGATGTCGTCGACATCTCCGCCCGAGCAGAAACCGCGGCCCTCCCCCGCGAGCACCAGCGCGCGCACGGTGCGTTCGCGGGACAGTTCGGCAAGCAGGTCGCGCAGATCGGCGTAGGCACCGAAGGTGAGCGCGTTGAGTTTCTCGGGGCGGGCGAGGGTGACGGTGGCAACTCCGTCGTCCGTCGTCAGCCGCAGATGACGCCAGTCATCCGTACGTGGGGCGGAGCTGGGAAACGGACTCATGGAGGGGGCTCCCCTTCAGCCGTCGGGCCGCTGCCTGCGACTACCTGCAACCGAACTTATCACTCGAGCGTGACTCCCGTCACGGGCACGCGATACGCGGAGCGTGAGAGAGCAGTGCCGAACGTCCCCTTCATGCCGGTCGGCAGACCCTTGTCCGAACTCGTCGCACTTCGTAAAGGTCGAATCGAAGAAGTGTTGACGTCCAGAAAGTCCACCCGACTCCGGAACGGAAACCCTGCCGTGGCCCCCGATGCCCCCCTCCCTGCCTCCTGGCGGATTGCCCTGCCCCACTCGACGGTGGCCGTACCGGTCGCCCGCGCCCTGATCCGTACGGCGCTGGCGGAGATCGACGCACCGGCCGATTCGGACACCGCCGAGCTCCTCACCGCCGAGCTGGTCACCAACGCGGTGGAGCACACCCGCGGAGAGGAGCCGATCGAGCTGGTGGTGGAGCTGCTGCCGACGCACTGCCAGGTGGAGGTGCACGACCGCGACCCCGCCCCGCCGGGTGATCTCTCGCATCCGCGGCCCGGCAGCGAGCCGGACCCCTGGCAGGAGCACGGCCGGGGGCTGCTGCTGATCCGTACGCTCAGCTCGTCCTGCGGTCACCGCACGACGGAGCACGGCAAGGCGGTCTGGTTCACTCTGCCGTCCCGTACGCCGCAGAACTTACCCGCCGCCCCCGCGCCGCCCCGGACCTCCTGATCTCACCCCGCGTCGGCAGCGGCCAGCCGGGAGCGGCTGCGGCCGTAGAAGGCGTAGATCGCCGCGCCGACGGCCAGGAAGACGGCGAACTGCACCCAGGTCGCCCAGCCTGTCCCGTAGATCAGATAGAGGCAGAAGCCAACACCCAGGAGTGGGCTCAGCGGGTAGAGCGGCACCCGGAACGAGCCCGTCACCTCAGGGTTGCGGCGACGCAGCACGATCACCGAGATGTTCACCGCGACCATGGTGGCCAGTGCGCCGATGGTCGTCAGGTTCACCACCACATCGAGCGAGGAGAAGGCCGCCGGAACCGCGAAGACCACCGCCACGATCCAGGTGTTGGCGACCGGCGTCGCCGTCCGCGGCGAGACCCGCTCGAAGACCCGGGGGATCAGGCCGTCGCGGGACATCGACATCAGGATGCGGGTCTGCCCGTACATCACCGCGAGCACGACGGACGCGATCGCGACGACCGCGCCGAAGGCGATGATCCCGCCGCCGACGTTCGAGTGGGTGACCTGGTCGACGACGATCGAGAGCGCGGCCGGCCGGTCGGCCACGGCCTTCGGGCCGAGGGCCCCGATGGCGGCGAGCGCCACGGCGCAGTAGAGCAGCGTGACCAGGCCGATGCAGATCATGATCGCGATCGGGATGTTCCGCCGCGGGTTCTTGACCTCTTCGCCCGCGGTGGTGATGGCGTCGAAGCCGATGTACGAGAAGAACGCCAGCGACGCACCGGCGGTGACCCCGCCCGCTCCGTGAGCGATGAACGGCGTGAGGTTCCCGTGCTCGAAGGCCGTGAAGGCGATGACGCAGAACATGATCAGGATGGTGATCTTGAGGATCGCCATCGCGGCGGTGGCCCCCGCGCTCTCCCGGACGCCGCGCACCAGCAGGGTGGCGGCCATCATGATCACCAGGACGGCGGGCAGATTGATCACTCCGCCGTCACCGGGCCCTGCAGAGAGTGCGGCGGGCAGCTGCAGACCGAACAGGCTGCTCAGCAACTCATTGACGTACTGGCTCCAGCCGACGGCGACCGCGGAGACCGAGACGCCGTACTCCAGCAGCAGACACCAGCCGACGAGGAACGCGATGCGCTCGCCGAGCGTCGCGTAGGCGAAGGAGTACGAGCTGCCGGAGACCGGGATCGCGCTGCCCAGCTCCGCGAAGGAGAACGCGGTGAAGATGCAGGTGATCGCCGCGAGCACGAAGGACAGCACGACGGCGGGGCCGGCCTCGGCGACGCTGTCGGAGAGGCCGACGAAGATGCCGGTGCCGACGATGGCGCCGACACCGAAGCACACCAGCTGGAAGAGGCCCATGGAGCGCTTGAGGCCGTGCCCCTCCAGGTCGGCGCCGGACTCGGCGATCAGCTGGTGCGGGTTCTTGATGCGTGGCCCGGACGGGCGCGTGGGGCTCGGTGGGCGCAGCGGACTCACGGGGACGGTCTCTTCTCTGGTGAGGCATGTGGGGGATGTGCGCCCGGGGCCTGTGGGGGGCTGCGGCTCCGGGCTCAGGCTCAGGACTCGGCAGCGTGGGCCGCACGAAAATGGGGTTCGAGCGTGCGAGCTCGAACCCCACCAGGAGGCAACATGATAGTCGCCCTCGCGCATGTTCACCCAATTGGGTGCATGTCCATGCAGTGCTCAGTGCGCGGCCGCCAGGGTTGCCACCAGAACGGCCTTGATCGTGTGCATCCGGTTCTCGGCCTCGTCGAAGACGACCGAGTGCGCGGACTCGAAGACCTCGTCGGTGACTTCCAGCTCCGTCAGCCCGTGGGCGGCCTCGATCTCCCGGCCGATCCTGGTATCGAGGTCGTGGTAGGCCGGGAGGCAGTGCAGGAACTTCACGTCGGCGTTGCCGGTGGCGCGCAGGACGTCCATGGTCACGGCGTACGGCGCGAGGGCCTCGATACGCTCACCCCAGACCTCCTTGGGCTCGCCCATGGAGACCCAGACATCGGTGGCGACGAAGTCCGCGCCCCGGACGCCCTCGGTGACGTCCTCGGTGAGAGTGACCGTCGCGCCGCTCGCCTCGGCCAGCGTGCGGGCCTCGGCGACGATCTCCTGGGCCGGCCAGTACGACTTCGGTGCGACGATCCGCACGTCCATGCCCAGCAGCGCGCCGGTGACGAGGTAGGAGTTGCCCATGTTGAAGCGGGCGTCGCCGAGGTAGGCGAAGGCGATGCGCTCCAGCGGCTTCTCGCTGTGCTCGGTCATGGTGAGGACGTCGGCGAGCGTCTGGGTCGGGTGCCAGTCGTCGGTGAGCCCGTTGAAGACCGGAACGCCGGCGTGGGCGGCCAGCTCTTCGACGGCTGCCTGGCTGTCACCCCGGTACTCGATGCCGTCGTACATCCGGCCGAGGACGCGGGCCGTGTCCTTCACCGACTCCTTGTGCCCGATCTGCGAGCCGGTGGGGTCGAGGTACGTCGTGGACGCACCCTGGTCGGCGGCGGCCACCTCGAAGGCGCAGCGGGTGCGGGTCGAGGTCTTCTCGAAGATGAGCGCGATGTTCTTGCCGCGCAGCCGCTGCACTTCGGTCCCCGACTTCTTGGCGGCCTTGAGCTCCGCCGCGAGGTCGATCAGGCCACGGAACTCCTCGGCCGTGAAGTCCAGCTCCTTGAGGAAGTGGCGGCCTGTGAGGTCTATGGCCATGGGACTGCTCCTGGGTAGGGCGAGGATCGCTCTTGCTGACCTTGGAAGTCTATACGACACAATGCATTGCTATACGATGACCCCCCTCAGGTCCGGGCGCGCACGCCACTACACCGGGTCGCGCACCACCGGGCAGCTCATGCAGCGGGGGCCGCCCCGGCCCCGGCCCAGTTCGCTGCCGCGGATCTCTACGACCTCGATGCCCTCCTTGCGCAGGTAGGTGTTGGTGGTGGCATTGCGCTCGTACGCGACGACGACACCCGGCTCGACGGCCAGCACGTTGCAGCCGTCGTCCCACTGCTCGCGCTGCGCGGCGTGCACATCCTGGGTGGCCGTGAGAACCCGGATCGAGTCCAGGCCCAGGGCGTGCGCGATCGCGTCGTGCATGTGCTCGGGCGGATGGTCGGTGACCTTCAGATCCCTCGGCCCGTCACCGGGCTCGATGGTGTAGGAGCGAAGCATGCCCAGCCCCGCGTACTTGGTGAAGGTGTCGCCGTCAATCATCGTCATGACCGTGTCGAGGTGCATGAACGCCCGGAGCTTGGGCATGTCGAGCGCCACGATCGTGTGCGCCGAACCGGCGTCGAACAGCCCGCGGGCCAGCATCTCCACCGCCTGCGGGGTGGTGCGCTCGCTCATCCCTATGAGTACGGCGCCGTGGCCGATGACCAGTACGTCGCCGCCCTCGATGGTGGACGGGTAGTCGTCCTGCCCCTCCGACCAGTGGTGGAAGACGCCCGCCTCGGGACCGGTGAAGAGCGGGTGGTGGCGGTAGATCGCCTCGAAGTGGACGGTCTCGCGCTGCCGGGCCGGCCAGCGCATCGCGTTGATGGACACGCCGTCGTATATCCAGGCCGAGGTGTCCCGGGTGAAGAGATGGTTGGGCAGCGGGCCGAGCAGGAAGTCGTCCAGGTCCATGACATGGAAGCGGACGGAGGTCGGCTCGCTGTGCCGGTCCAGGAACTCCCGCTTGGTCATCCCGCCCACCAGCGCCTCGGCCAGTTCGGCGCTGGGCAACTCCTCGAAGGCGGCCCGCAG
Source organism: Streptomyces sp. NPDC111516 (assembly GCF_055635345.1). NCBI lineage: Bacteria > Bacillati > Actinomycetota > Actinomycetes > Kitasatosporales > Streptomycetaceae > Streptomyces > Streptomyces sp. NPDC111516. Next base: position 27,837 of record NZ_JBVKBV010000031.1, on the reverse strand, counting down.
ATGCTCGGTGGCGAGCGGGCCGTACTCCTTCTCCTCGAAGACCCGGTCCAGGACGAGCCGCCTGGCCACGGGAATGTCCAGCGCCTCGCGGAGCAGATCGCCGAAGAGGTGCACCTCCACCCCGCGGTCGCGCAGCACGTCCGCGAAGCCGTCGTGCTCCTGGCGGGCGCGGCGCACCCAGAGCACGTCGTCGAACAGGAGCGCGTCCTTATTGCCGGGGGTGAGTCTCTTCAGTTCCAGATCGGGGCGGTGCAGGATGACGCGGCGCAGCCGCCCGGCCTCGGAGTCGACGTGGAATCCCATGTCTCCATCCTCACCGTGCGGAGCGCCGTTCGCCCGGTGAATCGCCAGCGGGTTTCCCGTGTATCCCACTCTGATCTCATCGTTGAACTCACGGAAATCCCGCTGCCGCCCCCTTCTACAGCCTCGGGTCGACCGGTTCCGACTCCAGGGCCAGCACCGCGAACACCGCCTCGTGCACCCGCCACAGCGGCTCCCCGTCGGCCAGCCGGTCCAGTGCTTCGAGCCCCAGCGCGTACTCCCGGAGCGCCAACGACCGCTTGTGGCCGAGGAACCGGCCGCGCAGCCGTTCCAGGTTCTCCGGGCGGGTGTACTCGGGGCCGTAGATGATCCGGAGGTACTCCCGGCCGCGCACCTTGATGCCCGGCTGGACCAGTCTTCCCTTCCCGTCCCGTACGAGCGCGGCGAGCGGCTTGACGACCATGCCTTCGCCGCCGCGTCCGGTCATCTCCAGCCACCAGTCGACGCCGGAGCGCACCGATGCCTCGTCACCGGTGTCGACGACGAGCCGGCGGGTGACCTGGAGCAGCCCCGTCGGGTCGTGCTCGACCAGGCGGTCGAGCCAGGCCAGCTGCTCGTCGTGCGGTACGGAGGCCAGCGAGCGGCCCTGCACGGCAAGGATCTGGAACGGGGCGAGCCGCACTCCGTCCAGGCCCTGGGTGCTCCAGCAGTAGCGGCGGTACGCCTCCGTGAACGCGGCCGCGTCCTCGGCCCGTTCCCGCTGGCGGTCCGCGAGCGTGCCCACGTCCACCCCACGGGCCGCCGCCGCCGCGAGGGCCGCCTCGGCCTCCGGGAGGACGGCTCCGGATGCGGCGCCGACCGCGGCGTACTGCGTGCGCAGCAGCCCGGCCGCCTTGAGGGACCACGGCATCAGCTCGGCGTCGAGCAGCACCCAGTCGGTGTCCCACTCCTCCCAGAGTCCGGCGGCGGTGACGGCGGTGCGCAGCCTGCCGAGGATCACCTCGGTGAGGGCGACGTCGTCGAGGAACGGCCGCCCGGTGCGGGTGTACAACGCCCCGGTCGGACCTCCCTCACCGCCGGAGGTGTCGGAGGTGTCGGAGGCGCCGACGGGGTCGCCCACGCCGAACCGCTCGCGGGCGGCGTTCACGTCCCGGCAGACCAGTGCAACCGCGCGCGAGCCCATGTGCTTCTCCTCGCACACGACCTGCGTGACACCGTCCGCCCGGTACTGGGCGAAGGCCTCGGCCGGGTGCTCCAGGTAGCCGTCCTCGTGCGAGGTGGCGGTGGGCGCCATGGTCGGCGGGAGGTAGCCGAGCAGCCGGGGGTCGACGGCGAACCGGCTCATGACTTCGAGCGCCGCCGCGGCGTTCTCCTCCCGGACCGAGATGCGCCCCATGTGCCGGGTCTCCACGATCCGGCGCCCGTGCACATCGGCGAGGTCCAGCGGCCGGCCCTCCCGGCCCCCGGGTGCCTCGGTGGTCAGCGGCTTGACCGGCTCGTACCAGACCTTCTCGGCCGGTACGTCGACGAGTTCGCGCTCCGGCCAGCGCAGCGCGGTCATCTTCCCGCCGAAGACCGCACCGGTGTCCAGGCAGATGGTGTTGTTGACCCAGGAGGTGTTGGGCACCGGGGTGTGGCCGTAGACCACGGCGGCCCGGCCCCGGTATTCCTCCGCCCACGGGTAGCGCACGGGCAGGCCGAACTCGTCGGTCTCGCCGGTGGTCTCCCCGTACAGCGCGTGCGAGCGGACCCGGCCGGAGGTGCGCCCGTGGTACTTCTCGGGCAGTCCGGCGTGGCAGACGACGAGTTTGCCCCCGTCGAGCACGTAGTGGCTGACGAGCCCGTCGATGAACTCCCGCACCTGCTCGCGGAAGGCCGGGTCCCTCTCGTCCTCCCGGTCCAACTGCTCGATGGTCTCGGCGAGTCCATGGGTGTGCTGGACCTTGCGGCCCTTGAGGTAGCGACCGAGCTTGTTCTCGTGGTTGCCGGGTACGCACAGGGCGTTGCCCGCCGACACCATGGACATGACGCGGCGCAGCACCCCGGGGCTGTCGGGACCGCGGTCCACGAGGTCGCCGACGAAGACCGCAGTGCGCCCCTCGGGGTGCGCGCCGTCGACGTAGCCGAGCTCGCCGAGCAGGGTCTCCAGCTCGGAACGGCAGCCGTGGATGTCGCCGATGATGTCGAAGGGGCCGTTGAGGTGGCGCAGGTCGTTGTAGCGGCGCTCCAGCACCACTTCGGCGTGCTCCGCCTCCTCCTCGGTGCGCAGGATGTGCACCTTACGGAAGCCCTCGCGCTCCAGTCCGCGCAACGAGCGGCGCAGTTCGCGGCGGTGGCGCTGGATGACGTGGCGCGGCATGTCGGCGCGGTCGGGGCGGGCCGCGTTGCGCGCGACGCAGACCTCCTCGGGCAGGTCGAGGACGATCGCGATGGGCAGTACGTCGTGGCTCCTGGCCAGTTGGACCAGCTGCTTGCGGCTCTCGGGCTGGACGCTGGTGGCGTCCACGACGGTCAGCCGCCCGGCTGCGAGCCGCTTGCCCGCGATGTAGTGGAGGATGTCGAAGGCGTCTCGGCTGGCGCTCTGGTCGTTCTCGTCGTCGGCGACCAGGCCGCGGCAGAAGTCCGAGGAGATGATCTCCGTGGGCTTGAAGTGCTTGCGGGCGAAGGTGGACTTGCCGGAACCGCTGGCTCCGACGAGAACCACGAGGGAGAGGTCGGTCACCGGCAGGGTGCGCGAGGTACTGGTCATGCGGCTTTCGCCTCCTTCACGGTCTCGTTCCTGTTCTGCTTCGCGGTCTCATCGGGTGCGGTCATCGTGAACACGGCCATCTGTGTGGGTGGGCCGACCTCGGGGTCCTCGGGCCCCACGGGGACGAAGCGGACCTCGTAGCCGTGCCGCTGTGCCACCTCACCGGCCCAGGCGCGGAACTCGGCCCTGGTCCATTCGAACCGGTGGTCGCCGTGGCGCACATGCCCGGCCGGGAGGGTCTCCCAGCGGACGTTGTACTCGACGTTCGGTGTCGTCACGAGCACGGTCCGCGGACGGGCCGAACCGAACACCGCGTACTCCAGCGCGGGCAGCCTCGGCAGGTCGAGGTGCTCGATGACCTCGCTCAGCACGGCCGCGTCATACCCCTTGAGCCTCTTGTCCGTGTACGTGAGAGAGCCCTGCTGCAGCGTGACACGTCCGGCCTGCCGCTCCCCCATCCGGTCCGGCTTCAGCCGTCGCGAGGCGATGGTGAGGGCGCGCATGGAGACATCGACGCCGACGATCTCCGTGAAGCCCACGTCCTTGAGCAACGCCTGCACCAACTGGCCCTGCCCGCAGCCGAGGTCGAGGACCCGGCCGGCCCCGGCGGCGCGCAGCGCGTCGATGATCGCGGTGCGCCGCTGCTCGGCGAGCGGCACCGGCTTCTCCTCGGTGTCGGTCGTCTCGTCCACCGCGTTGTCGATGCTCTCGACATCGAGGTCGTCCGACTCGGCGAGCCGTACCAGTTCCAGCCGCTGCATCGCCTCCCGGGTCAGTCCCCGACGCCGGGACAGATAGCGGCTGGTGATCAGCTTCTGCTCGGGGTGGGCGGCCAGCCAGCCGTCACCGGCCCGCAACAGCTTGTCCACCTCGTCCGGCGCGACCCAGTAGTGCTTGGCGTCGTCGAGCACCGGCAGCAGGACGTACAACTGCCGCAACGCGTCCGCCAGGCGCAACTCGCCCTCCAGCGCCAGCCGGACGTACCGCGAGTCACCCCACTCCGGGAACTGCTCGTCCAGAGGTACGGCCATGGCGTCCACGCTCGTCCAGCCGAGCGGCCCGAAGAGCTTGCGTACCAGTTCCGCGCCGCCACGCGCCGGCAGTGCGGGTACCTCGATGCGCAGTGGAAGCGGGGCTTGTACCCGTTCGGGCAGCGCGCGGCACGCCCCGTTCAGCGCGGACTTGAAGACGGTGCTCATCGCGACGGAAAGCAGCGAGGACGCCACGTACGGGCGGTCGTTGACATACTGCGCGAGCGCCGCGTCGGGGGCACCGCCCCGGCCCTTGCCCTTGCCGCGCCGCACCAGCGCCACGGGATCCACCTCCAGCAGGAGCGCCGCGGTGCAGAGCTCGGCGGATGCCTCGGGATAGAAGACATGCGCGGTGCCATGGGAGGTGGAGAACGCCTGCGCCTTCTCGGGGTGCTTGTGCAGCAGGAAGCCGAGGTCGGTAGCGGGACGTTCCGGATTGCCGGTCGTGCTGATTGTCAGGAACACACATCCGAGTATGGTCCGGCTCGCACGCGCCCCACCAGCGTATTTACCGGTGTCCGGACGCCGTTGCCCCGCCCTCCCTTCGCAGCCGTTCGCCGTCCTGGGACTTCCTGGCCCCGAGACTCCCCGGACCTCCTGGGAGTCTCGCAGGCTCCCTCCATCTGCCTCGTCTCCCTTCATCTGCCTTCTCCGTCTCGCCTCCCTTCGTCCGCGGTCGTTCCGCCGAGCAGCCCGGCCAGCTCCGCGATGGTGTCCGGGCCGACCCGGCAGCAACCCCCCACCAGCCGGGCGCCGGCCTTCTGCCAGGCCCGTACTCTCCCCGGATCGAACGTGGCGTCGCCGGCCCACCCCCGGCCCGCGGCGTCCCACTGCTCGCCGCTGTTCGGATAGACGACGACCGGTTTGCCTGCCACGTCCGCCGCCATCCGCACCGCCCGGTCCGCGTCCGCCGGATCACAGCAGTTCACCCCGACGGCCAGCACACGGTCGTTTTCCGAGGCGAGGGCGAAGGCCGTCTCCAGCGGCTGCCCCGCCCTGGTCCGGTCCCCCGCCACGCTGTACGAGAGCCAGACGGGGAGCCCGCAACCCTCGACCGCCCGCAGCAACGCCTCGGCCTCGTCGATGTCCGGCACCGTCTCCAGCGCCAGCGCGTCGGGCCCGGCGGCGGCCAGCGCCTCGACCCGGGGACGGTGGAACCGCTCCAGTTCCCGGACGGAGAGCCCGTAGCGGCCCCGGTACTCGCTGCCGTCCGCCAGCATCGCCCCGTACGGGCCGACCGAGGCGGCGACCCAGACCTCCCGCTCCACTCCATCCGCGGCCCGCCGCGCCAGCCGCACGCTGCGGGCGAAGAGCTCCGCCGCCCGGGCCCGTCCGATCCCTCGTCGCTCGAATCCCTCGAACGTCGCCTGGTAGCTGGCCGTGATGAGCACCTGTGCGCCCTCCCGCACATAGGCCGTGTGCGCCGCCTCGATCTGCCCCGGCCCGTCGGCCAGCAGCCGGGCCGACCACAGAGCGTCGGACAGATCACAGCCCTGCGCCTCCAACTGGTTGGAGAGACCGCCGTCGAGCAGGAGTGCCCCCTCCGAGAGGGCCTGCCCGAGGGCACGGGCGGGCGGGGCATCGGCTGACCGGACGGTTTGCACAGGTGACTCCCTCATGGACCGGGCCATGGCCCGGCTCGGTGCGCTGGGACCGGACTCCGGCTCACCTGAGCCGGAACCGCCCGGCTCAGGTGAGCTGGGTTTGGACCTGGGAGGAGATCAGCTCCAGGTGCTCCAGGTCGTCCAGATCCAGGACCTGGAGGTAGATCCGGGACGACCCGATCGCAGCGTATTGGCCGATCTTGTCGACCACCTCGGCGGGCGAGCCCGCGAGCCCATTCGCCTTCAGCTCCGCCACGTCGCGGCCGATGGCGGAGGCGCGGCGCGCCACCTCTGCGTCGTTCCTGCCGACACAGACCACCAGGGCGTTGGAGTACACCAGGTCGTCCGGTCCGCGGCCGGCCGCCTTTGCCGCCTCCCGGACCCTGCCGAACTGCTTCTCGCTGTCCTCCAGCGACGCGAAGGGGATATTGAACTCGTCTGCGTACAGGGCGGCCAGCCGCGGTGTACGCGTCGCACCGTGACCGCCGATCAGGACCGGGATCTTGGCCTGCGCCGGCTTGGGCAGCGCGGGCGAATCCGTCAGCTGGTAGTACCTGCCGTCGAAGCTGAACGTCTTGCCGATCTCGGTCGCCCACAGCCCGGTGACGATGGCCAGCTGCTCCTCCAGCCTGCCGAACTTCTCCTTGGGGAACGGAATGCCGTAGGCCTTGTGCTCCTCCTCGAACCAACCCGCGCCGAGACCGAGCTCGACGCGTCCGCCGGACATCTGGTCGACCTGGGCGACCTGGATGGCGAGCACGCCGGGAAGCCGGAAGGTACCCGCGGTCATGAGCGTGCCGAGACGGATCCGCTTGGTCTCGCGCGCCAGCCCGGCCAGGGTGATCCAGGCGTCGGTCGGGCCGGGCAGCCCGTCGCCCGACCCCATACGGAGGTAGTGGTCGGAGCGGTAGAAGGCGTCGAAGCCGAGGTCCTCGGCCGCCTTGGCGACCGTGAGCAGGGTGTCGTAGTCGGCCCCTTGCTGGGGCTCGGTGAAGATTCGAAGATCCATGCATCCATCCTGCACCTCCGGCCGCCGGTCATCCCTCACCTCCTCCCTTCTCCCCTCTCCCCTCTCCTCGGCGCCACCACCGGCACTGGTCGTCGTCGAAGTGCTGTGCGGTCACGGCTGGCCCGCCGCCGAGCCCGCCGGTCCGCGGACCGCGCCGTACGGGCCGTCCCGCTCCCGGCCGCGCTCCAGATCCTGCTGCCGCTCCCGCTCCTGCTCGTCGAGGCGCCTGAGCATTCCGTGCACCCGGTCCAAGGACTCGTCGGCCGCGTCGATCGCCTCCATGCACTGCCAGTAGAGCCCCTGCTCGTCGGTCTCGCAGGCCACCCCGACCAGGGCCATCCCCACCTCCCCGAGCAGCGTGCCCAGACCCGTCAGGGTCGCCCGCGGCTCGGCGAGATCGGAGAGCTGCGCGGCCCGCGCCACTCCGGCCCGCGCCGCCGGGTGGTCCAGCGACCCGCTGCTTCTCCCGCCGATCTCGCTGAGCCCGCGGGCATCGCCCCGTAATTCCTTGGGCCCGTCCGCCGCCAGCCGGCTGCCGATCGCCTGAGCGAGCGCCTGGGCCTGCCACGCCTCGGCGATGATGTCCGGCGTGCCCCGGCTCTGCGCCAGCGCACGTCGGCTGACTCCTACAAGCCGCTCCGCTTCCATGCGTTACCCCCGTCCGTACGAAAAGCCGCTCAACTCATCCATTACCCACAGTGAGGGAGTCGGCACCGAAAAGCCAGAGGAATTCGGAAATCTGTGGACACGAAGTCGACTGTGCATAAGTTGATCACTCCGAAGAGTAACGATCCCGGGGTTCGGGGGTGTCCGGGGGCTCCGGTACCGGGAACCGGGTCTCATTCCGGTCGATCTTCTCCGCCAGCGCCGACAGCACGTCGATCCCCAACACCTCGCAGAACTGCAGCAGATAGGCGAGAACATCCGCGACCTCGTCCGCCACCCGGTGCGCCGTCTCGGGCCTCTCCATCACCCGCGCCGACTGCTCCGGCGTCAACCACTGGAAGATCTCGACCAGTTCGGACGCCTCGACGCTCAGTGCCGTCGCCAGGTTCTTCGGGGTGTGGTACTGCCCCCAGTCCCGTGCGGCCGCGAACGCGGCGAGCCGCTGCTGCAAGGCCCGTACATCAAGTTCTGTCACAACTCCAGGTCTACCACCGTCACGCCGGGCGCCTCCCGGGCCCGCACCGCACCCGATTTCGTGACCGTGCCCACCAGCCTGAGGTAGCCGGCCGCCCCGATCGACACGGCCAGATCCACCAGTTCGCGCAATTGCCGTCCGTCCAGGTCCCGGTCGATGCGGAGGGTGGGCTCCGCCTGGACGGCGCCGTCGAGCCGCACCGGGCCCGCCGGGCCGTCCGTCGTGGAGCCGTTCCGGAACGTTCCGCCTGAACGACCTTCCTGCGATCGGACTACGCCCACCGTGGCAGCCCCGCCCGGACGGCACTCCCACGAACGGGGTAGGCCGCCGGCACACCGCTCCCGGCCGCCCCCCGCCCCGCAGCCCTCCTACGAACCAGGCACGCCCGCCGCCGCGACCCCCTCGACCTCCATGCCGACCGGGGACAGCAGGAAGACGTTCCGGTCGACCCGGTGCATTCCGCTGCCGAGCCCGAAGACGACCCCGCTGGTGAAGTCCAGGATGCGCTTGGCCACATCCGTCTCCGCGCCCGTCAGGTCGAGCAGCACCGGGACCTGCGCGACCAAGTACTCCGCCACCTCCCGCGCGTCCGCGAAGACCTGGACCCGCAGCACGACGAGGCGCCGCTGTTCGGCTTCCGCGCTCTCGTCGGGGACCGTTCGGTGGTCTACCCGGGACGGCCATTCGTTGCGGCTGCGCAGAGGTACGACCTGGGCAAGCCCCTCCCACTGCTCGTCCGTGACGTCGTACCTGTCGTACCTGCTCACCGGACCACCCCGTCTGTGCTTCGGTCGGCGTTGCGCCGGCTGCGCTCGCTGTTCATCGGGCAATTCTCTCGCCCCTCACCCGTTCGGCGTACCACCGACACGGTTCACGGGCTGATCGACACCGCCGACGGCCCGTCCGACGCACTCCCGGCGGCTTGGCGCCGGTACGTTTCCGCGGTCATGTCGACGGGGGTGAAACGTACCGGAAGCCGGACCAGGGCGCGGTGGAAGGGCCCCTGCCGCCACTTCAGTCCGCTGATCGGAACGTCCAGTTCCGTGTCGCACAGCTGACTGGTCAGCTGCTCGATCGCGGTCATCGCGATGAGCAGCGCCGGCTGTTTCGCCGGGCACCGGTGCGGACCGGCCGACCAAGCCGGATGGGCGCTGCCCCCGGAGCGGATCCCGGGGTCGGTGACCAGGAGGGCATCGATGCCCGGGGCGAGCCGGACGCGGGCGAGGGGGCCGTGTTCCCGCAGGCTCCGGTAGTGGCTCTGCGGGTCGGCGGCGAAGTCCGGGCCGTACAGCGCGAGGGCTGCGGAGGTACGGGCGGTGTCATGAGGGGGCCTCGGGCCGGGGCATTCGGGTCAGCACGTGCTCGGCCAGCGCGATCAGGGCGTCGATGCTACCGCGGCGTTCCCGGGCGCCGTCACCGCGTTTCTGTCGTCGGATCGGTCTTCCGGCCGAAGCGGCGACGGAAGCTCCCGTTGTCTCTTCGCAGGGCCCGTCGGTTCACGGGACTGCTCCGCCTACGTCTCCGCGGGGCCGGCAGCCTCATGGGACTGTTCCACTTCCTGGGCGACCACGGCGACATCGGTCATCACCTGGAGCACTCCGGGCAGTTCGGAGCCGTCGAGCTGCCGGAACTCGCTGCCGATGGTCACCACCAGCCGCTCGGGAAGGCCGAGCTCCGGATAGCGCCCCTCGCCGATGACCCGGCGGGCCGCCTCGAGGGCCGGGATCCCGGCGGCGTGGAAGGCATGGGCCCGCTCGCGCACGTACTCCAGATACACGATGTGATCGCGCACCCCGGCCCGGTCGAGGACCGGTCCGTGTCCGGGGACGATGGTCTCGGCGCCGGTGGCCAGCACCCGTTCGCAGGCCGCGATCACATTGCTGAGGGGACCCGCCCAGTGCACCGGATGATCACCGGGCTGAGCGGGGGTGGAGGAGAAGATGACGTCTCCGCTGAACACCGCACGCTGCGCGGGCAGATGGACGATCAGGTCGCCGGTGGTGTGTGCGGACGGCAGGGCGGAGATCTGGACCGGGTACTCCCCCAGAGTCAGCTCCAGCTCCCCGGTGAAGTACGTGGTCGGCTGCACCGGCTCGGTGTGCGACCAGTCGAAGGGGCCGAAGTGACGTCCGAGGTAGGCGCCGAGCGCGGTGGTCGGATCGCCGGTGGCGACGAGCGCGTGCTGCTGCTTCGGCGTGGGCTCGTAGTGGATGTGTTCCCGGGCCTCGCGGGTCGCGATGATCTCCGCGTCCGGGAGCACGCCCGCGCCCCAGAAGTGGTCCCCGTTCGCATGGGTGACGATCACCCGGTCGATGGAGACACCGTCGGGCAGCCGCTTCGTGGACTCGGCCAGGAACTGGCCGGCCAGCACGGTGTCGTACGGGGTGTCGATCCAGAGCGCGCCACGGGGCGAGACGAGGAGTCCGCAGTTGGCCAGCCCCCAGCCCCGCTTCGGCGGGAGCCATGCATACAGGCCCCGCCCCAGGTCAACGACGTCCCCACGCGTGATCGACATGGACGCGATTATGCCGACCATGATCCGGCCATGCGTTCGAACTCGGCCACCGTGTCGTCCTATTGGCGCAAAATCCTCGCTCACACCGCTCGGCGGGAGCGACTCGGTGACCCTGCGAGACCGGCACCCCGCATCCCCGTACGGCACTTTCCGGGCGATTTCCTTCAATTCACCCGGCATCGTCACCCCTCGAGGCGGACAACCATCGGGCGGGCATCAAACCGGAATGAACCGACTACCCACCGAGCATGGCTGAAAACAGCTGCACCGAGACCTCCGGTGGCGATGCCGGACGCACGGCCACCGGAGGTCGTCGAGCGGTCGCCGAGAGACCGTCGAAAGGCCGTCGAAACGATTCGTGCCGGTTTCCTAGCGGACCTGACCGCGTTCGAAGTACCCGATGAGCTCCGGATCGAGGGCCGGGACGTCGTACGGCGCGCCGCCCTCACGGAGCGAACGGGTGGCGAGTACACCGGCGGCGACGCTCATCCGCGCGGCGACCGGCGAGGTGTCGGTGACACCGCCGTCGCGTACGAACCGGCAGAACTCCTCCATGATCCGGGTGTCACCGCCACCGTGCGAACCACCGGCATCCGGCACCCGGTAGGTGATGTCGGCGTCGCCGCGGTATCCGCTGGGGCCGGTGTTCCAGACCTTGACCTCGTCACCGGGGCCGTCGCCGAAGTTCTCCAGCCGCCCCTCGGTGCCGATGACGGTGTAGTTCCGCCAGTAGTCCGGGGTGAAGTGGCACTGCTGGTAGGCGGCCACGACGCCGTTGTCGAGCTGCATGTTCATCACCGAGACGTCCTCGACGTCCACGATGTGGTGCAGGTCCTTGCGGGCCGTCGGCGGCCAGTCGAACTCGCGCAGCCAGTTCGCCGGGCGCGGGGTGTCCGGCTCGCGACGCGGCAGGTCGCCGTAGACGAGGAGGTCACCGAGCGCGTTGACACGCCGGGTGTAGCCGCCCGCCAGCCAGTGCAGGACGTCGATGTCGTGGGCGGCCTTCTGGAGCAGCAGACCGGTGGTACGGGTCCGGTCGGCGTGCCAGTCCTTGAAGTAGTAGTCACCGCCGTAGCCCACGAAGTGCCGCACCCACACGGCCTTGGGCTCGCCGATGTCGCCGCGGGCGATGATGTCGCGCATCAGCCGCACGACGCCCATGTGCCGCATGTTGTGTCCGACGTACAGCCGGGTCCCGGTCTCGTACGCGGCACGCAGGACGTTGTCGCAGCTCTCGACCGTGATAGCGAGCGGCTTCTCGACGAAGACGGCCTTGCCGGCCCGGAGCGCGTCGATGGCGATGGTCTCGTGGGTGTCGTCCGGGGTGGCGACGATGACCGCGTCGAGGTCGTCCCGGTCGAGGAGCAGCTTGTAGTCCTCGACCGCGACATCGGTGCCGAAGCGCTCTGCCTCACGCTGCCGCACCTCGGGGTCGAGGTCGCAGACGGCGGTGATCGCCGAACCCTGCCCGGGGTGGTGGGCGGACATCGCGATGGAACGGCGCAGGCCGAGCCCGATGACGCCGAGTCGCAGGTCTGACACGGTGGTCCCTTCTGTCTGTACTGGTGGTGCGGACGCTCCTTTGCGGCGGCAGGCACATAGTTCACGAAGGCGCACCCAAATGGCAAGAGTTGTTCATTTTACCTAGGTAGCAAACATTTATTGGCACGATGCTAGCGCTTTGGTGACAGCGGACAGGCCGTCGCCGCTTTCGCCGACGTACCCACGCCGCACGCGCACACGCCCACGGAAACGGCGGGCCGTCGCCGTTTCGTGCGACCGGTTCAGACAGCGATGACGGTGACGCCGGCCTCCGTGAAGCGGGTTGTCGCCTCGGGCGTGATGCCCTTGTCGGTGACCAGGAAGTCGATCTGCCCGAGGTCGCAGACCCTGGCGAAGGCCCGCTTGCCGATCTTCGAGGAGTCGGCCGCCACGACCACCCGTTGCGCCTGCTGGGCGAGCAGCCGGTTGATGCTGGCCTCGCCCTCGTGATGGACGTACGCACCGCGTCCGGTGTCGATCGCGTTGACGCCCAGCACGGCGACATCCAGCGTGATTTCGCCCAGTACCCCACTGGCCAGCGGCCCCGTCAGCTCGTACGACTGCGGCCTGGCCACCCCACCGGTCACCACGATCTTGATCTGCGGCCGGATCACCAACTCGTTGGCGATGTTGAGGGCATTGGTGACAACGGTCAGCGTCGGCTGACCACCCATCCCGGCCGCGGTGTCACCGACGACATCGGAGCGCACCGCCAGCGAACGGGCCACCTCGGTCAGTGTCGTACCGCCGGTCAGCCCCACCACTTCACCCACCGCCACCAGTTCGGAGACGGCGCGGCCGATGGCCTGCTTCTCGGGGGCGTGGCGGCCGGTCTTGTAGCGCAGGGCCAGTTCGTAACTGACACCGTGCGCGACCGCGCCACCGCGAGTACGCGTGAGCAGCTGCTGCTCGGCGAGCTGGTCCAGGTCACGGCGGATGGTCGCGGCCGAGACGTCCAGCTTGGCGGCGGCGTCCTCGACCTCCACCCGGCCGTGCTTACCGACAAGCTCCAGCAGCGCGTTCCACCGGGCATCCCTGGACAAGAGAACTCTCCTTACGGGCCCGGGCTTCAGGCACCCATCCCCTTGGGTACGGTCACCGGACACGCGTAAGCGTGGCACAAGGCTCCGCCCAGTCAAGCATCCTGCGTGCGAAATGCTTGATAATGCTCGCACGTCATGTATAACGTGCATGAACGTGCATCACACTACGAGTACGGAGTGCAAAAGTGTCATTTGTCGAGATCGAGACGGCCAGTCAGCCGGAGTGCTGGCACCGCGCCGCCGAGCTGGCCCAGACCCAGGCCTCCGCTCTGCCCGCCGCCGGTGAGCGCATCGCGGTCGTCGGCTGCGGCACCTCGTTCTACATGGCCCAGGCGTACGCCTCCCTCCGTGAGGAGTCCGGACAGGGCGAGTCCGATGCCTTCGCCGCCTCGGAGTTCCCCTTCGGCCGCAGCTACGACCGGGTCGTCGCCCTCACCCGCTCGGGCACCACCACCGAGGTGCTGGCGCTGCTCGACCGGCTGCGCGGTGTCACCCGCACCGTGGCCATCACCGCCGACCCCAAGACCCCGGTCATGACGTCCGCCGACGAGGTCGTCGTACTCGACTTCGCCGACGAGCAGTCCGTCGTACAGACCCGGTTCGCGACCACCCTGCTCACCCTGCTCCGCGCGCACCTCGGTCTGCACACCGACGCCGTGGTCCGCGACGCCGAGACCGCACTGGCCGAGCCGCTGCCCGAAGGCCTGCTGGACTGCACCCAGTTCACCTTCCTCGGCCGCGGCTGGACGGCGGGGCTCGCCAACGAGGCAGCGCTGAAGATGAAGGAGGCGTCACTGTCCTGGACGGAGGCGTACCCGGCGATGGAGTACCGCCACGGCCCCATCAGCATCGCCACCACCGGCACCGCGACCTGGATGTTCGGCACCGCCCCCGAGGGCCTTGCGGAACAGGTGCTCTCGACCGGTGCCCGTTGGGTGGAGAGTGACCTGGACCCGCTGGCCGAGCTGGTCCGCGTCCAGCGGCTGGCGATCGCCCGCGCCGCCGCCCGCGGTCTGGACCCGGACAGCCCGCGCCACCTGACCCGCTCGGTGGTCCTCGCGGACGCCTGACCGGCCGCGGCTTCCGGATGAGGGCCGGGCTCCCGCCTCCGCGCACTTCCTGTACGGGGTGTGCCGGGGACGCGGCCCTCGCGGCGACAGCCCGGCCCCACATACCCGACGTGTTCCGCGGGGCACATCAGGGTGGCGTCCGGCTGCGCCCCGCGCCGGGGCCCGCCGTGGCCCGGCCGGGCGGCCGTGAGGGGGCCGACGTCCATTACGGCCGCCGGCCCGGCCTCTCGGACGGCACCTCCGTGGTCAGGACTCCTCGAAGTAGACGTCCAGGACCGCGTCGAGGTCCTCCGCCCACTTCTTGAGGTCGCTCCTGGCCGGCGCCTCGACCTCGGCGTTGAACCATCGACGGGTCGACATGTGGACCGTGACGGTGAACCGGCGGCCGAACCGAGGGGTCTTCACCTCGACCGCACCGACCTCGTCCCAGCGGAACTCGGCCTCCTGGTCGTCCAGCCGGAACCGGACGCCGTCGCGGTCGGCGGTGATCGAGCCGCGACGGTCACTCACCTCGAACACGGGGCCGTCCACCGCCTCCTTGTCGTCAGCCGCCGCGCCCTCGGACACGGTCTCCGCGACGGCCTCGTCGGGGGCGACGGCGTCGGGTACCCCCTCGTACGCCTGTTCGTGGTCTGTCTGCTCCGGGTCCGTCTGCTCCTGGTCCGTCTGCTCCTCGTCCGTCTGTTCCTGGCTTCTCCGCTCCTGGCTCGTATCCGGCTTCCCGGCAGGGACAGGGGCCGTGAGACCAGGGATGTACGCCGGGTCTGTCCCTGCGGCGTACCCGGGCTGAGTGTTCGGATCTATGCGCTGCTCCACGGCGGGCAGTATGGCCGACGAACCTGTACGAGACCAGTGACCACCACGCCGGGCGCCTGTCTTTCGGGGCCGGGCCGTCCGTACTACGTCACCGTTCCCGCACCGCCAACAGTTCCGCCACCCGGTCCAGCGGGAGCGCCGGGACGTGGTGGCCCGCGCGGCCGGTCATCGAGTGTGCGCCGGTGAGCACGTTGAGCACCGCCTCCTCCACCGACTCGACCACCGCGCCGTAGAAGGGGTCCATCCGGCCCCACGGCACGAAGCGCATCGACTCGTACGGCGCACTGCCGTCGTCGTCGGGGAACGTGCTGGTCAGCGCGGACGGGTTGGCCGTGGAGAAGGCCAGGAAGAGGTCCCCGGAGAAGTGGCTGCCGGTGGTGCCGGTGCGGGCCAGGCCCAGCGTCACCCGACGGGCCAACGCCTTGCACTGCCCCGGCAACAGCGGTGCGTCGGTCGCCACGACCACGATCACCGAGCCCGCGCCGGGCGGCACGGGGCGCTCCCCACCGGGCGCCGGTTCGGGGTCCGGCGTTCCGACCGGACCGGACAGCTCACGCCCCACCGGCACACCGGCCACCACCAGTTCGCGCCGGGCGCCGAAATTGGCCTGCACGAAGGCGCCGACGGTGTAGCGGTCCTCGCCGTACTCGACCACCCGCGACGCGGTCCCCGAGCCGCCCTTGAAGCCGTAGCAGCGCATGCCCGTTCCGCCGCCGACGCATCCCTCCTCGACCGGGCCGGACCCGGCCGCCTCGATCGCGGCCGCCGCGTGACGGGACTGCACGGCCGGACCGTGGATGTCGTTGAGGTGGCCGTCCCAGGTCTCCGTGACCACCGGCAGCAGCCACTCCGGTGCCATGCCGCGGCAGTGGGCCCGCACCCACTCGACGACGCCCCGGTGCACCGGGCCGACCGCGTACGTGTTGGTGATGACGACCGGGACGGCGAGCGATCCGCTCTCCTCGATCCAGGCCGTTCCGGTCATCTCCCCGTTGCCGTTGAACGAGTGCCAGCCGGCCGCGCAGGGCGTACCGACTCCGTCCCTGCCACGTGGCAGGAGCGCCGTCACTCCGGTGCGTACGTCGTCGCCCTCGACAAGGGTGACGTACCCGACCTCGACACCGGGCACGTCTGTGATCGCGTTCCACGGCCCCGGCTCCCCGGTCAGCGGGATGCCCAACTCGCGTGCACGCTTACGATTTTCACTCATGCGGTCAGAGAGTACGGGCGGACCCGCACGCCGGACGAGGTGCGAGCGCCGACGCTCGGCGTTCGTGGCTGCCTCGCGCTGCCCGGCGCGCGTGTCCGGCTCGTCGCGCTACCCGGTTGACGTGTCCTGCTCGTTCTCGACGGCGATCGCGGTCGCCACGAGGCCGTCCGCGACCAGCCACCGGCCGCGAAACCCTGTCGGGGTCACCCTCACCCCGGCGGCCGGGTCCGGCTCCGTGGCAGGGATCAGCAACTCAGCTGTGAACGTGCCGTTCGAGTGGAGCACGATGTCGGCCTGTTCGAAGCCGAGCCACCGGTGGGTGAGCGGGAACCACACCTTGTAGACGCTCTCCTTCGCACTGAACAGCAGCCGGTCCCAGCGGATCTCGGGGGCCGCCCTGCACAACTCGCGCTCGCGCTGCTGTTCCGTCGGCAGGGCTATGGTCTCGTGCACCCCGTCGGGCAGCGGCTCGTGCGGTTCGGCGTCCATGCCGACGGAGAGCAGGTCCTCCCGGCGGGCGACCGCGGCGGCTCGGTAGCCGGCGCAATGCGTCATGCTTCCGACGACGCCTTCCGGCCAGATCGGCGCACCGCGTTCGCCTTTCAGGATGGGCGCGGGCGCGAGACCGAGTGCGCCGAGCGCGCGGCGGGCGCACCAGCGGGCGGTGATGAACTCCTTGCGCCGGGACTCCACCGAGTTGCGGATCAGTTCTTCCTCGCCGGGGAAGAGAGGCGCGTCGGCCGGATCGGAGAACGCCTCCGCCACGGCCACCTGGGGCGGCAGAATCTTCTCGATCATGTTCTCCCTCGTGCCGGCTGGTTGATCCTCTGCATCGTCTCCGAAGCCTGCCCCTCGCCGCCAGCCCCTCGTCGCAGGGCCGGGCATGGCGCGGCTCGCGCGCCCCCGTCGTCCGTCAGGTTCAGCGAATGCCGTCGTAGTTGTCGCCGACGGTCAACATCACCGAGCCCGGAGCGGCTGCGGAGTCCTGCGTCGCGCGCGCTCCCGGCACCCGGGAGGCCAGTGCCTTCGCCTGCTGGTCGAGTCCCTGCGGAAATGTGACCGCCGTCGTTGCTGTGTCGCTGGGGGCGTTACCCGTGCCGACGATGGTGTATCCCGCCATGCGCAATGCTTCCGCGACCTTTACCGCCTGCCCCTGCTTTCCCGTCCCGTTGAGTACGCGCACACGGATCGTGGCGGCGTACACGGGGTTCTTGCTGCGGGCCTCCAGTGACTTCTTGTCGACTTCCTTGTCCGCGGCCAACGAAGTAAAGAGGTCCGCCGCCTGGGGGTACTGCCACACCACATTGGCCTGGTCGGTGGGCACGTCCGCCTGACGCGCGTAATTCGGCACGGTCAGGAAGGTAAGCCGGTCACTCGGGATTCCCTTGAGTTCGGAGGCGAGCCCGGCGAGCGGCTTGATCCCTGCCAGTTCCTTGTCCGTGGTCAGTGAATCGGTCGCCGATTCGAGGAAGCCGTACAGGGCGGCCGGGCTGGTGAGTTTCTTCTGCGCCTTGGCCACCAGGGCCTCCATGAATTCCTGCTGACGTCCTATTCTGCCGAGGTCGGAGCCGTCTCCCACGCTGTAGCGGGTCCTGACATAGCCGAGGGCCTTCTCGTCCTTGACCGTCTGACACCCCGACTCCATATCGAGATGGGCCTTCTTGTCGTGGATCGCCGTCTTGGGACAGACTTCTATGCCGCCCAGGGCATTCACCATGCCCTTGAAACCCTGGAAGTCGATCGACATGAAGTGATCGATGCGCAGGCCGGTGTTCTGTTCGACGGTCCGGATGGTGCAGGCCGCAGCCCCTGCGACCTCACCGCTCGTTCCGCCGACGGCAAAGGCTTCATTGATCTTGAAGTGATGCGGGGTGGAACGGGAGCCGTCGCCCCGGTCGCAGGCCGGTATTCCCACCCATGAATCGCGCGGGAGGGATACGACGGTGGCCCACTTCCGGTTGGCTGCCACGTGCATGACCATCAGGGTGTCCGACTGCATCGTGGTCAGACCCTTGCCGTATTTCCCGTTGTCGCCGGCGCGCGAGTCCGAGCCCACCACCAGGATGTTCTTGGAACCGGGGCTCATGTTGGCCGGCCGGTCGCCGCCGAGCTTGTCGTCGATGTCGGCGGAGTGGATGTTCCCGTCGAGGCTCTGATAGATCCAGGCGCCGACGCCGCCCGCCGCCAGAAGCAGCACGGCCAGCCCGGCCGCGCCGCGGACGAGCAGCTTGCCCCGTCTCGTGAGCCGCCCCCCTGGCTTCTCGCCGGCCCTGTGCCCCGCCCCGCCTCGTGGCTTCCTGCGTTCCTTGCTCACGCTGACCCCCTCCGCGCCCGGCCCCGCGGCCGCTCGCTCGCCCCGTTCTTCGTCCACCGCACCTTGCGGTGGACGAACCTTACATACCTGCGGAGAACAGCCGCTCAGACGATGTCGACGCGGTAGCGGACGACGATGGGGGGGCCGACGGCACGTCGGTGTCCAGCGCACTACGAAGGCCAACGTCCGCGACGTTGAAAGACACCTGACACACCGACATATGGTTCCTGCATGACGTCTACGCTCCGCCTGGAGAAGATCACTGTCGACAACTTCGACGTTGCGATCGGCCTGAAGGTACGCACCGACCAGGAACACCTGGTCGCGCCGGTCGTGAAATCGCTCGCTGAGGCGTACGTGTACCCCGGCATAGCCTGGCCTCGCCTCATCTTCGACGGCGACCGGCCCGTCGGCTTCCTCATGGCCTTCTTCGACATCGACTTCGCCGGCGACGGCAGGAACACCGACATCCGCTCGGGTCTCTGGCGTCTCAATATCGCGGCGGGCGAGCAGGGCTGCGGCTACGGCCGTTTCGCGGTCGAGTCCGTGGCCGCTGAAATCCGCCGCCGCGGCGGCACCCGGCTCACCGCCACCTGGCACCCGGGCGAGGACGGCCCCGAGGGCTTCTATCTGGGGCTGGGGTTCCGGCTGACCGGAGAGACGAGCGGGGATCAAACGGTAGGGGAGCTGGAACTGGGCTAGGGACCCGCCACCAGGAAGACGATCAGCCACGGCCAGGGCGGGCCCAGCGACGCCGCAGCAGCTCGACCGGCTGGGGTCGGAGCGAGTCAGGCGTGGGCGGGCGCCCTGGAGCCCGACACGGCCCGCTGGGCCTCGACCGCCAGTGAGCGACGGTCGCCGCCGATCAGCGGACGGTGCGAGGTGACCCGTACGGACAGCTCCCGGGCGCCGACGACCCGGCGCAGGGACGTGGCGAACCCCTCGTCGCCGAGGAAGCCCGCGGCCGTGCTGGGGACGCCCTGCTGGAAGTAGTCGATCGTCACCGGCCGTACCGGGGCGCCCGCGTCGACGGCCGCCTGAAACATGGCGCGCCGGAACGTGCCGCCGGGTACGGAACACCAGGTGGTCCCCTGCGGAAACACCATCACGGACTGCCCGGAGCGCAGCGTCCGCGCCAGTTCGGCAACGGTGGACGGCAGCTCGCGCAGGCCTTCGCGATCGATGAAGCGGGTGCCGATGCGCCGGGCCAGCGTCCCTATGACGGGCCAGGTGCCGACCTCGCGCTTGGCAAGCAGTGTCACGGGCTCGATCGCGAGCAGGACGACCACGTCGAGCCAGGAGATGTGGTTGGCCACAACCAGGGTCCCGGTCGGCCCGGGTACGGTCAGCGCCGCCTGGTCCTGCCCCTGGTCCTGCCGCTGGTCCCGCCCCAGGCCGATGTCCTGCTCCAGGTCCAGTCGTATCCCGAGGGCGGTGAGGACGGCCCCGGCCTCGGCGCGCAACGTTTCGGGGCCGGCCAACCGCTCGCCCGCCGCCGCGCTGTGGATGACGGTGCCGGCGACGGATGCGTAGCGGCGGACCGCCTCGGGCAACGGCACGCCGGATGCCGCGTTCTTGGCGCAAGCCGGTGTGCAGACCGGCTCGACCGCCCAGGGGTTCACCGGCTCTTCCCGGGGAAGGGGCGTCCGACGCCGAGGCGGCTGGTTGCACCTGTCAGCAGTCGGCGCGGCATTGCGGTGCGCCGACGGGCGGCGGGGCCGGTGCCCGCGGAGGCTGCCGCGGAAGGGCCGGGCTGAACAGAGAGGCCGGTGTCGGTCACGGTTCTTCCTTTCGTCGCCGCTCGGAGTATGGGCGCGCCGGATGAATACCGCGCAAATCGAGGCGGAAGTCCGGCCCCCGGATCGGGGTTGGCCAGTGGGCATGACGGAATCCCGGCGCCACCGAGCCCGGCGATGCCTGCCTGGGTTCGAGTCAATGAACGACACGCCACTTCCAGGGTGAATAAACCTCCAGAAGGCACCCGAACAGGCGAATGTCGCATCAATTCACCCATGCACAAAGCTATTGACAGGGCATCAGGTCGCAGCCGGATGGCATACGAGTGACTGCCGTCTCAGCCGATGCTCCGGCACCGGCGTTTCGGTATGCCCCGATATGACAGCTATGGAGTCCCTACGTACGTTCAATCACGGGTCCGCTGCTGAGCCGACCTCACTCCGAGACAGGAGAAACGACATGACCACACGTTCCACCGTCCTCACTGCCGTCATCGCCGCCGCCGCGGCCCTGACCACCACCGGCAGCACCTTCACTTCGGCCGCCATGACCGAGGCGCCCAAGGCCGCCCCGGTCGTCCAGCAGGCCGCCGCCCCAGCCCCAGCACCCGCTGCGGCCCCCAAGGACAGAGGTGACGCCGGAAAGAGCAACGAAGGCCGCGGGGGCAACGACGAGGGCCGCGGGAATCAGGGCCGAGGCGGCGACGAAGGCCGCGGAGGCAACGACGAGGGCCGCGGCAATCAGGGCCGAGGCGGCGACGAAGGCCGCGGAGGCAACGACGAGGGCCGCGGCAATCAGGGCCGAGGCGGCGACGAAGGCCGCGGAGGCGGCGAGCGCAGAGGTGACCAGGACCGGGGTTACGGAGGCAGGGGCGGCGGAGGCCGGGGCTACGACGAAGGCAGGATTCACTTCAACGAACGCACGTACCCCGCCTTCCCCAGCGGATGCATCACCGTGGCCAGCGGCCTGGGCTCCACCAGCTTCAACATCTTCAACGACAGCCGGCGAACCGTCGAGGTCTTCAGCGGGACGACCTGCGACAACGGCGCCCCCGTCGCCATCGTCGGCCCTCACGGCGCCACCGAAGGTGTGTTCCCGAACCGCGTCGAAGGGGGTGTGTTCGTCAACGACGGAGTAGGGGGCAGCTTCCGAGTGATCGAGAACGACTACTACGACTACTGACCGGATCGCCCGCGCGCGGCGTGACGTGATACGCCGGCCCGCCGGAATCGGGCTGGCGTACCACGTCCCCACCACCCGCGCTCCTCCGTCCCGGCCTCCCACCCCGACGTTCCAGGGACCACCTGTTTCCCCAGGCCAGGAGGATGGAAACGTTCCAGCGTCCCGAATCAGGCGTGCCGACTTGATCAACGTCCCAGCCGTCCCCCAGAGTTCAGGACGGGGCCCGGCAGCCACGCCGGACGACCGAGCAACACGACCGAAGAACACCGCACACGGGGGAACCCATGAAGCACACGCACCTCACCAAGAGCCTTCTCGCCGGCATCACGCTCGTCTCCGCACTCGCTCTCACTGCCTGCAACGGCGATGACGCCGCAGCGGGCGCGTCAACTCCCGTAGCGCGTAAGTCCGCCGACCAGAGCGACAACGGCAACAGCGCCACCGACGACAGCAGCAACAGCTCCGGAACCGGCACGAGCGGCAGCACCGGCACTGGCACCGGCGGCAGCACAGGCAACAACAACAGCTCCAGCACGGGCGGCAGCAACAGTTCCAAGGCACCCATCTGCACCACCTCCACCCTCCGCGTCACCGCCGCCGACAACAGCGCGGGCGCGGACAGCAAGGACACCGGCGTCGTCACGGTCCAGCTCTTCAACAAGGGCGCGCAGAACTGTCGCATCAGCGGGTTCCCCGGCGTCGACCTGAAGACCAATGCCGGAAGCATGTCGGTTCCGCGCAACAGCGAGAAGCCGTACCCGGCCACCCTCAAGCCCGGCGAGTCCGCCGCCTTCAACATCCAGTTCCCCGTCAACAACTCGGGCGGCTCCGGCGTCCGGCCCACCCAGATCGTCGTCACGCCCCCGAACGACACGCACCAGGCGACCGTACAGTGGCCTGCGGGCTCACTCCCCGTCACCGACGGGTCCGACAGCGGCCCCAAGCTGGAGGTCGGCCCCGCCAACAAGGTCGGCTGACACCCCGCGCACACCGCTCGCAGGTCGTAGCCGCCGTCTCGGAGCTGCCGGCTACTGCCCGGGCGCAGGAGTGGCAGGGCCACGATCACGCCGGTGCGACTGCGGTGGCCGGCGAACACTTCCATGGCATCGGGATGTCGGAGTGTGAACCGGGGGATACGGACGGAGCATGCATCAGAGGCCCCGTGCCCCCGGTATGCCCCATCAACAAATGGACCTCCGCCGATGGACCTCCATCGGCGCAGGTCCATCAGTGCAGGTCCATCAGTGGATCTCCGCCGGCTCAGAGGACCGCGATACCCAGTGGGCGTTCGCCGGCCGTCAGTCGTCGGGTGGCGCCGGAGGACAGGTCCACGACCGTGATGCCGTCCCAGTAGCCTTCGCGGGTGAAGCCTCCCGTGAGGTACGCGGTGCGGCCGTCACGGGAGGCGGCGACGTCCTCATGGGGCCCGTCGAGCGGGATGACGCGCTCCCGGCCGTCCGGGCGGCGCACGGTCAGTGACGGGCCCTTGTCGTGCGTGGGGTCGATCGGGCCGGTGCCGACCACGAGCAGCGTGCCGTCGCTGGTGATCGCCACGCCGTGCTGGTGGGTGTTGGCGGTCATGCTCTCCACGCGGGACGTTCCCGTCTCCGGGTCGAGGACGACCAGCCGCTCTCCTTCGAACGGCAGGAGCAGCCGTCCGTCCGAGGGCCGTACGACGGCGTAGTGCGGCTTGAGCCAGGAGCCCAGGCCCCCTTCGGTACCGTAGGGCGCGACCTCGATGCGCCGGGTGTCCAGGCCGGCCGTCTCCACCACGGTGACGTCGAAGGAGTCGTGGTCCGTCGCGTACACCTCGCGGCCGTCGCGCGAGACGTCCACGTCGAACGGGCGGCGGCCCACCTCGGCCACGCCCGTGACCTTCAGGGCTCGGGCGTCGATCACCTCAACGGTGCCGTCGCCGCCGGGCCGGTTCACGCCGACGTACACATGGCGGCCGTCGGGGGCGAGGGCGATGCCCATGCCTCCCCCGCGGTACTCGCCGTACATGGGCTTTCCGATGCCCTCCGTCTCGTACGGGATACGGGCGATCCTCGTCCGCCTGCCCGTGTCCACGACGGCAACGCCCTCGGCGGTGGCGACCCACGCCCGTCCGTCGTCGCCGACTATGAGCCCGTACGGGGCGGTGCCCACCTCGACCGAGTCGAACGCACCCCGGTCCGGGTCGACGAACGTGACGGTGTCGGCCCCGAAGTCGGCGACGAGGAGCGTGCCGGACGGGGTACGACCCGACGGCGTGGCGGCCGGGTCGGAGCTGCGGCCCTGCGGCGTCGACTTGTCAGCGACTGAACCTGCGGTGACGGAAGGGGAGTTGTTCTCTCCCCCGGCAGCGCACCCGGTGACGAGCACGACGGCCGTGACCACCGCGGCGGCCCACGCGGCCCGCCTCACCGTACGGCCCTCAGCAGACCGGCGATCCCGGTGAACCCGCGGCGCTCGGCGTGCTCCAGAGCGGTGACGCCCTCGCCGTCGGGCAGCTCCGGATCGGCTCCGGCGGTGATCAGCAGTTCGACGATCTCCTCGTGGGCGCGGCCGCCGTCCCCGAGGATCACCGCCTCCAGCAAGGCGGTCCAGCCGAGCCGGTTGACGTGGTCGACGTCGATGTCGGTCTCACGGAGCACGGCACGGACGTAGTCGACGTGGCCGCGTTCGGCGGCCGGGATCAGCGAGATGCCGCCGAAGCGGTTGGTGACCTTCAGGTCGGGACCCGCGGGCAGCAGGGTCCGCATCATGGCGACGCTACCGGTGCCGCCGGTGGCGAGCCAGGGGCTGTCGAGCCGGTCGTCCTGGGCGTCCGGGTCGGCGCCCGCGGCGACCAGCACCTGCGCGGCGGCCACGTGGTCGCCGCGCGCGGCGAGCAGCAGCGGGGTGTGATCGTGCTCGTCGCGGACGTCCGTCGTGGCGCCTGTGTCGAGGGCGGCGCGTACGGCGTCGGCGTCACCGCGTGCGGCGGCCTCCAGGAGGGCGCGGCCGAGAGTGTTCATTGCTGTGCTCCTTGTCCTTGCTACGGTCCCGGCCCATCGAGTCGCCGTCGGCTCCAGGGGGACGCCGGGTAACCGCGGGACCACGGAGGAATCCGGCTGTCCCGCTCTCTGCTCCATCCTGGGTCCGCCTCCCCCATCCCTCGTCGTCGCACCGGCTGGACACCGCGCGCGGGACGGCGGACACCGCTGTCGTCCGATCGGTTGACCCCGGACCCTGGCCACTCGGGACGGCCGACCGGACCACGGCTGCGTGACGGCAGGTGCCAGGGGCCTCAGGTGACCGAGTAGCCGTGGCGGTGTGCCCACTCGGTGACCTGGCGGGTGAAGGCGTGGGAGGCGGCGCTTCGGTACGCGCTCTCCCGGCGGAGCAGTGTGACGGTGCGGGAGGGAAAGGCCGGCTCGAGGGGAATCGGGCGCAGGCGCGGATGGTCGCGGGTGATGGGGTCGGGCACGACGGTGGCCAGCGGGGTGCGCTGGACGATCTCGATGAGTGCGTTGATCGAGTTGGCCTCCACCGCGATCCGCGGACTTCCCTGGTGCTTGCCGAGGTGTTCGTCGATCTGCCGTCTGGTCGCGAAGTCGCCGCTGAGTAGAGCGAGTTGATGGTTGTGCAGGTCGCGGATGGTCATGGGGCCGGTGCCGGGGTGATGTGGGCCGACAACGAGGCTGAGGGCCTCGGTGAACAGCTCCGTGGCCTCGATGCCCGGCAGGTGGGTGCCCGCGAAGGCGATGCCGAGGTCGAGCCGGTCGTCCAGGAGATCGGCTTCGATGCGGTCCTGGGTGGCCTCCCGTACGTCCAGCGTGATCCCGGGGTGACGATCGTGGAAGCCGGCGACGAGCGGGCCGGTGAGGTAGGCGGTGAAGGTGGGTGTGACCGCGAGCCGGAGGCGGCCGCGCGCGAGGTCCTGCACGTCGAGCACCGCCCGCTCCCCGGCCGCCAGGTCCCGTAGCGCGCGCCGGGCGAAGTGGACGTACGTCGCTCCGGCGTCGGTCAGGCGCACGGTGCGGCCGGTCCGGTCCAGCAACTGGACTCCGAGGGACTTCTCCAGTTGCCTGATCTGCTGGGACAGGGTGGGCTGTGAGATGCGCAGCTCTTCGGCGGCGCGGGTGAAGTTCGCGTGCTCGGCGACCGCGAGCAGGTAGCGCAGGTGACGCAATTCCGGCCTCATGAAGTCGACTATAGATGACATCAATAATTGCCACCTCTAATACGCCTCAGACGCTATAGACACAGTTCGCACAACGGCCAGTAAGGGACGAACCCGTCCCGGTGCATGGTCGGAGTGCTCACCGAGATGTTGATGATGTGACCCCCGCCGGCAGCCGGCATCCGCGGCGTGACCTCGCGCGCCACCAGGAAACAACCGGTCAGATTGGTCTCCATCACCGCTCGGAAGCCGCCGACCGGCACTGCCCAGAAGCCCTGCGGGTGCGTCATGAAGCGCGTTCACCCGGAGTTGTAGCCCCAGCGGGCCTGGCCGTCCTTGCCCATGAAGCACTTCGCGGGCCGTCCGTCGACAGTCGTCGCGATGGCGCCCACGGGAGAGCAGTACTGACCGAACCGGGCGCCGGCCTGGCTGCCGGTGCTGCCGCCCGAACTTCCGGAAGTGCCGCCGCTGGTGGCGCCACCACCGGTGGTGCCTCCGCTGCTGGACGAACTCCCACCGGTACTGCCTCCACTGGTGCCGGCCCCTGTGGCACCGCCGCCCGAAGTGGTGCCGTATCCGGGCTGGGGGCGCGGCTTCGGCTTGGGCTTGGGCTCGGGTTTGGGCTTCGGCTCCGCGCTGGGTGCGGTGCAGGGGTCATGGGGGCCGATCAGCCACAGTCCGACCGGCGTCCAGGTCGAGACCTCGGTGTCGGGTTCCGGCTGCTGCCGACACACCTGCCAGTCGGCCAGGTCGCGCGACTCGTCGTCCAGACGCTTGCCGGTATGCGCGTGGAAGTACGCCGCACGAGCGAGTCCGAGATCACCGAGGGCGCGCGAGGCGTCGTCGAACCGTTCACCGACGAGGTCCGGCATGACGATCCGGCGGGGGCCGAGCAACCGCGTCGGACACTCCTCCCGCTCCGGGACCGCGTACAGCGTCAGCGTCCTGGCGGACGGGAGAACAGTCTCGTCACGGGCGGGCGTCTGGAAGCAGACCCGCCAGCCCGGCTCGGTGCTCGTCACCGGCCGGTGGGCGGAGGAGGCATCAGCTGCCGACACCCCCAGCCACGCATGGGTGCTCGCCTCCGCCACGGCTATCGACAGAGAGGCCCCATTGAAATCGCGAACGACCAGAGTGCGGTCCGCACGAACCTGCGCCACGGCCCCCTCCCTGCTGGAATCAGACCCCGGGCCGGTGAGGAAGGCGAGGAACATCACGGCCACACCTATGGACATCAGGACGGGATGTCGGCGTAGCCATGTGAAGAACCGCGTCCCGCGACCGGGGCGCAAGGGAGATCCAGGAGGCAGGAGCTCCCCCATGGCCTCCAGGAGCTTTCCCTTCGGGTCGAGCTTCGAGCCGTGCAGCTTGTGCGGTCTTCCGTCGACAAGGATCTCGACGGCGTCGAACATGCCGTACCTGCGGCGGAGGATCGGCAGCGGCTTCGGCACCCGGGTCACCCTGGGCGACAGGAGATTCCTGAGAAGGATGAGGTCATTCCGGGTGAGCGCGGCGTAGCCCCATCCGTTGTGGTAGATGGCCCGGACGACTTCGTCGGGCTCCAGCTCGTCCAGCAGCACCTTCTTGCAGTCGTCGGAAAGGGAGATGGTCTCGCCGTCCACAGCCGCGGCAATGCGCCAGTCCGTGTCCCTGACCGGCGGGCCGGGCACGAGTTTCCGGGTGCGCACGAGCAGATCGCCGGACTCGTCGATCCGCGAGCCCCAAAGACTTATTCGTCGCCCCTCCACGGACACGTCCACGCGCCGCGGGGAGCCGTACGCGGGGCTCAGTATCGCCAAAGGCCTCGGAACACGCGCCGGAACATCCCCGTCCAGGAGGATGAGAGCATCCTCAGTGAGCGCGGCGTGCCCTGCCCCCTGGTGATACAGGGCCAGCACCGACTCCCCAGCCCGGAGAGCGCGGAGCAGAGCCTCCGCTCCACAGGTCGGGAGCCCGACGACCTCATGGGCCGCCACCTGCACGGTGCGTGAGTCGTTTCGCAGGAGGCGCTGCGCAGCAGTCTCGGACATGTGCGGATATTAACGACTACTGTTCGTGACTCGAACACCGGTGCAAGTTCGCCGCACGCCTGTGACCTGCTCCGATTCCGCGGCTTCATCGCCATCTTCCGCGCGGGAATGAGCGTTCACAGCCGTCCGAGCCTCTGTGCGCACTGCTTTCAGGGGCGATTTCCATCAGCGCTCCCAGCCCGGCGGGCTGTGAACGAGCTCGGACTCAGCCAACTGCCAGCGGTTCCCAACCCCCGTTGCCTCGATGCGCTCGGCGACCGGGCCGAGGAGAAACACTTCAGTGACTCCTCCACCCCTGAAGGGGGTGGCTTCTCGCTATGCCGGTTGGGCTTCGCGACGGGCCAGCCCGGCCCGTAGAACGTTCAGGGCGCCCACTGTGTCGGCGTGCGCGGTGTGGCCGCACACGGTGCAGTGGAACTTCTCCTGGGTGGGCCGG
>NZ_JBVKBV010000030.1:0-60041 GCF_055635345.1 Streptomyces sp. NPDC111516 | reverse complement strand
GACCGCACCTCATCGACGGCTGCCTCATAGGCACCGGCCTGACCCTGAACAACTGACACGATCAGACCGACATCACCCAATCAAGTTCAGTAGCGATCGAGGAAGGAACCGAACGCCTGGATGTGGCACTGCTCAACCGTTGCCGTGTCAGCCCGACAGATCTGCCGGATCTCGATGCGGAATCAGGCGAGCAACCGCTGATCCCACCGGTGAACCCCTCCCCCTCCCGCAGGAAGAAGACGAAGAACAGGAACACCGTGTTCGACGACTCCGGGCCGGCCGTCGAGTCCGCCGGGTGAGGGGGGAGCCGCTGCGGCCGCTCGCGCGCAGCCTTGATCCGCTGCCCGGCGAATCCCTGGGCGGGTTCCTGCTCAGGCTGTCGTACCGGCTGGGCATCACACCGCACCGGGTGGCAACCCTGTGCGGTCTGACCTGCCGCAGTGACTCCATCCCGCAAGACCAGCTGCGCAGACTCGGTCCGGATACCGCCGTACGTCTTGCCCAGGCTGCGCAGTTGACGGTGCCCGAGACCCAGGAACTGACTCTCACCACGTTTGCGGACATCTATCCGCCCCTGGCACGACTGCGGACCGCCGCACACGGTGCACCCGGCACATTCCACATCAACTGGGCCGTGAATCCGGACAATCGCTACTGCTCCAGCTGCTTGCCGGGAAACAGCAGTCCAGTCCAGGATGCCTACGGCGGGGCGTGGCAGCTGCGCTGGCACCTGCCCGTCGTCTTCGCCTGCACCCAGCACCGACGCCTCCTCGAACGAGCCTGCCCGCACTGCTCGCAGCCACTGAGCGGACGCATCGGAACGCGCTACAGTCTGGTCACTTTGCCCCATGTCCCAGGCCTGCATCCGGCCCAGTGCCGGAACCAGGACCCAACCATCGCCCGCCGCCACCACGGCCGGGCCACGCCGTGCGGCGCACGGCTGGACCACCCCGCAAGCCCACCGTCCCCGGCTCAGCAGGACATGGAACACCTTCTCCGCCAGCAACAGCACCTGGACCGCCTTTTGGCACCGAGGCCAGGCGGTGGCCGCGACGACCGTGCGGAAGCCGCGGCCTACTTCGGCGACCTGATCCTCACCTCAAAGCTGATCCTGCTGAGCTGGCCGCTCGGTGCGGCGCTCCTGCCCTCGCCCTCACTGGCAGACCTCGTGGACCAATGCGCTACAGCGCCCGCGCACAACGGCACCTCGGCAGACTTCATCTCCCAGCACCGCGCCCCGCGCTCGACCGCCCAGACCGGGGCCCTGCTGCTGGCCGCGGCCACAGGTCTCGGCGACGGAGACATGGCCTCGATGCGCGACCGCGTTGAGCCGCTGGCCCGGGAGGTGTACCGCCGGTCCCGCTCGATGGGACAGAAGCTGTTCTCCAGGAGCGACGCCTCCCCCACACTGCTGAAGGCCACCGCTCCGCGTCTCTACGGCGTCCAGGAACGCTCCGCTCTGCGCGTCGTCCCCGGCCGCTACCGATTTCGCCTTGAAGAGATCCCTCCTCTCTTTCCACGACAGTGGTACGCAACCCACCTTGAACCGCTCCGTGCGCATTTCACCAAGGTGACCGCAATCCTCGAGCGCCACCTGCGGTGGGCCGGTTCACTCAGGCTCGCCGAACTGGTCACCGGTCACCGATGGCGCACATGCGCCCCTGCCCTGGGTATCCCTCCGGCCAGTGCGGCCCAGACAATGCACGTGCTGGGCGGCCAAATGGCAGAAGCGGGCCTGTGGCCCGCATTCGAGCAGGCCGTCGACGAGGCCGCCCGTCTCCTCAACGATCAGGACCATAGGATCGACTACGCCAACCGGCGCCACGCCACCGCTGGCTGGCGCCTGCCACGCGACGAGTGGCGTGAGCTCTGCGAGGGCATCCCCGGACTTGAGCGAAGGGCAGCCACCGGGGACCCTTGCGTCGGCGAGGCCTTGATCTGGAGCATGATCAACGAAGCCAGCTACCTGCACAGTCCCACCGTGCTCCACCGTCGCTCGGCCAGCACAGCACCCGACCGCATCTCGTGTCAGGCCGGCACACTGCTCCGTCGCCGACGTCCCTCCTACGCAATCCTGTGTCAACGCATGGAGACCCACGCAGCGCGCCTCGCCCTGGCCTGCGATGACGGAGAGCTGCACACCGAAACTCAACCTCCAGCCAGCACCGCCTCGGGTCCGGCACACCACCAGATCGCGGCCCGGTGAGCGGCCTCCCACTGCCACGCGGGCTCACTCCGCTCAGCGGGGAGTCACTGCCTGGCCTGATCCTGCGGCTGGCGTATCGCCTCGAGCGCTCACCGACACGTATCGCGGCGCTCTGCGGCCTGAACCACCCTCAAAACCGGATTCCCGCGGAATACCTCATCGCACTACCGCCAGAGCGCAGCTCTGCCTTCGCTGCCGCCACACGCCTGCATGAGGACGAGGCCAGCGCGCTGACCCTCTCCGCCCTCGCGGCTTCCTATCCGCCGTTGCAGGCCGCTCGGATCGACGGCAACCGCAACACCGCCTCCGTCTCCAAGATGTGGGCTGCCAATCTCTCGAGCCGCTACTGTCCCGGCTGTCTCGCCGGGAACGGAAGCGCTGTTCAAGACCTCTACGGCGGCCCCTGGAAGCTGTGCTGGCATCTGCCTGTCGTGTTCGCCTGCACGATTCACCGGCGCCTGCTCGCACACGACTGTCCTCGTTGCGGCGGAATGCCGAACAAGCCCACAAACACAGAACGCCAAGGACTGATCATGCAGCGGGCCGTGAGTGGCCTGCACCCGGCGCAGTGCCGCCACATCGACGCTCACACTTCACCCTGCGGGGCGCGACTCGACCAGACTCCAAGGTCCAACGCGATCTCGGACACAGACATCTCGCGCGTCCTGGTCCTGCAGCACCGCATCGACCAGCTTCTGGACCACGGCCACCGGACAAGCCGCGTCGACCAGCCGACACCAGATCGCTACTTCTTTGCCGACCTCATCGTCGCCGCGCAGCTTGTCCGACTCAGCTGGCCTGACAGCGCACGCTTCGTGCCCTCCAAAGCCTTGACCGACCTGATCGACCGACACGTTGCCGACGCTGCCCGAGGCAACCTGACGTCGACAGGCCAACGCGCCAGCAACACCTGGGCTGCACCCCAGGATCCAGCCGAATGCGCCGCACTACTGCTCACCGCCGGCGCCGTCCTCGGCGAAGAACACGCAGCCAGCCCCGGCCTGATCGACCGCGTCCAACCACTCGCCACCTCCGCATTCGACCGCAACGCGGCCAGCATCGGCGCGGCACTGCGGCGGATGGACGTCTCACCCAACCTTGCGCGCGCTCTGACACCGCGATCCCATGGCTTCTACCGCGCCGGAGGCCACCACCACGCCAGGCAGAGGATTCCCTCGCGCCAGTCCCGCTTCCACATCCGGCACGTACCCGCTCTCCTTCCTCAAGCGATCACGCTCACACACTTCGGCGACCTACTGGACAAGTGGCGAGATCACAGCGACTGGAAGGTACGGCACCTGCGCCGCGTCGCCTCCCTCAAGCTCGCCGAAATGAGTGGCGGCGGCACATGGCCCCAGTGCGCCCAGGCCCTCCACATCCCGTGGAACACCGCACAACAATCCCTGAAGGTCCTCAAACGAGAACTCACGCCGAACGGCCTCTGGCCAGCCTTCGAGGAATCCGTTGAGGCCGTCGCCCGCCAACTTGACCGCACCGCCGCACTCATCGACTACCAGCACCGCCGCCACGCCCTCCACCACTGGCGACTGCCTGATGCCCACTGGGCCGAGCTCTGTGACGGATTGGGCCAGTTCCGGCAGGGCACAACGTCACCCAGCAACGACGCCGCAACCGTCCTCACCTGGGCCAAAGTCACCGAGGGAGACCACCTTCACAGCCCACTCCTCGAATTTCTGCGAGAAGCAAGATGCAGTACCCAGCACGTGGTCGCGTCGATCAATCAGCTGCGCACGCCGGCCAACCGCAAGGGCGCCAAACGCGAACTGCTCAATCGCATTGAGGCGTACGCCGCCGGGCTGGCCGCCCTCACCGATCACACGACGGGCACGCCCCCACACGACGACGAAGCGCCTAGCGACTCCGCAGCACCCCGCCCGACTATGAGCTGATCCGCTACCACCAGTACACCGCCAGTAGGCACCCCGCTCACAGACGCGACGATGTCTCGGAGACACGCGAGTCCCTGCTCCGTGCGCCTCGCCGGTAGCTGTACGCAGCCACGCGGCGGCTCTCGGCAACGTGAGCCACTCTAAGCTGCGGTGATCCACCGCTCCGTCTGGCCGCCCAGTCACCTCCGGCGCCCATTAGCCTGATTTCGGATCCGCCTGGTGCCAACTAGCTCTGGTATGTGACAACTAAAATCTGTGGTCGCACGCGCTCACCGCCGTACGCGCGGCATCCCCAGGCCGATCCACGAGATGATTTCCCGTTGGATCTCATTGTTGCCGCCGCCGAAGGTGAAGATGACGGCGGACCGGTATCCGCGTTCGAGTTCGCCGTGGAGTACGGCGCCCGCCGATCCTTCCTTGAGCGGTCCGGCCGAGCCGACGACCTCCATCAGCCAGGCGTAGGCGTCGCGGCGGGCCTCGGAGCCGTAGACCTTGACGGCGGAGGCGTCCTGAGGGGTGAGGGTTCCGTTCTGAACCGCGGACACCATCTGCCAGTTGAGGAGCTTCATGGCGTCGAGCCTGGCGTGGGTGCGGGCGAGGAGGGTGCGGACCCAGCCGAGGTCGATGACGCGGCGGCCGTCGGCGAGCGCGGTGTCCGCCGCCCAGCGCTGGACGTTGTGGAGGGCGCGGACGGCCATGGTGCCGTGGGCCGCAAGGGTGACGCGTTCGTGGTTGAGCTGATTGGTGATCAGCCGCCAGCCCTTGTTCTCGTCGCCGACGCGGCGCGAGACGGGGACGCGGATGTTCTCGTAGTAGCTGGCGGTGGTGTCGTGCGAGGCGAGGGTGTTGATCAGGGTGCAGGAGTAGCCGGGGTCGCTCGTCGGGACGAGCAGCATGGTGATGCCCTTGTGCGGGGGCGCGTCCGGGTCGGTGCGGACGGCGAGCCACACCCAGTCCGCGGTGTCGCCGTTGGTGGTCCAGATCTTCTGCCCGTTCACGACGTAGTCGTCGCCGTCGCGTACGGCGCGGGTCTTGAGCGCGGCGAGGTCCGTGCCCGCATCTGGTTCGCTGTAGCCGATCGCGAAGTCGATCTCGCCGGCGAGGACCTTCGGCAGGAAGTAGGCCTTCTGTTCCTCGGTGCCGAACTGCATGATCGTCGGACCGACGGTGTTGAGGGCCATCAGCGGGAGCGGTACGCCCGCCTGCGCGGCCTCGTCGAAGAAGATGAACTGTTCCATCGGGGACAGTCCGCGGCCGCCGTACTCCGTCGGCCAGCCGACGCCGAGCCAACCGTCGGCGCCGAGGCGCCGGATCGTCTCCCGGTAGAAGCGTTTCTGTACGGCGGGGTCGGCATGGCGCGCGTAGGCGTTGTCGGGGACGAGTCCGGCGAAGTACGTACGCAGTTCGGCGCGCAACTGCTGCTGTTCAGGCGTGTATTCGAGGTGCACGGCCCCTCCAGGAGTCTCGCGGTCGCGTCGCCCGTGTGCGGCGGCGCACAGAGTAGAACGTGTTGCAAGAATCCGGAAGGGCCGGGGCGTCCCCGGCGGGCGTCAGCGCTTGACGGCGCGCAGGACGACGAACTTCGGGTTGCCCGCGACCGTGGTGCAGTTGCCGAAGGTCCGGCGCAGCTGGGTGTGGTAGCGGAGGTGCCGGTTTCCGACGACCCACAGCTCACCGCCCGGCCGCAGTGCGGCGCGCGCCGTGTGGAACATGGTGCGGGCCGTCGCGTCCGTGGTGGCCTGGTGGGAGTGGAACGGCGGGTTGTTGAGGACCAGGTCCACACTGGCGGGCGGCAACTGTGTCAGCCCGTCGCCGACCACGAACTCGGCTGTGGCGTCCGGGCCGGTGTTGGCCCGGAAGGTCTCCTCGGCGGAGGCGACCGCCTGGTACGACTCGTCGATGAAGGTGACCGTCGCTTCGGGGTTGGCGAGCGCGGCTGACAGTCCGACGACGCCGTTTCCGCAGCCGAGGTCGACGATCCGGTCGGGGCCGGTGCGCGCGGGGAGATGGCCGAGGAAGAAGCGCGTGCCGATGTCGAGGCGCTCGGCGCAGAAGATCCCGGCGTGGTTGGTGACGGTCAGGCCGGAGACCGGGCCGACGTCCTCGGGCAGGTCGTAGCGGTACGGCCAGGGACTGGGCGTACGGGGCAGGGCCGGGTCCGGGGTGCAGAAGATGAGCCGGGCCTTCTTGACCGCGAGGGAGGTGCGGGTCGGGCCGATGATCCGCTCGAAGAGCTTGAGGGTGGAGGTGTGGATCTCCTTGACCATGCCGGTGCCGATGACGACGGTGCCCGCGTGGACGGCCGGCGCGAGGCGGTGGAGCTGGTCCTCCAGGAGTGCGAGGCTCTTGGGGACGCGTACCAGCAGGACGTCGATCCGGTCCGGCGGGGTGTCCCTGGCCGACAGGAGCCGTACGGCGTCCGCGGCCGCGCCGTTGCGTTCCAGGTTCGCCCGGGTGGCGCGCTGCGCCAGGTAGGAGTCGGTGATCTGCACGGGGCGGTGCGCGGCCAGCACGGTGCTCAGAGCGCCCCAGCGGTCGCCCACCACGACCACGGCGCCCGACAGGCCGACCGGTTCCGACCCGTCGGTCCCCTCCAGCCGCCGCAGCAGATACTCATCGGCAGCGTCCCAGGCGCGGAACGGATCGCGCGGGTCCTCGGGGAAGCGGGCCAGGTCGTACCCGGCCCCTGACGTCGTCAAACGGTTCATTGTGCACCCAGGCTAGCCGAGCCGCGGGGAGTGCCCACACACTCCCCGCGCCGCCCGGACCGCCTGGCCACGAACTACGGCAGTGCCTTGTCGATCGCTGACCGGCCCTCCTGGGCGAGCCTGCGCTCCGCCCACTGAAGATTCTTCGGGGTCAGGTCCCGCCCGGAGGCGAGTACCAGGTCCTCTGCCGACGGATGGTCGCTCCCGCCGGTGTGCAAGAGGCTGTCGGGAGTCACTCCCCGCAGCACTGGAGTGACTCCTGGGGCTGCGGATACGGATTCGGGCTCGTCACTCATGCCGCCTCCTCGTCCTTTCGGTCATTCTCGCCCCGCGCCCGGCCCGCCGCATCCGATGCCTCGGCGGTCCGCTCCCGGCGCCACGAACCAGCCCTCACTTGACCTGCACATGATAAGTACACGGCGTCCACACCGGGGCCACGGTGCGTGTGGAAGGCTCCCGCTGACCACCTACCACACGACCACCGCGGCGCCGCCCCCACCCTGCGACGGCTTCGTGGTGCCCGCATTTTCGGAGAGGACACCCCACATGTCCCGTCGTCACCTGCACTACCGGCGCCCCCTGCTGGCGACCCTGGCCGCGTTCGCCGTACTCGCCGGCACTGCGGCCACCGCACCGGCCGCCACATCCCAGGCCGCCACACCCGGAGCCGCGCCGGTCGCCGCGACACCGCTCCGGACCCTCGACGACACGTACTACAAGGACGCGCTCGGCAAGTCCGGAACCGCGCTCAAGAGCGCACTGCACACGATCATCAGCAACCAGACCAAGATCTCCTACAGCCAGGTCTGGGACGCCCTCAAGGCCACCGACGAGGACCCCGCCAACCCCTCGAACGTGATCCTCCTCTACACCGGGCGCTCCGAGCCCAAGAGCGACAACGGCGGCTCGGTCGGCCAGTGGAACCGCGAACACGTCTGGGCCAAGTCCCACGGCGACTTCGGCACCGCCACCGGCCCCGGCACCGACATCCACCACCTGCGCCCGGCGGATGTCACCGTCAATTCCATCCGCGGCAACAAGGACTTCGACAACGGCGGCAGCGCGGTCAGCGGCGCACCGGGCAACTACACCGACAGCGACTCCTTCGAACCGCGCGATGCGGTCAAGGGCGATGTGGCCCGCATGATCCTGTACATGGCGGTGCGCTACGAGGGCGACGACGCCTTCCCCGACCTCGAACCCAACGACAAGGTGTCCAACGGCTCCGCACCGTACATCGGCCGCCTCTCGGTGCTGAAGACGTGGAGCCAGGAGGACCCGCCGGACAGCTTCGAGAAGCGGCGCAACGACGTGATATTCGATAAGTACCAGCACAACCGGAACCCGTTCATCGATCACCCGGAATGGGTCGAGTCGATCTGGTAGACCGGCCCGGGCGCGAGCAGGCTCCTCCCCCGCCGTTTCAGCCGGCCGGGCCGCTCGCGCACCAGGTCACGGCCTCCTCACGGGAGGCGAACGGCCGAAGGGCCGCACGCTCGCCCTGCTCCCCGGCGACGGGGAGCAGGGCGAGGCGGTTCCGCCAGGTCGGTCACGGCGGTGCGCACGGCGCCGGCCGCGAACCGGCCGAGTCCGCCGCGCAGCATCGCGCAGGCCACCGCGCCGATACCGGGTTCCTGCCGCACGTCCAGCGCCACGGACCCGATCCCCTCGGTCGCGGACCCGGGCGTCAGCCGCGCTCGGCCTGGGCGATCCGGGGGAACGTCTTGACTCCGGCCGCCTTGCTGCTGTTGGCGTGCTGACTGACGGTCCGGCCGGGCGGGACGTCCGGGAAGCCGAGCACCACGGAGTCGAGCACCTTGCCGGACGAGTCGGCGAACTCCACCTTCACGGCATAGAAGGCCGCCTTGTCCGTACGGTTGGTGACCCGGACGAGGGCGCTGCGGAACCGCTCGGACTTCTCGACCGGCAGCCCCGTCACCGAGACGTCCTTGACCGCGTTGCCCTGGCCCTGGACGCCTTCGAGTCGCTTGGTGGCCTTCTGCCGGTCGCGCTCGGCGGCAGCGGCGGCCGAGGAGGCGAACTCCTGCTGGCTACGCGGGGTGGTGCTCGCGGACCGGGTGAGGGCCGGCTCCGGGGACACCGTGCGGGTGCTCCTGGCCCTGCCCGGCGAGGTGGTCCCGGACCCGCCGCAGGCGGCGGTACCGGCGACGATCATCGCAGCCAGCACGGCGAGGGCCGGAATAGGGACTGCGCGGCCACCGAAGGCGGGGCGCGAGGGACTGGTCGGGTTCACGGACACTCCGTCTGTTCGGAAGTTCGCCGGAAGGGCGTAAGGGACAAGGGCAGAGTCGAGGAGTCGCAGGGCCACCCTCGGACCAAAAACCAACAACTCGCCCATATTAGGTTCAAACGGTATGAATTAACTCGTTGAATTCGCCCGCTTCGCTCGGGAGCGGATACCAGCCCCTGGGAGAGAACGATGGACACGGACGCCCTGACCACCGGCCAGTTGAAGGAACTGCGTGCGGCCAGGCCCTATCCGGCCCTGTCCCTGACCATGCCGACGCACCGCCGCGCTCCGGACAACGCCCAGGACGCCGTACGGCTGCGCAACCTGGTGGCCGAGGCCGTCAGCCGGCTGGAAGCGGACCCCGCCGTCACCCACGAGGCCGGGAACGCCGTCAAGGAGCAGCTCGACCGGGCGGTCACCGAGCTGGACCCGCGCCGGACCCTGGACGCCCTGGTCGTCCTCGTCACCGCCGACGAGCACCAGATCTGGCAGATTCCCCGTACCGCGCCCGAACGGGTGGTGCTCAGCGACACGTATCTGACCCGCAATCTGGTCGCCGCGAAGGCTCAGTCCCAGCCGTTCTGGGCGCTCACCGTGTCGGCCGAGCACGCCGCCCTGTGGAGCGGCACGCAGGATGTTCTGAACGAGGAGCGGACCGACGGGTTCCCGCTGAAGGCTCCGCGGGAGGCCCCCAACCCGCAGCGCGAGGAGCAGATCGGCGACACCCCGAGCACCTTCACCAACGAGGAGACGCGCAACTTCCTTCGCACCGTGGACGAGAAGCTGCGCGCGCTACTGGCCAAGGACCCGCGCCCGCTGTATCTGGTCGGCCTCGCGCCCGCGCTCGCGCTTCTGGACGAGGTCGGGGAGAGCTCGAAGTCGGCCGTGGGCCGGGTCGCCAAGGGCGTGCCGACCGATATGACGCCGGGCAACCTGCTGAAGGAGCTCCGGCCCGCGCTCGCCGAGCGGCGGCAGCGGTTCACCGCGGAGATCGACGGCAGGCTGGACGAGGCGCGCGGCCGCCGTGCCTTCGCCGGCGGTCTCGACGAGGTGTGGGCCGCGGTACGGGAGGGGCGCGCCGGACTGGTCGCGGTGGAGGAGCACTTCCAACAGACAGTGCGGGTGACGGACGAGCACCTGGAACCGGTGAGCGGTGAAGCCGCGGACCTCACGCACGGCTCGGTCCGTGAGGACATCGTCGACGAGCTCGTCGAGGCGGCCCTCGACAGCGGCGCCGACGTGGTCTTCCTCGCAGACGACGCGCTCACGGAACACGGCCGCATCGCGGCGGCCCTGCGCTACTGAGCGGGCCGGGCAACCCGCCGTTCGCCGTACCGGGTACGCGACAGGCGTGCAGGTCTCCGGGGCCGCTGGGACACTGGAGAGAAGCCCGATCGGGCCCCGGGCCGAGCTCCGGGGCGGGTCCCAGGGAGAGGAGTGACCGCACCATGCCACGTGGATCCAACCCCAAACGGGAACGACAGTACGAACACATCAAGGAGAGCGCTCAGGAGCGCGGGGTCAGCGAGGACCGGGCCGAGGAGATCGCGGCCCGTACGGTCAACAAGGAGCGCGCCCGCGCCGGTGAGTCGAAGACCGCGAGCCGCACGTCCATCGAGGACATGTCGTCCTCCCGGCGCGGCGGTCTGCGCTCCCACAGCGGAGCCGGGGGACCGACGCGCGAGCAGCTCTACGAAGAGGCGAAGAAGAAGAACGTCCACGGGCGGTCGCACATGACGAAGGCAGAGCTGGAACGAGCGCTCGGCCGCTGAGTCGCCGACCAGGCCCGGAGCGGTGTCAGCCCGCTCCGGGCCCGGTCGCCGACTGACGACAACCTGCTGACGCACCTGCGCCGCTCCCCTTCACCTTGATCCGAACACGCCACCGGTAGGGCCGAGCAGCGCGGGGCCCGGATCAGGCGTAGAACCTGCTGAGCGCCCACATGATGAGCAGGTCGAGGGTCATCACGGGGATCGACCACGCCGGGTAGTAACAAGTGGTCGCGTGCGATGCCGGTCACGCCCAGGAGAATGCTGAGCACGCCGCTCACCAGCAGCACTATCCCGGCGAAAAGGGACGGGCCGGTGATCGTTTCCCTGCTGCCCGTCTGCTCGCGCCGTACGTGGGGCATCCCTGCCATGGCCGTCGCCTTCCTGTTCGGCGTGGCCACCGACGCACACCGCCGTGC
This sequence comes from Streptomyces sp. NPDC111516, assembly GCF_055635345.1. Lineage (NCBI taxonomy): Bacteria > Bacillati > Actinomycetota > Actinomycetes > Kitasatosporales > Streptomycetaceae > Streptomyces > Streptomyces sp. NPDC111516. Next base: position 48,778 of record NZ_JBVKBV010000030.1, on the reverse strand, counting down.
GAAGCCGGCCACGCTCTCTTGACAGCGTCACCTCGATCCGCCGACGCCGCCACTGCAATCCGCCGAGCCGAGACCGCACACCCCAGGTCACGGCCGCTTACTCCCCCGGCAGGGCGGGCACGCACACGGCTCGGGGTCGGGAACCGGAGCCGCGGCGCGTTGGCGTCCGTCTCGGTGACCTGCTGCTCGCTGACGGGCTTGCGAGCGCCTGTGGCCGGGCCGGGTCGGGTCACCGAGGTCAGCAGCGCGCCGCTGGCTCAACACAACCCCTGCCAGGGCCAAAAGCCCTACTAGGGGCCGTACCAGACCGTGGTCGCGTTGCAGAACTCGCGGATGCCGTGGCCGGCGAGTTCGCGTCCGTAGCCGGAGCGTTTCACCCCGCCGAAGGGCAGCGCGGGGTGGGACGCCGTCATGCCGTTGAAGAAGACACCGCCCGCCTCCAGATCGCGCACACACCGGCGGGCCTCCTCCGTGTCGCGGGTCCAGACGTTGGAGCTGAGGCCGAAGGGGCTGTCGTTGGCGAGTTCCACGGCTTCGTCGAGTCCTTCGACCCGGTAGAGCGTGGCGACGGGGCCGAAGGTCTCCTCGCGGTGGATGCGCATGGCGGGCGTGATCCCGGTGAGGACGGTGGGGGCGTAGAACCAGCCGCGCTCCAGCTCCGGGCCCAGGCCGTCGGGCCGGCCGCCGCCGCACAGCACGCGCGCACCCTGCCGTACCGCGTCGTCCACCAGCTCCTCCAGGTCGGTGCGGCCCTGTTCGCTGGAGAGCGGGCCGACATCGGTGGCTTCCTGGAGCGGGTCCCCGACGGTCAGATCGCGCATGCCCACGGTGAACCGCTCGGCGAACTCGTCGTACACCTCCGCGTGCACGATGAACCTTTTGGCCGCGATGCAGGACTGGCCGTTGTTCTGCACCCTGGCGGTCACGGCCGTACGGGCTGCCCTGGCGACGTCCGCCGACGGCAGGACCAGGTACGGGTCGCTGCCGCCCAGTTCCATGACGGTGTGCTTCACCTCGTCGCCGGCGATGGACGCGACCGAGCGCCCGGCCGGTTCGCTGCCGGTGAGGGTGGCGGCGGCGACCCGACGGTCGCGCAGGATCGACTCGACGGCTCCGGACCCCACCAGCAGGGTCTGGAAGCATCCCGCCGGGTATCCGGCCCGGCGGAACAGGCCCTCCAGGTACATCGCCGTCTGCGGGACGTTGGACGCGTGCTTGAGCAGGCCGACGTTCCCGGCCATCAGCGCGGGGGCGGCGAACCGGACGACCTGCCAGAGCGGGAAGTTCCACGGCATCACGGCGAGGACGGCGCCCAGCGGGCGGTACTGGACATAGGCCCGGGACGCGCCGGAGTCCCGCACATCGGCCGCCGACGGGTGCTCGTCCGCGAGGAGTTCCTCGGCGTGGGCCGCGTACCAGCGCATCGCCTTCACACACTTGGCGGCCTCCGCGCGGGCCGCCTTGACGGGTTTGCCCATTTCGGTGGTCATGGTGCGCGCGATGTCCTGCTGATCCTCTTCGAGGTGGCCCGCGGCGGCGTTCAGCAGGTGGGCCCGTTCGCCGAACCCGGTGGTGCGGTACCGCCGGAACGCGGTCACGGCGGCGTCGAGCTTCTGCTCGATCTCGGCCTCCGCGAGCGCGTCGAACGTTCTGAGGGTCTCGCCGTTCGCGGGGTTGACCGTCGCGATGGGCATGGCTCTGCTCTCCTTGCCTCGGTACTTCGACCGTGCCGCGCCGGGCGCCGTGCCGCAACGCGGGCCCTGCCGGGCGGACACCCGACCGGCGCGGACCGTGCGTGCGGTGTGCACGCCGTCCGCGCCGGTCAGGTGAAGCGCTCAGCGGGTACGAGGGGGATGGGTCGCCCGCCTCAGACGAGAGCGGGGGCGGTGTCGGACGCCGCCGTCGCTTCGGGATCGGCCTCCGGTACGGCGGCCGGCGGGCGGCGGAACTCCAGCCCACCGGGCAGCGGCGCCGACGGCACCAGCTCGACGGTCCGCGGCTCCTTCGCGTATCGGGTGAACCAGACGACCTTGCCCTCTGCGGTACGGCAGGTGCCCCAGCTGTCGCTCAGCGCCATGACGCGGCTGAGACCGCCGCCGCCGGTGCTGAGCAGCCGCGGCATCTCGGCGCCGTTGTCGGCGACGGAGACCGTGAGATGCCGCCCCGACCAGCGGAGTTCGACGACACAGTTGTTGTTGTCACCGACATGCCGGTGGACATTGGTCAGCAGCTCCTCCACACCCCGGCACACCGGCCGGATGTGGAGTTCGAGACTCCAGTGGCGTAGGTGCGCTGCGATTATTCGCCGCAGTTGACACACACGCTCTGCCGAAACCTGGAGTTCGACCGAGTAGTGCCGGTCGAGTTGAACGGTCATCGTCGAGGCTCCTCACATCGAGGCCCACGGACTTCGCCTCATTGAACCAACGACCCCCCGAACACGAAGAGTGAGCAGATGCCACTTCTGGGTCACTCCACAGGGTGACTCGGCGGAGCCGGTTGCGCAACACAAGAGACGGCGGACCGACCGTACGGAGAGGATCCGCCCAGGTCACAGCAGATACGGCAGCAATGTGTCCGGGGTGATCGGGAGGCTCCGCAACCGGACGCCGGTGGCGTGCCGCACCGCGTTGCCGACGGCCGCCGCGGCGCCGACGATGCCGATCTCGCCGATGCCCTTGCTGCCCATCGGGTTGAGATGCGGGTCGACCTCGTCGATCCAGTCCACCTCGATGTCCGGCACGTCGGCGCAGACCGGCACATGGTAGGAGGCCAGATCGCTCTCGGTGAAGTCGCCGAAGGCGGGGTCCATGGTGCTGGACTCGGTCAGGGCCATGCCGATCCCCATGGTCATTCCGCCGGTGAACTGGGAGCGTGCGGTACGGGGGTTGAGGATGCGCCCGGCGGCGAAGACGCCGAGCATCCGCCGCACCCGCACTTCTCCGGTGCGGGAGTCGACGGCGACCTCGGCGAAGTGCGCTCCGAACGCATGTCGGGCGTAGGGGGATTCCGCCGACATCTCCTGTTCGGTGTCCGCGAAGGCGGTCAGTCCCCCGGCAGGCAGGGGGCCGGTTCGCTCGCGCAGTTGCCGCAGGAGGGCCGTGGACGCCTTGTGCACGGACCAGCCCCAGGAAGCCGTGCCCGAGGAGCCGCCGGCCAGCGGGGCATCGGGCAGTTCGCTGTTGCCGATGTCGATCCGGACGTTCTCCACCGGGGTTTCCAGCACGGAGGCGGCGATCTGTGCGAGTACGGTGCGGGCGCCGGTGCCGATGTCGGTGGCGTTGACCCGGATGAGGTACGAGCCGTCGGGTGCCGCGTGCGCCGAGGCGCTGGAGGCCAGGATGTACACGGGGTACGTGGCAGCAGCGACGCCCGTGCCGAGCAGCAGCGGTCCCTCTTCGCGGACCGCGGGGCGTGCGTCGCGGTCGTACCAGCCGAAGCGTGTGGCGCCGTTCTCCAGGCAGGCCGCGAGGCCGCGGCTGCTGAACGGGCGGCCGGAGTCGGGTTCGCTCACCGGGTCGTTGCGCAGCCGCAGTTCGACGGGGTCCATGCCGAGGGCGGAGGCGAGTTCGTCCATGGCGGATTCCAGCGCGTACAGGCCCGGGGTCTCGCCCGGTGCGCGCATCCAGGAAGGGCTCGGCACATCCAGGGCAGTCACCCGATGGGCGGTACGGCTGTGGTCGGATCCGTACATGACCCGGGTCGGTACGGCTGCCTGCTCGACGAACTCCTTGATGGTGGAGGTCTGGGTGATGACCTCATGGGTGACCGAGGTGAGGGTGCCGTCGAGTTCGGCGCCGAGCCGGACGTGCTGCACGGTGGGCGCGCGATGGCCGACCACGGCGGCCATCTGACGGCGGGGCAGGGCGATCTTGACGGGCTGCCCGGTGTGACGTGCGGCCATGGCGGCCAGGACGGCGTGCGGGCGCGGCGTGCCCTTGGAGCCGAAGCCGCCGCCGACGTGTTCGGAGACCACGGTGACCTGCTGCGGGCGGAGTCCGAACGCGATGGCGAGGCTGTCGCGGACCTTGGTGGAGCCCTGGCTGGCGTCGTGGACGGTCAGCCTGCCGTCGTCCGTCCACTGCGCGGTGGAGGCGTGCGGCTCCATGGGGTGGTTGTGCAGGGCGCCGAGGGTGTAGGTGACGTCGACCTGGACGGGTGCGGTGGCGAAGGCCCGGTCGGCGTCGCCGCGTTCGCGGACGGCGGGGTAGTCGCCGTTGACGATCTTCGGGATGTACAGGCCGCGGTGGTCCTCGGTCAGCAGGACGTCGTGCCCGGTGGGTTCGTAGGAGATCCGCAGCGCCTCGGCCCCGGCGCGGGCCCGGTCGAGGGTGTCGGCCACCACGAGCGCGATGTGCCAGCCCCGGTGCGGGACCCGGTCGTCCTGGAGGACGGCGAGGATCGGGTCGTCGGGCTGCTTCAGCCTCGGGGCGTTGTCGTGGGTGAGGACGGCGCGCACGCCCGGTAGGGCCAGCGCCTCGTCGGTGTGGATGGCACTGACGCGGCCGCGGGCGATGGTGGCGGGGACGGGCCAGCCGTACAGACAGCCCGGCGGGGTGTGCTCGGCGGCGTAGCGGGCGGTGCCCGTGACCTTGTCCCGGCCCTCGCGGCGGACGACGGGGGTGCCCAGGGGTGGAGGGGCCTGGCTCATGACGGGGTCCTCACGTCTGCGGGTCGGCGTATCTGCGGTTGCTCAGCTGTCGGCGGCGAGTTCGGCCAGCGCGTCGACGGCCAGGCTGCGGGCGAGGCCCACTTTGAACGCGTTGTCGCGCAGGGGCCGGGCCGCGGCGAGTTCGGCGTCCACGGCGCGGGCGAAGGTCTCGTCGGTGGCCGGTGCGCCCCGGAGCACGTCTTCCGCGGCGTATGCGCGCCAGGGCCGGTGGGCGAGCCCTCCGAAGGCCAGCGCCGCATGCTCGATCCGGCCGTCGCGGACGCTGATCACCGCGGCGACGGATGCGAGGGCGAAGGCGAACGAGGCCCGGTCACGGGCCTTGCGGTAGAGGGATCCGGCACCGTCGGGGCGCGGCGGGAGGACCACCTCGGTGATGAGTTCGCCCGCCCTGATCTCGGTGTCCAGGTGAGGGCTGTCGCCCGGCAGCCGGTGGAATTCGGCGGCGGGGACGGTCCGTTCGCCGTCCGCACGGTGCAGGTGGACGGTGGCGTCGAGGGCGGACAGGGCGACGGCCATGTCGGACGGGTGGGTGGCGACGCAGTGCTCGGAGTGGCCCAGTACGGCGAGATCGCGGTGTACGCCCTCGCGGGCCGGGCAGCCGGTGCCGGGGTCCCGTTTGTTGCACGGTTTGGACGTGTCCTGGAAGTACGGGCAGCGGGTGCGCTGCAGCAGGTTGCCGCCGGTCGTCGCGGTGTTGCGGAGCTGCCCGGAGGCGCCGGACAGCAGTGCCTGCGACAGGACGGGGTAGCGGGTGCGTACCGCGGGGTGGGCGGCCAGGTCGCTGTTGCGTACGGTCGCGCCGATGCGCAGGCCGCCATCGTCGGTGTCGGCCACCCGGTCCAGGGGCAGTCGGCTGATGTCGATGAGCAGATCGGGGGTTTCCACACCGAGCTTCATCAGGTCGACGAGGTTGGTGCCGCCGCCGAGGAATCCGGCGCCGCGGTGGGCGCTGCTCTCACGCACCGCTTCCTCGGTGGACCGGGCGCGGAGGTAGGAGAAGGGTTTCATGGCGCCACGTCCTCGATCGCCTCGACGATACGGGGGTAGGCGCCGCAGCGGCACAGGTTGCCGCTCATCCGTTCGCGGATCTCCGGGGCGTCGAGCGGCGCCGGGGTGGATACGGGCGCGGTGCGCGCGGTGACATGGGACGGGAAGCCGTCCGCCGCCTCGCCGAGCATGCCGACGGCCGAGCAGATCTGGCCGGGTGTGCAGTAGCCGCACTGCAGGGCATCGCGGTCCAGGAAGGATTCCTGGAGCGGGTGGAGCCGGTCTCCGTCGGCGAGGCCCTCGACGGTGGTGATGCGGGCGCCGTCGTGGGCGACGGCGAGCAGCAGACAGCTGTTTGCGCGCCGTCCGTCGACGATGACGGTGCACGCCCCGCACTGTCCGTGGTCGCAGCCCTTCTTCGCGCCGGTGAGGTCGAGGTGTTCGCGCAGCGCGTCCAGGACCGTGGTGCGGTGATCGAGCGTCAGCGTCTGCTCGGTTCCGTTGATGTGCAGGGTCAGGGTGGAGCGGTCACCGGTTGCTCCCGGCTGTCGCGCACCGTCGCCCCGCCCACGAGAGGGGTCCACTCACTCGCACCTTTCAGAGGTGGCCTTTTGTCCGATTCCTACCAGACGTGCCCTGCCTTCCTGCTTCATTGCTCCGTCTCCGGGCGGTGGCCTGCCGGCCTATCGGCTCCCGCTGTTCCCGCTGCTCCGGTGGCTTTCCAGGCGGAGGCGCACCTCTTCCTCCTGGTCTCCGGAGACCGTCCCGACGACGCGTACGTCGAAGGCGTGTGCCAGGCTTCGCCGGAGCCGTTCGACCGCCCAGTAGCCGCCCTGCACATCGATCTTCACGGGTGCGCCGAGTGTGACCGGTCCCGAGATCACCCTCTCCTCGGTGACGTCGACGGTCGCCACCCATGCCGTGGGGCGCCTCTCCGCGAGCTTCCTCGGTACGTCGACGGAGGCCCGGTCGGTGGTGAAAGCGGCCCGCAGCGCGTCGAAGACCGTCCGCGCGTCGCCCGTGTCGCACCCGCTGATGACGACCGTGACCTCCTGCCCGTGCAGGCTCTCCCCCGGCTCCCTCTCCTTGATGCTGTTCACCGCGGTTCCTTCCGCTCGTCGTTGTGTGGTGCGTCCCCGCGCTGGGGGCCGACGGTGTAGACGGGGTCCTCGGCGGAGGCGATGCCCGCGGCGAAGATCCCGAAGCGTGTGCAGGCCGAACCCGCGAGCAGCGCGAGCCCGGCCCCGACGGCGGCGGGGCGGCCGCGGCCACCGAGGAGCGCCGCGCCCACGGCACCGGCGGCGGTCAGGACGCGGGCGGAGCGCAGCAGCGCACCGGCCCTCCCCCGGCCCCAGGTCTCGGCCACCATGCCGAGCCGCCGTTCCGCGGCCCGGCTCGCGAGGCTCTCGCCCGCCGCGGCGAGCACCGCGGCGTACCGGGCCGGCGCGTTGTCCTGTGTGGGGGCCGTGACCAGCGCCATTCCCGCGGCGGCCGCCGTCGCCGACGCGCCGAAGACGTACGGTAGTTCGCGGTGTGCTCCGTGCCAGGCCGGTACGGCGGTGTCGGCCGCGAGGACGGCGGTGTACGTCGCCACGGCCGGGCCGAGCAGGGCGGCGGCACCGGTGGCCGCCGCACCGGTCCGCGGCAGCCGGCCGGTGGTGGCGCAGAGCGCGGCGGCGCCTGCGGCCGGTCCGTATCCGGACAACAGCCAGGAGCCGATGCTCATCGGGGAGGTCGGTTTGAGGACGCGCAGCATGTGGGTGAATCTGGCGGGGCGGCCGAGGTCGTTTACCAGTGCGGCGGCCGAGAGGGTGATCGCCGCGAGGGAGGACACCTTCATCGCGGTCGCCGTCCCGCCGCGGCCGGTCAGCTGCGCACCCGCGGCGATCACCGAGCCCGCCCCGGCAAGTCCGCCGAGGAAGAAGTAGCCCGCGATGTCACGCGCGGACCAGGCGGGCGCCTTGATCACGGGACGTCCGTAGTAGGAGCCGAACTCGGCGCGCGGCACCATGAGTTGTTCACCGCGCCGCCGCCGGTTCGGTCGGCCCTTCCGTTCTGTTCTCGTGCTCCCGGTGCCGGTCATCGCTGTCCTCTCCGACGGTTCAGGGCGGGCAGTACGTAGGAAAGTGCGACTCCACCGACGAGGGACAGTGCCGCGACGCCCGCGTGCCGCCACATCGCGGGCAGGTCACGGGTGGTGACGACCGGGTCCGGGGGCAGCCCGTAGACCTCCGGCTCGTCCAGCAGCAGGAAGAACGCCCCGTCGCCGCCGACCCCGTTGTCCGGGTCGTGTCCGTACAGCCGGGCTTCGGTGACGCCGGCGTCGTGGAGCTGTCCGACCCGCAGGGCGGCCCGTTCGCGCAGTTCGTCCAGCGGCCCGAACTGGATGGACTCGGTCGGGCACGCCTTCGCGCAGGCCGGTTCCTGGCCGGCGCCCAGCCGGTCGTAACAGAGTGTGCATTTGAACGCCCGCCCGTCGGCGGGGCGTTGCTCGATCACCCCGTAGGGGCAGGCGGGCACGCAGTAGCCGCAGCCGTTGCAGATGTCCTCCTGGACGACGACCGTCCCGAACTCCGTCCGGAACAGCGATCCCGTCGGGCAGACGTCCAGGCACGCGGCGTGTGTGCAGTGCTTGCAGACGTCCGAGGACATCAGCCAGCGCATCCCGTCGGGTCCGGGTTCGGGTACGTCGGCGCTCCCGGCCGCCGCACCCGTGCCGACGAGCGGCAGCTCGGTACGCCCGTCCGGCACCGGCTGTTCGATGAAGGCGACATGACGCCAGGTGGACGCGCCGAGTCCGCCGGTGTTGTCGTACGACATGCCGGTCAGCGCGAGGCCGTCCTCGGGGAGCGCGTTCCACTCCTTGCAGGCGACCTCGCACGCCTTGCAGCCGATGCAGACCGACGTGTCCGTGAAAAAGCCGACGCGCGGCGGTGCGTCGCGGTGCCCGGCGTCGCCCGCCGGGTCCGGCTCCGGCCCGCTGAACAGGTCCTTCCTCACGCCCGGTCCTCCGTTCCGGTCTGTGCCGTGATGCCGGCGCGGCGGCGGTACTCGGCCACCAGCTCCGGGAGGTCCGGGCCCCTGGGACGGCGGCCCGGACGGATGTCGGCGGTGAGCGCCTTGTCCTCCTGGATCAGGGCGTTGGGGTCGAGTGCGATGGCCACCAGTTCATTGGCGGCGTCACCGGTGGCGATCCCGTTGGGACCCCAGTGGAAGGGCAGCCCGATCTGGTGCACCGTGCGTCCCTGGACGGTCAGCGGGGTGATCCGCCGAGTCACCATGACACGTGCCTCGATGGCGTTCCGCGCGGTGATGATCGTGGCCCAGCCGCCGTGTTCGAGACCGCGTTCGGCGGCGAGTCCGGGCGAGACCTCGCAGAAGAACTCGGGTTGCAGCTCGGCGAGATAGGGGGACCAGCGGCTCATGCCGCCCGCGGTGAAGTGTTCGGTTAGGCGGTGCGTGGTGACGACGTACGGATAGACGTCCGCGCCCGGCTCGTCCCCGCTGGGGTGGTAGCGGTTGCCCTCGCGCGGGTGCAGGTGCCGGACGGGAGAGCGCGAGCGCGACGGGTACAGGGCGTTGGTGAACGGCGAGTCCTGCGGTTCGTAGTGCGTGGGCAGCGGGCCGTCCTCCAGTCCGGCGGGGGCGTAGAGCCAGCCCTTGCCGTCGGCCTGCATGATGAACGGGTCGTCACCGCGCAGGGCGTCGGGGCCGGTCGCGTCGTCGGACGGCACATGGCCGGGCGCCCGGTCCTCGATGAAGTCCGGGACGTCGTGTCCGGTCCAGCGGCGTTCGTTCTCGTCCCACCACACATAGGCCTTGCGTGGGCTCCACGGTGTGCCGTCGGGGGCTGCCGAGGCCCGGTTGTAGAGGATGCGGCGATTGGCCGGCCAGGCCCAGGCCCATTCGGCGGCCACCCAGTCCTGTTCGGTGTGGGGCTTGCGGCGGGCGGCCCGGTTGACGCCGTCCGCGTACACGCCGCAGTAGATCCAGCAGCCGCAGGCGGTCGAGCCGTCGCCCCTGAGTTCGGTGTACGCGGACAGCGGCGCCCCGTCCGGGGCGTGCCCGTTGATCTCCGCCAGCACGGCGGCGGCCACCGGTTCGTCCCGTGCGCCCTCGACGGGATAGTCCCAGGTCAGGTCCTGGACGGCGCGGTCCATCGGGTCCGTGGACGTGGCCAGGCGTTCCTTGATGCGGCGGCCGAGGTGGTACATGAACCAGAGGTCGCTGCGGGCGTCGCCGTCCGGCTCGACCGCGGCGTGGTGCCACTGGAGCCATCGGTTGGTGTTGGTGAAGGAACCGGACTTCTCGGTGTGGGCGGCGGCCGGGAAGAAGAAGACCTCGGTGCCGATCTCCTCGGTGCGCAGTTCGCCCGTCTCGATCTCGGGTCCGTCCTGCCACCAGGTGGCGGACTCGATGAGCGAGAAGTCCCGTACGACCAGCCAGTCCAGCTCCGCCATGCCGAGCCGCTGCAATCGGGTGTTGGCCGAGCCGACGGCCGGGTTCTCACCCATCAGGAAGTAGCCCTTGCAGACGCCGTCGAGCTGCGCGAGCACCGTTTCGTACGTCGAGTGGGCGCCGGTCAGCCGGGGCAGGTGGTCGAAGCAGAAGTCGTTGTCGGCGGTGGCCGCGTCCCCGTAGTACGCCTTGAGCAGGCTGACGAAGTAGGCCCGCATGTTGCCCCAGAACCCCTTGCCGGTGCGGCCGGCGTCGATGTACGCGCCCAGGTCCGGGTGGGCGTGGGCGTGCGGCATGGGGAGGTAGCCGGGCAGCAGGTTGAAGAGGGTGGGGATGTCGCTGGAGCCCTGGATCGACGCGTGGCCGCGCAGCGCCTGGATGCCGCCGCCGGGGCGGCCGATGTTGCCCAGCAGGAGCTGGAGCACGCTCGCGGCACGAATGTACTGGGCTCCCACCGAGTGCTGGGTCCAGCCCACGGCGTAGGCGAACGCGCTGGTGCGTTCACGTCCCGAGTTTGCGGTCAGCGCGTCGCACACCTGCCGGAACACCGCACTCGGCACGCCGCAGGTCTCCTCGACCAGTTCGGGGGTGTAGCGCGCGTAGTGACGCCTGAGGATCTGGTAGACGCAGCGGGGGTGCCGGAGGGTTTCGTCACGTGGGGGCCGTGGGGCGGTCCGCGGGCCGCCCGAGCCGTGTGCTTCGGAGCCGGCCGCTCCGTGGGTACGGTCGTGCACGTCCTCGCCGTCGTCGGATTGTTGGTACTGCCAGCTCCTCCGGTCGTAGTGGCGCCGTTCCTCGTCCAGTCCGGAGAAGACGCCGTCGAGGTCCTCGGTGTCGCGGAAGTCCTCACGGACCAGGGTGGCCGCGTTGGTGTAGGCGAGGACGTACTCGCGGAAGTCCTTCTCCTCGGTGAGGACATGGTTGATGATGCCGCCGAGGAAGGCGATGTCGCTGCCCGCCCGGATCGGTACGTGCAGGTCGGCCAGGGCGCTCGTACGGGTGAAGCGCGGGTCCACATGGATGATGCGGGCGCCGCGCGCCTTGGCCTCCATCACCCATTGGAAGCCGACCGGGTGGGCCTCGGCGAAGTTGGACCCCTGGATGACGATGCAGTCGGCGTGCTGGAGGTCCTGCATGAAGGTGGTGGCCCCGCCGCGTCCGAACGAGGTACCGAGGCCGGACACGGTCGAGCTGTGACAGACCCGTGCCTGGTTCTCCACCTGCACCACGCCGAGCCCGGTCAGCAACTTCTTGATCAGGTAGTTCTCCTCGTTGTCGAGGGTGGCCCCGCCGAGGCTCGCGATACCGAGCGTGCGGGCCGTGCGGAACCCCTCGTGCTCCCACTCCCACGTCCTGCGCCGGGTCTCGACCACCCGGTCGGCGACCATGTCCATGGCCGTCTCCAGATCGAGCGGCTCCCAGTCGCTCGCGTACGGGCGCCGGTACAGCACCTGGTGGTGGCGGGACGGGCCCGTGGTGAGCTGGAGCGTCGCGGATCCCTTGGGGCAGAGCCGCCCCCGGCTGATCGGCGAATCGGGGTCACCCTCGATCTGTACGACGCGGTCGTCCTTGACGTACACCTGCTGACCGCAGCCGACCGCGCAGTACGGGCAGACGGACTGCACGACTCGGTCGGACGTGGCGGTACGGGGCCTGAGACCGGCTGTCGCGGGCGACATCGCGGCACGCCCCCTGCCCAGCGGATCACCGCCGGTCAACTGCCGGTAGACCGGCCACCGGCTGAGCGGATTCGGCACTCCCATCGCTTCCCTCCAGCGAATTCGAGGATCCTCACCAGGCTCGCCCCGCTGCCGGGTGACGGCGACACGAGGCCGCCGTCAGGCTGACGGGCCGAGCGCCCGCACCACCGAAACTCTTTTAGGTCTATATCCACTTAAAACATGAATTCGCAGTTATTACCGAGTGATGCCTGCTCCTCGGGGTATCCGGGAGGCATGGACGTATCGAACGGAGACCTCAGTTCACTGGCCGTCACCCTCGCCGCCGAAGGGCGCGGCGCGGTCGGCGCAGTGATGGGCATTGTCGGAGTGGCGGTCGTGGGCATGCTGATCGGCGGCTTCTGGCTGGGCAAGAAGCGCCGGGCCCAGGAGCCGCCGCCGCCCCGGCCCGAGGACCAGCCACCGCTACCGGACCACCGGAGCCACATCGAGCAACGCGATGTCCACGCCGACGACAGCTTCCCGCCCAACGGCCGGGGGCTGTCCCCCTACGAGCTCGGTGATCGCGGAAACCAGCCCATCCATCGCGACACCGACGAGCAGCGTGACTGACTTCCCGGACCGCCGGGAGGTCAGTCACCGCACCGCGCCGCAGCTCAGTGCGCGACGGCGCCGCGTGTTGCGGGAGTGGCCGCCCGCGGTGAGGCTGGTGAGGCTCCGACGGCCACGCGCAGGCCGCAGAACCGATGAAGGCAGTAGGACCATGACCCGAAGCCATCCCGGGGCGGCGTCGATGCCGGCGCCGCTGACCGGATCCGCAGCGCCCTGCTGGGTCAATCTCATGACCCGCGACCTGGGAGCGGCGCAGGAGTTCTACGGCGCCGTGCTGGGCTGGACCTTCCGGCCGGGCAAGCTGGGGCAGGAGTTCTCCGTCGCACGCCGCGGGGATGTGCCGGTCGCCGGCATCGGCGCGGTGGCGACCGCTTACCAGGTGGCCGTTGCCTGGACGCCCTACTTCGCCGTCCCCGACGCCGACGCGGCGGCCTCACGCATCCGTGAGCGCAGCGGCACGGTCGCGGTGGGGCCGCTCGCGCTCGGCAAGGGGCGCGGGGCGCTGGCGGCCGATCTCGACGGCGCGGTGTTCGGCATCTGGGAGCGGACCGAGCCCGCGACCTCGCCCCCGGCGCCGGACGGTTACTCGCACGCCTGGCTGCGACTGCACACGAGGAACGCCTTCGACGCAGCGATCTTCTACGGCGGGGTGCTCGACTGGGCGAGCGGCCACCCCGGGAGCTGCGAGGTTTCGTACGAGAAGGACGAGGTCGTCGTCGACTGCAACGGGCGCCGGCTCGCCCGGATCAGTTCCGGAGCGGTGGAGGCGGCACCCGATCCGCTGGTCCGCCCGCACTGGCAGGTCCACTTCCCCGTCGCCGATGTGGCGGCCACGGTCGAGGCGGCCCGGCAGAACGGTGGCGGTCTCGTCGAACAGCGTCCGCTGGGTCAGGGCAGCGAGGCGACCCTGCTGGACCCGGACGGCGGGCTCTTCACGGTCACCGACGTCCGGGACCCCACGGCGGTCGATGCGGGCTGATCCGGACGCCCTGTACGGGGGTCATCTCTCGCGTTCACGCGAGGAACGGGCCAGCACCCGGGCCGGGAACACGAACCAGCAGACCAGGAGCCACAGCGCCATGCCGGCGGCCGGCCACGGGGCGAGAGAGTTGCGCAGGGCCACCCGAGGGACGAGCAGCAGGGTGGAGCACGTGGAGCACAGCAGCAGCACCAGTCCGAGCACCGTGAGCCTCCGTCCCGATGCACGGAGTGCATCGCCTGGCCCTCCTCACCCACCGTAGACCTCACTGCGATCACACCGGTCCCTCGACGCCCCGTCCGGACGCGTCTAGGATCTTGAGTACGGCATCGCGCGTCGGTCACCGGCCGGGTGAGGCGTGGAGGTGCCCGTGAGATGCCTGTTGGAGGCATTCCACAGTGTCAGTCGAGTTGAATCACACCATCATTTCCGCCCGGGACAACCGGGAGTCCGCCGAGTTCCTCGCGGACATACTGGGCCTGGAAGTCGGCACGGAATGGGGCCCGTTCGTCCCGGTCGCCACCGCGAACGGCGTCACCCTGGACTTCGCGACCGTTCCCGAAGCGTCGATCGCCCTGCAGCATTACGCCTTCCTCGTCTCGGAGCCGGAGTTCGACAGGGCGTACGCCCGTATCAAGGAGCTCGGGCTCACCTACTACGCGGACCCGCATCGGAAGCATCCGGGCGAGATCAACCACAACGACGGTGGCCGAGGTGTGTACTTCCTCGATCCCGCCGGTCACGCCATGGAGATCATCACGCGTCCGTACGGGGGCTTCCCCTCGTAACACGGTGTATGGGAAAGGGGGTTCGGCCGGAATCCGGGCACGGGTTCCGGCCGAACCCTTCCCGCGTCGGTTCAGTCGACCGGCAGCACCAGTTCGGGCCTGTCCCACATCACCGCGGGCGGGTTGGCGGCGAGGGTGCCGGTGCGCCGGGCGCCCACGCTCCGGTAGAAGCCCTCGGCGGGCGGATGCGAGACAATGCGGACGCCGCCGGTCAGGCCGGTGCGCCGCGCCTCGTCGCGCAGATGCGCGACGAGCAGCCGCCCGATACCGAGACCCTGTGCGTCGTCGGCGACGAACATGAGGTCGAGTTCCGCCGGGTCGAGGATCAACGCGTAGAAACCGAGGAGCCGGTCGGTGCCGGCCTCGACGGCCGCGAAGACCTGGTGGGTCTCGATGTAGTCGGGCCCCACCCGGTACCCGGCGACCATGGCGGCGTAGTGGCCCTCGTAGGCGCGTGAGGTCCTGACCAGCCGGGTGAGCCGCCTGGCATCCTGTGCGGTCGCGCGCCTGACCCGTACGCTCTCGCGACGCGCACCGCCATCCGTGCGCGTAATACTCGATCTCATAGAGGGAGTATTACGCATCCGATTGCGTGTCCGATACCTGGCCGGCCGCTGCCGGGCCCTTGCCCCCGAGACCCCGGGCCCGGGGCTACGACGAACGCCGGGCCGCGCACCATTCGTCGACCATGGCGTCGATGTCGAACGGTTTGAGGTTCAGCAGGGGCCCGGGGGGCGGCCGTCGAATGGCTGCCCGAATCTTCTCGTTGACCTCGGCCAGCATGCGCCGCACGTCGCCCTCCGTCCGCGCCCCGGACACGGCCTCACGCACGTCCTCCGCCTCCTTGCGCAACGCCAGGACCGGCGGGAGAACCGAGACCCCCTCCCGTTGCATCTTCCGCTTGATCCACCAGGTCTCGTCGTACGGAGCGTCAAGGGAGTCGAGAGGCTTGCCGAATCCCGGCAACTGCGAGAAGTCACCGCGCTGCTCGGACTCGCGGATCTGCTTGTCGACCCATGATTCGAAGCTGACGCCCGCAGGCTTGCGTTCGGTCAACGTAGGCCCCTCTCGGAGTATTCGCATTCCGGCCCTTTCACCATACCCAGGCCCCCGGCAATGCCCTCGTGCCGGTCGGCGGCACCCTGCCCCGACGCGAGGCGACATACCCCTGAGGGGTATAATCGGGAAGGAACCGGGTTCCGGCGTTCAGCTCAGGCGGACATCGCGAGTCCACTGCGCAGCCGCTCCACCGCGGGCTGCGGAATCCTCAGCCCGTCGCGCACGTATCCGTCGAGCCCGCCCCACCGCTCGTCCATGGCGTCCAACGCCATGTCCAGATAGCGGGGGCGGACCTCGATGATCGCGGAGGCGATCTCCGGGTCACCGCCCGCGTCCAGGAAACCCTGTACGTACGGGGCATAGGCGACCCGTACGACCGGATTCACCGCGAGGAACTCGGCCCGCACCACGTCCCGTTCCGCACCGAGCATCATCAGCAGCAGCGCGGTGGCCCAGCCGGTACGGTCCTTGCCGGCCGTGCAGTGGAAGAGCACCGGGCGGGCCCGGTCGTCGGCGGCCGTCTCGACGAAGGCGCGGTAGGCGGCGGCGGCCCCCGGCGAGAGCACCATCTGGCGGTAGGTCTCGGCGAACATCTCCTCGGCCTTCCCGCTGCCCAGAAGCTGCTCCGCCTCGACCGGGTCGGCGAGCAGCGCGCGCAGCCGGGCAGGTGCCACGCCCGGGTTGTCGCCGAGCACATCGGCGACGAAGAGCCGTGCGCCCGGAGGCAGCCGGTCGGGGGCCGCCGTGCGCTCGTCGGCGGTCCGCAGATCGACGACGGTACGGATGCCGAGCTCGGCCACCACCACGTCCCGCACCGCGTCCAGCCCGCTGAGCTGGCCGGAGCGCAGTACGGCGCCCGGTCGGACCTGGTGGCCGGGGCCCAGAGAGATGCCGCCCAGATCGCGCAGATTGACGACGGTGGATGCCGGGACGGCCCTGGCGGTCTGCACGATGAACTTCCCCTTTTCCCGACACGTATCCGAATTGATTCGACGACTGGCCGGATCAAACGTCGCACGCGGCCGGGAATTCGACAAAGTAAAACGCCGCAGGGACGCCGACAGAGGACACCGAAGAAGATAGCGAGAATGCGAAATCGTCACCGCTTCTCGCCAGGTCAGAATTCTTCTCCGGGTCAGCATCGCGGCGCCGGGTCGGCTGTCTCGTTTCCCGGTATACCGCGACCAGGAACAGTTGGCCGCGCGACGGGGGCGGCGGTCGTTGGAGTTGCGACCGCGTGATTCCCGGTGATCGGTCACAGGGTGACGACGGTGACCTCGGTCGCCTTGACGCCGGTCCATACGGCCGTCCCCTCGCTGAGGCCCAGCTCGGTCGCCGCTTCGGGGGTGATCTCGGCAACCAGGTCCGGGACCTCCTCCGAGCCGATCACCACCCGGAGCCTGCTGCCCACGGCGGTGAGCTCACGGACCGTGCCGGACCAGACGTTACGGGGGCTTCCCCCTGGCCTGACCTCGTGCACGGAGACCGCTTCCGGCGCGATGATCGCGAGGGCCGCCGTCCCCTCGGCAAGGGAGTCCGCCACGACGAGCCGGCCGCCGTCGGCGAGGCCGAGGGTGCCGTCGGCGGCGGCGGTACCGGGCCAGGCGTTGCGGCCGAGCATCCGGGCCACCCAGGGCGAGCGCGGACGCCGGGTCACCTCGGCCGGTGCTGCGTGCTGAAGGATGCGGCCCTCGTCGAGTACGAGCACCCGGTCGGCCAGCGAAACCGCTTCGACGGGGTCGTGGGTGACGATCAGGCAGACGCCGCCGAAGCCGGCGAGGTGGGTGCGCAGGGTGTGCCGGACGTGGGCGCGGGTGGTCTGGTCGAGGGCGGCGAGCGGCTCGTCGAGCAGCAGCAGCCAGGGGCGGGCGGCGAGCGCCCTGGCCAGGGCCACGCGCTGGGCCTGGCCGCCGGAGAGCTGGGCGGGCCTGCGGTGGGCGAGACCACCGACGCCCAGACGGTCGAGCCACTGCTGTGCCTCGCGTCGGGCCTCGGCCCGGGGGACGCCGTGGGCGCGGAGTCCGTACGCCGTGTTCGTCAGGGCGCTCAGATGCGGGAAGAGCGCACCGTTCTGCGGCACCCAGGCGACCTGGCGGCGGTGCGGGGGCAGCGCGGTGACGTCGGTGTCGCCGAGGCGCAGCCGGGCCCGGGCGCGCGGGGTGAGGCCGAGGAGGGCGCGCAGCAGGGTCGTCTTGCCCGCGCCGTTGGGTCCGACGACGGCGATGGTGGTGCCTGGTGCCGCGTCGAGGGTCAGCCGGGTGAAGCCGGTGACCTCGGCGTGCAGCGACCGGCTCTCCTGCGGGACGGGATGCGCTTCGTGGCCCGGCCGGACGGTCGGGGAGCAGGCCGTGCCCGTACCGTCCGTGCCGTCCATGGCAGCCATGTCGTCCGTGGCGCGCTCGGGGGCGCGTGCGCGGTCGCGCGGTGTTCCGGTCCAGCGCCCGCGCAGAGCGATCAGTACGGCCATGGCGATGGCGAGGAGCAGGAGCGAGACGGAGGTGGCGGCCTCCGGGGAGTCCTGGAGCAGCAGGTAGACCTGGAGAGGCAGCGTCTGGGTGGTACCGGGCAGGTTGCCCGCGAACGTGATGGTCGCGCCGAACTCGCCGAGCGCCCGAGCCCAGGTGAGTGCGGCCCCGGCGGCCAGACCGGGGGCGACCATCGGGAGGGTGACCGTGAAGAACACCCGGACCGGTGAGGCGCCCAGGGAGGCCGCGGTCTCCTCGTACGAGGGGCGCAGACCTGCCAGTGCGCCTTCGAGGCTGATGACAAGGAACGGCATCGCGACGAAGGTCGCCGCGACCACCGCGCCAGAGGTGTGGAACGGCAGGGTGATCCCGAAGGTGCTCTCCAGCCAGGGGCCGAGCAGGCCCCGGCGGCCGAAGCTGAGGAGGAGCGCCACGCCTCCGACGGTGGGTGGCAGCACCATCGGCAGCAGGACCAGCGAGCGGACGAGCGCCTTGCCGGGGAAGTCGACCCGGGCCAGCAGCCAGGCCAGGGGCACCCCGAGCAGCAGCGAGAGGCCCAGGGCCCAGAACGAGACGAGCAGCGACAGTCTGAGCGCCTGGGTGACTCCCGGGCTGGTCAGATGGGTGCCCAGGTCGGCCCAGGAGGTGCGGGCCAGGACGCCGATCAACGGCATCATCAGGAACGCGACGGCGAGCAGCGCGGGGAGGGCCAGGAGGACGGGGGTGCGCGCGCCCGGCACCCGGCTGCGGAGTGCTCTCATCGGATTCCCTGGGTCATCGGTCGGTACGTGCGGGACTGGTTCGTCCGCACCGGGCTGCCCCGTCCCCCCGGACGGGGCAGCCCGGTGCGGTGTGTACGGCGTGCCGGTGAGCTCCTCTAAGGCTGCTGGAAGCCCGCGGCCTGCAGGATCTTCTGCGCCTCGGGGGTGCTCAGCCACTTCACGAACGCTGTCGCGGCCTCGGCGTTCTTGGACTGCCGCAGCGTCGCCGCCGGGTAGGAGGCGATGGCGTTCTGCGCGTCGGGGATGTCGATGGCGTCGACCTTGTCGGTGGCCGTCTCGGCGTCCGTCTTGTAGACGATGCCGGCGTCGGCCTCGCCCAGCTCGACCTTGCTGAGGACGGCGCGGACGTTGGGCTCCTGGGAGACCGCCTTGACGGTGAGCTTCTGCGCGTCGAGGACCTGCTTGCTGTACCGGCCGACCGGAACCTCCGGTGCGGCCAGGACGACCTTGAGCTCGGGGTTCGTCAGGTCCTTCAGGCTCGCGATCTTCTCCGGGTTGCCCTCCCCCGTGGCGATGACGAGGCGGTTCTTGGCGATGACGGTGGGGGTGCCGGTGTCCGACTTCAGCCCGTCCATCGTCCTGGTGTCCGCGGTGACCAGGGCGTCGGCGGGGGCTCCCTGCTTGACCTGGGCGGCGAGTTCCTGGGAGCCGGCGAAGGAGAACGTCACCTCCGTTCCCGGGTGCTCCTTCTCGTACGCGGCGCCCGCGGTCTTGAACACATCGGTGAGCGAGGCCGCGGCCAGCACCGTCAGCCGGGCCCCGGGGGTGCCGGACGACGCCGCGGACTTCCCGGTGGAGTCCTTCTCGGTGCCGCCACCGCTGCCGCACGCGGCGAGTGGGACCAGTAGCGCGGTGGTCACGATCGCGGCGGCGGCGCGGCGCTTGGTGAGGGTGGTCGTCATGATGCCGGGGCTCCTTGAAGTTGATGCGCGTCGTAGGTGATCCACGTCGTGTCTGATGCACGTCGTGGGTGAGGCGCGATCAGACGCGGTCGATGTGCACGTTGGTGGACTTCACGCGAGCGGTGGCCTGCATGCCGACCTCCAGTCCGAGTTCCTCGACGGCCTCCCGGGTGAGCAGCGACACCAGCCGGTGCGGGCCCGCCTGGATCTCGACCTGGGCCGCGACATCGCCGAGCTTCACTCCGGTGACGATGCCCGGGAAGGCGTTGCGGGCCGATGTGTACGAGGTGTCGTCCTCGCCTCCCCCGCCCTGACCGATCTCGATCGAGAACGCGGCCAGATCCCGGCCGTCGATGAGTCTGCGGCCGCCTTCGTCGCGGTGGGTCGCGACCCGTCCGGCGTCCGCCCAGCGGCGGGCCGTGTCGGGGCTGACCCCCAGCAGACGCGCCGCCTGCCCGATTGTGTAGGACTGCATGTGCCACAAGATATTCGGTTTCATCTCGCAGCTGCAATCCATCTGGCTGATTCATGGAGCAAATGCCAGGCTCATTGGAGGAAGCACCAACAGTCGGCTCCGGGCCGACTACGCGACCGTGTGTGAAGGATCAAGTGCGGTCGGAGAGGGCAAGGTCACAGACGGAGCCCCTGCTGCTCGTCCGAGACCTGACCTAGCATCTGGGCCATGACGGTCCAGCCTGCCGACGGGCTTTCGTTGGCCGCCGAATTCCCTCACCCCGCCCATGAGCAGTGGCAGAGCCTCGTCGAAGGCGTGCTGCGCAAGTCGGGCAAGGATGTTTCGGGTTCGGCCGCCGAGGAAGCACTGTCCACCACGGTGGAGGACGGGCTCATCACCCGCCCCCTCTACACCTCGCGCGACAGCGCGCCCGATGCCGGATATCCGGGCTTCGCCCCCTTCACCCGCGGCGGCAAGGCCGAGGGCAATGCGGCGGGCGGCTGGGACGTACGGCAGCGGCACACCTTGCCGGATGCCGCCCGCCTCAACGAGGCGGTGCTCGCCGATCTGGAGAACGGTGTCACCTCGCTGTGGCTGGCCGTGGGCGGAGCCGGAGGCATTCCGGTGTCCGCTCTGGCGGCGGCGCTGGACGGCGTCCATCTGGATCTCGCCCCCGTGGCGCTCGAAGCGGGAGGTGAACTCGACGCTGCGGCAACGGAGTTGCTCCGGCTCTACACGGAGCGGCGCGTCGACGCGCAGGCCGCTCGCGGCAACCTCGGCGCCGACCCGCTCGGGCAGGCCGCTCGCAGCGGCGCCGGACCCGACCTCACGACGGCGGTCCACTGGGCCCGGCGGTGCGCCCGGGAGTATCCCGGTCTGCGGGCGCTGACCGTCGACGCCCTGCCGTACCACGAGGCCGGCGGCTCTGCCGCCGAGGAGCTGGGCGCTTCGCTGGCGACCGGGGTCGCCTATCTGCGGGCACTAACGGAAGCCGGGCTCAGCCTCGAAGAGGCTTGTGCCCAGCTGGAGTTCCGGTATGCCGCGACGGCCGATCAGTTCCTGACCATCGCCAAGCTGCGGGCCGCGCGGCGGCTGTGGGCCCGGGTCGCCGAGGTGTGCGGGGCTGCCGGCGCCGGGGCGCAGCGCCAGCACGCGGTGACGTCGTCGGTGATGATGACGCGGCGCGACCCGTGGGTGAACATGCTGCGGACGACGCTGGCATGCCTGGGCGCGGGGGTCGGCGGGGCCGACTCCGTCACCGTGCTTCCGTTCGATCACGCCCTGGGTCTGCCGGACGCCTTCGCCCGGCGCATCGCCCGAAATACGTCGACGATCCTCCTGGAGGAGTCGCATCTGGCCCGGGTGATCGACCCGGCGGGCGGCTCCTGGTACGTGGAGCGGCTCACCGCCGAACTCGCCGACGCCGCCTGGGCGTTCTTCCAGGAGATCGAGCGGTCGGGCGGCCAGGCGGCCGCCCTGCGCTCGGGAATGATCGGGGAACGGCTCGCGGCGACCTGGGCGGCCCGCAGCAAGGATCTGGCGCGGCGCAAGGAACCGGTCACCGGGGTCAGTGAGTTCCCGCAGTTGACGGAGCGCCCGGTGGAGCGCGGGGCGCCCCCCGCCGAGGTGTCCGCCACGGCGTCGGGCGGTTTGCCCAGGGTCCGTCGTGACGAGGCGTTCGAGGCGTTGCGTGCCCGGTCGGACGCCCATCTCGCGGCGACCGGGCAGCGGCCGCGGGTGTTCCTCGCCGCCCTCGGCCCGGCCGCGGCGCACACGGCGCGGGCGTCGTTCGCCTCGAACCTGTTCCAGGCGGGCGGGATCGAGCCGGTCCACGACCCGGAGTCGGTCGACGCGGCGACGGCCGCCGACGCGTTCAAGGCGAGTGGGGCCGCCGTGGCGTGCGTCTGTTCCAGCGACGCGCTCTACGCCGAGCAGGCCGGGGCGGTCGCGGAGGCACTGGCCTCGGCCGGCGCGCTGCGGGTGTTCCTCGCCGGCCGACCCGGCGGGTACACCGGTGTCGACGAGTACGTCTTCGCGGGCTCCGATGTGGTGGCCGTGCTCTCTTCCGTCCTCGACCGTATGGGTGTGGCGTAATGCGTATCCCTGACTTCTCCGACATCGGGCTCGGACCGGGCGGCGTCGCCGAGGTGTCCGAGGACCAGTGGCGCGATTCCGTGAAGGAGTCCTCCGGCAGGTCCGACGGTGATCTGCTGTGGGAGACCCCGGAAGGCATCACGGTCAAGCCGCTGTACACCGGGCGTGACCTGGAGGGGCTCGACTTCCTCGGTACGTATCCGGGCATCGCCCCGTATCTGCGGGGCCCGTACCCGACGATGTACGTCAACCAGCCCTGGACGATCCGGCAGTACGCCGGGTTCTCCACAGCCGAGGAGTCCAACGCCTTCTACCGCCGCAACCTCGCGGCCGGGCAGAAGGGCCTCTCCGTCGCCTTCGACCTGCCGACCCACCGCGGCTACGACAGCGACCATCCTCGGGTGACCGGCGACGTCGGCATGGCGGGTGTGGCGATCGACTCGATCTACGACATGCGGCAGCTCTTCGACGGCATCCCGCTGGACCGGATGTCGGTGTCGATGACGATGAACGGTGCGGTGCTCCCCGTACTCGCGCTGTACATCGTCGCCGCCGAGGAACAGGGCGTTGGGCCCGAGAAGCTGGCCGGGACCATTCAGAACGACATTCTGAAGGAGTTCATGGTCCGCAACACGTACATCTATCCGCCGAAGCCCTCGATGCGGATCATCTCCGACATCTTCGCGTACACCTCGCAGAAGATGCCGCGCTACAACTCGATCTCCATCTCCGGCTATCACATCCAGGAGGCGGGTGCGACAGCCGATCTGGAGCTGGCGTACACCCTGGCGGACGGGGTGGAGTATCTGCGGGCCGGGCGGGACGCCGGTCTCGACGTGGACGCGTTCGCGCCGCGACTGTCGTTCTTCTGGGCGATCGGCATGAACTTCTTCATGGAGATCGCCAAGTTGCGGGCGGCCCGGCTGCTGTGGGCCAAGCTGGTCAGGGAATTCGAGCCGAAGAACGCCAAGTCGCTGTCCCTGCGCACCCATTCACAGACGTCGGGGTGGTCGCTGACCGCGCAGGACGTGTTCAACAACGTCACCCGGACCTGCGTGGAGGCGATGGCCGCGACCCAGGGCCACACCCAGTCGCTGCACACCAACGCGCTCGACGAGGCGCTCGCCCTGCCGACGGACTTCTCTGCGCGCATCGCCCGCAACACCCAGCTGCTGCTCCAGCAGGAGTCCGGCACCGGCCGGGTCATCGACCCGTGGGGCGGCAGCGCGTACGTGGAGAAGCTGACGTACGACCTGGCGCGGCGCGCGTGGCAGCACATCGAGGAGGTCGAGGCGGCGGGCGGCATGGCGCGGGCCATCGACGCGGGCATCCCCAAGCTCCGGGTCGAGGAGGCCGCGGCCCGTACGCAGGCGCGGATCGACTCGGGGCGTCAGCCGGTGATCGGGGTCAACAAGTACCGGGTGGAGACCGACGAGCAGATCGATGTCCTCAAGGTCGACAACTCCTCGGTGCGCACCCAGCAGATCGAGAAGCTGCGCCGGCTGCGCGAGGAGCGCGACGAGTCGGCCTGCCAGGAGTCTCTGCGCGCGCTGACCGCGGCGGCCGGACGGGACCCCGGACCCGGCCTCGACAGCAATCTGCTGGCACTCGCCGTCGACGCGGCACGCGCGATGGCGACCGTGGGCGAGATCTCGGACGCCTTGGAGAAGGTGTACGGGAGGCACGCCGGCCAGATCCGTACGATCTCCGGTGTGTACCGCAACGAAGCAGGTGAATCCCCCTCCGTCGACCGTACCCGGGCGCTGGTGGACCGGTTCGAGGAGGCCGAGGGGCGCCGTCCGCGCATCCTGGTCGCCAAGATGGGGCAGGACGGCCACGACCGCGGACAGAAGGTGATCTCGACCGCCTTCGCCGACCTGGGCTTCGACGTCGACGTCGGCCCGCTGTTCCAGACGCCCGCCGAGGTGGCGCGGCAGGCGGTGGAGGCGGATGTGCACATCGTGGGCGTCTCCTCGCTGGCCGCCGGGCATCTCACCCTCGTCCCGGCGCTCCGCGAGGAGCTGGCGGCCGAGGGCCGCGACGACATCATGATCGTGGTGGGCGGGGTGATTCCGCCGCAGGACGTCCAGGCGCTGCACGAGGCGGGGGCAGCGGCCGTGTTCCCGCCCGGCACCGTGATTCCGGATGCCGCGTACGACCTGGTGACGCGGCTCGGTGCCGCGCTCGGCCACGAGCTGTGAGCCGCTGAACCGATGGCTCCGAAGATCGACATCGACAGCTACGCGAAGGGCGTGCTCGACGGGAAGCGGGCGTACATCGCACGCGCCATCACTCTCGTCGAGTCCACTCGCCCCGATCACCGGTCGCTGGCCCAGCAGTTGCTGCGCGAGCTGCTGCCGTATTCCGGCCGGGCCCGGCGCATCGGCATCAGCGGCGTGCCCGGGGTCGGGAAGTCCACGTTCATCGACGCCCTCGGCACGATGCTCACCGGGCTCGGCCACCGGGTCGCGGTGCTGGCCGTCGATCCCTCCTCCAGCCGTACCGGCGGCTCCATCCTGGGCGACAAGACCAGAATGGAGCGCCTCGCGGTGGACCCCGCGGCGTTCGTGCGTCCCTCCCCCACCGCGGGAACGCTCGGCGGGGTCGCCAAGGCGACCCGGGAGTCCATCGTGGTGATGGAGGCAGCGGGATACGACGTGGTGCTGGTGGAGACGGTCGGCGTCGGCCAGTCGGAGACGGCGGTCGCCAATATGGTCGACACGTTCCTGCTGCTGACACTGGCCCGTACCGGCGATCAGCTCCAGGGCATCAAGAAAGGCGTCCTGGAGCTGGCGGACGCCATCGCGGTCAACAAGGCGGACGGCCCGCACGAACGCGACGCGCGAGCGGCCGCGCGCGAACTGGCCGGCGCGCTGCGGCTGATGCACCCGGTGGACGCGGCGTGGACGCCCCCGGTCCTCACCTGCAGCGCCCGGGAGTCGACCGGCCTCGACACGCTGTGGGAGCGGCTGGAGCAGCACCGTGCGCTGCTCGAATCGACCGGGCGGCTCGCGGCGAAGCGGCGTGCCCAGCAGGTCGACTGGACCTGGACGATGGTGCGGGACGAACTGCTGGAGAGTCTGCGTGCCCATCCGGAGGTACGCGCGCTCACACCGGGGCTGGAACAGCGGGTACGGGACGGCGAGTTGACGGCCACACTGGCGGCCGAGCAGATCCTGGGCGCGTTCCGGGGCACGGCCTCGGTGGCGGAGGCCGGTGACCCCGCGCACTGACGGGTGACTCCGCCGCACGCCCGAAGGGCGTGGCCCGCGCCTTCATCCACCGTGCGAGGCCGCGCCCTCGTGCCTGAGAGCCTGTCGGGTGACCTTCGATCGGAGAGCGGACGCGGCGTGGTGCGTGCGATTCCAAGGCGCCGGGGTGGCCTCGGATGGGGTCTCCCCGGCTCCTTGAGAGCTTGGGGAAGGAGCTACTAGGGCATTTCGGCAACGCCGGAAGCGTGCGTGCCACGCCGTGGCCGCCCGATCAGAGGTCACCCGACAGGCTCTGAGCCTGTCCGAGCCGCGCCGGACGGCGCAATAGCATGGACGCCCTCGCATGATCCGTCCCCCACGAGCACAGGGAGAGCAGGCACATGGAATTCCGCCGACTCGGCCGCAGCGGCCTGACCATCAGTGAGATCGCTTACGGAAACTGGCTCACCCACGGCTCCCAGGTGGAGGAGGACGCGGCGATCGCCTGTATCCGTGCCGCGCTCGATGCCGGGATCACCACCTTCGACACGGCGGACGTCTATGCGGAGACACGAGCCGAGGCCGTCCTCGGCCGGGCGCTCAGGAACGAACGCCGTGAGGGACTGGAGGTGTTCACCAAGGTGTACTTCCCGACCGGTCCCGGCCACAACGACCGGGGACTCGGCCGCAAGCACATCATGGAGTCCATCGACAACTCGCTGCGCCGACTGCAGACGGATTACGTGGACCTGTACCAGGCGCACCGCTACGACCACTCGACGCCGCTGGAAGAGACCATGCCGGCGTTCGCCGACGTCGTCCGCTCCGGCAAGGCCCTGTACATCGGCGTTTCGGAATGGACGGCCGACCAGCTCCGGGACGGCCACGCACTGGCCCGCGAACTCCACGTCCCGTTGATCTCCAACCAGCCGCAGTACTCGGCGTTGTGGCGGGTCATCGAGAGCGAAGTGGTGCCCGCGTCGGAGGAGCTGGGCATCGGTCAGATCGTCTGGTCGCCGGTCGCCCAGGGCGCCCTCACGGGCAAGTACAAGCCCGGGGCGCCACTCCCGGCGGGCTCCCGGGCGACGGACGACAAGGGCGGCGCGAGCATGGTCGCCGGCTGGCTCCGCGACGACGTGCTGGAGCGCGTCCAGCAGCTGCGGCCGCTCGCCGACCAGGCCGGTCTGAGTCTCGCCCAGCTCGCGGTCGCCTGGGTGCTGCAGAACCCCAACGTCTCCGCCGCGATCATCGGCGCCTCCCGGCCCGAGCAGGTGACGGAGAACGTCGGGGCGGCGGGTGTGACACTCGACGCGGAGCTGCTGAAGAGCATCGACGACATCCTGGAACCGGTGGCGGAACGGGATCCCGGGCTGACGGCCGGGCACGAGGGCAGCAGCTGATTCGGCCGGCCGGGGAGTGCGCCCACGGGTCACCCGCCCCGGAGCAGATGACCGTCCCGATGCCTTCGGGCATGGTTCACGCCGCGTCCTGCCGAGCGGTTACGGGTCAGGTGCCGGTGTGCAGCGAGGCGGTGTGCTCGCGGACCTGTGCCGGGGTGAGGTAGGAGTCCGTGTACTCGAAGTCACGTAGCTTGGCCGGATTCCGGGCCTGGAAACCGGTGCGTACGAAGTCGTCGCCCGCGATGGCGTTGAGCATCCAGTTGGTCATCACCCGCGCCTTGGCCACATTGGTGCGCAGCGCCGACCAGTGGTAGCCGCGGGCGACGGCCTGGGCGGCGATTCCATGCATTTCGATACCGACCGGCTTGGAGACCGCGTCCTTGCCGCCGAGGTCCACGACGAGACCGAGGTCCTTGTGGACATACGGCTTCAGCGGCTGGTGCCGCAGCGTGGCGATGAGGTTGTCGGCGAGCCTGCGGCCCTGGCGCATGGCGTGCTGCGCGGTGGGCGGGCAGACCGCCCCGCCGCCCTTGCTCAGGTCCGGTACGGCCGCGGCGTCACCGAGCGCGAAAATGCCGTCGAAGCCCGGCAGGACCATCTCGGGCGTCACCGCCAGCCGGCCGCGTACCGTCTCCGCGTCGAATGTGGAGACCAGGGGGCTCGCGGCGACTCCCGCCGTCCAGATCAGGGTGCGGCAGGGCACCACCCGGCCGTCGGTGAAGGTCACCTTCTCCGGCCCGGCCTCGGCGATGGACACCCCGAGCGACACCTCGATGCCGCGTCCGCGCAGCACCTCCAGGGCGCTCCGGCCGAGCTTGTCCCCGAGTTCCGGCATCAGCTTCGGGGCGATGTCGATGAGGTGCCACTTGATCAGCTTCGGGTCGAGTCGCGGGTACTGCCTGAGCGCGTTCGTGGTGAGACGCTGCAGACAGGCGGCCGTCTCGGTGCCGGCATAGCCCCCGCCGACGACCACGAACTGCAGGCGCGAGGCCCGCTCGTTCTCGTCGTGGCTGGCGTCCGCGAGATCGAGTTGCGCGATCACGTGATCGCGTACGTACGCCGCCTCGGCGAGCGTCTTCATGCCGCGGGCGTGGTCGACCAGGCCGGGGATGTCGAAGGTACGGGTGACGCTCCCTGGGCTGAGGACGAGATAGTCGTACGGTTCGTAGACGATCTCGTCGGTGATCTTGCGAATGACGCAGATCTTCGCCTTGGGGTCCACTCCGATGGACCCGCCCGGGATGATCCGGGTGCGGTGTTTGCGGCTGCGGCGCAGGGACACCGCGACCGACTGCGGGGTGAGCACACCTGCCGCCACCTGCGGCAGCAGTGGCAGATAGAGCTGGTACGAGAACGGGGCGACGAGCGCGATCTCCGCCTCGCCGGGGATGAGGGCGCGCTCCAGGCGGCGTACGCATTCCACCCCGGCGAATCCGGCGCCGACAACGAGAATCCTGGGTCGTGCCACGGTGTTCGTCCCTTCTCGGGCCTGCGCGGTCGTCCGTTCGCCTGCCCCGTCGCACGCGCCCGTCATCTCTCATCTTCACGAGCCGCTTCCGACTTCGCCTGCTGAGGACGGCGGACGGACGACGTCTCGGGGTCAGCGCACCAGGAGAGTGACCGCCGTACAGGTGCCGCCGACCGCGCCGACGAGCACGACACCGGCGGCTACACAGCGGGCCCGCAGCCTGCGGTAGCGCGCGTCGTATTCATCGCGCAGTTCGGCGGCGCGGACGCAGATCCGCCAGAGCATGGCCCGCGACGCGGCGACACGGTCCGCGGTGTAGACGCGCTGCACGTCCTCACGCTGTGCCGTGGTGAGCCAGGGCAGTTCGTCGGTGAAGCGGCCCGCCCGTCGTCGTGCCTCCTCGATCTCGGCGTTCCACAGCAGATAGCCCTCCAGCTGCGCAAGACCGCGGGCGGTGTCCTTGTCGGGGTCCACGCGCTTCTCCTATCCGGGTACCGCTGTACTCACGCCTGCTGGTCAGGACGGACGGCTTCGTCGAGGGCCCGCACCGTGGGGTGGTGCAGGTCGAAAGCCGGGGATTCGGAACGGATCCGCGGCAGGGTGTGGAAGTTGTGCCGCGGCGGTGGGCAGGACGTCGCCCACTCCAGCGAACGGCCGTAGCCCCACGGGTCGTCGACCCCGACGCTCTTGCCGTACCTGGCGGTCTTCCACACGTTGTAGAAGAACGGCAGCATCGACAGGCCGAGCAGGAACGAGGAGATCGTCGAGATCGTGTTCAGCGCGGTGAAGCCGTCGGCGGCGAGGTAGTCCGCGTAGCGGCGCGGCATGCCCTCGGCACCGAGCCAGTGCTGCACCAGGAACGTGCCGTGGAAGCCCACGAACAGCGTCCAGAACGTGATCTTGCCGAGCCGCTCGTCCAGCAGCTTGCCGGTGAACTTCGGCCACCAGAAGTGGAATCCCGCGAACATCGCGAAGACCACGGTGCCGAAGACGACATAGTGGAAGTGCGCGACGACGAAATACGAGTCGGAGACGTGGAAGTCCAACGGGGGCGACGCCAGGATCACACCGGTCAGACCACCGAAGAGGAAGGTGACCAGGAAGCCGATCGACCAGAGCATCGGTGTCTCGAAGGACAACGACCCCTTCCACATCGTGCCGATCCAGTTGAAGAACTTCACACCGGTCGGTACCGCGATGAGGAATGTCATGAACGAGAAGAACGGCAACAGCACACCGCCGGTGACGAACATGTGGTGCGCCCACACGGTCGCCGAGAGGCCTGCGATCGCGATCGTCGCCCCGATCAGACCGAGATAACCGAAGACCGGCTTGCGGCTGAAGACCGGAAGGATCTCGGTGACGATTCCGAAGAACGGCAGGGCGATGATGTACACCTCCGGGTGGCCGAAGAACCAGAAGAGGTGCTGCCAGAGCAGCGCGCCGCCGTAGGCCGGGTCGAATACGTGCGCACCGAACTTGCGGTCCGCCTCCAGCACCAGGAGGGCCGCCGCGAGGACCGGGAAGGCCAGCAGGACCAGCACAGCGGTCAGCAGGACGTTCCAGACGAAGATCGGCATGCGGAACATCGTCATGCCGGGGGCGCGCATGCAGATGATCGTGGTGATGAAGTTGACCGAGCCGAGGATCGTGCCGAAGCCGGAGAAGGCCAGGCCCATGATCCACATGTCGCTGCCGATGCCCGGCGAGCGGACCGCGTCGGTCAGCGGGGAGTAGGCGAACCAGCCGAAGTCGGCCGCGCCCTGCGGGGTGAGGAAGCCGGCCACGACGATGATCGAGCCGAAGAGATACGCCCAGTACGCGAACATGTTCAGCCGCGGAAACGCCACATCGGGTGCGCCGATCTGCAGCGGCATGATCCAGTTCGTGAAACCGGCGAACAGCGGGGTGGCGAACATCAGCAGCATGATCGTGCCGTGGATCGTGAACGCCTGGTTGAACTGCTCGCTCGAAACGATCTGGATCCCGGGACGGGCCAGCTCCGCGCGCATGACGAGGGCCAGCACACCACCGACGACGAAGAAGGCGAACGACGTGACGAGGTAGAGCGTGCCGATCGTCTTGTGATCCGTGGTGGTCAGCCACTTGATGACGACATTGCCCGGTTGCTTGGCGCGTACCGGAATCTCGTTCGCGTACGCCTCCTCTTCGTCGGCTGCCCCGGTTGAGCCCGTCGTCGTCACTGGGACGCTCCTTCGATTGCCATTCGCGGGTAGGCCGCGCACCCGCCAGGGGCGCCGCCTCCACCGGCCGGCCGACCGGCCGCTCCCGCGCGCGTCACGCCAGATTCCAGGTGCAGCAAATCAGCCGCGGGGCCACTCTGTGCGGCCCTGCGCCCGCCGTCGCGTGACTTTCACTCGTCAGGGCGCCCTCCGGTCCGGGCCTCCGCCCCGCTCGCCCCCGATATGGCAATCGGCGGGGGTGACGGACGACGACGTGGTCCACGGCGCAGGGTACGGAGTTCTCTCCCGCTCAACCCGCCACGACCGCGCACCGGTTCACTCAATCGTTTCGCCACGGCACCTCGGGGCAGCCCGAACTGCCGCACCGGGCAACGTTGTTACCGGCAAGGACGGTGAACGCCGGGTCCGGTGACCGGTCCGGGCGACCCCGGGCGTCCCTCAGGCCAGCCCGCCCGTCGCGCGCACGTTCTGGCCGGTGATCCACCGGCCGTCGTGGCCGGCCAGGAAGGCGACCACATCGGCCACGTCCGCAGGTTCGCCCAGTCGGCCGAGGGGGGTCATACCGGCGACTGCCTCGAGCGCCTCCGGCTGGTTGGTGCCGCGCAGCAGCTCGGTGTCGGTCGCGCCGGGCGAGACGGTGTTGACCGTGATCCCGCGTGCTCCGAGTTCGTGGGCGGCAACGGCGGTGAGCTGCTCGACGGCACCCTTGCTGGCGGCGTACGCGGAGATGCCGGGGCCCGGCCGCACGGTGTTCGCGGTGGAGATGTTCACGATGCGGCCGCCGTCGCGCATCCGCCCCGCCGCGTGGCGGATCGTCATGAAGACCGCTCTGGTGTTGACCGTCATCACCCTGTCGAACACCTCCGGGTCGGTGTCCGCGATGAGGGACGGGGGGAGGCACAGCGCGGCGTTGTTCACCAGGATGTCGAGTCCGTCCAGCCGCTCCTCGGCGGCTTCCATCAGCTGCCGGGCCCCGTCCGGGTCCGTGAGGTCGAGACGGATGGCCGTGGCCGTGCCGCCGTTGTCCCGCACCGTGCGGACGACCTCCTCGGCCGCGTCGTCGCTGGTGGCGTAGTTGAAGACGACGTGCACCCCGTCGCGGCACAGGCGCTCGACGATCGCGCGGCCGATACCCCGCGATCCTCCGGTGACCACCGCGTTCTTGCCTGCCGGCATGGTCTCTCCCCCTTCGACGAGCAGTTGATCCGGTCGTTCGAACCTACCGGCGCAGCGGCTCGTCGTACGCGACCGCCCCGGCCGGGCATGATGCCGGCCGGGGCGGAAGGGACGAGAGGTGAGGGGCGCCGGAACGCCCCCCTTCCATGCCGGTCTCGTCAGCGCAGGCCGGCGATGGCCTGGGTGAACGTCGCCGACGGGCGCATGACGGCCGAGGCCTTGGCCGGGTCGGGCTGGTAGTAGCCACCGATGTCGGCCGGCGAGCCCTGCACCGCGACCAGCTCGTCGACGATGGTCTGCTCCTGCTCACCCAGCGTCTTCGCCAGGCCGGCGAACGCCTGCGCCAGCTGCGCGTCGTCGGTCTGCGCCGCCAGCTCCTGGGCCCAGTAGAGGGCCAGGTAGAAGTGGCTGCCGCGGTTGTCGATGCCGCCCAGCTTGCGGCTCGGCGACTTGTCCTCGTTGAGGAAGGTGCCGGTCGCGCGGTCGAGAGTGTCGGCGAGGACCTGGGCACGCGCGTTGCCCGTGGTCTTCGCCAGGTGCTCGAAGCTGGCAGCCAGCGCGAAGAACTCGCCGAGGCTGTCCCAGCGCAGGTAGTTCTCCTTGACGAGCTGCTGGACGTGCTTGGGTGCGGAACCGCCTGCGCCGGTCTCGAACAGGCCGCCGCCGTTCATGAGCGGGACGACGGAGAGCATCTTCGCGCTCGTGCCCAGTTCGAGGATCGGGAACAGGTCGGTCAGGTAGTCACGCAGCACGTTGCCGGTGACCGAGATCGTGTCCTCGCCGCGGCGGATGCGCTCCAGTGAGAACGCGGTCGCCTTCACCGGCGACATGATCTCGATCTGCAGGCCGTCGGTGTCGTGGTCGGCGAGGTACGTCTTGACCTTGGCGATCAACTGCGCGTCGTGGGCACGGTCCTCGTCGAGCCAGAACACGGCCGGGGCGCCCGTGGCGCGGGCGCGGGTGACGGCGAGCTTGACCCAGTCCTGGATCGGCAGGTCCTTGGCCTGGCACATGCGGAAGATGTCGCCCGCGCCCACGACCTGCTCCAGCACGACGTTGCCGCTGCCGTCGACGACCCGCACCGTACCGGTGGTGGGGATCTCGAAGGTCTTGTCGTGGCTGCCGTACTCCTCGGCCTTCTGCGCCATCAGGCCGACGTTCGGTACGGAGCCCATGGTCGACGGGTCGAAGGCACCGTTGGCGCGGCAGTCGTCGATGACGACCTGGTAGACACCCGCGTAGCTGCTGTCGGGGAGCACCGCGAGGGTGTCGGCCTCGTTGCCGTCCGGGCCCCACATGTGACCGGAGGTGCGGATCATGGCCGGCATGGAGGCGTCGACGATGACATCGCTCGGTACGTGCAGGTTGGTGATGCCCTTGTCGGAGTCGACCATGGCCAGCGCGGGGCCTTCGGCGAGCTCGGCCTCGAAGGACGCCTTGACCTCGGCGCCCTGAGGCACGGAGTCCAGGCCCTTGAGGATGCCGCCGAGACCGTCGTTCGGGGAGAGGCCGGCCGCGGCCAGCACATCGCCGTACTTGGCGAAGGTGTTCGGGAAGAAGGCGCGGACCACATGGCCGAAGATGATCGGGTCGGAGACCTTCATCATGGTGGCCTTGAGGTGGACGGAGAACAGCACGCCCTCGGCCTTGGCGCGGGCGACCTGCGCGGTGAAGAACTCGCGCAGGGCCGCGACGCGCATGACCGCCGCGTCGACGACCTCGCCCGCGAGCACCGGCACCGACTCGCGGAGCACGGTGATGCTGCCGTCGTCACCGGCGAGCTCGATGCGCAGCGAACCGGCCTCGGCGATGACCGTGGACTTCTCGGTGGAGCGGAAGTCATCGACGCCCATGGTGGCGACGTTCGTCTTCGAGTCTGCCGACCAGGCGCCCATGCGGTGCGGGTGCGTCTTGGCGTAGTTCTTGACCGAGGCGGGGGCGCGGCGGTCGGAGTTGCCCTCGCGCAGCACGGGGTTCACCGCACTGCCCTTGACCTTGTCGTAGCGCGCGCGGACATCCTTGTCCTCATCGGTCTGCGGGTCGTCCGGGTAGTCCGGAAGCGCGTAGCCCTGAGCCTGGAGCTCGGCGATGGCAGCCTTCAGCTGCGGGATCGAGGCCGAGATGTTCGGGAGCTTGATGATGTTGGCCTCGGGCGTCTTGGCCAGCGCACCGAGCTCGGCGAGCGCGTCGTCGATGCGCTGGCTCTCCTGGAGACGCTCGGGGAAGCCGGCGATGATGCGCCCGGCCAGCGAGATGTCACGGCTCTCGACATTGACCCCGGCCGTGGAGGCGTAGGCCTGGACGACGGGCAAGAACGAATACGTCGCCAGGGCCGGGGCCTCGTCGGTGTGTGTATAGATGATGGTCGAGTCAGTCACCCTGTGCTCCGCTCCACGTCTGCAACATTGCTTGACATCAAGATATCTTGTGATCGCTGCCGACTCGACAGGGCCCTGCCCCCTGCCTCGGCGGGAGCCACCGCGGGTGCCCGGTTCAGGGACGCCCCGACGGCGGGACCTCCTCGCCGGGCGGCACCGGCCCCGGCGGGGTGCCGTCGCCGAACGGGCGTCCGCCCAGCTCTTCCCGGTGGTGCGGGGTCAGCCAGCCGGACAGCTCGGGGCCGACGGGCACGATGCCGGTGGGGTTGATGCCGGTGTGGACCCGGTAGTAGTGCTGCTTGATGTGGTGGAAGTCGACCGTGTCACCGAATCCGGGGGTCTGGTACAGGTCCCTGGCGTACGCCCACAGGACCCGGTCCTCGGCCAGTTTCGAGCGGTTGCACTTGAAGTGTCCGTGATAGACGGCGTCGAAGCGCACCAGCGTGGTGAACAGCCTGATGTCCGCTTCGGTGAGGGTTTCGCCGACGAGGTAGCGCCGGTCCGCGAGACGCTCGGACACCAGGTCCAGGCGCCGGAACACATCCTCGTACGCGGCTTCGTAGTCGGACTGCTCCGCCGCGAAGCCCGCGCGGTACACGCCGTTGTTCACATCGTGGTAGACGCCCTGCATGACCTCGTCGATCTCGTCACGCAGGGCTTCGGGATAGAGATCGGGGGCGCCCTGCCGGTGCAGCGCGGTCCACTCGGTCGCGAAGTCCAGCGTGATCTGCTGGAAGTCGTTGGTGACGAGTCTGCCGCTGGGTACGTCGACGATCGCGGGCACGCTGACCCCGCCGGGGTAGTCACGTTCCCGCGCGTCGTACGCCTCGCCGAGGTATCTGATGCCGAGCACCGGGTCCCGGCCGCCCTCGTCCAGGGTGAAGCGCCAGCTGCGGTCGTCCTGGATCGGATCGGCCACCGCCAGCGAGAGCGCTCCCTCCAGCCCGAGGAACCGCCGGGACACGAGTGCGCGGCTCGCCCACGGGCAGGCGCGGCTGACGACCAGCCGATAGCGGCCGGCCTCGACGGGCCAGCCGTCGCGGCCGTCGGCGGTGATCCGGTCGGCGAAGTGGCTCCTGGAGCGTTTGAAGGCCTTGTGTCCGTACGTCGCGTTGCCGTCGGGCTCGATGCCGGACTCTGTGCCGGTGGTCCCGGTGCCGGTGGTTCCACTCAGCTCGCCGTCTCTCATGGCGTTCTCCCTGCGGATGGAATGCGGACGGATCGTTGTGTACGGCTCCTGCCCCGGCGTTCCCCGAACACATCTGCCAGCCCTATGAGCAGGGCGGCCACGATGAAGGCGCCCGCGACGACAAGTCCGTGGTCGTATGCGATGGCCCACCCGTTGCCGACCAACTGGGCGAAGAAGACCGAGCCGACCGCCGCGATCCCGATCGCCGAACCGACGCGCTGGCCGGTCTGGAGGGTTCCGCCGGCGCTCCCGGCCGTGGCCACCGGCACTTCGGAGAGGGTCAGCGCCTGGTTCGGGGAGATGACCAGGCCGCTGCCCAGACCCGCCAGCAGCAGTGGGGCCGCCATCGCCCACCCCGCCCCCCGCCCCGGCACCAGGTGCACGGCGAGCGCGGTGCCCGCCAGCCCCACGGTCACCGTGATCAGCCCGGCCACGACGAGGGGCCGTCCCAGGCGGCCGACCCATCGGCCGCCTGGGCCCGCCGCGACGGCCGAGCCCAGCGCGAAGGGCGTGATGGCGATTCCCGCCTGCAGGGCGGAGTAGTGCAGTCCGTTCTGCAGGTAGAGGGTGGTGATGAAGAAGATCGAGGTGAATCCGCAGAAGTACAGCAGGATCAGCAGGCAGCCGAGCCAGTAGGAGCGGACCCGGAAGAGCGACAGGGTGACGACGGGTTGCGTACCGCGCCTGCCGCACCGGGACTCCCAGCCGATGAAGGCGGCGAGCAGCGCCGCGGCCACCGGGATCAGCAGCCATTTCCAGTCGCCCGGCCACTGCTGCGCCTGGACGAACGGCAGCAGCAGCGTCAGTACGCCCGCGCCGAGCAACAGGACCCCGAGGGGGTCCAGATCACGCAATCGCACCCGGCCGGCCGAGGGAGTGTCCGGGAGCAGCCGCCTGGCGAGGAGGAGGCAGACGGCCCCGAGCGGCAGATTGACGTAGAACACCCAGCGCCAGCCCTCCTGGGCCCCGGCCGCCTGGATCAGCAGCCCGCCCGACAGCGGGCCCACAGCGGTGGAGATGCCGACCACCGTGCCGAACATGCCGAACGCCCGGCCGCGCTCCTGACCGGAGAACATCTGCTGGATCAACGCGGAGATCTGGGGCGAGATCATGCCTCCGGCGAGGCCCTGTACCAGTCGGGCGACGACCAGCCAGAGACTGGACTGGGACGCTCCGCAGGCCGCCGATGCCAGGGTGAACAGGGCGAGCCCGGCCATGAACACCACGCGGCGTCCCCGCGCGTCGCCGAGCCGTCCGGCGGGGATCAGGAACAGGCCGAAGGCGAGTGCGTAGCCGGAGAGGACCCATTGCAGGTCGGACTCCGGGGTGTGGAGCCCTTCCCTGATCGACGGCAGGGCAACGTTGACGATGGATACGTCCAGCAGGGTCATGAACCCTGCGATCAAACACACCGTGAGCGCCTGCCATCGACGCGGATCGGGGATTCCGGGGCCGGCGGCAGAGTGATCACCCCACCCCGCAGCACCCCGGTGAGCTGCACTCTCTGCCATGGCTCGCACCCTAGGACGAAGCGGTCCGATACTCATCCCGGCAGGGCCGCGACGGCGGTATTTCCGGCATCGGACGGCGGTCTTTCCCGCATCGCACAGCCTGGTGGACTTTCGGCGCTCTCACACCCCCGGCGGGTGACGTGCGGACGTCGGAGGTAGCAGGCCCAGGTCACCACCAGACACCGGCCGAGAAGTATCCGAGGAAGGCCAGGAATGCGTCCTGCCCCTGGTGCGCGTTTCAGGAAGGACTGCCGGAAGGCCAGGTTGACCAGGACTCCGCCGAAGGCGCCGATCGCTCCCGTCCTCCGATCAGTGCCGTGGTCCGCCGCCGCGAACGCTGCTCGGCCTCGGCCGACGGTGCGCCGTCCGCGATCTCGGCCCGCGCCTTGGCCAGGAAGATCGCCGGTGCCGAAGCGGGCGGGAGAGGGAGCCGAGCAGCGGCCCGGGAAAGGTGACCGAAGCTTCACCGGGGTGTCGAGCGAGTACGCCGACTCCGCCGGGCGAGCGGCCGCGTGGGTCGGACCCGTGGGCTCACCGTCGCGCGGTCCCCGGACTCGGCCGCTCCGGGGGCATGGTCACTCCGCGCCGCCGACTGACGCTGTGCCTGCGCAGGTTGTCGACCTGATGGACGAGGCGGTCGACGCGGTCGGCGAGGTCGCGATGGTCCTCCAAGTGGAGGCGCGCGTCGGCGAGCGGCCCGATGAGACGGGCGGGGTCGTCGTCGCCGAGGGCCTCGTCGAGCTCGCCGACGGCTGCGGCGGCCCTCTCTGGGAGGTCGGTGAGGGAGGTGATCCGGCCGGCGAGCCGACGCAGGTCCGCCGCGTTGTCCCGCGCCCAGGCGGCGACCGTGCGGTTGGCGGCGCGGCGGTCGCGGATGGCCTGTACCCGTTGTTCGCCGGTGGTGCCCAGCGGACCGGTACGCAGCCGCAGGTAGCGGCGTTCGGCGGCCTGTCGGCTGGTGACACCGAGCGGCTGGGCGATCTCGGCCCAGCTGGCTCCGGCCTCGCGGGCGACCTCGATGAGGGACGGCTCCCATACCGCGAGACGCCGACGTACGTCACCCAGCAGAAGGAGGGCGTCCAGCGCGTCCGCGGGCTCGGGCGCGGCGCCTGCGGGCTCCGGGCCGTCGGGTGTGCAGGCCTGTCGCAGGACGGCGTCGATCGTGCCGAGCGCGGTGGCGGCGGCGAGGAGCGAGGCCGGAACACCCGCGGTGCCGGGGATCTCGGCTGAGGCATGCGCGTCGACTTCGGTCACGGAGCAGCCCTCCC
Source organism: Streptomyces sp. NPDC111516 (assembly GCF_055635345.1). Taxonomy (NCBI): domain Bacteria; kingdom Bacillati; phylum Actinomycetota; class Actinomycetes; order Kitasatosporales; family Streptomycetaceae; genus Streptomyces; species Streptomyces sp. NPDC111516. The sequence continues at coordinate 11,062 of NZ_JBVKBV010000030.1, read as the reverse complement.
GGACGTATGCGTGTCATCGTTCGCATGACATCACACTTGTCATCCTTTGGATGACATGTTACAACCGAGTTGAGGCGCATGACGAGAATATCCGGACTCGTCCCGGAGGTGATTCGTGATGCTGATGCGCACCGACCCCTTCCGCGAACTCGATCGGCTCACCCGGGAGATCGCGACCGGTCAGGACCGCCGGCTCCGACAAGCGGATCACCGCCTGACGCGTTAGATCGGTGGACCGCCGAGGGCGGGGCGCACGCCCTTTCCCCCCTGTCTCGCCCCGCCCTCCGCCCGCGGTCCACGGGAAGGGGCCTCCGTTGACGCACATGCGATGGCAGGCGTTCCTCGAAACGGTCCAGGAACGCGGCGCCTATCCCACGCCCCAGGAAGCGGAACGGGCCGCTCGGGTGGTCCTGGCGCTGCTCGGGGCGCACTTGGTCGGCAAGGAGCGGAACGAACTTGCCGCCCGGCTCCCCGAAACATTCGCGCTGATCCTGCTCAACCCGTTGCAGGCCGCCGAACCACTCACCCCCGAACGGCTCGTACGTGCCACCGCCGCGTGGGTCGAGGGCGCCACCGAGCAGACCGCCGCGTGGGACACGAGCGCCGTTCTCAGCGTGGTGGCGGACGCCTGCGACGAGGATCTCCTGCGCCGCATCCTGCTACAGCTTCCCCCCGGATACGACGTCCTCTTCGGCCGCCCCGTGTCCGGCTGAGAGGCCTGCGGTGACCGGTACGCCCTGGCCGTTCGAAGGCTCCGCCGGTTGCCGGAAACGCCGAGCGCCCAGCGCGAAGGCGACGCGTTCACCGGAAGGAGCGGAAGGAGCATCGAATGTCGGCCTTCGAACGGATCACGCCGGTGACCGGCGCACCGTGCTGGGTGAACCTGATGGCACCCGATCTGGCTGCCGCACAGTCCTTCTACGCGTCGGTCATGGACTGGGACTTCCGTGACAGCGACCTCGGCAGCGATTTCTCGGTGGCCACGGCGCACGGCAAGCCCGTTGCCGGAATCGGGTCGCGCTGCCCCTGCATCGGCCCGCCCACGGTCTGGACACCGTACTTCGCCGTGAAGCACGCCGATGAGACCGCGGACCGGGTCGAAGAGCGCGGCGCGACCCTCGCGAACGGGCCGCTGGACCTGGGCGAGGGACGAGCGGCGCTCGCCACCGACCGCGACGGTGCCGTCTTCGGTTTCTGGGAGGGCCCCGCCCTGGCCTGGTCGGTCGGGTACGGCAGCGCTCCCGCCCGGCTGGATCTGCAGACGCGTGACGCCTTCGAGGCCGCCGTCTTCTACACAGCGGTCCTCGGCTGGGCCAGACCGCCCGGCGGCTGCATGGTCGACTACGCGCAGGACCATGTCTTCGTCCAGGTCGCCGGACGTACGGTCGTCACGCTATGCGGCGGGGGCGTCGAATCCGCCCCGGATCCGAAGATCCGGCCCCGTTGGATCGTGGACTTCCACGTCCCTGACATCGAGCGGACCGCAGCGGCCGCGACCGCCGCCGGGGGCGAGTTCTCGCACGCCGGTTCCTCGAAGACCGCGTACGTCATTCGCGACCCGGACGGCGGCCTCTTCACCGTGTCCGAGGTATAGCGAACGGAGAGGCACAGCGAACGGCCCGGCCCTCCGCCGGGCACGGCCGTGCGGTGGCCCCGGACCGGCCTCGAAAGCCTGTTGAGCCGCCCTCGCACTTCGTACGCGCCACGCCGGCACGTGCACTTCCGGGTCGACGTCGTGGAAGCGGTCATCGCCGTCGCACACGCGGCAGGCACCTCTCTCCCCCGGCTCCGTCCCCGGGCGGCGGGACCGAGCCCCCGGCCGAGGTCCCTTCACCGTCTCTTGCGCTTGCGTTCGCTCCCTGTCTCCTCGCTCACACGCTCTCTTCCCGACGGACGGGAAAGGCACCCGCCGCAGCCGCCAGCACCGCCGCCGCTGCGGCCCGCTCCGGGAGCTGCGGGTCGGGATCGGAGCGCAGCAGCACCAGCTGGTGGTACAGCGGCGCCGTGGCGGCAATCAACAGGCTCCGCGCGTCCGTGCGCCGCGGGGGGAGTTCACCCCGCTCGACAGCGCGGTCGATGAGAACCTCGCACTGGGTGTACCGGTCCGCCCACAGCTTCTTCTGCGCCCGCGCGGCCCGCTCGGAGTGGAACGAGGCGGCCATCAGAGCGACGGCGAACGACGGCTGTACGACCAAGGACTCCTGGATCTCCTGGTTGAGGGCCGTCAGATCGCCGCGCAGCGAGCCGGTGTCCGGCGGCTGCCAGTCGATCTCGCCGGCGGCATCGATGACGTCGACGAGCAGACCACCGACATCGCGCCAGCGCCGGTAGACCGTGGTGCGGTGCACTCCCGCGCGCGTCGCGACACCCTCCATCGTGAGTCCTTCGTGGCCGACTTCGGCGAGTTCGGCGCGCACCGCGTCGAGAACCTGGGTGCGGATGCGGGCGGTGCGACCGCCCGGACGGCGGTCCGGCGTCGTGGCCGTCGGGTCTGTCATCGGGAATCCAATATCCGGTTGATCAACGTGCCTGGGCTGTGCCAGCATCTTAATACAGCAGTTGTTGCATTAGTGGCCCACCCGAGAGGAACCGTCTCCACGATGCCGACCGTTCCCGCCGACCCCACCGTGCTCCACCCGATGCCCGAGCACCCGCGCGTCGTCCTGCTCAAGGCGTTGGTGAAGTCGCCGCTGATCGAGGTCGGTGACTACTCGTACTACGACGATCCGGACGACCCGACCGCGTTCGAGACGCGCAATGTGCTGTACCACTACGGACCCGAGCGGCTTGTCATCGGCAAGTACTGCGCGCTGGGCACGGGCACCCGGTTCATCATGAACGGCGCCAACCACCGTATGGACGGCCCGTCCACCTTTCCGTTCCCCACCATGGGCGGTTCCTGGGCGGAGCACTTCGACCTGATCACCGACCTGCCCGGCCGGGGAGACACGGTCGTCGGCAACGACGTGTGGTTCGGCCACGGCGCCACGGTCATGCCCGGCGTACGCATCGGCCACGCCGCGATCATCGCCTCCGGCGCCGTGGTCACCGGCGACGTACCCGACTACGGCATCGTCGGCGGCAACCCCGCCCGGCTCATCCGCACCCGCTACGACGCCGCGGACGTCGCCCGCCTCCTCGCCGTGGCGTGGTGGGACTGGCCCGTGCAACACATCACCGAGCACGTACGGACGATCATGTCGGGGTCGATCGCGGAACTGGAGGCAGCCGCCGCGCAGATCGGCAGGCCCTGACACCGCGTCCTCGTCATACCGCCCGCCCCACCCCGAAACGAGTGATCAGCCATGCCCCGCCCCCGTGCCCACATCGCGATGGTCGGCGTACCCATCGTCAGCCACGTCCTGCCCAGCCTCGCGATCATCCGCGAGCTCGTGGCCCGCGGCCACCGGGTCACCTACGCCAACGACCCGGTCATGGCCGACCGGATCGAGTCCGCCGGCGCGGAACCGGTGCCCTGCGCCTCCACACTTCCGGTCGCCGACAACAACTGGCCCGACGACCCCATCGCCGCGGCGAGCCTCTTCCTCGACGACGCCGTCCAGGCGCTCCCCCAACTGCGCGCCGCCTACGACGACGACCCGGCTGACCTGTACCTCTACGACATCGGCGCCTACGCCGCGCGCGCCCTCGCCGAGGCGCAGGACCGTCCCCTCCTTCAGCTGTCCCCGACGTTCGTCGGCTGGGACGGCTACGAGGAGGAAGTGGCCGTGCATCTGCGGAAGTTGCCCGGAGCCGACGCGTACCGGGAGAAGTTCGCGCGGTGGCTCGCCGACTGCGGGGCAACCACCAGGGACGTGGACTCCTTCTCCGGGCCGCCCGCCCGGGCCCTCGCCCTGATCCCGCGAGCGATGCAGCCGCACACCGATCGAGTCGACACCGACAGGGTGACCTTCGTCGGCCCCTGCTTCGACACCCGTGCGGACACGGACGGCTGGACCCGCCCAGCGGCCGCCGACCATGTGCTGCTGATCTCGCTCGGCTCCGCGTACACGCGCCGGCCGGAGTTCTACCGCCAGTGCCTCGCCGCCTTCGGCGACCTGCCCGGCTGGCACGTCGTACTCCAGATCGGCAAGTACACCGACCCCGGGGAACTCGGCGACATCCCGCCCAACGTCGAGGTGCACTCCTGGGTCCCGCAGCGCGCGATCCTGGAACAGGCGGACGCCTTCGTCACCCACGCCGGCATGGGCGGCTGCGGCGAGGGGCTCCTCGCGGGCGTTCCCATGATCGCCGTGCCGCAGGGAGCCGAGCAGTTCATGAACGCCGACCGGCTCGTGGAACTCGGCATCGCCCGCCGTGTGGACACCTCGGACGCCATCGCCGAAACCCTTCGCGCGGCGCTGAACGACCTGGTCACGGACCTGGAACGCCGCGACCGATCCCGGCGGTTGCAGACCGCTGCCCGGGCCGAGGGCGGCACCCCGCGCGCCGCCGACCTCATCGAGAACATGCTGGCCGCCGCCGAGGGCACCGCAGTCTGAGCACTGCCGGCTCTCCACCTCGAGCACCTCGAGCGCACTTGGAGGCACAGTCGCCTTCATGGCAACACCGGTACTGCGGGCGATTGAGCGGGACGGGACGTCATGGGACGACCCGTCCCAGGAGTGCCGCGTGAGCACGAGGTGTTCGCCGTGGAACCTGTTGCCGAGGTGCTTCAAGACTGTGCCTGTGGGCGGCCGGGCTGGCATGAAGCTCTCTTCTCTGGGCCCCCTGGCCACCTGCGGAGCCACTGCGATGGACCTTGTGCGGCCGCGTTGCACGCCACGCGGCCCTCACAACCACTCCCTACGTTCTTCCACGGGACCGGGCGAGCCCTTCGTATGGTTGGCCCACCCAGGGGCGTCGGGTGTGGCTTTCAACCGGCCTCGGGCGACAGGGATCACTCCCACCGGTCCCGTTCCGTGGCCTGTTCGCGGTAGTACGTGCGCCAGATCAAGCGGTGCACCCGCGTCCATCTCGGCACGGATCGCACGCCGGGGAGGAAGGGCACCAAACCCGAGATCCGCACGCGCCAACGACGGCCGTCCGAAATGGCACGGCGCGGCACGTCGTCACCGCCTCCTCCGGAGGGCCCGGACCTCCGCCAAGACAGCGTCGAGCAGCGCACAGCATGACCTGCCGATACACGCAGAACCCCAGCCGGAACAGTCCGACGGGGGTTCCTCACGTCTCACGCGTTATCACACAGCCGCTATGACGAAGACTGTGATGATGTGGGCTGGATCAGGTGAAAGACCTCGCGGGCAACCTAGCGTTTGAGGCATCGGACGATTTCACGTCGGGTCTTGCCTTCCTGATACGGCGTTCCTGGTGGTCCTGGGGGCGCGAATTACACGCAGGCGGGTCTGCACGATCCGGTGCAGGGCGGCGTCGGCCTGCCGATCGCCCCCGCGGTCGAGGCGGCGGTACTGCCGGCTTCCGTCCCTGGCTCGATCATTCGAAGAGATTGTCCGTGCCGTAGACACACTCAAGGCATACCAAGGCACGAACGGTATCTCGGGGGAGCTCACGCCTTGGTTGGACAAAATGAAGAAGATTGCACAGTCGAGCAGGAACGCTGTGCAAGGAATGCTGAAATTGAGAGAAATCTCTGCGAATGATCCCGCATCAATCCGGGCAGCCATGAACTTGATTTCTGAGCGCAGAGCAGAGCTTAAAGCAGCAGTGTCGTCCTCGACAAAGGTCGTTGCGCAAAAAGAGATCGCTCCCTTCACCGAGGAGATCCTGTCCCTGCTGGAAATGCGGCTTATGGAAAGACTCTCCCTGCCGCCCAAGGTGCGCGGTTTCGGCAGCACGACCCTCGACTACACGAGGATGCTGGACGGCGATATGACGACGGCGACCGACTCGGGCACGGTGGTGTCGCGCGGCACGTACTTCGGCGTCAATCTAGGCAGGAAAGAGCATATCGACAACGTACACATCGCGATGGACGACACGAAGTACTATAAAAAGGGTGTGCTCGAAGCGTCACTCGATAACAGCCACTGGACAAAGGATGCGGAATTCGAAACGAGCAAGATCTCTGCTCAAGGACTCGACATTTACGCACAATTCTTGCGTTACCGTGCCACCGACGAGAACACCGGATCACCGAATCGCTGCCTATCCGCCAAAGAGTTTCAGGTGAACGTGGAAAAACCAGCAGAGGTCTATACCAACGTATCCGCGCTGAAGAATCAGGCGCTGACGTTCGAAGGCGCTTCCGCAGCACTGCGGCACGTCGCCGAGATCACGCTGGAACCCGGGGACTATTTTGGATTCCAATTTAACAGGCTGAAGAACACGCACACTCTGAAAATTGACGATGGCCTCAAGTTTCTGACCGCCGAGTTCTCGGCAGACGGGAGAAACTGGAGCGCGATGTCTTGGTCGGATCCACACATCAATGCGGCTAAATACATTCGCGTGAGGAACGCGTCCGAGGAGGCAAGGACCTTCGCACTTACGAAGCTTTCCGTAAGTTTCGGCGGTTCAACGTCCCTGTCTGCAACAGCTTATAATGCCAGTATCTATTCGGGGAATGTGAGCAATATTGTGGACGGTGATCCGTCCACGTATCTCTGGCTCAGGGGGTCTACCGGAAATCGGTATTTCATATTCGATCTGGGAAGCGAGATCCCGATTTATGACATGCTCATCAACTCCGACCAGGACGTATTGTCCTCCGGCAAGATCGAACTGAGTTCGGACGGGATGAGGTGGGGTAACCCGATCACGTTCACTGACGCGGGAAACATCAATGTTGTGGACATCGGCGGTACATCGGCCCGTTATGTGAAGCTGACCGACGGCGTACAGAACAACTGGCTCAAGATCAATGAGGTCAAGGTTAATACAACCGTCGAGGAGGACACCTCCGTTCTCTCAGCTAATCTAAGCGACCGAGAGAAATTGCTCGACCTCGATATCTTCAACCATGTCGACGTCGGCAACACGGCGGGAGAGCTGACCTACAACAACACCAATACCCTGGACGCAACCAATCTGATCCTGATGAAGAACGAGGGATCGGAAGTGAAACTGAAGGTCAAGAGATTCGCTCAGGCTGGCGCAGCAAGGACCGGGGATCCGGAATGGATCGACGCCGGAACATTTACGGGCGCGTATCAGAACATCGATCTGCGCAAGTATGCGCCGGTTGCCGAATTCAAACTTGAATGGGGAGTCGGCTCCGGTCTCCGGCTAAACGAGCTTTATGTCGGGAAAAGCGATCAGCACGCCCTCGATGTGACCGCCTCGAAGGAGCTCGTTGGACGTTACGATAAAGAGGGAGAATTCGGAAACCATGGTGTTGCCCGTTCCCTGGAGGAGATTTTGGCGGTAACAGAACGAAGCTCCGTTGTGCAGGGAGGGTCTCTGAGACGTCTCGAGGTGGGCGGTTCGCCTGCTGAACACTGGATGTGACGGGTTGTCGGCTTGTGCCGACAGCGGCCCCGGACGCAGAACAGGCATGGCCGCTGGCGATCATATGGGTGTCGAGTCCGTATGAGCACCGAGCGAGTCCATGCCTGTGCGTCCATCTTCCCGTATGCCGTCATGTCTGCAGGATCCAGCCCTGGCCCTCGTCCGGCCGGGGCAGTTTCGCACCGCCGGGCTCACCGACCGGGGCGCGCCGGCCCCTGGGCTGCGTGCCGACCTGATCGTCCTGACGGCGCTGCCGTGCGGCGTAGATCCCCGAGGAGCGGGAGTTCGCGACCAAGGGCGACCTGGCCAAGGCCATCATCGCCCGCACCATGGATGCTGGCACACCGGTCGCCTGGGTCACCGCGGACGAGGCATACAGGCAGGACTGGAACTTCCGCCGCCGCCTCGAACAGCACGGCCTGGGGCGTTGTCAGGTTGAGCGAGTGCTCGAGGGTGTGAGCCGGTTCGGCGCGTTTCGGCTTCGGTGGTGACAGCGGCTCAGGCTACGGCGGGCAGGCCGGCGACACCGGTGATCTGGTCCCAGATCGCGAAGCGGGTGATCATCTCGGCGCGGTAGGTCGGGGCGGTGAGGAGGTGGCGGCGGGGTCGGAAGTGGGGTGAGATGCCGCTGAACGCGGCCAGGAACCGTTGTGCGGCATCCACCGATCGGAAGCCTTTCATCGCGCGCTCGCGTTGCCTCGTCGGCTGGTGGGAGTTCTCGGCCCGGTTGTTCAGGCCCTTGTGCGAGCGGTGTTCGACCGACGGCATCTCGTGGCGGTGGGCGGCGCCGTAGGAGCGGAGCTTGTCGGTGACGATCACCCGGGGCACCGACTGGGTCTTCTTCATCAGCTTCCGGAAGAAACGCCTGGCCGCGGCCTCGTCCCGCCGGTTCTGCAGCTGGATGTCGAGCACGTTCCCGTGCTGGTCCACGGCCCGCCACAGGTACCGCTGCACGCCGTTGATCTTGACGAACACCTCGTCCAGGTGCCACTTGTCACCAGGCCCCGGACGGCGCCGGCGCAGAGCAGCGGCATAAGAACTCCTATCGCAATGAATTCAGGCGTCGCCAGCAGATGAGTGCGCATCCGAGGGTGAGGAAGGCTTCGTGGATGTCGTCGCGGATCTCCCAGCGAATCCGCAGGCGGCGGAACCAGTGCAGGTGGGCGAATGCGCGCTCTACTACCCAGCGTTGGGTGCCCAGGCCGGAGCCGTGCTCGGTGCCGCGGCGGGCGATCAGCGGCTTCACGCCGAGGTCCCGGACGAGGCGGCGGTACTTGTCGTGGTCGTAGCCGCGGTCGCCCAGCACCACGTCCGGGCGGCGCCGGGGCCTGCCGCGCTTGCCGCGCACGGGCGGCACGGCTTGGAGCAGTGGGATCAGCTGGGTGACGTCGTTACGATTGCCGCCGGTCAGGGTGGCGGCGAGCGGGATGCCTGTGGCATCGGTGATCACGTGGCGCTTGCTGCCCGTCCTGCCCCGGTCTACAGGGCTTCGTCCCGTCTTGGATCCCCCTTTAACGCCCGGATGTGGGAGCCGTCGACCGCCGCCCGGGAGAAGTCCAGGGCGTTCGCGCCACGCAGCTTGGCCAGGAGCACCCCGTGCAGCCGGGGCCACACCCCGGCCTCGGTCCACTCGGCCAGGCGGCGCCAGCAGGTCATGCCCGACCCGAAGCCGAGCTCCTGCGGCAGGTGTTCCCAGGAGATCCCGGTGTGCAGCACGAACAGGATGCCCTGGAACACCAGCCGGTCCGGATGCCGCTTGCGCCCCGGATGCCGGGTACGGCGCTCGACCTTGGGCAGCAGCGGCTCGATCACCGCCCACAACTCGTCATCGACTTCCCACGGCTTCGGCCGCGCCACTCCGCACCCCCGGATCATCGCTCCTGGAGTGATCCAACCACCTCGAAGATCATTTCGTTAGGAGTTCTAAGAACACATAACCCCAGCTCACCGCCCCCGACCTGCCCGCTCGAACGGCTCATCTCGTCTCTCAGTAAACCAACAACACACCAGGCCAGCGGCCACCCTGCACACCAACAAACCCCCCTCCCAGCGTCAGCGACCGTCCGAGCCGAGCGGCACGGTGCAGTTGCCGTGCGAGCATGAGTGGCCATTGATCAAAATGCAGACGGTTGCCGAGGAGCCAGCGTGCGACACAACGTCGGATTAGCAGTACCTCTGGCGGCTCTGACGCTGCTGACCGGGTGCGGGGTTTTTGCGGGAGACACCCGTCTCTGCACCCTGATAGACGCGCCCGCCGGGATCCGGGTCGAGGCTCACCCAAAACTGGCGAACAGGGTGGCCGACGCGGCCCTCACCGTGTGCTGGGACGACACCTGCCACAAGCGCACGCTACAGCTGCGTAAGACCTCGCCGGACGAACCGGCAACCCCAGGAAACCCCGTGATGAGCACGGAATCCGCTACCGCCGCAGAAAGCCCGGCAGCCAGGACCCGCCAAACCCCCGAGCCCTCCATCTGGCCTGGCTTCGCGATCATAAGTGACCTGCCAGGAAAGCCGATACACGTCACGCTGGTACTCAAGAACCAGCGCGGCGCCACCGTGCTCAACCGACAGATCAGCACCACCCCGCAGCCCACCTATCCCAACGGCCGCAACTGCTCGCCGGCCGGCCACCAGGCACGCCTGATGGTCACGGAAGAGGGCTCGCTGATCCCACGCTGACCGTATGCTCCACCACGGATCTACGCCGACGAGGCACATCCGGGCGTGCAGTTGCCGCAGGCGTCTGCCTTGGCGCCTGCGGAGGGGACCGCAGCGGTGGCGGGAGGCGCGCAGCAGCCCTTGCCCTGCCAGGCGTCGCGGCCTTCCTTGACGGCGTTGACGTCGCTGCCGTTGAACGTCAGCGACGGACCTTCGTGGAGGAGGTATCCCAAGGCGAGCGCCTCGCTGACGCGGTGGCAGAAGAACGCGTCGTCGGGGCCGGTCAGGACTGAGGCGTCCCCCCGGCGTATGGACATGTCGAGAGATCTTCGTCGCGTTAATCTCCGTGGTCGCGCCACCGGCTGGGCGAAACCCCCTCGTACCGGCGGAACACGCGCGCGAACTGCTGGCTCGAGGAGAACCCCAGCTGGTGGGCCACGTCGGTGATGCCCAGCGACCCGGACCTGAGCAACACCTTCGCGCGCTCAAGCTTGACCCGCAGTACGTAGTCCTTGGGGCTGGTGCCGATCGACGTGACAAAGGCCTCGTGCAGCTGCGTATGCGACAGACCCAGCACCCGGGACAGCTGGTTCACCGTGACTGGCTCGTCGAGGTGGGCCTCGATCCAGACCTGCGCTCGCTGCACCGCCGGGTGAACGATGCTGGGACCTCGTACCGCGCCGTCGTCTTCGGTCACGAGGTCGAGGAGTACAGCGGCGCACAGGTGCCGACGCCGGGCCCTCACCATCCACCGGTCGTCTTTCGGGGCGTCGAGCGCGGCGGTCAGCGCGGGGACAGCACTTTCCGGGGCCCGGCTGACCGAGACCCGGCCGCGGGCGAGCTCGTCGACGGCGCGGGCGAGGTCGGCGGCGTCGCCGGGGTCGGGGCCTGGCGATCCCCCAGAGGCGTGGGCGATGACCCAGAGGAGCTCGCCGCGGCCCTCGGCGCGCCGACCGCTGCGGTATGCCGTGCC
>NZ_JBVKBV010000029.1:0-62242 GCF_055635345.1 Streptomyces sp. NPDC111516 | reverse complement strand
TGGTCTTCGAGGTGTGGTGCCAGGCGTCGCGGCGCTCCTGCAACGCCCCGTTGTAGAGCGAGCAGTGATCACGCAGCATCTCACCGAGCGCGAGCCGCTGGCCCACGGTGGGCCGCAGGAGGAACTTGTACGCACGAATCACCCGGCCCACCCCCTCTTCGGTCCGGTCCGGCGGAACCGCACTACTCTTGGTTCATGTCACCACGCTGGGAACCAGATCCCGATGTACGACGAGGCCGTCACGTAGTTTATAACCTTCACGCAAACTTGGTATTCGTTACCAAATATCGGCGGAACGTCTTCGACGACGACATGCTGACGCGCTGCGAAGAGATCATGCGGAACGTCTGCACCGACTTCGGTGCGGACCTGATCGAGTTCAACGGCGAAGACGACCACGTCCATCTGCTGGTGCACTATCCGCCGAAAGTCGCCCTGTCGAACCTGGTGAACAGTCTCAAGGGCGTCTCCTCACGCTACCTGCGCGCCGAGTTCACCGGCCGCGTGAACCGGGCCACCCTGCACGGACGCTTCTGGTCCGGCTCCTACTTCGCCGGATCCTGCGGCGGCGCACCACTCCAAATGGTCAAGGATTACATCGAGAACCAGAAGCGCCCCGCCTGAGCAGGGCAGCATTCCGGAGCGATGCTGCAGCGCTCCGGGCCGCAGTGTTCAGGATCGGATTCCCTCCCCGCCCGAAGGCGGGGATTCCCTCCGAAGAGAGGGATGGACGGGGTGTGCTGGGAGGCTTGTCCGTGTGAGAGGCCGCCGAGCCCACTCCGACGAGCACCAGCTCGCGCTGCTGCTCGTGCTGAAGTCGTATCAGGCGAGCAACGCCTTGCGCGTGGCGTCCGAGTCCCGAGGTGCCGCGCCATGGCCGGCCGCCCGGTCAGGTCGGCCCCACGTCACCCCCGCGTCACCCGGACTTCCGCGACTTCCATCAGGCCGTCGAGTTCGACCCGGCCGACGGTCTGGTCGGGGCGCACCGTGAGACCGTCCCGGCGGACCAGATCGAGGAGGCGCTCGGCGAGCGGCAGCACCATGTGGCGGCCCCAGCAGCGTTCGTGGGCGTGGCCGAACGGCAGGTACCCGGGGTGGTCGTCCGGCTCCAGGTCCGCCCACCGCTCTGGGCAAAAGGCGTCAGGCGCCTCCCACCGCGCGGGATCGCGGTGACTCAGGAGGGGCAGCAGCAGGACGTCGTCCGCCGGGCCGATCCGGGCGTCCACCGCGGTGAATTCGGGCGAGGCCACCCGGAGAATGTTCCAGGACGGTGGCAGCAACCGGAGCGCCTCGGCGAGGAGGTGTCGGTTCGGGACGGCGTCGTCGAACGGTGCGCCCAGCCAGACCGCGTTGGTGACCAGTGCGGCCACGGTGAAGCAGATCGGCGCCGCCACCCGCCGGTAGAGGTACATGGCGTATCGGCGGTCCGGGTAGCCGGTGGCGCCCAGGACGAGCGTGGCGAGCTTCGAGAGGGGTTCCGCGTGGTCGGGGCGGCGCAGCAGGGCGGCGCCCGACGTGACGGCGGACCAGGTCAGTTTCGGGGTGAGTTCCAGTCTGCGGTCCACCAGGACCCGGAAGCGCAGGAGTTCCCGTCCGAAGACCAGGTCCCGGAGGTAGGCGTGCGGCACTTGCGGCCACGGGCCGGTCAGGTCGACCGACGTCTCCAAGGGGCGCTGGAGCGCATTCCGCACGTCCGCCGCCACCGCCTGCATGTAGGCGGACGCATCGGCCCGGCCTACGTGCCGGCCGAGGACGGGTTTGAAGGTCGGGCGCTCCTCGGCGTTGGCCGGCCGGCTGCGGAGCAGGGCGTCCATCAGGTCGGCGCCCGCGACACCGATCGTGTTGGGTTCCAGCCGGAACAGGTCCTGGCCGGTGTGGCGGCTGAGCAGCGCGTCGATCCTGGGCGCGAAGCGCACCCGCCGGCCGGGGTGGCTGACGACCGGTCGCTGGGGCATCGGGAACCTCCGGGAACGTGGGCCGGTGGTGGGCCGTCACGCCCGGCCTGCCACCGGCCTCTCCTACAGGCGTGGGCCGGTCAGATCCAGCCGTACCACGCATAGGCCTTGAGGCTCTTGTCGCTGCGCATCCGCTTCACGAGACGAACGAACTTCATCCGTACCTCCATGGCGGGGAAGGGTCTGTTCCCCGGTTGCAGGCCGTCGAATGGGTCTTCGACCGCCGCAGAAGTGAATGCCGGGGCCCCGGCGACGTCAAGTGACCTGTATCACCGTAAAGAACAACCAACACCGTGTTTCATGCGAGTTCAGGGTGCGAGGCGGCGAAAGCGCTTGACGAAGCAGGCGATTGATCCCGATGTAGCGGATACGTATACCAAGTGCCTTATGCAACAGCGGTGTTGGTGGTTGTGGTGAAGAGGCGAAGGCTTTACGAAACGGGGGACCTGGGCACCCGGCGGCACGTGCGCGTGGCGGGGCGGCCGGCCACCTTCACGGAGCCCGATCCGTTGTCATCGAAATGATCTCGTACGCCCCCTGCGGGTCCATGGCACTCGGTGCGGAGAGACGGGCTCCGCCCCGTCGATCAGCCTTGTGACCCCGACGGGCACAGCAGCGACACCAACAACCCGGAGAACTGCGCCGCCGCCCAGGGCAGCCGTCGGCCCAGCATGGTCTGCACCTGTGCCTCGCGCCGGCGGAAGACCGGGTGGTCGACCCGGACATGGGCGACCCCATGGCCGCCGTGTCCTGGTGCAGGTCGCCGACGTCGCCGACGAGTGCGACGCCGCCTTTGGGGCGGACGAACTCATACTGCGGGGCAAGTCCGTCGCAGACCAGTGCCGGATGGACCGTCAGGCCCTCCAACTGCACACCGATGTCGAAGGGCTCGCGCTGGCTGGTTCCGACCGAGCCGAGGGCAAGGGGGTACTCGCACACCTCCGCCGGGCTGACCCGCTCCCGCCCGGCCAATGTGTGCCCCGGCGGGACGACGCTGGACACCGCGACCCGCGACCTCGTCGCCTCGATCACCGCCCACCCGCCCGCGGCGACGCGCGCCGCCACACACTCCATCGACAACCTGCTCGGCCCCGAACGCGATCGTCTGCGCCGCCTCCCGGCGGCCCCGGCCGCAGACTACGACAGCCTGCAGCGCGGGCTCAGCACCTTCCTCTCGCACATCACCCACGCCGGCTGACCCGCCGGCGGCTCGGCGGACAACGCGCCCGCCGAGTCCTTCAATGCCACATGCAAGCGTGAGACGCTCCAGGGCCGCAGAACCCGGGCCGACGAACGCGAAGCCCGCCTCGGCCCGTTCCGCCGGCTGCACCGCTACAACAGCGGCCGAGGCCCGGAATGATTCATTAGTTGCGCAACCTGTAAAGTATTGGAGTGAAAGCGAGAGGCCCGTCGGCGCGCCAGGTGCCCGGCCGTGACGCCCGAGGAGTGGCATCGTGTTCTCTGATGTGGGTCCGCTGGAATTGGTCACGCTCGCGGTCCTCGCGGTCCTCCTCTTCGGCCCGGACAAGCTGCCGGAAGTCATCCAGAACGTGTCAGGGTTCATCCGGAAGTTCCGGGAGTTCTCCGAGAACGCGAAGGAGGAGATCCGGTCCGAACTCGGCCCGGAGTTCAGGGACTTCGAATTTGAAGACCTCAACCCCAAGGCGTTCGTGCGCAAGCACGTCCTGGACGGCGACGGCTTGGGGCTCGACGAGATCCGTGGCGCCCTCGACCCGAGGCAGGAGCTGACGGAGGTCGCGGACGCCGTACATGACGCAACAGCAGACGGTTCGTCGACGGAACCCGCCCCGCGCATGGCGGCGACGAGCCCGGTCTCCCTGAGCAAGGGCGGGGACGCGGCGAAGGCCGGACGCCCTTCGCTCGATCCGGACGCCACCTGAACCGCAGCGATGGCGGGGTGTCGTCCTGGTTGAGGGCGACGTTCTGGCCCTGGGCAAGGCCGACGCCCATGTGTGCTGCTTCTTCCGAGGTGAGACGCCGCCGGGTCTGCCGTGGGCTGCTCCGGCGTCATGGACTCGCAATAGTTTATAGATTGCGCAACTGTTAAAGTTTCCGTCATGAACACGGATGACGCGACAGGTTGGGAGGCCGCGGTGCTCGACGGGGGTCCCGCGCACGGGCTGCGGATGCGGGTCGCCGACCGGCCGGGAGTGCTGCAAGTCACCTACCCCTGCCCGTTGGACGCCCCGTCGGGTGGCGTTCAGGTGGACGCGCTGTACGTCTACCGCCGCGACCTCGGCGTACGGGGTGAGCCGCTGCGATACGGCTTCGACAGGGCCAGCCCCTGATGCGCCCGCCGGGCGGAAGTTCAGCGGGTCGTGGTGCCGCCCTCCGGGACCGGGCGGGCCGAGGCCGCATCGCCGGGGGCGGCATGGATCGTCCGGGGAGGCGCCGGTTCGGCCGGTGCGGGTTCGGGTGTGGCGGCCGGTGGCGCGCCGTCCTCCTTCATCGCCCTGGTCTCGCTCTTGAGGATCCGTAGCGACTTCCCCACCGCGCGGGCGGCGTCCGGCAGCTTCTTCGACCCGAACAACACGATGATCACGATCGCCACGATCAGCAGGTGCCAGGGTTCCAGTCCGTTGCGGAGCATTGTCACCCCGTCCTTTCTCTCGCTTGTCCCGGCGTGTGCGCCGCGGAGGTCGCACCCGCCGTGAAGATTGCTAGATTGCGCAACTGTATAACCATGGGGTGGGGGCAGTCGTCCCCGCTGCACGAGCCGGACGAATGAGGGCCACACATGACAGGCAGCCACCAGACGGCACCCACGCACCGCGGCGGCGTTCGGCCCGCTGCCCGCGGCCGACGGCGCAAGCACGGCCGGGTGCGGCTCGTGCCTGCGATGTCCCTGTCGCTGCTCGTGCTGGTGATGGCCGGCGCCGGCTGGTCCTGTCTCAGGTTCAGCGGCAACATCGACGCGTTCGGCGCCCTACGGATCTCCGACAGCCGGCCCGTCGCCGCCTCGAAGGGACAGAATGTCCTGGTCATCGGTTCGGATGCGCGGAGCGGCGGGAACAGTGAACCGGGCGGCGGAGACAAGGGTGACACCGGCCGCTCGGCGGCGGCCCTCGCCCCTGGATCGGCGCACGCCGCGAGCAGTACCGGCGAAGTGGCCGAGGCGCTGAAGAAGAGGCCCGTCTACGTCGACCCACGGGCCGAGGAGCAACTGTCGAAGGCCGATGCCGACGCACTGGCAAAGAAGATCGAGGATGCTGACAAGCCGGTATTCGTCGCCGTGCTGCCCGCAGCCGCCTCATTCCCCGAGGAGACCGTGCTGAAGGACGTGCGGTCGCTGACCGGCGTCTTTGGTGTGTATGCGATCCGCCTCGGTGACGGCTTCAACGCGGGTGCCGATCCGCAGGTGATGTCCCGCAACGCCGTCGACAACCTCAAGGGCGCGGTGAAGCGCTCCGCGCCCTCGGACACCAAAGCCCAGCTGAACAGCTTCGTCGACCAGGCACTCCAGCAGGCCAAGGGCAACGCGCCGTCCTCCTGGGCGGACGGCGACGAGGAGGAGGGCTCGGGGTCCACCGGACTGCTGGTTGCCGGCGGCGTGCTGGTCGCCGGCGGCGCGGGCGCGTACGCCCTCTACCGCCGGTCGAAGAAGAAGAGGCAGGAGCGCGAGCGCGCCGAGCTGGAGGCCCTGCGTGTGGTGGTGGACGAGGACATCACCGCTTTCGGCGAGGAGCTGGACCGTCTCGATTTCTCTCCGTCCGAGCCCGGCGCCACAGGTGATATGCGGCAGGACTACAGTCATGCCCTGGACACGTACGAGAGGGCCAAGACACAGATGGCCCGGGCCGCCCGGCCCCACGACGTCCAGCAGGTGACCGAGACCCTGGAGCAGGGGCGGTTCGCTCTGGCCACCCTGGCTGCCCGGCGTACCGGTGCCCCGCTGCCCGAACACCGGCTTCCCTGCTTCTTCGATCCCCGGCACGGCCCGTCGGCCACCGACGTGCAGTGGGCCCCGCACGGAGGCACGATGCGGCCTGTTCCCGCATGTGCCGCGGATGCCGCACGCCTGAGCGACGGCGAAGAACCGCAGTCCCGAATGGTCGACACCGACCACGGCAGGCAGCCCTATTGGAATGCCGGCCCCGCCTACACCCCTTGGGCAGGGGGTTACTTCGGCGGCGCGGGCGGCATTCTCGGCGGTCTCCTCATGGGCACCGTGCTCGGCAGCCTGATCAGCGCACCCTCGGCCTTCGCCGACGCCGGGGGCTCCGCATCTGCGGAGAGCCTGCCCGACGGCGGGGAATTCTCCGGCGCCGATTTCAACCCGGCCGACTTCGGGTCAGGCTTCGGGGGCGGAGACTCCGGTGGCGACTTCGGGGGCGGAGACTGGTGACCGGCGCCGGTCACGCCCGGATGGCTGCTGCGGCCTTGGCCCAATTGGCGTGGAGGCGGTCCAGATAGGACTGGGCCTGGCTGCCTGGTGTCGCCCCGCGGGCGAATGCCTTCATGTTGCCGGCCCCGGCGTTGTAGCCAAGGGCCAGCAGTTCGTTCTTGGTGTACGAACCGGCCCGGCGGGCGGGCAGCTGGGCGGCCAGGTCGTGCAGGTGCCAGGCGGCCGCCTCGATGGCCAGATCCCGGTCGTCGGGCAGTTCCTCCCACCTCCGGTCGGCGAAGTCCCGTCCCCGCTTGGTCTCGGCGAAGGCCGCCCGATGCATGTTCGCGATGCCGAACGAGGCGTCAGGCTTGTAACGCTGCCAGGCCCGTTCCAGGTCGGGGTCGTGCGGCTTGTACGACTCGTTGTAAAGGATCGCCATCAGCATCTGCGGATTGATCCCGGCCTTCGCGGACTGCGTTCGGACCTGTGAGGCAAACTCCGCGGGATCGTAAACCGGATTCCGCATCGAAGCCGACGGGCTGGCCGCGCTGTGCGTCGGAGAAGAAGACTCGCCGGGTGCCGCAATGCCTGTTGACTCATCAAGCTTCGACATGTGGCCGCAGCGCACCACGCCCCAGACGCCCAGGAAGAGTGCCAGCACCGCGAGCCATCGCCGACGTGCCCGGGGATCCGCCATGTTCCGAAATCCTCCATCGCCCCTACGCAGAACTCGACAGTCCCATGAGTGTCGACCAGAAATGATGGCGTTGCCGCGCGAGCGGCGAGAAAAATGAAGGCGGGTGCCAACGGGACGTTGGCAGGATGTCCGTGCTCAACACCCGATGGGAAAGGACTCGACGACCGTGGCTCGTGCCATCACTCTTATCCGCTCCGCCTCCCTCTCCGACGTCGCCGAGTACGCCTACGCAGCCACGGCACCCGCCGACTCCCGCCTGATCTTCCTGGCAGGGGCGTGTCCCCTCAACGACGACGGCTCGACGGCAGCGATCGGAGACTACGCGGGTCAGGCGCTGAAAGCCGTCGAGAACATGCGGGCTGCTCTCGCTGCCTCCGGCGCGTCACTCCAGGACGTCATCAGTACACGAGTTCTCGTCGCATCGGCCCGCCGGGAGGATCTGGTGGCCGCCTGGGAGGTAGTCCGGGACTCGTTCGCCGACCATGACGTCCCCAGCACCTTGATGGGCGTCACTGTGCTCGGCTACAAGGACCAGCTCGTCGAGATCGAGGCCGTCGCCGCCGTGCTCGACTCGCTGCCCTGACAGGAGACCCGGTGCCTCCCAAACTCAGGTTCTGGCACACATTCCGTGAGCGATCTCGAGTCCGGCCTCACCGGACCCCGGTGACGCGTGGTCCGCGCAGCTCACATGACGCGCGCCTCCTGCCGGCGAGAGCCAGCAAGATCTTTCACGGAATGTGTGCCAGAACCCGAACTCATCAACACCACCCGTCTGTGGAACACGGCCGGGGCCGCCACGCCGCGCCGCCGTCAGCGCGGCGACGCCCGACGGGAGGAGACGTCCGGCGATCCGAGGAACCGTCGGTGACGACGTCCAGGACGCCGATGCGGCCGCCGGGCTTGAGGGCATGGAAGGTCTCGGCGAACACGGCGTGCATGTCGGTGGACAGGCTGATCACACAGTTGGAGATCACGACGGCCCGTAGGAGCCGGAGGTGTTCGACTCGGCGACACTCAAGGAAGGTGGCGTGTTCATGTCCCGCTCCTAGCGTCGGCGGCCCGAGTAACACATTTTCGAGGGGAATCTCCCGAGCATGCGACGTAGACCTGTGAAGACGCTGACGGTCCTGGCCCTGACCGGCGCCGTGGCCGCCGGTACGGCGATCACCGCCAACTCCGCTCCCCAGCAAGACGGTCAGGGGAAGGAGATACGCAACGTCATCTACCTGCTCGGTGACGGAATGGGCCGCACTCACGTCACGGCCGGCCGCGACCGCTACTACGGGGCGGACGGCAAGCTCAACATGGAGCGCCTGCCGTACACGGGCGCGGTCGCCACCTACGCCGTCGAGAAGGGCAGCGAGCAGCCCGCATTGGTCACCGACTCGGCCAGCTCGGCCACCGCCTGGTCGTCCGGCGTCAAGACGTACAACGCGGCGATCGGCGTCGACACCTACGAGAAGAAGGTGTCGACGCTGATGGAGGAGGCCAAGTCGGCCGGCTTCGCCACGGGAAACGTCTCCACCGCCGAGATCACCGACGCCACTCCGGCGGCCCAGTTCAGCCACGCGCTGCTGCGCGGCTGCCAGGGCCCGGTCTACTCCGACGCCGCCTGCCTGCCGAAGAAGGCCGACGGCACGTACGAGTCGGCGCCCAAGGACAAGACGCTGATCACGCCGATCGCCGAGCAGATCGCCCACAACGGCACGGCGGACGTGATTCTCGGCGGTGGCCTTGCCCGCTTCGAGCCGGACGACCAGAAGGCGTTGCAGGCGCAGGGCTATCAGGTGCTCGGCAGCTTCGGTGACCCGTCGCTGCCGGCGCAGACCGCCGCCAGCCAGAAGGTCGCCACCAAGACCGACCTGGACAAGGCCCAGGGCAAGAAGGTCATCGGCCTGTTCAACCGGGGCAACCTGAGCGTCGAGCAGGCGAAGGCCTCCCTGCCCGCGGACGCCCCGCAGAAGCAGGAGCCGACACTGGCGGACATGACCAAGAAGTCCCTTTCGCTGCTGAACGGCCGCTCGAAGAAGGGCTTCCTGCTCCAGGTCGAGGGCGCCCAGATCGACAAGCGCTCGCACGCCAACGACGCCGCCCAGACGCTCGCCGAGGTCAAGGCGTTCGACGACGCGGTCAAGGCGGCGTACGACTTCGCGAAGAAGGACGGCCACACCCTGGTCGTCGTCACGGCCGACCACGAGTGCGCCGGCTTCAACATCATCGAGAAGGGCACCTACACCAACGCCGAGGCCGTCGCGCCCCCGGCCAACACCGACGCGGGCAACCCGGCCAACAACAGCACCCCGTCCCGCTCGTCCTCCGGCGCCAAGGATGCGGCCCGCTCCAGCGGCATCGTCAACGGCGCGGGCTCCGGCGACGCGAAGAACTTCGCGCCCGCCACGTTCCGTACGCCCGACGACCCGAAGGGTGTGAAGGACGGCAGCGAAGACGCCAGCCTCTGGCTGACCTACCTGTCCGGCAACCACACCGGCGCCGACGTGCCCATCTACGCCTACGGTCCGAATGGCAGCGCCTTCGCCGCCAGCCAGAACAACACCGAGCTGTACGGAAAGCTGTACCGCTCGCTGTTCGGCACCGCGCCCCAGCACGGCTGACCTCTTTGAGGCCGGGGCCGGGAGGGTTTCCCCCTCCCGGCCCCGGCCCGGATGTATCTGGAGTACGACGATGAGACACCTCACCCGCTCTCAGGTGTTCGCCACACTGGGCGCCGTCATGCTGGCGGCCCTCACCGGCTGCAGCGCCGCCGCGGACGCCGACCGCGCCGATGCGCAGCCATTGCCGACGCTCACTCCGGCCGCCCTGCCCGCCCCGCGTTCCGCCCCTGCCCCGGCTCCCACACTCACCTCACTGCCAAAGCAGGGCGAAGTCCGTATCGAGGAGGGACCGTTCACCGACCGGGTACGCGTCACCGGTCTCGCGCTCACGAAGAAGCCGACAGTCACCGGTCATGTGGCCATCACCTCTGATGTCAGTGACGTCCTCGCCCTGGAACTACGTGCCGCTTACTACGACGCCGACGGCCGCCTGCTGGGCACGGGCAGCTTCCAGTACCAGGAAGAGGGAGAGGACGCGCACGGCCACGGCCACCATGACGGCCCGCGCGCGGCCGGGAACGGCATCGACTTCACCGTGCCCGCGAAGAATCTCACCGGCACTCCGGCTACCGCGGTGCTCTCCATCCCCGTACTGGTCAACGAGTAGTCGACCCAAGGCGAACGGGCTCTGTCCCGTAATCGGTGGTAGCGCTGTGCGGTGATCGCTGGAGGAGGATGCGGTGGGGGAGCAGAGCGAATCCGGCTCGGCCGTGCATCCATCGGCGGGGGTCCGCTGGGGAGGCTGCGAGAGCCGGTCTCGAGCGTCGTTCTCCTCCATGGGCCGGGCTGGTCCGTCGCGAAGCCCGACCGGCATAGCGAGACGCCGCCCCCTTCAGGGGACGGGATGGAGGAGTCACAAGTTCAGCGTGTGCCTCACGGCTTCGCTCCTCTCGACAGCGGCTCTGGCCTCCACGGTGAAAGGGCTGCCGCCGAAGGCGAGGTGAGCGAAGCGTTCGCCGATGAGCTGGTGGGTGGCGGGGTCCGGGTGCAGATTGTCGGGCAGCGGCAGTTCGGCGTGGTCGGCCTCGCCGTAGAGGTCGAGGCCGTGGAGGTAGTGCAGGTTCGGGTCGGTTGCGGCACGCTGCTGGACGATGCGGGCCAGCTCGTCGCGGATCACGGTGAGGGTCAGTTTCCCGGCAGCTGTTTGCGCGGGGTCGCCGGTGGCCACGAACCGCAGCCGCCCCTCGCTCATCGCGCTGAGGTCCGGGGCGCTGGGTCCGGGCGTGTTCTCGTGGATGGCGCAGTAGATGGGCGAGACGACCAGCAGCGGGGTGGTGGGTTGGCCGTCGCGGATGGTGTCGAGGAAACCGTGGACGGCCGGGCCGAACGCGCGCAGCCGCATCAGGTCGGCGTTGACGATGTTGATGCCGATCTTGACGCTGATCATGTCGGCGGGGGTGTCGCGCATGGTGCGGGCGGTGAACGGGTCGAGCAGGGCGCTGCCGCCGAATCCCATGTTGACCAGCTCCACCTTGCCCAGAGCGGCGGCCAGGGCGGGCCAGATCCCGGTTGGGGTGGCAGCGTTGGAGCCGTGGCTGATCGAACTGCCGTGGTGCAGCCAGACCTTGCGGCCGCTGGGCGGTGGTGTGTGGACGGGGGCGTTGGTGCGCAGGGCGGCCAGCTGGGTGGTCTCGTTGTGCGGCAGCCAGATCTCGACGTCCTTCTCGTCGTCGGGCAGGTCGGTGAAGCGCAGGGTCTCCACCGGCCCGGGCCGGGTCTGTGCGGTTGCGGAGGCCATGTCGATGGTGAGCGTGTCGCCCTCGGTCGCGCCGGCCCGGCCCGCGAGCTGCCCGTCGACGAGGAGCTCGTACACCCCGTCGGGGGGTGGCGGCGCTCCGACGTAGACCCGTTTGGTGGCTACGACGTCCAGCTCGACGGCGGTGGCCCGGGTGCGGAAGGCCAGCCGTACTCCGGAGGGCTGTGACTCCGCCATGGCCAGCTGGCCGTCGGGGATCTGCTGCCGGGCGCGCGTGGGCAGCCGGTGGGGCAGTACGCCGCGTTCGGTGCGCTCCAGGTCGAGGGCGCCGCGCAGGAGGCCGGCGGTGATAGGGGTGGTGGTCCAGTCGTGCTCGGTGTTCATTTCGCCGGTCTCTTCGATCAGGAGGGTCGGTTGGCAGGGCGGCCGGAAGGGCGGGTCAGGAGGTGGTGGGCCAGGTGCGCAGCAGGGCGTCGAGCGCGTTGAGGATCTCGGTCCAGCTCTCCTGCGAGTCAGGGGTGCTGTGGCTGAAGCCGCCGGCGGTCTCCAGGCCGACGTAGCCGTTGAAGACGCTGCCCAGCAGCCGCACCGCGTGTGTCTGGTGCGGTTCGGCCAGGTTGTATCCGCGCAGGATCGCCCGCGTCATCTGGGCGTGCCGGACGCCGGCGCTGGCGGCCGCCGTCTGCGGGTCGAGCCGGAACCGGGCTGCGGCGAAGCGGCCCGGGTGCTTGAGGGCGTAGTCGCGGTAGACGTTCGCGAAAGCGGTCAGGGCGTCTTTGCCGGCTCGTCCGGCCACGGCGGTGGAGACCTGGTCGGCGAGTTCCTCCAGGGCGAGCAGGGCGATCCTGGTCCTGAGGTCGTGGGCGTTCTTCACGTGCGAGTACAGGCTCGCGGTCCTGACACCGAACCGCCGGGCGAGTTCCGCGGGGGTCACCTGCTCGAAGCCGGCCTCGTCGGCCAGCTCTGCCCCTGCCCGGACCAGGCGCTCCGTGGTCAGTCCTACCCGTCCGGCCCGTGCCATGTTCATCCTCCGAATCGCTTCTCATCTCTGACATCGCCGATTATGCATCTACCTAATCAGGTTAGGCAAATTAGTGTGCCTTTTATGAAGCCGCTGACTGAGCAAGAGATTCGTACCGCGTTTGTGAACTGCACCAAGGGCGAGGCCAAGCGCCTGAGCGTCCCTCGCGACCTGGCCGAGCAGTGCTGGGGCGATCTGGATTTCCTGGGCCGGCGAGATCCCCAGGCCCCCGACTCCGGGCCTACCTCGTGACCGCAGCTGGACGGCCGCCCGGTCGGCGTCCAGCTGCGGTCCTCCGGTGTCGGCTCCTGGCAGATGCGGCGCAGCATGTGCCCGGTGTGCGTGACCACCCACACCGGGGGTGTCTCCCTGATGGTCGCGCCGAGGTCCGGGAAGGCCGGGCAGCAGGGCAACTCGGTCGGCGTCCACATGTGCAGCGACCTGGCCTGCTCTCTGTATGTACGCCGCGGTCCGCTGTCGGGGGAGGGCGCTGATCAGTGTGCGTGCGGATGGTCGTGATCGTGGTCATGGCCCTCGGGGCGTTGCGCCAGGGCCTTCGTGCGTGCGGTGACCTCGTCCGTGGACACCGCGCGCAGGTCGATGAGCACGTCCTCCAGGGCACCCAGCCAGAGCAGGTAGTAGTTGTAGGACTCCTCCCGCGCCGACGCGCTCTCCCAGGCAGCGATCCGGTCGGTCAACGCGGCCTGGAATTGCGGCCAGGTGAACGCGCCCGCCTCGTACAAACTGACGGCCATGCCGAAGGCGCGGCTCTCCCACGGCTCGGCGAACACCAACTCGCCGTTGGAGCGCGGCGGTGCGGTCGGGCCCTCGATGTCCAACGGCGCGCTCATGGGGCCTCGACCTTCGCCACGCCCACCATCGCGTCCCTCGTCACCAGCGGCACGAGCTCCTCCTCGGACAGGTGGCCGGTGCCGGCCGGACGTTCGGGCAGCACCAGCCAGCGCACCTCGCTGGTGGAGTCGCGGACGGTGATCCGCACGTCGTCGGAGAGTTCGAGTCCCATCTCGGCCAGCACGGTACGCGGCTCCCTGACGATCCGCGCGCGGTAGGCGGGGTCCTTGTACCAGCTCGGCGGCAGGCCGAGCACCGGCCACGGGTAGCACGAGCACAGCGTGCAGACCACCACGTTGTGGGTGGTCGCGGTGTTCTCCACGACGACGATGTGCTCGCCCTGCTGCCCCGAAAAGCCCAGCTCCTTGATGGCGGCGGTGCCGTCTTCGAGCAGCCGCAGCCGGTACTCCGGGTCGGTCCACGCCCTGGCGACGACCTTGGCCCCGTTGAGCGGTCCCACGCTGGTCTCGTAAGTGGTGATGATCCCGTTCATCACCTTCGGGTCGATCAGGCCCCGCTCGGTGAGCAGCTGCTCGAGCGCCTCGGTGCGCAGGGCCGCGGGAAGCCTCTCGCCCGGTCCTCCGGTGGTGGTCATGCGGTTGTCTCCAGGTAGCTCTCGTACAGCTCCGCGGTGAGCGCGAAGGGTTCGGCGCCGGCGCCCCACAGCTCGTACGAGTCGAACCGTACCGAGTAGACGTGCTGCGGATTCTCGCCCAGGAAGTGCGCGTTGGTGTCCGGCAGCACCGCGGCGGGCTGGATGAGCTCGACGATGCCGGTATGGCCCCGCACGTAGCCCGGCAGCCGGGTGTGGCCCGGTGGCGACATGTCCTTGGCGCGCACACGCTCGCCGATGGCGAAGACCGGGGCGGCGTCCACGGTGCGCAGCGAGCCCTCGGCGGTCGGCGTGTAGTCGGGCCGGGCGGGCTTCGGGACCGGCGGTTCCTCGACGTGTTCACCGCGCAGGTTGCGGGCGCGGGCGTCGATCGCGCCCGGCGCCAGGATGGCGCTGTCGGTGAGCAGCAGCTCCCCGGCGTTGAGCCAGCGCCCGTAGTAGCCGTCGTCCAGGTAGGCGGCTCGGTCCAGGCGCTCCAGCGCGTGCCGGAAGGCGTCCGTGTTGATGCCGCCGCACGCAACGCGGCTGGAGAGGATCGCAAGCGCGAATGCCTTGCGCTGCCAGGGCTCCTCGAAAACAGGTTCACCGCGTCTCGGCGGATGAACGGGACCCCATCCCGGGGTTCC
This sequence comes from Streptomyces sp. NPDC111516, assembly GCF_055635345.1. NCBI lineage: Bacteria > Bacillati > Actinomycetota > Actinomycetes > Kitasatosporales > Streptomycetaceae > Streptomyces > Streptomyces sp. NPDC111516. The sequence goes on along the minus strand of NZ_JBVKBV010000029.1, from coordinate 47,822 downwards.
CCCCATATCGGCAATACCATCCATCACACGACCCCTTATATGCCTGCAATAGTGGACATATTCGCTGGAATTGTAGGTGGGTGGCGTTCTCCGCGTCCGGCATCGGCCGCACATGAACCCGCCCGGCGGCAGGCACCAGCCGCACGAGAAGAGCAGCGGCGCTTGACCAGACCACACCAAGGTGAGACACGCACCTTCCAGCATGGGCAACGGACAAGCTCAGCAGTACCGGTACGGCACGGGCCGGCACCACGCTGATCGGGAGTTCCACACCGTCATGCTGCGACCAGGCACCGATCACAGCGCGCCGAGCGCGGTGTCCGGCCTGCACACCTCGCAGGCCGGGGCCCGTCGGCGAGAGCGGCAAGGGCCTGCTCCCGGGCGGGTGATCGGGCCGGTCGGCGGTGTCAGGGGCTGTCCGGCCGCTGTGATAGGAACGGGCGGTGTACGGTTCGCAGATTGATGTGGTGATCGCCGATGACCAGGAGCTGGTGAGGGCGGGTTTCAGGCTGATTCTGGGGGCCCAGCCGGGGATCCGGGTGGTGGGTGAGGCGGCTGACGGTGTGGAGTGTGTGGAGCTGGCGCGCCGTCTGCGTCCGCAGGTGGTGCTGGCCGATATCCGTATGCCGCGACTGGACGGGCTTGAAGTGGTGCGGCAGCTGGCCGGTCCGGGTGTCACCGATCCGATGAACGTGGTGGTGATCACGACGTTCGATCAGGACGATTACGTGCGTACCGCTCTGCGGTACGGCGCGTGCGGGTTCTTGTTGAAGGACGCTTCTCCGGGGTTGCTGGTGGAGGCTGTGCAGGCGGCTGCGCGGGGGGATGCGCTGGTGTCGCCGGCGGTGACGGTGCGGCTGCTGAGGCGGCTGGAGGAGTCGGAGCGGGGCACGGCGTCGCAAGGCGCGGAGGGTGTGGGCCTGAGCGAGCGGGAGCTGGACATCGTGCGGCTGGTGGCGGTGGGCCGTACGAACCAGGAGATCTGCGACGAGCTGTTCTTGGCGCTGTCGACGGTGAAGACCTATCTGGGCCGGATCCAGACGAAGCTGCAGGCCCGTAACCGGGTGGAGGTCGCGGCGTGGGCGTGGGAACACGGGGCGGTGCGTTCCGGCCGGTGAGGTCCTGGCGGGTCAGGCCGGTGGGGTGGTGAGGGGCAGGGCGGCCGTGAGCTGCCAGCCGCCGCCGGAGAGCGGGCCGGTGTGCAGGGTGCCGTCGAGGGCTTCCATACGTTCTTTGAGCCCCAGCAGTCCGTAGCCGCCCCGGCCGCCGGCCGGCGTCGCCGCTCCGGGTGGCGGGGTGTTGGTGACGGTGATCAGCAGCCAGCCGGGGTCGGCGTCAAGGCGGACGACGGTGCGTGCGCCGGGGGCGTGGCGGCGGACATTGGTGAGGGCTTCCTGGACCGCGCGGTGTGCGGAGATCTCGATTTCGGGGCTGAGGCGTGCGGTGCGGGCGGCTGCTGACGCTTCGAGGGTGGCGGTGCTGGTGTCCTGGCCGGTGGCGGCGCAGTGGGCGGAGACGAGGTCGGCGAGTTCGGTGAGCAGGTCGCCCGGGCGCACCGCGGTGTGTTTGTCCTCGCGCAGGACGCGTACCAGCCGGCGCATGGATTCCAGGGTCTCGGTGCCGGAGTGGGCGATGTTGCGCAGGATGGGTTCGACCTGGTCGGGTGCGCTGGTGCGGATGGCGAGGCCGGCGTGGGCCTGGACGATGATGCCGCTCATGTGGTGGGCGATGAGGTCGTGCAAATCGCGGGCGAGGGCCAGGCGTTCGGCCTGGCGGACATCGCGGGCGGTGCGCTCTCTGCGGGCTTCGAGGGCGCGGATGGCGCAGCCGATGGCGATGCAGACGGCCAGAGCGAAGGTGAGAACGTAACCGCCGGCGATGAACACCTGCCATGACCCGATGCGCAGAGGCAGCAGCAGCACGGCCGCGCTGACCGCGAAGGTCCAGGCAGCGGCGGTGGCCGGCCTGGCGCGGTCGGCCGTGGTGCGGACGGCGAAGCACAGCAGCCCGAACGTCTCCAGCGCGCCCCACCAGTGAAGAGTGGATGGCACGATCCGGCTCCACGCGGTCAGGGCCAGGGACGCCGCCACGGCGATCGCGACGCGTCGGCCCAGCGGGGGTGACCAGGGCGTGTCGAGGACGGCCAGGCCGATCAGCGGCCCGGTGACGAGCAGCGGCAGCCAGGTGGTGGGGGAGCCGAACGGATCGCTGCTGCGGGCGAGCGTGGCGAGGTCCGCGAGCCACGTGAGCGCGAAGGCGAGCAGGCTGCTGGTGCTCAGGAGCCGTCTTGCGGCCGGAGTAAACGGAAGGTGCCAGTCCACGGGTTCAGCGTAGGAGCACGGACGGCGGCCCGTGTCGGCCGAAAGACCGACACAACCGCCCGCAACCAGCACTTCCGGCTGACACCGCGGCTTCCGGCGCGGCGGAATCATGGTGATCACGGCGGCCGGTTACCTCCCCCCGAGGCCGGTCGCCGGCCGGCGCGCCGTCACCCGGTCGACGGCGCCCTCCTGCCCTGACGCGCCCGGAGCGCGCGGGACCGGGAGGCGTCCGCTGCGAGCCCGTGCGCCGTGACGGACACCGTGCCGACCGCTCGTGGGGACGAAGCGGGCCGGTACGACGCCGTGGACCGGGCAGTTGAGCGGCCGGCCCCGGTCCACGGCGCAACTACCACCATTCGACGCGCGAGCGAGCGGAGAGAAACAACGTGAGCACCGAGGTACTGGTCGTCATCGGCGCGGGCGCCATGGGCCAGACCATCGCCCCGGGCGGAGCCGCGGTGGTCATCGCCGGCACGGCCGGTCACGCTTCCACCGCTGCGCTCACCGACACCGAGCCGGCACAGCTGCGCCGCACCCCTGCCGAGCACTCGCTGTCCCTGCCGGTCACGGACGAGAAGAACTTCCCCGACAGCGGACAGGCGTACGGCTTCGCCGAGCACGCCAACCGCCTGCGCGTGAAGGAAGCCGCCCGGGCCTGGGGCGCACGCGGCGCCCGGATCAACACCAACAGCCCCGGCGCCATCTCCACACCCATGGGCCAGGCCGAACCCGACGGCCCGCACGACGAGGCGACGCGCACCACGATCGGCATGTCACCGGTGCCCCGGCCGGGCACGCCGGAGGACATCGCCGCCGCGACCGACTTCCTCCTCAGCCCGGCGGCCGACTTCATCACCGGCACCGACCTCCTCGTCGACGGCGGCATCACCTCCGTGACCTCCGGCCTGCAGCCCGGCACCCCGTAACCGACCTACCGACTTCGTCCCAACCCGACAGAAAGTTCTCACCCCTGCCATGGCTACCTTCCTGCACCGGATCGGTCGCGCCGCGTTCCAGCGGCGCTGGCGGGTGCTGCTCCTCTGGGCTGTCATCCTGGGCGCCGCGGGCGCCGCCGCCTCCAGCACCTCCAGCACCGCCTCCTCCGCCTTCACCCTGCCCGGCACCGAAGCCCAGCGCGCCAACGACCTGCTGAGCGAGAAGTTCCCCGCCGCCAACGCCGAAGGCGCCGGCGCCCGCGTCGTTCTGCGCGCCCCGGCCGGGGAGAAGATCACCAGCCAGGACCACCGGGCCGACGTGACCGCGACGCTGAAGGACCTGAAGGATTCCTCCTCCCGCGTCGCCTCTGTCAGCGATCCGTTCACGGGCGGCACCGTCAGCAAGGACGGCACCACCGCCTACGCCCAGGTCACCTACAGGGACGCCGCCGAGGACCTGACCGACCGCGACCACGACCGGCTCGAGGACGCCTTGCAGGCCGGCCGGGACAGCGGGCTCACCGTGGAAGCCTCCGGCAACGCGCTCGCTCCGGCCGAGACGAGCCATTCCGCCGAAACCGTCGGCTTCGCCCTGGCCGCCGTCATCCTGCTCATCACCCTCGGCTCTCTCGTCGCCGCGGGACTTCCGCTGCTGACAGCCCTGGTCGGGGTCGGCGTGAGCACCACCGCGATCACCGCGCTGAGCGCCACCTTCGACCTCAACAGCAGCACCACGGCCCTCGCCTCCATGCTGGGCATCGCGGTCGGCATCGACTACGCCCTGTTCATCGTCTCCCGCTACCGCGCCGAACGCGCCGCCGGCTACGACGCCCGCGAGGCGGCCGGCCGGGCCAACGGCACCGCCGGATCGGCCGTCGTCTTCGCCGGGCTGACCGTGATGATCGCCCTGGTCGGCCTGGCCGTCGTCAACCTGCCCATCCTCACCGCCATGGGCATCGCCGCCGCCGGAGCCGTCGCCGTCGCCGTCCTGGTCGCGATCACCCTGGTGCCGGCCATGCTCGGCTTCGCCCCCGAACGCGCCCGCGGACGCGCCCGCAAGCGCGCCGTCGGCGCCACGGCGGACGCTTCACACGGCGATGCCGCCCGCACGGGCAGGAAGCCGCTCGGAGAGCGCTGGGCCGCCATGGTCCTGCGCCGGCCCGTCCGGGTGCTCGTGGCCGGCGTCGCCGCCCTGGTCGTGATCGCGCTCCCGGCGACCAAGCTGGAACTCGGACTGCCCGACGACGGCTCCCAGCCGACCTCCAGCACCCAGCGCAAGGCGTACGACATGCTGGCGCAGTCCTTCGGCGAGGGCTTCAACGGCCCCCTGACCGTGGTCGTCAACGACTCCGACCCCGCCACGGCCAAGCAGGCCGCCGCCGACCTGCACACGGCGATCAGCAAGCTCGACGACGTGGCCACCGCGGCACCCGCCGCGTTCAACCCGGCCGGCGACACCGCCATCATCGGCGTCATCCCCAAGAGCGCGCCGTCCAGCGACGCCACCAAGACCCTCGTCAGCGACATCCGCGGCCTGGCCCAGGACAACAAGGACACCACCGGCGCCGACGGAATGGTCACCGGCACCACCGCGCTGAACATCGACGTCTCCGACAAGTTCACCGCCGCCCTGATGCCCTACCTCGCGGTCGTCGTCGGTCTCGCCATCCTGGTGCTCATCCTGGTCTTCCGCTCCATCCTCGTACCGGTGAAGGCGGCCGTCGGCTTCCTGCTCTCCGTCCTCGCCTCGTTCGGCGCACTGGTGGCCGTCTTCCAATGGGGCTGGCTGGCGGACCTGTTCGGCATCGAACAGACCGGGCCGATCATGAGCCTGATGCCCATCCTCACCGTCGGCATCGTCTTCGGACTCGCCATGGACTACCAGGTCTTCCTCGTCACCGGCATCCGCGAGGCATACGTCCACGGCGCCGACCCCCGCCAGGCCATCACCAGCGGCTTCCAGCACAGCGCCAAGGTCATCACCGCAGCCGCCCTCATCATGATCTCCGTCTTCGCCGGATTCATCGGCGCCGGCGACGCCATCATCAAGACCCTCGGCTTCGGCCTGGCCGTCGCCGTCGCCTTCGACGCCTTCATCGTCCGCATGACCATCGTGCCCGCCGCCCTCGCCCTGCTCGGCAAGCGCGCCTGGTCCCTGCCCGCCTGGATCGACCGCATCCTGCCCAACGTCGACATCGAAGGGGAGAAGCTGACCAACCACCCGACGCCGGCCCCGGCCCCGACGGCACCCGCACCCGACTACAGCACCCACCGCTGACACAGGACGAGGGCGGGCAGCACACCACTCGTGCGCTGCCCGCCCTCACCCGGCTTCCACCGCAACGAGCCCGCCGGTCTCTCAGTCGACGGCGGGGACTTCGACGGGAAGACTCATCCTCAACGGCCGTTCCTTCGCGCTCCGTTACTCGACATCTCGAAGCGTGCCGGACGGCCGTGTCACGTGCCCTCGCAAACGGGAGATCTCAGCAGGTCGGGTGACGCGCGAGGTCGGACGACAAGCTCAGGCCCGCGCCCGGCCCGGACGCCTGGAGCCCGGCGCCAGCCGGCGAACGATCAGCGGAGTGACGAGAACGACGACGAGGAGGCGCAGGCTCTGTACGGTCGAGATGAGCGCGACGTCGGCGTGGGAGGAGACGGCCGTGGCGAGGACGGCGTTGATCCCTCCTGGGGTGGTCGCGAGGTAGGCGTCCGTGAAGGGGATCCCGGTCATCCGTGAGAAGAGCCAGGCCAGCCCCGCGCATCCGAGGCAGATGGCTGTCGTCGCCGCCAGGACGGACGGCAGCAGGCGTCGTACGTGAATCAGGGTCTCGCGGGTGAAGCGCACCCCGACGTCCAGACCGACCAACGCGAAGACGAGGTTCTGCAGGACCCCGGTCGGGGCGAAGCCGGGCAGGGCACCGCTGAGGCCGGCGGCCAGGGCTGCGAGCATCGGGCCGATCAGCGAGGGCGTGGGCAGCCGCAGTCGGTGGCCGACCACGACGCCCGCTACGCAGACGGCCGCAAGGGTGAGCAGGCCTGTTCCTTGGTGTGCCCCCGCGACCAGGTGGAAGAGGCCGCCGGTTGTTCCACTCCCGTCGGCAGACCCGCCCGGTGCGCCCGCAGGCGAGGCGGAGGTCAGCCAGCAGGCGGCCAGCGGGGCGGTGGTCGCGACGAGCCCCACCCGTAGGTACTGGCTGAACGCGACGAGACGTACATCGGCCTTGAGCTCATCGGCGCAGGTGACGATCGCCGCCGAACCGCCGGGCATCATGCCGAGGACCGCGCTGGGCAGGCTGATCCGCCCCCGGCGTGCCATGAACCAGGCGACCGCGACGCTCATCGCGATCGTGGCCCCGGTGACGGCGGTCAGCGGCAGCGCTGCGGGCGCCGCCGCCCGCAGCGCCGACCACGTGAGGTAGCTGCCCATGAGCGCGCCCACCAGCGCCTGGGAGGCACGGTTGGCCGGGCCGGGCAACCGGTCGCGCACCACGCCGGACACCGCCAGTGCGGCGCCGACCAGCAACGAGGACAGCAGGTAGGGCGCCGGAACTCCGAGAACGGAGGCCACGAGGCCGGCGGCGTACGCGCCGGCGACGATCAGTGCCCAGCGTCCGACGGGTGCCGGTCCAGGCCGGATCCCGGCGGCGCCGGGGCCGGGCTCGGGCGCGGTGCCAGGATCGTACGACCGCTCTCGCTGGAGCGTGGGAGTCGGGGCCAACAGGGCGCCTCTCGTTGAATGGGCGGGCACATCTCGTGGACTCCACGCCGCACGAGATCACGGCACCCCCACAGTGCGGGAAGCCTGCTGAGCGGTCCCTGAGAGCCGCTGAGAGAACGCTGAGAGAGCCGACGATCCGCCGACGCGAGGCGATCTAGACTCGAAGACAGGGATCGGCCTGCCGGCCGAACCCGATCGGTGCACGAGGAGATGCGCGTGCGGGTCCTGGTGGTCGAGGACGAACGGAACATCGCCGCCGCGGTCGAACGAGGCCTACGTGCTGAAGGCTTCGGCGTGGACATCGCCGACGACGGCGAGAAGGGGCTGGCCCTGGCCCGCCACAACGACTACGCGGCGATCGTCCTCGACCTGATGCTGCCGGGACGCAACGGCTACGACGTCTGCCGCGCGCTGCGAGTCGACGACGTGACCACACCGGTGCTGATCCTGACCGCCAAGGACGGCGAGTACGACGAGGCGGACGCACTCGATCTCGGCGCCGACGACTACCTCACCAAGCCGTTCTCCTTCGTCGTGCTGCTGGCCCGCATCCGCGCGCTGTTGCGCCGCAGCTCTCCGCAACGCCCGGCCCTGCTGAGCGCCGGGGACCTCTGGCTGGACCCCGCTCCCCATCGCTGCGGGCGCGGGGCGGACGTCCTGGACCTCACACCGCGCGAGTTCGGTCTGCTGGAGTTTCTCCTGCAGCACCCCGACACCGTCGTGAGCAAGCACGAACTGCTCACCCAGGTCTGGGACGCGTGCTTCGACGGTGACCCGAACATCGTCGAGGTCTACGTCGGCTACCTTCGGCGCAAGATCGACACTCCGTACCACCGCTCGGCCATCGAGACCGTACGCGGTGTCGGATACCGCTTGGACGGCAAGGGCGGCTGAGCGGCCGTGCGACGCCTGTCACTCGACGCCCGGGCGGGCCGGTGGCCCCAACTTTCCCGCACGCTCACCCTGCGGAAGCGGGTGACCCTGTGGGCCACCTCGATCGTGGCCACGGCAATGATCGTGGCCAGCCTCGGCCTGTTGTTCGGGCTGAGAAACTCCATGTGGAGCGACCTGGACGGTACGGCAGCACAACGCGTCGCCGATGTCGCGTCCCTCGTCCAGCACCACCAACTCCCGACGCGCATCCCCTCCAACGGCGGGGACGCCGACGTGGTTGAGGTCATGGACTCCGCGGGACGGGTGCTGGCCAGCTCCGACGAAGACATCCAGCCCGGCATGCCCAGCAGTTTTCCGCACCCGCTGCCGGCAGTGGTCACCGCAGGCCACGCCGCAACACTGCCCAGCCTGCACATAGGCGACGGGGGCGACTTCCGGGTCGTCGCACGGCCGGCCCGTGTCGACGGACGTCCGGCCACCATCATGGCGGCAGCGTCCCTCCGCCAGGCAGAATCCGCCCTCTCCACCCTGGCCGTCGCCCTCGCGATCGGCGCTCCGACGCTGACCCTGCTGGTCGCGTGGACGGTCTCACGCACCGCCGGACGTACCCTGCGCCCGGTGGAGACGCTGCGCCGCCAGGCCACCGACATCGGCGCGACCGACCTGCACCGCCGCCTGGACCTGCCGCCTGTCCGGGACGAGGTCCACGCGCTGGCCGTCACGCTCAACGAAATGCTCGCCCGGCTCGACGAGGCCTCTGCCGCGCAACGCCGCTTCGTTGCCGACGCGGCCCACGAATTGCGCAGTCCGCTCGCCGCGATCCGCGCCCAGCTGGAGGTCATGGCCGCCTATCCTGACCCCCGGCGTGATCCTCTCGTCGCCGCCGATCTGCTCGAGGACGTCCTGCGGCTGAACGATCTCGTCGAGGACCTTCTGGCCCTGGCCCGCAGCGAGGATCCCGCGTCACGGCGGCCGGACACCGTGGTCGACCTCGACGAGGTGGTCCTCGCCGAGGTGTGGCGCCAGCGACGCCTGACCTCCACCCGCATCGATGCCCGCCAGGTCTCGGCCGGGCGCGTGCGGGGAGACCAGGATGCCTTGCGCCGCGTGGTCCGCAACCTTCTCGACAACGCCCGTCGTCACGCCGTCGACCAGGTGCAAGTGGCCCTCGGCGTACGCGGTGACGTTGTCGAGCTCACGGTCAGCGACGACGGCTCAGGCATCCCGGCCGCCTACCGTGCCCATGTCTTCGAGCGCTTCACACGCCTGGACGAGGCCCGTTCCCGTGAGGCGGGCGGCTCGGGTCTCGGTCTCGCCATCGTCGGCAAGGTCGTCACCGCCCACGGCGGCGCCGCCAGCGCCGAGGAGGATCCGCCACCCGCGAAGGGCGGGCTCGGCGGTGCCCGTCTCGTGGTGCACCTGCCGCTGGCGCACGTGCGGGCGGAAGGAGGGTGAGGCGCCGAACGGGTGGTTGAACCAGGTGGTCGAACGGGGAGGCGGGTGGTGTCAGTTGATCTGGGCGTACTCGCGGAACTCCCAGTCGGTGACGTACTTGTGAAACCGGGCGAGTTCGTCCCGCTTGAAGGTGAGGAAGGCGTCGACGAAGGACTTGCCCAGGATGTCGGTGAGCTGGTCGTCGGCCTGGAGGGCGTCAAGGGCCTGGCCGAGGTCGGTGGGCAGCCGGTTTGCGGCGGCGGTGTCGGCGGCGTGGCCGGTCGCCGGCGCCGGGGGCTCGGCGGCGGTGGTGATGCCGAGGTGGACGGCTGCCAGGAGACCGGCGATGGCGAGGTAGGGGTTGGCCGTGGCGTCGCCGAGGCGGACCTCCAGCCGGGAGGCGGCACCGCGCTCCGGCGGGATGCGCACCATCGCGTTGCGGTTGTCCAGGCCCCAGTTGATCAGCCAGGGGGCGGTGGTGTACGGGCCGAACCGCTTGTAGGAGTTGACGGTTGGGTTGAGCAGCGCGGACAGAGCGGGCGCGTGCGCGAGGACGCCGGCCAGGGCGTGACGGGCCGTGGCCGACAGGCCGTGGGCCTCGTGGGGGGCGTCGAAGACGTTGGTCCCGTCCGCGTCGACGAGGGAGACGTGCAGGTGGAATCCCGATCCGCCGCCGTCGTTGAACGGCTTGGCCATGAACGTCGCCAGCCTGCCCTCGGCGCGGGCCAGTTCCTTGACCGCGGCCTTGAACCGGAAGGCACGGTCCGCGGCGTTCAGTGCCTCGGAGTGGTTGAGGTTGATCTCGAACTGACCGCCGTCGAACTCGCGGTTGCCGCCGCTCACGTCCAGGCCCAGAGCGTGCAGGGCTCGCACCGTGCGCAGGAGGTGTCCGTCCGGGTCGGCCCGGCGGCCGGTGGTGTAGACGTTGCCCGGGGCGGGGGCGTAGCGCCGCCACCCGGTGGGTGTGCCGGCATCCGGCTCGAGCAGGACGTATTCCAGTTCCGGGCCTACGAGCGCGGTCGGGCCCGCGTAGTTCAGGCGGGTGAGGACCTGGCGCAGCAGGTCCCTGGGCGATTCGGGCACGCTCTGGCCGGTGGCCGGGTTCCGGACGTCGCCGATGCACCAGGCCACGGTCGGCTCCCACGGCAGTGGGACGACGGTGCCCAGGTCCGGGCGCACCAGGACGTCCGGCATGCCCGCCTCCAGGCCGCCGGCGATGTCGGAGTGATCCCCCAGGGCGCCTGTGTGATAGACGGCGCGGCTGAAGGCGAGGCCGTGTCCGGCCGCGTGCGGCAGATGGTGCAGCAGGATGTCCCGGCTGCGGTCGGACCCCATCAGGTCCGGGTAGGCGACGCGGAGGACATCGATCCCCTTGGCGTCGAGCGCCTCCATCGTCTGTGTGACCTCTGTATGGGCGCTCAAGGGATGCTCCAGGGTGCGGCGAAGAGTTGCGTTCTATCCGATTTGCCCGCAGGGAATCAGTGCGGCTCGATGCCCGGCCGCGACATGGTGCGAGGGCAATCATTTGATGCCAAACGATAAGAGCCGGATGCGCCGCCGACAAGAGGGTGAAGCAGATTCTGCCCACTTCCATCGATGGTCGAAGGGCACCGGGCCGAGTGGCTGCGGAGATACATTTGACCGCAAACGAACATGTCGGCGGCCCCGTGTCGCCCCGACGCGGAGGAGGAGCCTGTGCCCGGGTCCCGTCGATCCATCACCGAGACCGAGCAGGCCGTACGGCAGCGGCTGGGTGGCCTGACCCTGCAGCGTGAGGCCATGGCCGCGGTGGGAAACATCCACCGGGCTGCCGCGGCGGTCCGCCAGCATCTGGAGAACTCGGTGTTGCGTCCGCACGAGCTGACGTGGACCGGCTTCGTCGTGCTGTGGGTGCTGTGGATCTGGGGCGAGGCGGAGACTTGGTCGGTGGCCGAGGAGGCGGGTATCTCCAAGGGCACGCTGACCGGCATCTCGCGCACCCTCGAGTCGCGCGGCCTCGTGGCCCGCTCCACCCACCCCGAGGACCGCCGCCGGGTCCTGCTCTCGCTGACCCCCGAGGGGGAGAAGCTCATGGAGGAGCTGTTCCCGGCCTTCAATGCGGAAGAGGCGTTCGTCTCCGCCCCCCTCGGCCCCGAACAGTGCCTCCAGCTCGCCGACAGTCTGCGCGCCATCGTCAGCCGGCTCGAGGAGCGCGGCGAGCAGCGCAGGCGGGAGCTGCTGGACGGTGAGGACCTCGCCCCACGGCGCTCGGGCCGCCGCCCGCGCCCGTAGTCGCGCCGCAGGGGTCCCGGCTCCCTCGGTGCGCCCGCCTCCGGGTCTCGCGCTCGTCATCAAAGGTGGCGTGTGCGCCCTCCCGGCCTGCAGGGGTCCGCTGCCATGAGGGGCGTGGACCCCCACCCAGAACGTTTGACACCAAATAAATCTCCTGACATTCCTTGACGCCCATGCGGCCCGGCTGTTTATTTGGGGTCAAACGAATTGGAGGTTGGGACATGACCCGCGAGCCCCAAGCAGCTGTCATCGCCGGGGTGACCGTTGACACCCGTCACTGGATCGGCGGCGAGCGCGTCGCCTCCACCGAGACGTTCGCCGACATATCGCCGATCGACGGCAGCGTTCTGGGGGAGATCGCCCGAGGCACCGCGAGGGAGGCCGCGGCCGCGGTGGCCGCCGCGAAGGCCGCTTTCCCCGGCTGGGCCGCCACCCCGCGCACCGAGCGCGCCCGGATCCTGCACGCGATCGCCGACGGTGTGGACAAGCGGCTGGAGGAGCTGGCGATCGTCGAGACGTGCGACAACGGGGCCCTGCTGCGGTCGCACCGACGCGGTGTGATGCCGAGGGTCGCGCACAACTTCCGCTTCTTCGCGGACCGGCTGCTGCCCCTGGAGCACGAGGACTTCGAGACCCGTGGCCACACCAACCACGTGAGCTGGGATCCGGCGGGCCCGTGTGTGCTGATCACCCCGTGGAACGCGCCGCTGATGCTGGCCACCTGGAAGGTCGCCCCGGCCTTGGCGGCCGGCAACACGGTGGTCCTGAAGCCGGCCGAGTGGTCGCCGCTGACCGCCTCGCTGCTCGCGGGCATCGCCGCCGAGGCCGGGCTCCCGGCCGGTGTCCTCAACGTCGTGCAGGGGTACGGTGCCGAGATCGGCGACGCGCTGACCTCACACCCGGACGTGCGCCGGATCAGCTTCACCGGTTCCGTGCCCACGGCCCAGCGGATCGCGGCGTCGGCCGCCGCCAACCTCACCCCGCTCAGCCTCGAACTGGGCGGCAAGTCGCCCCTGTTGGTGTTCGCCGACGCCGACTTGGACCTCGCCGTCGACCTGGCGGTGGAGCAGTACGACAACGCCGGCCAGGTGTGCCTGGCGGCCACCCGGCTGCTGGTCGAGGAGTCGATCGAGGAGGAGTTCACCCGCCGTTTCGTAGCGAAGGCGAGCGCCCTGAAGCAGGGCGACCCGCGCGATGAGGTCACCGACATCGGCCCCAACATCCACCCCCGTCAGCTGGAGAAGATCGACGGGTTCGTGCAGCGGGCGCTCGGGGCCGGGGCCCGCGCGGTCATCGGCGGGCACCGCAAGGACGGTCAGTACTACGCGCCGACCCTGCTCACGGACGTCGATCAGGACTCGGAGATCGTGCAGGAGGAGGTCTTCGGACCCGTCCTGACCCTGCAGACCTTCACGACCGAGGAGGAGGCCGTCCGGCTCGCCAACGGCACCCGCTTCGGGCTGGCCGCCACCGTCGCCGCCGGTGACCCGCAGCGCGCCGAACGCGTCGGTGGACAGCTGGTCGCGGGCACGGTGTGGATCAACTGCTTCTTCGTCCGCGACCTCCAGGCCCCGTTCGGCGGCTCCCGCCAGTCCGGGGTCGGGCGCGAGGGCGGCACCTGGAGCTTCGACTTCTACTGCGACGTGAAGAACACCGTCACCGCCCCGAAGGGATGGATCGGCCATGGGTGAGATCGCCGGGGCGGGTCTGCTCGCCCACGTCCCCACCATCGTGCTCCCGAAGGAGGAGCGCCTGGCGCTGAACGAGGGCAAGGAGATCACCCTCGTCACCGGTCTCGAGCAGCTGCGCCGGGACGTCTTCGAACGCGACGACTACGACACCGTCGTGGTGCTGGACTCCCACTGGGCGACGACCGTGGAGTTCGTGGTGACGGCGCAGGGCCGGCGGGCGGGTCTGTTCACCTCCGAGGAACTGCCGCGGGGCATGTGCCGGATGCCGTACGACTTCCCCGGCGACCCCGAACTCGCCCACAACATCGCATCCTTCGCCGACAAGCACGGCACCTGGATCACGCCGATCGACGACGGGTACCTGCCCATCCACTACGCCACCGTCAACCTCTGGAAGTTCCTCGGCGAGGGCCTGCCCGACAAACGGTGGGTGACCATCGGCGTCTGCCAGACCGGAGACATGGAGGACCATCTCCGCCTCGGCCGCGCCCTCGCCGACGGCATCGCCGCCACCGCCGGACGCCGGGTCCTGCTCATCGCCTCCGGCGCCCTCTCGCACACCTTCTGGCCGCTGCGCGAGATCCGCGACTACGAGGCCAGCGACCCCGTCCACGTCTTCACCCCCGAGGCCCGCGCGGCCGACGAGGAGCGGATCGCCTGGTTCCAGGAGGGCCGCCACGACCAGGTCCTCGGCACCATGGACGAGTTCTGGAAGTTCAGGCCGGAGGCGAAGTTCTTCCACTACCTGATGATGGCCGGCGCCCTCGGTGAGCGGGCGTGCGTGGCGAAGGCCCGCCAGTACGGCAAGTACGAGAACTCCGTCGGTACCGGTCAGGCCCACCTGTGGTTCGACCGTCCGTCCGACGGCTGGACCGGCACCGGCGTCCACGCCCTATCCCTCCCGCCCACCCCGCACAGCCGTATCTAGGAGTCCCGCCATGCCCGAGTACCGCCGCATCCTCCTCGACGGTGCCGCCGTCCAGGTAACCGTCAATGAAGACGAACTCGTCGCCGGCGACGGCCGCCGCGTCAAGACCGAGGACGCCCAACACCTGCCCCCGGTCGTCCCCTCGAAGGTGATCGCCGTCCACCTCAACCACCGCAGCCGCGTCGACGAGTTCCGGATCGACCTGCCCGACACCCCTACCTACTTCCACAAGCCGACCTCGTCCCTCAACTCCCACAAGGGCGCGATCGTCCGCCCCGAGGGCTGCAAATGGCTCAACTACGAGGGCGAGGTCGCCATCGTCATCGGGAAGACCGCACGGAACATCTCTCCGGCCGAGGCGGGGCAGTACATCGCTGGTTACACGATTGCCAACGACTACGGCCTGCACGACTTCCGCGACACCGACGCCGGCTCCATGCTCCGCGTCAAGGGCTCCGACAGCCTCTGCCCGCTCGGACCGGGCCTGGTCACCGACTGGGACTTCCACGGCAAGGCGCTGCGCACGTACGTCAACGGCCAGGTCGTCCAGGACGGCTCGACGGACGAGATGAAGTGGGACATGCACTACCTCGTCGCCGACATCGCCCGCACGATCACCCTCCACCCCGGGGACGTGCTGCTCTCCGGCACCCCGGCCAACTCCCGCCCCGTGCAGCCCGGCGACATCGTCGAGGTCGAGGCAGAGGGCCTTGGCAGGCTCACCAACCACATCGTCACCGGCCCCACCCCCATCCGCGCCGACGTCGGTGCCCAGCCCACCGAGTCCGAGGAAGTGCTGTCCACCGCGCTGGGCGGCGACTGGGAGTTCCGCGGCATCCGCCCGCCCGAGCACTGAGCCCGAACCACTTCAACACACCAGATCAAGGAAGAGTGACGCAATGGATCTGAACAAGTGGCTGGCCGCGGCGGTCGCGTCGAACGCCGATTGGGCGAAGACCTTCGGCCCCTTCGACCCGCACCCGGCACTGGCCGTCGACGACAGCCGGTTCGCCGCCGCGTTCGAGACCTTCACCGAGCGGCTGAAGGACAACTACCCCTTCTTCCACCCCCGCTACGCGGGCCAGATGCTCAAGCCGCCGCACCCGGCAGCCGTGGTCGGCTACCTGACCGCGATGCTGATCAACCCCAACAACCACGCCCTGGACGGCGGTCCGGCCACCGCCACGATGGAGCGTGAAGTGGTCCAGCAGCTGGCCACCATGTTCGGCTACGACACCCACCTGGGGCACCTGACCACCAGCGGCACCATCGCCAACCTCGAAGCCCTCTTCGTGGCCCGCGAACTGCACCCCGGCAAGGGCATCGCCTACAGCACCGAAGCCCACTACACGCACGGCCGGATGTGCGGCGTCCTCGGCGTGAAAGGCTTCCCCGTCCCCACCGACGACCTCGGCCGCATGGACCTCGACGCGCTGGAGGAGCTGCTGCGCGGCGGGCAGGTCGGCACGGTCGTGCTCACCGCCGGCACGACCGGGCTCGGCGCCATCGAGCCGGTCCACGAGGCGCTGGCGCTGCGCGAGCGGTACGACGTGCGGATCCACGTCGACGCCGCCTACGGCGGATTCTTCACCCTGCTGGCCGGCGCGGACGGCCCCGAGGGCCTGCCGGCCGAGCCCTGGCAGGCCGTCGCCCAGGCCGATTCCATCGTCGTGGACCCGCACAAGCACGGCCTGCAGCCCTACGGCTGTGGCGCGGTCCTCTTCCGCGACCCCTCCGTCGGCCGCTTCTACCTGCACGACTCGCCGTACACGTACTTCACCTCCGAGGAACTGCACCTGGGCGAGATCAGCCTGGAGTGCTCCCGGGCGGGCGCAGCGGCTGCCGCGCTGTGGCTGACCTTCCAACTGCTGCCGCCCACCCACGAAGGCTTGGGTCAGGTGCTGGCGGCCGGCCGGCGGGCAGCGTTGCGCTGGGCGGAACTGATCGAGTCCTCCGAGCACCTGGAGCTCTACCAGCCCCCGCAGCTCGACATCGTCAGCTACTTCCCGCTGACCGCAGGCAACAAGCTGTCGCAGATCGACGCGGCCAGCAACCGGATCCTGCACGAAGGGATGACCGACACCCAGGACCCGGTCTTCCTCAGCACACTCCGCGTCGGCGCCGAACGCTTCACCGCCCGCCACCCGAAGATCACCGCCGACGCCGACGGCGCACGGATCCTGCGCACCGTGCTGATGAAGCCCGAATCCGAGACCTACGTCGAGCACCTGCACCAGCGGCTGGAGCAGCTCGCCCGCTCATGACCGCACCGGGCGTCACCGGCTCACCGCGGCCCGGCCGGGAGCCGGTGACGCCCGGCGCTCGACCCGAACCTCACGCGACGGCGCATCCCCGCCCCCCGCCCGCCGCGTCTGCCGCAGGTGGCGTGCCCGCCCCTGCTGATCTCTCTGGAGCGTGACGACATGGCCGGTGTCCATGGCTACTTCCACCCCAGGACGGCGACGGGCGCCTCGTCGCTGATCCCCTCCCCGCCGTGGCGGTACTCCGGTGACCTGCTCACCGTCGAGTACCGCACCGACCCGGCCCGGGTGCGCGAACTACTGCCCGAGCCGCTGGAGCTCGCCGACGAGGACCCCGGCGCGGTGGCGCTGATCTGGGCCGACTGGCAGTCCTGCTCGGCATCCGGCGCCGAACTGCTGGATCCGGTGCGCGCCCAGTACAAGGAGGCCTTCGCGGTGGTCCGCTGCAAGTACAAGGGCCAGACCTACACCCGCTGCGTGTACATCTGGGTCGACAAGGACTTCGCGATCGCCCGCGGACTGCACCAGGGCTACCCGAAGAAGCTCGGCTCCATCCACCAGACCCGCCCGCACCCCTACGGACCGGCGCCCCGGATCGAGGCCGGGGCACGGTTCGGCGCGACCCTCGCCGCCGCCGACCGGCGCCTGGCCCAGGCTGTGGTGACCCTGCGCGAGCCGGCCGAGACGAACGGGTTCGTCAACGCCCATCCGATGGCCCACCACCGCTGGCTGCCGGCGATCGAGAAGGGCAAGGGCCTCGCGCTCGACGAGCTGATCGAGTCCGGCGCCGCCTCCTTCGAGGGCGGACAGCCGTGGGTCGGCGACGCCGAACTGGAACTGTTCGAGGCACCCACCGAGGAGCTGGCCCGCCTGGAGATCCGCGAGCCGATCGCCGCGTACTACCGGCAGGTCGGCGTGGTGTGGGACGGCGGCCGGCTGCTGGAGTCCGGCACCTCCGGCGCCGAGTGACGGGCCGCCCGGAGACACCCATGCGCAACGTCACCCATGAGGAAGTGCTGGCCCGGGCCAAGGAAGTCGACCTGCCCGACCTGCCCGCCCGGCATCACATCGACGGCCGGGAGGAAAGCGGCAGCGGCGCGACGTTCGCCGTTGTCGCGCCCCGCGACGGACAGGTCCTGACGCACGCCGCCGACGCGCGCGAGGCCGAGGTCGATCTCGGGATCCAGCTGTGACCCGTACCCCCGCGCGACCTTTGATCGCGATCCCGGCCCGCTTCTCCGCGACCACCTCCGCGCTGCGCTTCGCCGCCGAGGTCAACGCCCGCGCCCTGATCGAGGCGGTGTGGCGGGCCGGAGGTGAACCTGCGACCATCCACCCGACCGACCCAGCCGAAGAGGATGTTGCCGCCAGGCTCGCCCGCTTCGACGGTGTGCTCCTGCCCGGCGGCGGTGACCTCGCACCGCACCGCTACGGCGCCGCCCACACCCACGACAGCGTCTACGACGTCGACGACCTCCAGGACGCCTTCGACATCGCAGTCGCCCGCCACACGCTCGAGGCGGGGATCCCGCTGCTGGCGATCTGCCGCGGCCTGCAGATCGTCAACGTCGCCCTCGGCGGCAGTCTCCAGCAGGACATGGGCGGCCCCGACCGCGAACACAGGCATCTACTGCACCCGGTGGCCATCCAGCCCGGGACACGGACCGCGCACGCGACGGGCACCGAAAAGGTCGAAGCATCCTGCTACCACCATCAGCAGGCCGACCGCCTGGGCAACGGCCTGACAGTGGCCGCCACCGCCGAGGACGGCACGATCGAAGCCCTCGAACTACCCACCGCCCAAGGCTGGTTCACGGCCGTGCAGTGGCACCCGGAGGACACCGCACACAAGGATCCCTCCCAGCAGAACCTGTTCGACGGCCTGGTAGGCAACGCTCAAGTCCGTCTTCAAACGGATCTTGCCCAGAGCAGGAATGATGCGCGTGTGACCGCCGACCCTCTGTACCAGCAGGCACGCAGGCAATGCGGCGGAGGCCCGGACGAAGGAAGCCAGGAGTTGCTCCCTGGGTAGCTCCGGCCGGTTCAGGACGCCGTCGGTCCGCTTCACCCGGAACGCGCACGTGTTCCGGGTGAAGCGCGAAGAAGCAGGAACCCGCCGGGACGGTCAGCCGGCCGTGGCAGGAATCCCCGTCCTTCGGGGCGGGGAGCGGAAGCCGACGGCGGGTTACCTGTTTCCCCGGTGTCCGGGCCAGGACTCCTGGGCCCCGGCCGAGCGCTCGCGGTCGGAGACGAGCTGGATCTCCCGTCCCTGCCAGCGCTCCCGAAGCCAGCGGTCGTGGCTGGCCAGTACGATCGCGCCGGGGCCGGTGCCCAGCGCCGCCTCCAGCTCGTCGCACAGGCGCGGCGACAGATGGTTGGTGGGTTCGTCGAGCAGCAGCAACTGCGGCGGTCGCGCCACCAGCAGCGCCAGCGCGAGCCGCCGGCGCTGTCCGACCGAGAGCCGGCCGACCGGCTTGTCCAGGTCCGCCTCGTGCATCAGACCCAGCGAGCCCAGCGGCACCGCCTCGGCCCGCTCGGCACCCAGCGCCAGCTCATAGGTGTACCGGACGGACCGGTCCGGCCGGTCGAAAACGGTGTCCTGGGCGAGCAGTCCCACCGTCAGTCCGCGCCGCCGCCGCACCTCGCCCTCGGGTGCGAGCCGCCCGGCGAGCACGGCCAGCAGAGTCGACTTCCCGGCCCCGTTCCCACCGGTGACCAGCAGACGGTCCGTCGCCGACACCTCCGCGCTCACCGCTGCGAGCCGGCCCGGCACCCGTACGTCATCCAGGGACACCAACGGACCGTCGCCCGCCGCCGGGGCGGCGAGCACCGTGCTCTCGAACCGCAGCGGCTTCGGCGGCTCGCCGACCTGGGAGCGCTCCAGCTCCTCAAGACGGCGGGTGGCGTTGCGCACCCGCCGGGAGATCTGGCTCTGGACCCGGCCGGCGCGGTGGCCGTAGCCCATCTTCTCGTTGTCGCGCGGCCCCCGGTCCGGTGCGACGCGGTGCGCGGTGACCCCGGCACAGACCCGTAGCGCCGCCCGTTCCTTCTGTTCCTCGGCCCAGCGCCGCTCCCAGCGTTCCCGCTCGGCACGTTTCTCTGCCAGGTAGACGCTGTAGTTGCCGCCGTAGCGGACCGGGCCGTCCATCGCGGGGTCGAGGTCGATCAGGTCCGTGCACACGGCGTCCAGAAAGGCCCGGTCGTGGCTGGCCACCACGACGACCCCGGGCAGGGCGCGCACCTGCTCCTCGACGAAGGCGGCGGCACGGTCGTCGAGATGGTTGGTCGGTTCGTCCATCAGCAGCGCGGAGGGCCGCCGGACCAGCAGCGCGGCCAGCACGAGCCGGCCGCGCTGCCCGCCGGACAGCGACCCGAGTGTCCGGTCGTGTCCGAAGGCGCCGAGGCCGAGGCCGTCGAGCACGAGCGCGGCACGCCGGTCGGCGTCCCATGCCTCCCGTTCCTGGGCCTGTTCGAGCCGGACGCCGTAAGCGTCGAGCAGGCCGGCGTACTCGGGCGCGTCCTGCGCGGTCCGTGCGAGCTGCTCGGTGAGACGTTCCAGCTCGGCGAGGTCCTTCCTGGCCTCGCGCAGGGCGTCGTCGAGTACGCCGGCGATCGTCACATCGGCGTCATATGGCATCTCCTGCTGAAGAAAGCCCAGATCGGGCGGGATCGAGACGCTGCCGGCGTCAGGCTCGTCCGTCCCGGCCAGCAGGCGCAGCAGGGTCGACTTGCCGACGCCGTTCTCCCCGATCAGCCCGATGCGGTGCCCGGGCGAGGCTGTCAGGGAGACACCGTCGAGCACCCGTCGGTCGCCGAGTGTGCGGACGAGGTCGTGGGCGAGCAGAGCGGGCTGAGGCATGGGAACCGTCCAACGTGATCGGTGCTCGGCCCGCGGGGCGGCATGCCTCGGACACGGGCCAGGTCGACACGCCGGCGGCTCACACCTCAGGGGCCCCCGTCTCCTTCAGCCCGCCGTCGGCCAGCCGCAGCCACCGGTTCACGCCGATCGCGCGCAGGAACCGCTCGTCGTGGCTGACCACTACGAAGGCCCCCTGGTAGGAGTTCAGCGCGCTCTCCAACTGGCCCGCGCTGACCAGGTCGAGGTTGTTCGTCGGCTCGTCCAGGAGCAGCAGGTGCGGAGCCGGTTCCGCGCACAGCACACAGGCCAGGGTGGCACGCAGCCGCTCGCCTCCGGAGAGCACCCCGACGGGCAGATGGGCGCGAGGCCCCCGGAAGAGGAAGCGGGCGAGCAGGTTCATCCGCTCGGCCTCCGGCCGCTGTGGGGCGTAGTCGGCGAAGCTCTCGGCGACCGTACGGTCCAGGTCCAGCAGGTCGAGGCGCTGCGAGAGGTAGGCGATGCGGCCGTCGGCCCGCTTGATCTCGCCGCTCTGTGGTGTCAGGTCACCGTTGAGCAGACGCAGCAGCGTGCTCTTGCCCGCGCCGTTGGGACCGGTCAGCGCGATGCGCTCCGGGCCCCGGACGGTCAGGTCGACGCCCTGGCCGGCGAACACGTCCTTGTCGCCGAGGCGGACGCGGAGCTGCTCGCCGAGGAACAGGTTGCGTCCGGCGGGCACATTGGTGTCCGGCAGGTCCAGCGTGATGCGCTGCTCCTCGCGCAGCGCACGCCCGGCCTCGTCCAGCCGGGCCTTCGCCTCGCTGACCCGGCCGGCGTGCATCTGGCCCGCCCGGCCCGCGGACTCCTGCGCGCCCCGCTTCATGTTGCCGGCGAAGATACGGGGCAGTCCGGCGCTCTTCAGGTTGCGAGCGGCATTGCTCTGCCGGCGTTCGGCGCGCTCGCGAGCCTGCTGCATCTCCCGCTTCTCCCGCTTCAGCTCCTGCTCGGCGTTGCGGACGTTCTTCTCGGCGACTTCCTGCTCGGCCCGCACGGCCTCCTCGTACTCGGTGAAGTTGCCGCCGTAGAAGCGCACTTCGTCGCGGTCGAGTTCGGCGATGCATTCCATGCGGTCGAGCAGGGCACGGTCGTGGCTGACCAGGAGCAGGCAGCCGTTGAAGTCCTCCAGCGCGTCGTAGAGCTTGTGCCGGGCGTCGAGGTCGAGGTTGTTGGTGGGCTCGTCGAGCAGCAGCACGTCGGGCCGCTTCAGCAACTGGGCGGCGAGACCGAGGGAGATGACCTGGCCGCCGCTGAGGGTGCTCAGGCTGCGGTCCAGGGTGAGGTCGGCCAGGCCGAGGCGGTCGAGCTGCGCGCGGGTGCGTTCCTCGATGTCCCAGTCGTCGCC
Source organism: Streptomyces sp. NPDC111516 (assembly GCF_055635345.1). Taxonomy (NCBI): domain Bacteria; kingdom Bacillati; phylum Actinomycetota; class Actinomycetes; order Kitasatosporales; family Streptomycetaceae; genus Streptomyces; species Streptomyces sp. NPDC111516. The sequence goes on along the minus strand of NZ_JBVKBV010000029.1, from coordinate 26,132 downwards.
GATGGTGGTGAAGTGCTTCTCGTCGACGTCCCCGGACTCCACGGCGTCGATGGCCTGGATGATCGCGGCGATGCCCAGCACCTCGGCGACCGTGAGGTCACCGGTCAGGGGGAGGCTCTGCGGGAGGTAGCCGAGGGCGCCGGCCGCGGATACCGACCCGTTGCCGGGCCGCAGTTCACCGGCGATGAGCTTGAGCAGCGTGCTCTTGCCGGTGCCGTTGGGCGCGACGAGGCCGGTGGCTCCGGAGCCGACGGTGAAGGACAGGCCCTGGAAGACGGGAGTGTCGTCGGGCCAGGTGAAGGACAGGTTCGAGCAGACGATGGAGGCGTCGGACATGGAGGTGACCTCGTGGGAAGGGGGCATGGAAGACACTTCTGCCCCGGCAGCAGACAGGGGGAAAGAGGGGACGACAAAGAGGCCACGTCGGCGGCGCTTCCACGCACCGGCCGATGGCCTGTCGGGTCCGGGTATCACCCGGAGATGTCGTCGTCCACCACCATGTCTGAGCTCCTCAACAAACGATCAACGTCTCTACCAGACTAACAGCAGAGGCGTGGGACCGGAGACACGACGGGGTCACCCGGTCGGGACCTCGGCAGGCCGCCCGCGCAGGTTGCCGGTCGGGCTGATCAGGTCGGGTTCGAAATCCCTGAGCCGGCCCACGAGCTCCCCGATCCGCTGTCGTTGAGCGAGGATTTCGTTCCGGGCGTGGGTGAGTTGCTCTTCGGCGTCGAGTGCCGCTCCCGCCACGCTTCAACCTCGTCTCCGATGCCCGCCGCTTCGCACGCGAACTGCCGGCTCGATCGTGCCGGCAGGGGTTGGGCCGGTGGGGCGAGTTGGCGGAAGGTCACCCTGAACGCTTTGGGGGCCCGTTCGGCGGCCGGCTTTCAGCCGCCCGATCAATGCCCTCCGCCACACTTGTCCCAATGTGGCGGTTCCTCACCTGTGACGAGCAGTCAATTCCGGTCGTTTTGGTGGCTGGTTGGTGAGTTTGGTCGGCGTGGGTGGGTGGGGCCGGCGCCGAGGATTTTCGCTGACCCATTACCAAGCGTTTGCTGAGCGGATACCTTTCTCCTTGCCGGTGGCAGGGGGCGGGGAGTTCCGGCCGTCCCTGCTTGCCCTGAAGTGCCGCCGTACGTCTTTCGGCCTGCTTTCGGCTATTGGGCCTGATTCTCATGGACTCTTGGAAGGAAGCGCTGTGAACGCTTGGAACCGCCGTACCGCGGTAGCCGCCGTATCCGTCGCAGGGCTCATAGCACCGCTGCTGCTGGTCGGATCGGGTACCGCCGCCGCCCACAGCGACCCTGCCAAGGAGGCTGCCAAGCTTGCGAAGAAGCTCGTCAAGAAGAGCAACGCCGAGGATGCCTACGAGCATCTGAAGCAGTTCCAGCGGATCGCTGACAAGAACGGGAACACCCGGGTGGCCGGGTCGGAGGGCCACCGGCAGTCGGCCGAGTACGTCGAAGGCCTGCTGAAGAAGGCCGGGTACTCGGTGACCCGGAACGAGTTCGACTACCCGTTCACCCAGACGCTGGCGCAGAGCCTGCGGGTGGTGTCGCCGCAGCAGCAGGACGTCCCATTGATCGCCATGACGTACTCCGCCAGCAGCCCGGTCGGCGGCATCACCGCCCCGGTCGCGGTGGTGCCGGTCAATGCCACCACCGGCTGCGAGCCGGAGGACTACGCCCCCGGGACGTTCACCGGCAAGATCGCGCTGATCAAGCGCGGCGGCTGCGCCTTTGCGCAGAAGCAGGAGACCGCCGCCGGTGCGGGCGCGGTCGGCGCGATCATCTACAACAACACCGAGGGCGCACTCAACGGCACCCTGGGGGACCCGTCCGTCGCCAGGATCCCGGCCGGCGGTGTCACGCAGGCGGACGGCGAGGCGCTCGCGGCCAAGGCCGCCGCCGGCGCAGTGACCGTCAACCTGGAGATCCGCACCTTCGCGGAGACCCGGCACACCTACAACGTGATCGCCGAGACCAAGGGCGGCGACGCCGACAACGTGGCGATGTTCGGCGCCCACCTGGACTCGGTGGAGGCCGGTCCGGGCATCAACGACAACGGCTCCGGCTCCGCCGGCATCCTCGACGTGGCCCTGAACCTTGCCCATGAGAAGGTCAAGAACAAGGTGCGCTTCGCCTGGTGGTCGGCTGAGGAGTTCGGCCTGCTGGGCTCGGAGGCGTACGTCAACAGCCTCTCGGCTTCGGACCTCGCGAAGGTCAAGCTGTACCTGAACTTCGACATGATCGCCTCGCCGAACTACGCCCAGTTCGTCTACGACGGCGACGACTCCGACCAGGTCGGTGCCGGTCCCGGTCCGGAGGGGTCGGCGCAGCTGGAGCGGCAGATCACCGACTACCTGGACAGCCGGGGCATCCCGCACGAGGGCACCGACTTCACCGGCCGGTCGGATTACGGGCCGTTCATCGAGGTGGGCATCCCCTCGGGCGGCACCTTCACCGGCGCCGAGGGCATCAAGACGGCCGAGCAGGCAAAGGTCTACGGCGGTAAGGCCGGTGTCCCGTACGACGCCTGCTACCACGCCGCTTGCGACACCCTGAAGAACATCAACATGAAGGCGTTCGACGACAACGTCGACGTCATCGCCAACGCGGTGGGCCAGTACGCGTGGGACACCAGCCTGCTGAGCAAGCCGGTGGCGCCGCAGAACACCAAGGGGTCGGCGGGCAGCGGCGGTGGCCTGCACGAGGGCCACGACCACGAGGTCACCGAGTAGCTCCCGGTACACACAGGGGGAGGGCCGGACTGTCCGGCTCTCCCCTTTGATGCTGTGGGCAGGACGTCGATACCGCCGCGGCATCGCCGGCGCCCTCATCCGCTACCGCCGCTACACCAACTGAGACGACCTCCTGACCTCCGGCTGTCCTGGCTCATCGATACCTGAGCAGTCTCGTCGAGGTACGCAAGCACCCGGGGCGAGGAACTGGCGGGCGCCGCGCAACCTGGCGTGCAGCTTGCGCTGGGTCGCGCGACTGTCGAGGCGGACATCGAGCGCCCCGGGAAACGCGCCAACGGCCAGGTCTCGGCGGCCACCGCCTGCGAGGCGGCAACCACCGGTGGATCAGCTCGTCAAAGTGCCTTGGTGGAAGTACAGGCGCCAGCCCACTTCCGTCAGACGCCACACGGAGCTCCGCCATGCTCGGCGCCCGCTGTGGTCAGCGAAGTACGTCAGGTGAACGATGCCGGGAGCGAGTACGGCCCCTGACATCTCGCTGACCTTGACCGGAGCTTCGGGAACCACCGAGCCGTCACCCGTCACCGAGAGAATCGACGTCGCGTCCCAGCGCCGGCCAGACGCTCCGATCTCCCGGAATTCTGGGTCCAGGAGCTCCGAGACCAGGGCTGGCGAAGCACGCACATCAGGGTCGAGAAGCCGCATCTCTGCCTCAACGGCCGCTTGAACAGCCCTCTCACGCTCGATTGCCATGCACGAACCCTAACGGCCTGACCCACGATTGGCAGCGACGTCCCAGCGCCTGGGACTCTCGCCCGGGGTGCGAAGGCAGGGCCCGGACGACGGGTCCGGGCCCTTGTCGGATACGGGAATGCCGCTCAGTCGCCCGTGTTGGTGGCCCAAACGGGCTGGTTGGCATTGTTGTAGACGACGACGTTGCCGTCGTCCTGGACGGCTAGGTAGCGGCCCGCGTGCCAGGTTCCGGCGGCCCAGATGGCCTGGCCGGCCCCGTTGTAGATGACGAAGTTGCCGTCCTCCTGCATGACGAGGTGGTCGGCGTTGGGGTAGACGTTCGGGGCCTGCCAGGCGGGACGGTTGTCCTTGTAGACGACGACGTTGCCGTCGCTCTGAACACGCAGGATGGTACGGCCGTTGCCGGAGGTCCATGCCTGGTTCTTGCCGAGGGTGGCGCGCCCGTAGAAATGGGAGTCGCTCCGCAGGGCCTCTCGGGTCTGCGGGTTTTGGACGGTACGGCTGCTCTCCACGGCGTCAGCGGCAGGAACGGCGGCCAGGACGGGCAGGGCTGCGAGGGTGAGCGCGGGGAGGCCGCGCCACACGAGGTTCTTGATCACAACCCCGGATTTACGCAGTCCGCATATGTCTGCGACAGCCCCGGAGCCACGAACTCACCCGTACGGTCCAGCGATTTCATCGCCGAAACGACACTGCTTGCGCCGACCGCGTCACCGACGCCCCCGAACGCGCCTGGGGCCGCCCCGGGTTCGGCGGCCCGTACGCGCTGCGCCGGGCCGCCCTCGCCCACTTCACCCCTGGCCCCTGCCTGGACGTCCTCACCGACCGGGCCACCTCGAGTCGCGTCAGCCGGCGAAGCCCGGCACCACCAGACCGGACTCGTACGCGAGCACCACCGCGTGCGTCCGGTTCTGCGCGCCGAGCTTGGTCAGCACGTTCCCGACGTGCGTCTTCACCGTCTCCAGGCTCACCGTGAGCGCCTTTGCGATCTCCGGGTTGGACAGGCCGGTGGCCATCAACCGCAACACCTCCTCCTCCCGCCCCGTCAGTGCCGCGTTCGGCAACGCCTGGGCGGAGCCCAGCGGGCGGGCGGCGACCATCCGGCGCAGTGCCGCCGGGAAGAGGATCGCCTCTCCAGCCGCTACCACCCGCACCGCCTCCGCGATCTGCCGGACCGGAAGCCGCTTGAGCACGAACCCGCTGGCCCCCGCGCTGAGCGCGGTGGTGACGTAGTCGTCGTTCACGAAGGTGGTGATCACCACGACCTTCGGCGGTTCGGCCGACTCGGCAAGCAACTGCCGGGTGGCCTCGATTCCGTTGCGACGCGGCATCCGCACATCCATCAGGACCACGTCCGGCCGCAGCCGCCGCACCTGCTCGACCGCCTCAACACCGTCGGCGGCCTCCCCGACCACGGCGATCCCCGGCTGTGCCGCGAGCAACGTGCGCAGACCGCTGCGGGTCACCTCGTCGTCGTCCGCGATCAGGAGTGTGACAGGGGTGCTGGCAGGGCCGGTGGTGGCGCCAGTCATGACGGCTGCGCTCACGTCAGAGCCGATCATGCCGGCAGCCGTGCCGGCAGCCGGACCGCCAACCGCCAGTGCCGCGGCCCGTCCGGGCCGGCCTCGATCTCACCGTGCAGCAGCCGCACACGCTCGGCAAGACCGGGCAGGCCGTGCCCGGACGTCGGGAAGGCGCCCGTGCTCGTGCCCGTGCTCGTCCCGGTCCGGTTGACCACACTCAGCTCCAGTCCGTCCGACGCGGCCGCCACGCAGAGCTCGATCGGACCGCCCGCCCCGTGCCGCAACGCGTTCGTCAGCGCCTCCTGCAGGATCCGGTACGCCGCCCGGGAGAGCGTCCCCTGCACCTGCGCCAAGTCGCCCGACAGCTCCGGCTCCACCACCGCGCCCGCGTGCCGCAACCGGTCCAGCAGCTCAGGCAGGTCGGCCAAGGTCCGGGTCGGCGCCGTCTCCGCCTGCTGTTCGCGTAGCACGCCCAGTACGTAGTCCAGGTCCTCCAGCGCGGCCCGGGCCGACTCCTCGATGCTGCGCAGGGCGGCTCGCGCCGCCACCGGGTCGGCGGAGAGCACCTCGCCCGCAGTCGGATCGGCGCGCAGGTCTCCGCTGTCGAGGAGGCCGCGGTCCGGGTCGAGCCGGCAGGTCGCCAGGTCGCCGACCTCCACCTCTACCTGTCCGCCACGATCGTCACGCTCCGTATGGTCATCCGGCGCGCCACCCACCTCTACCGCTGGGACGGCGCCCGACCACCAAAAGGCTCAAGTGACGCCTGCTGCAGGGCAGTCCAACGAACGCCACAGATCGATCAACGACGGATTTCGGCCAAGTTGGCGCCGTGTGCATGACGGGTCCCCGTCAGGCTGGCACGCTTCCATCCAGTCGCCGCAGAGCACCCCTGGCAACGCACGTGCACCACACGATGCGGCGATCACGTCGGACACCGTCCGACCCACTCGCACCTCCAGCTCTACCGGGCGGCAACACCCCCGCATGCCCGGCTGACTCCGGCCGTACGCACCCGGCCGCCGCAGAAGGAGTTCCGTGTGACCCGATCCCCCCGAAAGGCCGTCGCCGCGAGCGCGTTGATAGCCGGCGCCGCGGTGATCGCGGCCGCGCTGCCGTCCAGCGTCGCCACCGCCAGCACCACGAGCCAGGACCCGGCCAAGGCCCAGGCTCGTGCCGGCGCCCTGCCGGTGCAGTTGTCGCCGTCGCAGCGGGGCGAGTTGCTGGCCGCGGCGAACGCGTCCCGGGCGGTGACCGCCAGGTCGCTGCACCTGAAGTCGCAGGAGGCGCTGATCGTCAAGTCCGTCCTGAAGGACACGGACGGCAGCCTGCACACCCGCTACGAGCGGACCTTCGCCGGGCTGCCGGTCCTCGGCGGCGACCTGGTCGTCCACACCGCCGCGAACGGCTCCGCCAAGGGCGTCACCAAGGCCACCAACGCGACCATCACCGTGGCTTCCACCACCGCCGCCAAGAGCGCCGGCTCCGCGAAGACCTTCGCGCTGGGCCGAGCCAAGACCAAGGGCGTCGCGAAGGCGACGGCCGGCACCGCCCGCAAGGTCGTCTGGGCCGCGTCCGGCACCCCGACCCTGGCCTGGGAGACGGTGGTCGGCGGCACCCAGGCCGACGGCACCCCCTCCGAGCTGCACGTCATCACCGATGCCAAGACCGGCAAGAAGCTGTTCGAGTTCCAGGGCATCGAGACCGGCGTCGGCCACAGCAAGTACTCCGGCCAGGTCACCATCGGCACCACGCCGGTCGACGGCGGCGGCTACTCGATGACCGACGCCGCCCGCGGCGGCCACAAGACCTACGACCTCAATGGCGGCAGCTCCGGCACCGGCACGCTGTTCACCGACCCGGACGACACCTGGGGCGACGGCACCACCACCAACCGGCAGACCGCCGGCGTGGACGCCGCCTACGGCGCCCAGCTCACCTGGGACTACTACAAGGACGTCCACGGCCGCAACGGCATCAAGGACGACGGCGTCGGCGCCTACTCACGCGCCCACTACGGCAACAACTACTCCAACGCGTTCTGGTCCGACTCCTGCTTCTGCATGACCTACGGCGACGGCGCCGGCAACACCCACCCGCTCACCTCCATCGACGTCGGCGCCCACGAGATGACCCACGGCGTCACCTCCAACACCGCTGGCCTGATCTACAGCGGCGAGTCCGGAGGTCTGAACGAGGCGACCTCCGACATCTTCGCCGCGGCCGTGGAGTTCTACGCCGACAACGCCAGCGACCCCGGCGACTACCTGGTCGGCGAGAAGATCGACATCCGCGGCAACGGCACCCCGCTGCGCTACATGGACAAGCCCAGCAAGGACGGCACGTCCAAGGACTACTGGTACTCCGGCCTTGGCTCCATCGACGTCCACTACTCCTCCGGGCCGGCCAACCACTGGTTCTACCTGGCCTCCGAGGGCAGCGGCGCCAAGACCGTCAACGGCGTGGACTACGACTCCCCGACCTCCGACGGCCTGCCGGTCACCGGGATCGGCCGGGACGCCGCCGCCAAGATCTGGTACAAGGCCCTCACCACCTACATGACCTCGTCCACCAACTACGCCGGCGCCCGCACCGCCACCCTCCAGGCCGCCGCCGACCTGTACGGGCTGGGCAGCGACACCTACATCAACGCCGCCAACGCCTGGGCCGCCATCAACGTCGGCCCCCGCATCGTCGACGGCATCCTGCTGACCAACCCCGGCGCCCAGACCAGCGCGGTCGACACCCCCGCCAGCCTCCAGATCCAGGCCACCAGCTTCAACCCCGGTACCCCCGTCTACTTCGCCGAGGGCCTCCCCGACGGCCTGACCCTCCACCCCGTCACCGGCCTCATCACCGGCACCCCCACAACGCCGGGCACCAGCAACGTCACCATCACCGTCAGAAGCTCCAAGAACTCCACCACCACGGCAACCTTCACCTGGAAGGTCGCCAGGGCCATCATCGAGAACACCACCGACGTGCCGATCCCGGACGGGGGCGCCGCGGTCTTCTCGGACATCGACGTCACCGGGCTCCCGGGCCAGGCGCCGAGCGACCTCAAGGTGGGCGTGGACATCAAGCACACCTGGCGCGGTGACCTGGTCATCAACCTGGTCGCCCCCGACGGCACGCTGTACCCGCTGAAGAAGAGCAACTTGTCCGACTCGGCCGACAACGTGCTCGAAACCTACACGGTGGACGCCTCCAGCCAGGTCGCCAACGGCACCTGGAGGCTCCAGGTCCAGGACATGTACCGCGGCGACACGGGCTACATCGACAGCTGGAAGCTCATCTTCTAGGAGCGTTTGGCAGTAGGAGCGCACCGACGGTCGGAAGGTGCCCCGGATGAAGAGCAGGCACGAGCCGCGGTGATCACGGAGTTCTCTACGCTCAGTGATCACCGGAGGGCTCGTGCCTGTCCTGCCGTCATGCCTGCTCGAACCCGTGCGGCACCAATTTTCCGCGCTACTGCCTGAGCACTTGGACACCCACCCGCCGGGCGGCCCGGCCGTCGTGGTCGTTGCGCTGATCCACCGGCCGCGTCAACGCGTGGACCGGGCGCCCGGACAGAGGCTTTGTCCGCGCGCCCGGTCCGTGGTGATCAGTGGCGCAGGTTGAGACGGTGCACGCCGCCGTCGACGGTGCCGACGTAGAGCGTGCGGCCGTCGGGGCTCGCGGCCAGTTTGGTGGTGTCGGTGTTCTGCAGGCCGGTTGAGATGTTGTGCCAGCTCAGACCGCGGTCGGTGCTGCGCAGTACACCGCGGCCGCCTTGCAGGAGGCCGCTGGCCCCGGAGCTGGTGGTGGCCGCGTAGAGCGTGTCCCCGACCCGGAGCAGGTCGGAGACATGGATCGCGAGAGCGCCGGTGTCCGCGGTGCGGAAGCTCCGGCCGCCGTCGGTGCTGACACGGACGCTCTCGCCGCCGACGACGAGACGCCGTCCGTCGAGGTCGATCGCCGTCACCGGGCCGTCGGCGACCTTGGTGACGGTCACCCCGCCGTCGTCGGACCGGTAGAGACCGGCGGTGTTGCCGAGCCACAGGCGCAGCGGATTTGCGGGGTCGCCCGCGATGGTGCCGAAGGAGCGCTCGTGGTAGAGGTTCTTCCACGTCGCGCCGCCGTCGCGGGTGGCGAACAGCCCCTGGCCCAGGAGGCTTCGGAAGCTGACCATGACCCGGTTCGGGTCGGCGGGGTGGACCAGGAGCGCCGTCGGCACCTCCGACGAACTGCCCCTCTCCTCCCAGGTGGCACCGCCGTCACCGCTGCGCTCGACGGTGAATGAGCCGAACGCGGTGCGCCGCACCTTCCAGATCACCTTCGGATCCTTGGCCGACACGGCAAGTTGCGGGACGGTGACGCCCCTCATGCCCTCGCCGCCCGACTGACCCCACTCCGGGCTCGCGACGGGAAGGGTCGTGCGGTAGACCGCGCTGTCGGTGGCGGCAAGCAGATGGCCGTCACTGACCGCGAGATCGTTGACGGTCAGCCCCTGGACGCCGATCCGCCGATATCCGGTGCCGTCCGCGGCACCCCGGTAGAGACCGTCCTGCTCGCTGGAGACGGTGACGGAACCGTCGGCCCAACGGTCGTAGTCCACCGGTACCGCTGCGCGCGACGGCGCGGCGACCTTGGTCCACGTCCGACCGTGGTCGCGGCTGAGACGGCCGCTGCCGGACAGCGTGCTCAGGTACAGGTCGTCACCCGAGATGGTCAGGCGAAGGCCGCCCTCCCTCATGGACAGCAGGGTGGTCCAGGTCTCCCCGCCGTCACGGGAACCGACAACTCCCCGACCCGGGACATACACCGCCACGACCGAGGAGTCGGCGGCCAGCCCGCCGACGGACCCGCCGGACGGGGCGAAGAGCAGACGTGCCTCGCCGGGATTGCCCGAGCCGATGCCGGAGCGGGCCCAGACGCCGTGATACGTCGTCATGTAGAGGGTGTCACCGGTGACGACGGCGGCGGTGACGGCGCCGGTCACACCGGTCGGGTACGTCGTCCAGTGGTCGCCCGCGTCCGTGCTGACCAGCAGTGCGTCCGAGGTGACCGCGACCAGGGTGCGGGTCCGTTCATCGGCGGCGAGCGCCGCGATGCGGGTGTCCGGGACGTCGAGCGTGCGCCAGGTCCGCCCGTTGTCATCGGTGCGCAGGATGGCTCCCCGGCGACTGCCGTCGTGAACGCTGTTCACGGCGTACCACCAGCGGTCGGGATTCTTCGCGTCCACCACGAGCGGACCCGTGCCGTCCGCGACGGGCAGCCGGCCCAACTGGCGCCAGGAGGCGCCGTTGTCGGTGGTCAGCCAGGGAGCTGCCTTCTGGTACTGGGTGAGGACGGCCTGCTTCGGCCGGCTCGGCGAGAGTGCGACCGAACCGGCCTCGCTGTTGGGGCCGACCGGCTCCCAGCGATCCCCGCGGCTGTCGACCGGGGTGACCTCGAAGGCGCCGGCGCCGGTGAGCCGCTGCCCGGTGCCGGCGGTGCCGCGTACCGAGACCCGGTAGGCGCCGGCCACGCTGCCGGTCACCGCGGCCCGGTAGTAGCCGCTGGCGGGATCGAGCGTGGAAGTGACGTCGACGGCCTTGCCGCGAGGCGGGGTGACGGTGACGACCGGCGGTGCGGCCAGCCGGGTCGGCGGGGCGATGTGCACGGTCGAGTGACCGTCGCTCGGGTCTGGTGCGGCCTGGACGGCCAGATGCCGGACGGCGAGCAGGTAGGGCACGTTGATCGCCGGTCCCCGGTCGGGAGTCGCCGTGAGACGGCCGCTGATCTCGGTGTCGGCCGTCGGTCGGGCGACGCGCAGCGAGACCGTGACGGTCGCGGTCCCCCCGGCCGGTACGGTGACCCGCTTCGCCGAGACCGTGGCCGGACCGTCGGTCCGCAGCGAGGTCGTGACCGGCCGCTTGCCGGAGTTGTGCAGTGTCACCTTCGCGGTGCCGCCGACGTGACGACGGGACAGGTCGGCGAGTCCGAACGACACCGACGCCGGCGAGGCGCTGACCGTGGCCGAGGCGGCCGCGGCCACATCGAGCCGGCCCGAGCCCTGCGTCGTGGGCCCGCTGCCGCTCAGCGGCTTCGCGGTGCCGACCAACGCGGCCTTGATCTCGGCAGGCGCCCGGCCGGGCTGCAGCTGGCGCAGCAGGGCCGCAGCGCCGGCGACGTGCGGGGTCGCCATCGATGTGCCCGACATGCGGTACTCGCCGGGCCCGTACAGTGCCTTGGGCACGGTGGAGCGGATCTCCACGCCCGGTGCGACCAGATCGGGCTTCAAACCGAAGCCCGGTGCGGGACCGCGTGAGGAGAACGAGGCGATCCGGTCGGTGGTGTCGGTGCCGCGCAGCGTCACCGAGACCTTCCCGGCGGCGAGTCGGGCGCTCAACTCCGTGTACTGGGTCGCATCGATGCCCATGACCACCAGATGGTCCATGCGCAGCGAGTCGCCGGAGGCGTCGATCCGCGCGGACGAGGACGGCACCTGGGCCACTCCCGGCTCAGGGTTCACCTCCGGCGGCGGGACCTCTCCCGGTGCTCCGGCGGCGAACACCGGACCGCCGTTGGAGGACCGGCCGGCCAGCACGGCGATCGCGCCGCGCTTCTCCGCCTCCTTCGCCCACTCCACGGCGCTCGCCGTCAGGTACCGGGCGTCGGAGGCGATGAGCATCTGCGCCCGTACGATCTTTCCGCGTACGTCACCGACCCGCTTCCAGTCCTCGGCGGTGCCCTCGCCGACATCGACCAGCGGCGCCGTGACGGGGTGCTCCGGCGGGTTCGCGGACAGGATGCCGCGGTAGGTCTGGATCAACTCGGGTTTCTTGCCGGCCAGATAGGCGCTGGGCAGCCGCAGATTGCTTGTCGACGCGCCGACCGCGACCACGCCGTCGGCCGTTGCGGGGCTGCTGACCGTACCCGTGCCCGGTCCGTCGTTGCCGGCCGCGGCCACCACGACCACACCGGCTTGTACGGCCGCGGTCGCGGCGCGGCCCAGCGGGTCGGTGCCGTCATCAGGGCCGCCGAGGCTCATGTTGATCACATCGGCGCGGTGCGGGTTGGCCGGATCGGAGGCCGCCTCGATTCCGGCGATGATGTCCGACGTGTAGCCGGAGCCGTCGGCGTCCATCACCTTGTAGGCCAGCAGATTCGCGCCGGGCGCCACGCCGGTGACGCCGCCCTTCTCAGCCGCCTTGCCCGCGATGATGCCGGCGACGTGGGTGCCGTGGCCGTTGTCGTCCATCGGATCCTCGTCACCGTTGACGAAGTCGTGCCCGCCGACGACCTTGTACCCCTTGCCGAGTCCGCCGCCCAGGTCGGGGTGGGTGTAGTCCACGCCGCTGTCCAGGACCGCGACGGTGGTCCCCTTGCCGGTGACGCGGCTTCCGGCCGGGTCCTTGCGCTGCCAGACGCCGGGTGCGCCGATCAGCGGCACGCTCACGTCCGTCTTCGTCAGCACCCGGGTGTCGGGGCGGACGGCGGTGACGCCCGGCAGCGACGACAGCCGCCCCACCTCGGACGCGGGCACCGTCATTGCCACGGCATCGATGAGCAGACCCAGTTTGCGGGTCGCCGAAGGGTGCAGCCCGGCGCTCCTCGCCGAGCCGAGGAACGTCTCCTGCCGCGCGTCGAGCGCGCGGCGGGCGGCGCCGACGCCGCGGGCGGCCTCGGCGGACAGCAGCGATCCACCGGGCGCGGCGGTGACCGCCGGGTTCCCGGACAGTTCGACGAGCACTCGTTGCGACGGGTCGGGCGTGGACGCGTTGGCACCACCCGGAGTCGCCGCCAACATGCCGGCGAGAACAACGGCGGCGAGGGCGGCATGACGCGATCTTCGTGACTTCATTGCCATGCGTAAAGGTCCTAGTGGTAAGGGCACTTGCCGCACAACGGATCCCCGTGGCCCATTGCTGCCGCTGGCACAATTGGGCCACCATCCGTCCATGACTCCCGAGACACCGCGACTCACGGCGGCAGGCATCGATCCGTTCGACGAGAGCGTCTACCGCGCCGTCCTGACCCGGCGGACGGCGGCGCCTGCCGAACTCACCGCGGATCTCGACTGTTCGGCCGAGCGCGTCGCCAGGGCGCTGGACCGGCTCCGCGACCACGGGCTGGTCGGCCGGCTCGCCGGCTCCCGCCGCCGGTACGCCGCGATCGAGCCGGGCGCCGCCGTCGAGGCGCTGGTGCGGGCCAGAAGCAATGAGCTGGAGCGGGTCCGTTCGGCGGCCGACGAGCTGTCCCGGCTGTTCGCCGCCGCGCGCACCGGCACGACCTATGAGGACGAGGTGGAGATCACCACCGGCAGCGAGGCGCTCGGCCGCTGGTTCGTCCGCCTTCAGCAGGAGGCCCACGAGGACGTGATGACCCTGGACCGGCCGCCGTACGCCCTGACCACCTCCAACCCGGTGGAGGCGACGGCGCTCGGCCGCGGCGTACGGTACCGCGCGGTCTACGCCCCCGAGGCCCTGGAATGGCCGGGCGTCCTCGACGACATCCGCGAGCTGGTCCGACACGGCGAACAGGCCCGCGTCCTGCCCGGCCTGGGCATCAAACTCGCCATCGCCGACCGTAAGCTCGCCCTGATGCCGCTCTCCCTCGACCTCAACGACGTCCGCGCCGCAGTGATCCGCCCGTCCACCCTGCTCGATGCACTCACCGGCTACTGGGAAATGTGCTGGAAGCAGGCCCTGCCCCTCAACGCCCCCGCCGAGGACCCCCTCGGCGAGGAGGACCGACTCGTCCTCACCCTCCTGGTCAGCGGCCTCAAGGACGAGGCGATAGCCCGTCAGCTCGGCTGGTCCGTCCGCACCATGCGCCGCCGCATCAGCCGCCTGCACGACCTCCTCGGCGCCGCCAACCGCTTCCAGGCCGGAGTGATCGCGGCCCGCCGCGGCTGGTTGTGAGACAGCACGCCGGCAGCAGGTGGGGCGGCGATGAGCGGATGTGGTCTCGCCGCACGTCCCATGCCTGCACAATTCGGCTTGTGACTGATGAAGACCCGTACCTGTGCCTGGAAGACATAGAGGGCGAGGCCGCCCTCGAGTGGGTGGCCGAGCGGAACGCCGAGACGGAGGCGGCGCTGACCGCCGACGCCGGGTTCGCTTCCCTGAAGGAGCGCCTGCGGGAGGTGTTGGACGCTTCGGACCGAATCCCCTACACCGTCCGTCGCGGAGTGTTCCTTTACAACTTCTGGCGGGACGCCGGGAACGTGCGTGGTGTGTGGCGGCGTACGACGTTGGAACAGTACCGCAAGGAATCTCCTGAGTGGGAGGTCCTTCTCGACGTCGACGCGCTCGCAGCGGCGGAGGGCGAGAAGTGGGTGTGGGCGGGTGCACGGGTGCGCCATCCCGATTACGACCGGGCACTGGTGTGCCTGTCGCGCGACGGTGGTGATGCCGTTGTGGTCCGCGAGTTCGACCTCGCCAACCGGGCTTTCGTCGATGGCGGATTCCGGGTGGGGGAGGCGAAGACGCAGATCGGGTGGATCGACGCCGACACCGTCTTCATCGGCACGGACTTCGGGCCGGGCTCACTGACCGACGCCGGCTATCCGCGTACGGTCCGCAGGTGGCGACGCGGCACCCCGCTGGAAGAAGCCGACCTGGTCTTCGAGGCCGAGACAGGAGACGTGGCGGCCTGGGGCCGGCACGACACCACACCCGGTTTCGAACGGGACTTCGTCTCCCGGTGGCTGGACTTCTTCCGCAGCGAGACGTACCTCCTGAACCCGGACGCCACGCTCGTCAAGATCGATGTTCCCGACGACGCCAGTGCCTATACCCATCGCCGGCATCTGATTGTCACCTTGAAGTCCGACTGGCTCGGACACCGGGCGGGCTGCCTACTGGCGTTCGACTTCGACGCCTTCCTGACGGGTGACCGCACCGCGGAGGTGCTGTTCGCCCCGGATGAGCGAACGGCTCTGGCCGGGCACTCCTGGACCCGCCACCATCTGATCCTGGAGACGATGCGCGACGTCAGCACCCGCATCGAGGTCCTCACCCCCACCCCCGGAGGCGGGTGGGCACGCAAGCCGCTCGCGGACGTCCCAGCGCTGTCCGCCGTCACGGTCGCGGACACGGATCCGGACATCTCCGACGAGTACTTCCTGGACGTGTCGGGGTTCTTGCAGCCGTCCACCCTCCACCACGGGCAGATCGGCGCCGACTCGCAGATCCTCAAGCAGGCTCCGGCCCGCTTCGACACGGCTGGTCTGGCGGTGGAGCAGTCCTTCGCGACCTCCCGGGACGGCACGCGGGTGCCATACTTCGTGATCGGCCCCAGCCATTGCGACGGGACCAACCCGGGCCCCGCCCTGCTCTACGGCTACGGCGGCTTCGAAGTCTCCCTCAACCCTTCCTACGACGCGGTGACGGGCCGGGCATGGCTGGAGCGCGGCGGCACCTACGTGATCGCGAACATCCGAGGCGGCGGCGAGTACGGACCCCACTGGCACCAGGCCGCACTCGGCGCGGAACGGCCGCGAGCCTTCGAGGACTTCGCGGCCGTCGCCGCAGACCTCGTCGCGCGGGGCATCACCACCCCGGCCATGCTGGGCGCCGCGGGAGAAAGCAACGGCGGCCTGCTCATGGGCGCGATGATCACCCGTTACCCGCACCTGTTCGGCGCGATCGTTGCTCAGGTACCGCTGCTGGACATGCTTCGCTTCCACAAGCTCCTCGCCGGCGCGTCCTGGACCGCCGAGTACGGCAACCCGGACACCGAAGCCGATCGCCCCCACCTCCGTGCGCTCTCGCCCTACCACCAGCTCACCGCGGACCAGGCCTACCCGCCCGTTCTGCTGACGACCTCCACTCGTGACGACCGCGTCCACCCCGCCCATGCCCGCAAAGCGGCCGCACGCCTGCACGAACTCGGTCACCCGGTCCTGCTCCACGAGAACACCGGTGGTGGCCACGCGGGCGCCAGCGACAACGAACAGTCCGCCCACAACAAGGCCCTGGTGCATACCTTCTTGTGGCGGCACCTCACACAACCGGTGCGGTCGGCCGCCGGCTGACCGGGCGGGACTCGTCCGCCACTTGATCTGCCTGACAGCGTTACTCGTTCAGATCAGGAGAACCGGCCCACCCAGGAGAAGTTCCACTGCATCGTGTGCGGCCACATTGCGCACGCCGACACAGTGGGCGCCCTGAACGTTCTACGGGCCGGGCTGGTCCGTCGCGAAGCCCAACCGGCATAGCGAGAAGCCACCCCCTTCAGGGGGTGGAGGAGTCACGAGGCTGTCAGGTTCCAGACATGCCGGTTTCAGACAGTGAACGACCGTTCTTGATCCGGGAATTGGTCTTACAGACTGGGCGTCGCCCTGGATGCCCTACCGGGCACCCTCGAAAGGAGACCTCGTGAAGAAGACCCTGTCTGTGGCAGCGAGCCTGGCGATCGCCGCGACCTGTGGCCTTGGCATGGCGCTTCCCGCGCACGCCGCTGACGCGACCGGAGTCACGACTGCCGCGAGCCGGTCGCTGCAGTCCTCCATCGACACCTCCTCCATGGACCCGCAGCACCAGGCCATCGTCGACCGGATCCTGGCCAAGCTGCCCGCCGACTGGGAGGCCCGCCTCGACGCGGCCAAGGCCAAGTACGGTCTGAAGGGCGAGGAGTGGCAGCAGATCCGCGACAGCGCGATCAACCCCGGTGACTACCAGTGCCAGACGACCGACCTGTCGAAGTACGCCAACTCCCTCCTCGATGGCGCCCAGGACCCGTGGACCATCTTCATCCTTTCGCTCTTCGGCGGCTTCGACATGCCCACCTACGACGCGCTGATCTACGGCAAGGAGTCGTCGTCGAACACGTTCGGCGTCGAGGGCGAGTACACCCAGCAGCTCAACTCCGAGATGAAGAACCTCAAGCGCTTCTGGGATATCGACTCGGCCCGCATCGAGCTCATCCCCATGCACGGTGCGGACGTCTTCACCAGCCCGGACCGGCTCGCCCGCACGCTCTCCGTGCTGTACGGCGGCACGCCCGAGGAGAACCTCGACCTGGCCGACATGTTCATCGAGCTGGTCGACTCGGAGCCGGCCCTCCAGGGCGGCGCCAACCCGATCTTCACCTTCAACGCCTTCGCCTACAGCGAGAAGGACGACCCGGAGCCGCTCGGCATCACGGACCGGATCATCATGGGTGACGGCATCCTGCAGGGCATGAACGCGGTGAACCTGGGCGACGTCGCGCCGCGCGGCATCCTGGGCCACGAGTTCGGTCACCACGTCCAGTACCAGAAGAACCTCTTCGAGAGCGACCTGACCGGCCCGGAGGCCACCCGCCGCACCGAGCTCATGGCGGACGCGTTCGGCACGTACTACCTGACCCACTCCCGCGGCGAGTCGCTGAACGCCGCCCGCGTCCTCAAGTCCGAGAAGTCGTTCTACCAGGTCGGCGACTGCAGCTTCACCAGCTCCGGCCACCACGGCACGCCCAACCAGCGGATCAACTCGGCTACCTGGGCCGCGGGCGTGGCCAACGAGGCGCCGAACCAGGGCCACATCCTGCCCGCCCTCGCGTTCGACAAGCTCTTCGAGGCCAAGCTGCCCGACCTGGTCAAGCCGGACAGCAAGTAACGGTCACCACCACACCGCGGGGCGATGAACGCCTGAGCGGCTGAGGACCCGCGCGGGGCGGGCCGGATCACACACCGGCCCGCCACGCGCGCCCACGCCACGAGCCCGACCGCGGCCCGGGGTCACAGCCAGCCGCGACGGCTGGCCTGGACGCCGAGCTGGAACCGGGTCTTGGCGCCGAGCATCTCCTGGAGGCGGGCGATGCGCCGGGCGACGGTGCGCTCGCTCACCCCGAACTCACGGGCGATCGACTCGTCGGTCAGCCCGGCGCTGAGGTAGCTCAGGAGCTGCCGCCCCTCGGGGGCCGCCTCGCTGTTGACGGCCTCACCGGCCGGCGGGAGCGGAACGGCGATCCGCCAGTACGACTCGAAGACGCCGATCAGCCCGTCCAGGAGCCCCGACGGCTGCACGACGACACTGTGGTGTCCCGTACGGTCCGGGGCGGCGACGGACACCACGGCGAAACGGTCGTCGCAGACCAGCACGTTCAGCGCGACATCGGGGAAGACCCGGGCCTGTTCTCCCTGGGCGACGCACTCGTGCGCCACTTCCAGCGCCTTGGGGTCCTGCAGGATGTTGGCGCTGTACACCACCCGGTAGGCGATCCCGCGGTCCAGCGCGTCCAGCGTGCCAGGGCCTACCTCCGGCACCCGGTCGCTCCCGCCCACCGGCCCTATCGACAGCGCGCGCACCTGGGACACGGCCCCGTTGTGCACCCGCGACTGGATCTCCCCGCGCCGCTCGGAGGTGTCGACGACCTCGACGTAGCTCGCTCCGGCGGTGTGGTCGAGCCAGTACTGCGACAGGGCCGTGGCGCTCTCGTAGGCGATCCGGGCCTGGCGCGCGCGCCGCTCGGCGACCGCCTCCAGCACCGCGCGGGGCGGCTGGGCGGTCAGCCTGCCGTCCGTACGGGACACCAGGCCGATGTCGCCGAGTTCGGCGACGGCGTCCTCGAGGCCGTCGAGCGTCGACCCGACCAGCGCCGGCCGGTCGGTGAGCTCGGTCAGGGTCTGCGGACCCCGTTCCACGAGTGCGAGGTAGGCGGCCTCCGCTGTCGCGGAGAGACCGAGAGCCTGCAACGGGCGCAGTGTGCGCATGTCCCCCCAACCCGGCGGCGCCGCACGGCACCACCCACCGACCCCATTTCTACGGTGGCTGTCATTCCGCCAAAGATCGTCAGCCTAACACCGGCGTGATCACGCGGACCTGGAACGGACGGCGTGACGAGCGGCGCTGGTGAAAGCGCCGGCGGAAGCATCGGCAGTCGGTCCGCGCCCGCCGGTATCGTGGACGCCCGACCACCCCGCCGCCCCATCCGCAGCCGCACACATCACCGGCACCCCCTGACCGACACCCCAACTGCGCCTGGTACCGCCCCGCTCCAAGGGCATCCCCGACGCCGCAGCCGACCCCGAGCAGCAAGCGCGGACGCCCGCTCCGACGTGTTCTACGCCGACCGCGGCCACGACCACGACATCTACCGCCGCCAGGTCCGCGACCTGAGCATCCGCCAGCACATCGCCCGACGCGGCACCGGGCACGGCAGCGGACTGGGCAAGAACCGTGGAAGCCGCCTTCGCCCTGCTCCGCTGGTTCCGCCGCCTGCGCATCCGCTGGGAGATCCGCGCCGACATCCACCAAGCCTTCCTGACGCCCGGCTGCGCGATCATCTGCCGGCGACGCGTGAAGAACTCATTCTGAAGCCGTCGCTCCCGGGAGCAGCTCAGTCAGGGAGCTGCTGCAAGGTCCAGCCGTTGCCGTCCGGGTCGGTGAACGCCGCGTAGGAGAGGGTCGGCTTGCCCGGCGCGCTCATGTCCTCCACCTCGGCGACCTCGACTCCGTGCCCAACCAACTCGGCCCGGGCGGCGTGGATGTCGTCAACGACGAGGTGCAGGCCCTGGACCGAGCCCGGGGGAGTGCCGACGATGCCAACGCCGATGGCGATCGAGCAGGCCGACCCCGGCGGCGTCAGCTGGACGACGCGGAACGCCTCGTTCGGGCTGAAGTCGAGGTCGACCTTGAAGCCCAGCCGATCGGCGTAGAAGGCCTTGGCACGGTCGACGTCGGCGACCGGGAGCGGGATCAGTTCCAGGCGGTAGTCCACGGCGGGGGTTCCCTTCGCGAGGCTTGGTGGTCAGTCTTCACCAAGACGTCGAGTGCCGCAGGCTGGAACCGACAGTTGAGACGAACGCTTCTCGGAACACCGTGAAGTTTCCTCGATCGGCGGAACGGACCGCAACCGCGAAGACGACGCGCTCGACACTTGCTCCCGCCGCCGGCCTTCCACGCCTGCGTCCGCAGACGTCAACCAAGGCTGATACACCGTCATCCCAACAGCTGCAGACTCACTTTGTCAGGAGTCTCGAGACCGCAAGTGAATCGGACCACTTCAGCGGAGACGGGGACGGATACCGGGACCGCCGACTGATCCTGACGCTGCCTCATTGACTGCGGTGGGCCCGGTGGACTCAGTGCAGGCAGAGGCAGAACGGATGGCCGGCCGGGTCCGCGTAGACCCGCCAGTTGGCCTCCGGGCGGAGCCGGTCCGTCCGCTCCAGCACGGTGGCGCCGAGGGCGAGCGCACGCTTCTCCTCCCCGTCGAGGTCGTCCACATCGAAGTCCAGGTGGAGTTGCTGCGGGTACTGCTGGCCGGGCCATTCGGGCGGCCGGTAGCCGTCCACCCGCTGGCAGGCCAGCGGCGTTCCCTCGAACCCGTGCACCTCGACCCAGTCGAGATCCTCCGGGTCCGCGACCACCCGGCCGCCGAGCAGATCCGCGTAGAACTCCGCGAGCCGTACCGGATCGGCGCAGTCCAGCGCGACCGCCTGCAACTTTCGAATCACTTCCGACACCCCACGTTCCTCGGCCGCTTCCGCGGCGCCCTTGTACGGGGGGCGTACCCGCCGCTGCGGCGGGCATGCATGGCGGTATGCCGGTCCGCCGCCGGGCTGCCGCGTGGCGAGTGGTGTGACTGATCGTCATCGACGGTGATCCGTGCGGCGAGCCACCGAACGCTTTCAGTGCTCGCCCGCCACAGCATCACGCCGGGCCCGCCGCTACCGTGACGGGCTTCCGCTACTGGATCGCAACTCCCGGCCGCACTCGTTCCGTGGACGGCACCGCGCTCTACGCGGCGGCGGAGCCGGGCCGTTCGAGGGTCCGGCTCCGCCGTTCGGTGGTCAGCTGTCGCTGCTTCGGCCTCGGCTCCGCTGACGGAGCTCGATCCGGTTACCGTCGGGATCGAACGCCGTGAGGCGGACGCCGAAGGGATAGGGGATCGGTTCGGGATCGGCGAACTTGACGCCACGTGACTGGAGCACTTTGAACTCTTCGGTCAGGTCGTCGGACTCGAGAAATATCGGACCCGGTACGATGCTCGACTCCGCGCCATCGACCGCCGGGCCCTGACCCGGGTTGCCCAGCCACAGGATGATCTCGACCGAGTCATCGCCCGGAGCGACGGTCAGGAAGCGGCCGTCAGGACCCGGGTAATCGACACGCTTCTGCAGTCCGAGACTCTCTGTGTAGAACGCCAGAGCCCGGTCCTGGTCGGTCACATGGACCGTCACATACATCAGGTTCTTCAACATCGCCTTCTCCTCGTTCGTGCGCCTCGTCGGCGGTCCTGTCACATCGACCGTGTTTTGTGGTCCCTACGGATGACGTGCCAAGTCGAGGGAATGTGACAGCGGACGGCCAGCAGTGGCTGACCGAGCGGTTCGAACAGCACCGATCCCGCCTTCGTGGCTCCCGAGCCGCTCGGGTTCCTCACTTCAGCGTTGACTACTGGCCAACAAGATTGCTCAGGCCGGCCAACTGAGGCGCTCAGTCACACGGACCAACTGGTCCGGGCTCGCTCGCGTATCCGCGGGGGGCGTATGTTCATCCACGCGATGCCGTGGCCAACGACGCCGCAGCGTGCCGGTCTCCCCGCGTACGTGGTGGCGCCGGGAGAAGACCGGCCCTCCTGCACCCTCGAAGGCCTCCGCGAACGGGACTTCCTTCCGGGTGCCGGCTCACCTCCGTGTACGAGCCGGGCCTCCGCTCCCGCGCTTGGATCAAGAGCATTTCCTGCATGGCCAGTTGGCGGTTGCCCCGTGCCCGCTCTCCACTGCTCGTTGGATGCTCGGTCATGATCCGGCCCGGGTCGTGCCCAGTCCCGCGCGGCTTCAACGGCCGCAGTGCGGTGGAGTACGCAGCGGTCAGACCGGTTGCCTCGGCGAGATCCGTCAGCAATCGCGCTCCGGCATGCCCGACCACCCCCGACCCGCGGGCCAGGTGGATCTGCGATTCGTCCGGGGTCTCGAGGCCCGGAGCCCGGAGCAGCGTTCGGGCCCGGCCGGTCATGGCCGGCCGGGCCCGGGCGGGAGGGGGCCCGCCGCCTCAGTGTGCTGCTCTTGAGGTCAGAAGTTCAGCTTCCAGCTGTCGATGAAGCCGCTGTCGCCGCGGAACATGTCCTGGACCTTGAGCTTCCAGGTGCCGTTGGCGGTCTTCTTGGAGGCGTTCACGGTGTAGGTGGCGAGCACGTCGTCTGCCGAGTCGTTGATGTTGGAATCCTTCAGGCGGTACAGCGTGCCGTCAGGGGCCACCAGGTCGATGACCAGGTCACCGCGCCAGGTGTGCTTGATGTCCACGTCGACCTTGAGGGCACTCGGTGCCTTGCCGGCGATCCCGGTGACGTTGACGTCCGAGTAGACCGCGGCGCCCCCGTCCGGGATGGCGACGTCGGTGGTGTTCTCGAAGGTCTTGATCACGCTGACGACGTTCCAGGTGAACGTCGCGGTGGAGGAGGCGTTGGTCGAGTCCGTGACCGTGACCGTGACCGTGCTGGTGCCCAGCTTGGTGGGGGTGCCGGAGATCAGGCCGGTGGAGGCGTCGAGCGACAGGCCGGCCGGCAGGCCGGTGGCCGTGTAGGTCAGCGCGCCCGGGTTGGTGCTGGTGGCCTGGATCTGCAGGCTCGCGGACTTGTTGACCAGTGTGGTCTGGAGGCCGGGGTCGGTGACCGTCACGCCCTGGACGATGCGGCTGCCGACGTTGATGGCGGCCCAGGCGTTGGCAGTGTTGTTGTAGGTGTCGCTGCCGAGCCCGTACAGGTCGGCGGCCGCCTGCAGGGTGGCGGTGCGGGCGGCGGCGTAGTTGGTGGAGGAGGTCATGTAGGTCGACAGCGCGCGGTACCAGATCTTCGCGGCGGCGTCGCGGCCGATCCCGGTGACGGGCAGGCCGTCGGAGGTCGGGCTGTTGTAGCTCACGCCGTTGACGACCTTGGCGCCGCTGCCCTCGGAGGCCAGGTAGAACCAGTGGTTGGCCGGGCCGGAGGAGTAGTGGACGTCGACACTGCCGATGCCCGAGTACCAGGCGTCCTTGGACCTGCCGTCCTTGCTCGGCTGGTCCATGTAGCGCAGCGGGGTGCCGTCGCCGTTGATGTCGATCTTCTCGCCGACCAGGTAGTCACCCGGGTCGGTCTCGGAGTTCACGTAGAACTCGACGGCCGCGGCCATGATGTCCGAGGTCGCCTCGTTGAGACCGCCGGACTCGCCGCTGTAGATCAGGCCCGCGGTGTTGGAGGTGACGCCGTGGGTCATCTCGTGGGCGGCCACGTCGAGTGAGGTGAGCGGCTTGGCGTTGCCGGAGCCGTCGCCGTAGGTCATGCAGAAGCAGGAGTCGGACCAGAAGGCGTTGACGTAGGCGTTGCCGTAGTGCACGCGGGAGTAGGCGCCGACGCCGTCGTTCCTGATGCCGTTGCGGGCGTGGACGTCCTTGTAGTAGTCCCACGTGGCCTGGGCGCCGAACGCGGCGTCAACACCGGCGGTCTGACGGTCGCTCGGCAGGCCGTTGCCCCAGACGTCGTCCGCGTCGGTGAACAGCGTGCCGGTGCCGGAGCTGCCGCCGTTCAGGTCGTACGTCTTGTGGCCGCCGCGGGTGCCGTCGGTCATCTCGTAGGCCGAGCCCGACAGCGTGGTGCCGAGGGTGACCTGGCCGTTGTACTGGCCGGTGCCGGTGCCGGTCTCGATGGCCTGGTACTCGAACAGCTTGGCACCGGTGGTGGCGTCGGTGATGACGTGCAGCTCGGACGGGGTGCCGTCGTGCTGCACGCCGCCGATCACGGACTCCCAGGCCAGCACGGGCTTGCCGGAGGCGGCCCAGACGACCTTGCGGACGGTGCCGGCCTTCGGGGCGGTGGCGCCCTTGGCCTCGGCGCGGTCGAGCGCGAAGGTCTTCGCCGAGCCGGCGCTCTTCACGGCGGTGGTCGAGGCGACCTTCACCGTCGCCTTGGTCGCCTTGCTGACGCCCTTGACGGCGCCGTTCGCCGCCGCGTGGACGACGAGGTCCCCGCCGAGGACCGGCAGGCCCGCGAAGGTCCGCTCGTAGCGGGTGTGCACCGTGCCGTCGGCGTCCTTCAGGACGGACTTCACCAGCAGTTGCTCCTGGCCGCCCAGGCCCAGGGTCCTGGCGGTGGCGGCGACGGTGGCCTGCGCCTCGGCGAGCATCGTGGCGCGCTCGCTCGCGCTGAGCTGGACCTGCAGCGCGCCGGCCCGGACCTGCGCCTTGGGCGCGTCGGTCTGGGTGCCGGCGGTGGCGGACGTGGGGAGCGCAACGGCGATCACCGCGGCGCCCGCTATGAGCGCGCTCGCGACAACAGCCTTGCGGGGGGTCTTTCTCACGCGGAACTCCTTCTGCGGCGACCGGGGTTGCGGCCGGTGACAGCCCGGGCAGGGGGTACTGCCCGAGTAGAGCTGGTGGTGCGGTGAGGAGGACATGACCGCAGCGGTGCGAGATCCCTGTGGGGAACGCCCGGGCCCATGCGGCCGATCGAGAGCCTGCCATTGTCGACCTGTGCATGTCATGTCTTTGATGGTGTCGAGTTCCTGACATGCCGGATTCCGACAGCCCCGGTGACTCCCTCCGGTCCTGGCCGCCCCGCACGGCGGCGCAGCGGCAGTACTCCGGCACCGCCGGATCTTCCGCACCGCCGCCCTGTGGGGCTCGGAAAGTCGCCTCCACGTCGGGCCGGCGCGGCGCAGGGCATCTACGGCGGCCACACCGAGTCCGGCCCTGCGCCGCACTGGGCCCGCCCGACCTGGCGCGAGCTGCCTGGGCGGTCAGTTGCGCCAGAACCGAGTCCCACGTGCCGTCAGCGGCCCACCTGAGATGTCGCTTTCACACCGTCTGCCAGGGCCCGAACGCCTTGTGGGGCAGGTCTCGCCAGGGGATCCCGGTGCCGTACCGGTAGATGATTCCATCGATGATGCGGCGGTGGTCGGCGAACGGGCACCCTGCCTTCCCTGTATTGCAGGGAAGGCAGGTCGCCAGGCGTGCCCACTGCTCGTCGGTCAGCAGGCACGTGCGCCCGCTTGTGGTCACCGAGGCCGGTAGGCGGTGGCCAGCACGGAGACTGTGACCTGGTCAGGCACGAGACCGAAATCGCCCGGGTCCGCACCGCTCAGATGACGTGCGCTCGGCGTCATCCCCACCAGATCAAGGGCCTCCGCTCTGGTCAAGGACGTGACGTACTCGACCGGTTCGGTGGCCGCGGCCTCGAAGAAAGGGGTCAGCACCTTGTGCAGGCGACGTTCCTTGGCCGGGTCGATCGCTACCATTCCGGGCACCTGGCTGCGCAATTCGAGCAGGTGCCGCCCGGTCGGACGCACCACGACCAGCCGACCGCCCGGGCGCAGCACCCGGTGAAACTCGGATGGGTTGCGCGGGGCGAACACGTCCAGCACGACGTCGGCCATTTCATCGGCCAGCGGGAGGGGACGGAAGACGTCCCAGGTCGCGGCGGCTGCTCGCTCATGGGCACGGGCCGTCGCGCGCAGGGCGCGCACCGAGGTGTCCAGGCCCAGACCGCGGGCATCGCGCAACTGCTCGAGGACGCCGGCCAGGTAGTAGCCCGTGCCGCACCCGACGTCCACCACGGTGCTCTGCCCGGGCCCGGTGTCGGCCGCCAGGTGAGCCACGATCCGGCGGATCGGCCCGTACCTGCCGGTGGCCAGAAACCGGTCCCGGGCTCGGGCCATGGCCGCGTTGTCGCCGCTGGTGGCGCGGGTACCCGTCAAGAGGCTGACATAGCCATGACGGGAGATGTCGAAGGTATGGCCCGCCACGCAGCGCAGCGCGCCGCGGTCGGGGTGAAGACAAGCGCCGCACGTTGGACAGCGCAGGAGATCGAGGAACGATTCGAGGGCAGGGGGAAGCGAAACAGGCACAAGACACTCCTGGCAACGGTGAAGGGAAGGGACCGTGCCTGCACGCGCGCTCAGAGGATGGCCGTCCCAGGAGGAACGGCGGCGTTGTCGGCCCTCGATGCGGGCGGCACCGAAACGCGGGTCACGCGGCAGGCACACCAAGGAGGGCGATGCCGTCCGGCATCGCCCTCACAGCCTCCCGATCAGTGGAAGCAGCAGTGCGGAGTGCTCATGAATGCCACACCACGATTCTACGAGGCTCGACCGAAACCGTTCCTAGTGTCCTGCGCCGGAGATCCGTCGTTAGTTCCTATGAGTGTTTCTGCGGGTGTGCCCGCACCGCGTCGTGGTCCGAAGCTGGAACCGTTGTTGTTGTCCGCTGACGAGCGTGCGGTGTTGGAGCGTT
>NZ_JBVKBV010000028.1:0-75225 GCF_055635345.1 Streptomyces sp. NPDC111516 | reverse complement strand
ACCGCATGCGCACCGAAGGCATCGAGAAGAACACCCACGACAACCCCTTCGGCGCCGTCCTCTCCTTCCGCGGCACCCCCACCGACACCACCGTCAAGCACGCACTCTCCGGCAAGGTCATCGAACTCACCGACACCTTCCCGGTCCCCGACGCCAAGGCGTTCGAGGTCGGCCAGTGGTGGGCCGTACAGGTCGACCCGGTCGAGGGCGGCGGCGGTGACGAACGCGAGCTGCAGAAGCTGGTCGAGATCACCGAGATCATCGACGCGGGCCACATCCGGGTCGGCTACCTCAACGGCTGGGAACTCGCCGCGGGCCGCACCCTCACCTGGAGCCGTGTCGAACCGGTCCGCAACACCCACATCCGCAACCTGGTCTTCGAAGGTGCCGGCCCCGACGAGTACACCGGCTCCCACCCCGTCAGCTTCGAGTACGCCGTCGGCTGCGACGTCTCCGGAATCCACGCCACCGGCTCCTTCTGGCCGGTCATCATGCGCCGTTGGTGCACCCGCTTCCGTACCGAGGACTGTTCGCTGAAGAACCCGCCCACCGTCGAGTACGGCGGCGCGGGCTATCTCACCCAGCAGATCTACTGCCTGTACGGACGGGTCGCGGACTGCACGACCAGCAATGTGCGTCATCTCAACGACCTCACCGCCTCCGCCTACTGCACGGTGGTGAACTGCCACGGCGACGGCGACGACGCGGGCGGCAACCCCTTCACGACCCACGGGCAGTACGAGCACGACCTGCTCTTCGACGGCAACTCCGGGCTGATGGACATCGCCAACTCCGGTTCGCAGTGGGGTATTTCCGCGAAGCGCATCACCGTACGCCGACACGTCTGCTCCTGGTTCACCGCCAACACCAAGATCACCGATCTGACGCTCGAAGACATCACAGTGATCGCGCGCCCCACCTTCGACCAGGCCGGCACCCTCACCGTGAACGCCGACGGAGCCCAGGTCCGCGGCTGTACCGCCAAGACCTTCGCGGTCGCCCAGCGCTCCGCCCGCTCCACCCGGCCCACCACCATCAGCGACTGCTCCTTCGAGCCACCCGCGGGCGCCGTCCTCGTCCAGACCCCGGTCACCGCTCCCGTCCACTTCATACGCTGCACCTTCAAGGGCGTCGACGGCGCGATCCTGCGCGGTGCGGGACCCGTCCACTTCACCGACTGCACCGTCACCGGCGCCGAGAACGCCGCCCCGCTCTCGGTCGGCTCGGCGGACCTGCGGATCGACGGCGGCCGTTACGACAACACCGGCATCGAGCTCAGCGCCGTGCGCGACCAGCGGCTCACCGTCACCGGCGGCACCCGCCTCACCGGCAGCAACAAGACCAAGGCGCTGCTCGGCCGGGCGGTCGGCCCGGGAAAGGTGACCTGGGACATCACCGCGCTCAGCAGCGCCGCCTCCGCACCGGACACCGCCCATGTGCGCATCACCGACGGCACGAACCACTACGCGGCCACCGGCAGCCGCTTCACCGGCGGCACGCTCCACCTCGCCCCGGACGCCCTGGACTCGGTTCTGCACACCGCGTGCGTGGAGGACGGCACGAAGCGCAGCGCCATGCCGGCGAACAGCGACTCGGTGCGCACGGACGGGAACCTGATCCTGTGACCGCCGTCATCAGGACCGCGACGGCGGCCGACGATCCGGCCCTGGCCGCCCTGTGGCAACGGTGCTTCGACGCCCCGCACATCGCCGCGCTGCACGCCCTCGACCCGGACCGCCACCGGCACACGTTCGTCGCGCAGAACGTTCCGGGGGGCGGGATCGACGCGGTCGTCGTCTACGTACCCCGGCTGATCCGCGACGCGCACGGCACCCCGCAGCGGATCGGCGGCATCGGCAGCGTCGCCACCCGCCCCGAGGCCCGGGGCCAGGGGCTGGTGCGGCGGCTCCTCGCGGAGGCGGAGCGCACCATGACGGCCGAACAGTGCGCCTGGTCACTGTTGTTCACCGGGACGCCCGGCGTCTACCGGAGCTCGGGATGGCAGGAATTCAGCAGTACGTACACCGAGGGGACGCTCGTGGCCGGCGCTGCCCCGGGGGCGTTCCGGGTCCGCGAGGCCACCTCGCAGGACGCCGTGGAGGTGGCCGCCCTGCACCATGCGTACAACGTGAACAGGCCGCTCAGCTCGTTGCGGGCTCCGGAGGACTGGGCGGTGCGCGTGCCCGCCTGGTACGGGTCGCTCGACCGGTCGCTCGTGGCCCAGGACCCCGGATCGGGGGCGCTCGTCGGCTGGATCGTGGCCCAGCACGCGGGGGAGTACGTGGAGGTGCGCGAATTCGCGGGCGCACCCGGGAGTCTGCGCGATCTGTTCGCCGCCGTCGGTGAACGGGGCCGGGACGCGGGGCTGAGGCGGGCCCGAGTCCGGATTCCGGACGGTCCCGGGGTCCGGGCGGCACTGCCGTCGCTGCTGGCGGACCCCCGGTCGGTGGAGGAGCATGCCGGCATGGCGCGCCCGCTGCACGCCACCGTCGAATCCGTCCGGGCCACGGTCACGGCGCCGGGCGCGGTGCACTGGTACGGCGACTGTTTCTAGGAGGAGCCGGGGGCGGGGCGCCGTCAGCGGCAGGAGGTGAGCAGACAGCGCCCCAACGGATTCGCCCCCGCGTCCATCAGGCGATGACCGAGGTCGTTCCGGTCACGCGGAGAGTGCGGGGTCGCCGAGTCCGGCGTGGCACGCGGACGAGGGAAGAACCTTGCGGACCTTCGACGATCCGTGCGGCGAGGCCACGCTCTGCCTTGGGTTGTAGGTGTTGACGGGCGGCACCACGCTGATCCGACCCGTCGGCAGGAGTCTCCTGGTGCCGAGCACGTCGCGAGGCGCAGGCAGGTGATCGTGCGTCAAACGCCTTTGTCAGTGCCTCCCCATAGAGTTCAAGCATCACTCGGGGAGCCTCGGAGAAGGAGCAGAAACGTGTCCGCCAACAAGATCCAGCACAAGGTGAATCACGTCGCGCTGGTAGTGGATTGTTCGGGTTCCATGTGGCAGCACCAGAGTCAGCTCATACGCGTCGTGGACGAGTTCGTGGCGGGTCTGAAGGCCGAGTCGGACAGCCTCGGCCATGAGACCCGGATCAGCCTCTACTCCTTCGACCACAAGGTGGAGAACCTGGTCTGGGACATGGACGTGAAGCATCTGCCGTCCATGCGGGGTCTGTACAAGGTCAACAATGGCGCTACGGCCCTCATCGAGGCTTCTCTGAAATCCCTGGACGACCTGGGCCATATCTGGGAGGAATACGGCGAGCACAGTTTCCTCCAGATCGTGGTGACGGACGGCGAGGAGAACGCCTCCGGCGGCGACAGGCGGCACGACGGCGACATGGCCATCCTCGGCCCCTGGCTCGACAAGATCGCGGCGAAGATGGGCGGGCTTCCGGGCCACTGGACGTCCGCGATCCTCGTTCCGAACTCCCTGGCGAAGCGCACCGCCCAGAATTACGGTTTCCCGGCCGGAAACATCGCCATCTGGGATGCGGATTCCAAGGAGGGTGTCGAGGAGGCGATCGGCACCGTGCGCGCTGCCGCCACCAGCTTCCTCCGGGGCCGCGAGCAGGGGGTGCGCGGCACGAAGAACCTGTTCGCCGTCGGCCAGGACATATCGGTTGACGAGGTGCGGGCGAGCCTCGAACCGATTCCGGCCGACAAGTACCGACTCCTGAAGGTCGACAAGGAGATCGAGATTCGACCCTTCGTCGATTCGCATCCGGGCGTGACGTACGAACGCGGTTCGTGTTACTACCAACTGGGCACCCGGGCTCAGGTTCAGCTGAACAAGGAAGTCATCGTGGTCGAGAAGGACACCGATCGCGCCTATACGGGCGACGCGGCGCGCAGCCTTCTGTTCGGTACGGGCATCCAGGGGACCGTCTCCGTAAAGGCGGGGAACAATCCCAAGTTGGAGGTGTACGTGCAGAGTCGTTCGGTGAACAGAAAGCTGAAGCCGAAGACGCGTCTGCTCATCATGCTCTGAAATTCAAGAAAAGATTTCAGTCGGGCATGAGCCCGCGTACGACCTGTACCACCAGCAGACGAAGAAGCTGCGGCATTCCGGCGCTGCGTCGGCTCACATGATCGCGGTTTCCACGCCGGCCTCGGGCGAATCCTCTCCGGTCGCACCCGTCTGATCCGCCGCCCCGGCCGCGCCCGGCCCTCGGACCGAGATACAGCACGCTGCCTGACGGGGTGCTCTCCAGGATGCGGTTGCCCTCGGTGTCGTAGACCTACTTGGTGGTGACGTCGTCGGACGTGATCTCCGTGAGCTTGTCCTCCTGGTTCCAGAGCAGATCCTGCGTGACATCGGCCAGGTCGTGATCCGTGCGGAGAGGCGGTCTCCCGGTCGGCGACGGGCGGTCCTACGCGACCGAGTACACGACCGACCTGACGAAGGGTAACGGCCGCATCGGCTACTCCGCGTCCGGCGCCTACCAGGGCAACCCGGCCAAGGACCCGAACGGCAAGGACAACGAACCCCAGTACGTGGCCCCGTCGTCCGGCTACGGGAAGAACACCTTGATCACCCACCTCGGCGATACCTACGGGGAGACGGGCTCCAGGACCCCGTCGCTCGTCGGGAGGGGGCGCCGCTGCTCTCGCACGATGGTCTGAGGGGGCGTGGAGACACGCACCCTCAGGCCGTCCGTGTCACTCGGACACCATGAAGTAGGTCGCCGGATCAAAGGCGTTGAGCGCGATCCAGCGCTGCGGTGCCGCCGTGGTGGACACCTCGGTGCTGTCCGCCGAAGCGTGGAAGAAGCCCTGCACATCGAGCGCGATGCGGGGGTCGTCATCGATGCGTCGCGCCATGTCGTAGTAGACGGCCAGCTCATGGATGCACCGTGGGGTGCCAGCCGGGCAGGTGCAGTCGACGCGGACGAGGACCGGTGCGGGCGGGTGGCCCACGTCGGCGATAGCGCGATACAGGTCGTCCGTGAGGACGGGCTGGATGCCACTCAGCTGACGGGAGATCTCGGCTGTCGCCCCCTGGGACATCGGCGCGACCTCGATCGTGACCACCGCGGT
Source organism: Streptomyces sp. NPDC111516 (assembly GCF_055635345.1). Lineage (NCBI taxonomy): Bacteria > Bacillati > Actinomycetota > Actinomycetes > Kitasatosporales > Streptomycetaceae > Streptomyces > Streptomyces sp. NPDC111516. The sequence goes on along the minus strand of NZ_JBVKBV010000028.1, from coordinate 70,185 downwards.
GCTGCGGCCGCGGTGTACGACGGCGCGCACGGTCCGGCCGTCGATCGTGATCCGCACTTTCCCGTCGCGCGCCATACGGCGCGCGCTCGGCAGCTGTGGATCGGGGCGGGTCTGGCGCAACGACTCGGCAAACCGGACCCAGTCCTTGCCCCACTTTGTGTAACCGAAGTCGTTGTCGGCCATGGGTCAGCTTTCTCGCTTCCGGCGCAGGACCTCGATGAGGCGGTCGTCGTCCAGGCGGGTCAACTCGGCGACGCTGGACATGTCAGCGATGTCCGACAGTGCGGATTTACGGGAGTGCATGGCCGCGATGTGCTCCTCGATGGTGGTCCCCGTGGTCAGAGTGGTGACGGTGACGGTGCGGGTCTGGCCGATCCGGTGGACCCGGTCGGACGCCTGTGCTTCCACGGCTGGGTTCCACCATCGGTCGAAGTGGATGACGTCGGCCGCGCGGGTGAGAGTGAGCCCGGTGCCCCCGGCCTTCAGGCTGAGCACGAGCACGTTCGGGCCGTCGTCGGCCTGGAACCGGCGGACGATGTCGGCCCGTTGCTCCTGGTTCAGACCGCCATGGAAGAACGGCGTGCTCACACCGAACTGTTCGTCGAAGTGCCGTACCAGCAGCTCACCGGTCTGCCGGTACTGGGTGAAGATGAGGGTCGGAGAGCCGCTTTCCAGGTTGTTGGCCACGATGTCGGTGCAGAGGTCGAGCTTTCCCGATCTCCCCGACAGCTCAGTGAGGCCGTCCGTGATCAGGCCCGGGTGGTTGCAGACCTGCTTGAGCGCGGTCAGGACCGCAAGCACCTTGGTCTGACGCTGGGCGCCACTGCCGAAGCCGTCGTCGATGACCTGCTCCAGCAACCGGTCGTACAACTGCTCCTGCTCCTCGGTGAGGTCGCAGATGAGGTCGGCGTGGATCTTCGGCGGGAGTGACCCCGCCACCTGGGACTTCTTCCGCATCAGCACGACCGGCTCGATGGCCCCGCGCAACCGGGCGGAGGCGGCCGGGGAGCCGGTCGCGATCGGCCGGACGAAGCGACGACGGAACTGCGTCCGGTGCCGGAACAGGTGCGGTGCGACCAGATTGAGCAGGGCCCAGAGCTCGTCGAGATGATTCTCGACGGGCGTTCCGGTCAAGGCGATCCGCGCGTCGGCCGCAATGGAGCGCGCGGCCTTCGACACCTGCGTACGGGGATTTTTCAGGACCTGTGCTTCGTCGAAGACCGCGGAGCTCCAGTGGTGCCCCGCCACGGCCGGGCTGTGCGTGCGCAGCGTGGGGTAGCCGGTGAGCACCACCGTGCCGCTCTCCACCGCTTTCAGCGGCCCGCCGCGCCAGATCGTGGTCCGCAGGTCAGGTGCGAACCGCGCGATCTCGTGTGCCCAGTTCCCGACCAACGACGTGGGACACACGACCAGTTGCGGCCCCTCCTCGGCGCGTCCTGCGACACAGCCGATGGCCTGCAGCGTCTTGCCGAGTCCCATTTCGTCGGCAAGCACCGCGCCCCCGTGTGCGGCGATGGTCTCGCGCAGCCAGCTCACGCCGCGCACCTGGTACGGCCGCAGCTTGGCGGTGAGCGCCGTGCGTAGTTCGGTCCCCACCGCGGTGGTGTGACGGAAGACGGCGGCGGCGTGCTCCGCCGTGGTCACGGCGACACCCGTGGCATCGGGAACGGCATGCGCCGCGACCGGCAGGACCGATTCGCCGCCCGCGATCCACGACCGCCAGGCGTCCACCGACCGGCCGGGCGAGTCGAGGGGCGCACCGACGAGCCGGTCCGGCTCGATCAGTGCGCAGTCGACATCGGACACCTTGAGCTTGCCGAGGTCCGGCGTCGGGACGACCAGGGCAATGGTCTCGATGCCACCGACCGGCGGGGCCGCCCCCACGGCGCCGCCGGACCATGTCCACAGGGCGAACATGTGACGGTCGGGCAGGTACGTGGCCTGGCTGTCCGGCAGCACCTCAGGGAGTTTTTGCATGGTTCCCATGGCGTCAGTGGCTGCCCACGTCGTCGCCCTCGCGGGCGGGGCGGACTTCGGCCCCGGCTCGGGGGACCGTTCCGTCTGCGGACGGGCTGCCTTCTCGCTCGTGGTCCGGCTCGCGACCGGACGCCGTGGGCTTTCGGACCGGGCGCAGGGCGATCAGCAGCACGGCTGCTCCGAAGAGCGCGACGAGAGTGATCCAGACCGCGCCGACGTGCATGGCGTGGACGAACGCGTCATCGGCGGCGTGGACGAGTGCGGGCCGGTTGCTCGCGTCGGCGACATGCCGGGCCTGTTCGGCGGAGACCCGCGCCTGGTCCTGCACCGGTCCTGGCACACCGCCCAGCGAGGGTTCGATCGCGCGCCGGTACACGATCGACATGATCGTGCCGCCGACGGCGATCCCGATCACGCTGCCGGTCTGGCGCACGGTGTTGGTGACGGCCGACCCGGCACCGGCCCGTTCCAACGGCAGCGTGCTGATCAGTGCCGCGGTCACCGGGCCGAGCACCATGCCGATGGAGAGGCCCTGGACCAACAGCAGGATCTCGATCCGGACGAGGGGGGTCCGCAGCCCGAAGAGCCCGTACGCGCCCATGGTCAGCGCCGCCACGGTGAAGGCCGGCACGGTGACGAGCCGCAGCGACCAGCGGTGGACCAGGCGCGCGCCGACGGGCGCCCCCAGGATCGCACCGAGTGCGGTCGGGAGGCTGGCCAGGCCCGCCTCGATCGGCGAATAGCCGCGTGCGCCCTGCAGGTAGAACGCGTTGTAGAAGGTGACGGCGGACACGGCGAAGAGGAGCAGTCCGAGCGCCACGTTGCCGCCACCGAACGCACGTTGCGCGAGCAGCCGGGGATCGAAGCTGGGCGCCTTGATGCGCAGTTCGACGAGTACGAACACCGCCAGCAGGGCCAGTCCGACGGCGATCGGCGCCCAGACATCCGTACGGCTCCAGGCCGCCACCTGCCCCGCGCGGATCAGCCCGTAGGCGAGCGTCGCGAGGCCGCTGATCGACAGCAGCATCCCGGCCGGGTCCAGCGGCCGCACCACGGGGCTGCGGAAATTCGGGACCAGCAGGGCGATGCCGATCAGCGCCAGCACCACGACCGGGACATTGACCAGGAAGACCGAGCCCCACCAGAAGTGTTCGAGAAGCACCCCGGCCAGCACCGGGCCCACGGCCATCCCGACACCGGCGGAGGTCGAGGAGATGGCGATCGCGGTCGACCGCGCGGGGCCGGTGAACGTCCACATGAGGATGGCCAGGTTGGCAGGCATGATCAGCGCGCTGCCTACGCCCATCGCGGCCCGGGCGGCGATCAACTGGCCCGCGTCGCCCGCGTACGCCGCCCACACCGAGGACCCGGCGAAGACCACCAGTCCCGTCGCGAGCACAGCCCGGTGACCGAAGCGATCGCCCAGCGCGCCGGCGGTGAACATCAGAGTGGCGAAGGCCAGCGTGTACGAGCCGGTGGCCCATTGCAGCTCGGACGGGCTGGCGTTCAGTCCACGGACCGGGTCCGCGAGGGTCTCCAGGGTGGTACTCAGGACGGTGTTGTCCAGCCAGATCAGCAGTGAACACACCATGAGAACGGCAAGAATCAACTGCTGCCTTAACTTCGGCAACGCAGATGTAGTCATGAATACCTTCGGATGCGATCGGGAAAACCTGACGAGCGGACCGTAGGCAACCATCAGGCGGGTGTCAATTCCTGAACGTTCGCGCGCAGTTGGCGATTTTCCTGCGGTGTCGAGGGCATGCCGCCCAGGACTCTGTCAATTCTTGAGCGCGTATGCAGGCCGCTGGTTCAGCACGGTGTCGAGGGCATGTTGCCCAGGTCTCTGTCAATTCTTGAGCGCGTGTACAGGCCGCTGGTTCAGCACGGTGTCGAGGGCATGTTGCCAAGCCCCCTCTCAATTCCTGATCCTGTTGGTTGACCTCGCGCGAACTCCGTGCCCGGCACCTGAAACGGGGCAGGGGGCGGCCGCCGCCGGCCGCCTCCCTGGCCACGCCCCGTCTGCGGTGCCGCGCGCACCGGCGGGTGGCGGCCGCTCCTGGCGGCCCGGCTGCCCGCCGACGCCCGGGCCGGGGCCGCCAGGAGCGGCCGGGTACCCAGACGGCTATACCGTGCGGGCGGCTCTTTCGACCTGCCGGTTCAGTAGGTCGAACGTCTTTCCTGCGTGTCTTCCAAATGGCAGGATCGGAATTCACCCGGGTCAGCGGATCGAGAGTCGCTGGGGCTTGCACGGAGAGGAAAGGGGATGACCCTACAGGGCCAATGGTGGAGCGAGACAGTTATGTCCCGGATATTCTCTCGGTGTGCTCATTGGATTCGGATCTTCCGGCTCTTCACTGGCGTGGTCAGGTGATCTCGGGGGTCAACTGAACCGCTCCGTCTTCGAGATATTCCATGCGCTGCGTGACAGTGGCGTACGGAAAGGGGATGTAGTAGCCGTTCTGGTTGCTCCCAACAGTCCTGAAATGCGCACGGCGCGATACCCCAGCAGATCGGGGCCCCGGCATCAGATCCTCGCGGATCCGCTCCTTCAGGGTCACGAGGAGATCGCCCACCCGGTCGGTCTCACTGGTTGCGTTGGGCGCGGTGCGCGGCGACGCGTACGCGGGTGCCGCATCGGGGGGTGCAGTAGCGCTGTGGTGAGCGGCGGCCGGTGTCGATGAAGTAGTGGTGGCATCCGGGTGCCGCGCATTGGCCCCAGGCGCAGTATCCGCGTTCGCTGAGCCAGAGCGCGAGGGCGAGGGCGGCTGTGGACAGGAGCCAGTGGGCGGGTTCCAGGTCGTGGGGTGCCTGGGCGTGGAGTGACCAGGGGCGTCCGGGCAGGCGGGCCAGGCGGGGCTGGGCGGGGTACCGGCTGAGCAGGGTGTTGATGGCGTCGGCCGCTTGGTCCTCGTCGTGCAGGTCCAGGATCCGGATGAGGGATACGGCGGCATCGCGCAGTTCTCGGGCGGTGGTATCGGTCAGCGTGATGGGCGGGCCGCCGTGGCTGACCTTCTACAACACTGGACGCCGACACACCGCGCTCGGCGGCCAGCCCCCGATCAGCCGACTGTCACCAACGTCATGACCAAGTACACCTAGGGCCTTTCGTCCGGTTCCTGTCCGCCGTACGCCGACGTCCCCGAGTCCAGCAGGGGCTCCTGGGTCTTCAGGTGCGCCGGGGCGAAGGCTCGCAGTACGTGGTAGCCGGTGATCACCACGATGGTGCCCAGAGCGATGCCGCTCAGCTCGAAGTTGTCGGTGATCTTCAGGCTGACCCCGCCGACGCCGATGATGATGCCCGCCGCAGCCGGAACCAGATTCAGCGGGTTACGCAGATCGACCTTGGCGTGCAGCCAGATCTGGGCGCCGAGAAGGCCGATCATGCCGTACAGGATGACGGTGATGCCGCCGAGCACACCACCGGGGATGGCGGCGACGACCGCACCGAACTTGGGGCAGAGGCCGAAGAGCAGGGCGAAGCAGGCGGCGGCCCAGTACGCGGCGGTGGAGTAGACGCGGGTCGCGGCCATGACGCCGATGTTCTCGGAGTACGTGGTGTTCGGCGGGCCGCCCACCGCGGTCGACAGCATCGACGCGGCGCCGTCCGCGGCGATCGCGGTGCCCAGCTTGTCGTCCAGCGAGGCGCCGGTCATCTCGCCGACGGCCTTCACATGCCCGGCGTTCTCGGCGATCAGCGCGATGACCACGGGCAGGGCGACCAGGATCGCCGACCACTCGAAGCTCGGCGCGTGGAAGGACGGGAGCCCGATCCAGTCGGCCTTGGCGACACCCGACAGATCGAGCCGCCAGTGGTCGACGGCCTGGGCGCCGCCCACCGGGGAGTGGATCTTGCCGAAGACCCGGTCGAGGACCCAGGAGAGCGCGTATCCGAAGACCAGCCCCAGGAAGATCGCGATACGCGAGAAGAATCCGCGCAGGCACACCACGGCCAGTCCGGTGAAAAGCATCACCAGCAGCGCCGTCCACTGGTCCTGCGGCCAGTACGTCGACGCGGTCACCGGAGCCAGGTTGAAGCCGATCAGCATGACGACGGCGCCGGTGACCACCGGCGGCATCGCCGCGTGGATGATCCGGGCGCCGAACCGCTGCACTGCGAGACCGGCGAGGAAGAGCACCACACCGACGGCGAAGACCGCGCCGGTGACCACGGCGCTGGAGCCGCCGCTCGCCCGGATCGTCGCGGCGACCCCGACGAAGGAGAGGGAACAGCCGAGGTAGCTGGGCACCTGGCCGCGCGTGGCCAGCAGGAAGATGGCCGTCGCGACACCCGACATCATGATCGCGAGGTTCGGGTCCAGGCCCATGAGCACCGGGGCGACGAACGACGCACCGAACATCGCGACCACGTGCTGGGCGCCGAGTCCGAACGTACGGGGCCAGGAGAGCCGTTCGTCCGGCCGGACCACGGCCCCCGGTGCGGGGGTCTTCCCGTCGCCGTGCAAGGTCCAGCGCACGCCGAGGCCCATGGTCGCTCCCTGTGTGTAGGTGCGGAGTCCAGTGCCTCGCCCGGCATGGTGCTCACCGCAGAAATGATCAGCGCAATGGTAATGCCGGATCGCGGCGCGCCCGTGGCCGGGCCGCCGCCGGGGGGAGCACTGCCGCTGTGCGGGACGGGAGCCCCCACCCCGCACAGCCCACGACTCAGAGGCGCGGCTCGGCCGCCGCCGCGCTCGGAGCACCGGTGTCCGAGGACGACACGGCCCTGCGGTCGCCCGCCCGCAGCACCCCGGCCCCCAGCACCAAACCGAACGCCAGCACCGTCACCAGGCCGAACGAGACGACCAGCGACGTCGCCTCGGCCAGCGAGCCGATCGCGGACGGCGCGATGAGCCCGGAGGTGTACGTGATGGTGGCGACGCCCGCGATCGCCTGACTCGGGTTCGGGCCGCTGCGCCCGGCTGCCGCGAAGGCGAGCGGGACGACCACGGCGACACCGAGGCCGAGCAGCCCGAAGCCGCACATCGCCGGTACCGCGTCCGGTGACGCGACCACGAGCAGCCCGCCGACCGTCGCGAGGACGCCGCCCACCCGGACCGTCCGGACCGCGCCGAAGCGGTCGACGACCTTGTCGCCGACGATCCGGGCGACCGCCATGGTGAGCGCGAACGCCGTCGTGGACGCCGCGGCGAGCCCGGCGGAGGTGTCCATGATGTCCCGCAGATAGACCGCCGACCAGTCCAGGCTGGCTCCCTCCGCGAACACTGCGCAGAAGCCCACCGCGCCGATGATCAGCGCCGACTTCGGCGGCAGCGTGAAGCGCGGCGGCGGCTCCTCGTCCGGCTCGCTGCGCAGATCCAGTACGCCCCGGCAGGCGATCAGGCCCAGCGCGGTGAGGACGAGCGCGGCGATGGAGTGGTGCAGCCGGGCGTCGGCGCCCAGATGCGCGGCCACCGTGCCCGCGGCCGAACCGATCAGGGCGCCCACGCTCCACATCCCGTGCAGCCCGGACATGATCGACTTGTCGAGGCGGTTCTCCACCTCCACACCGAGCGCGTTCATTGCCACGTCCGACATGCCGGCCGATGCCCCGTACACGAAGAGCGCCGCGCACAGCGTCAGCAGGTCGGGTGCCAGCGCGGGCAGAATCAGCGCCAGCGTCCAGAGGGCCAGCAGCCCGCGCAGCGCGGTCCTGGCGCCGAAGCGATGGCTGATCGCGCCGGCCAGCGGCATCGCCAGCGAGGCTCCGATCGCGGGGAAGGCGAGGGCCAGACCGAGCTGTCCGGCACTGACCCCGGTGTGGTCCTGGATCCAGGGCACCCGGGTGGCGAAGCTGCCGGTCACCGCGCCGTGCACGGTGAAGACCGCTGCGACGGCGACCCTGGCCCGCCTCACCTGCTCCATGCCGAAGACCGCCTCCGTGGAACCCGTTGTCATACCGCCGTGCCCTCCCCCTGGGAATCTTCTGTCGCCGACGCCCGCGGCGCCCGTCTCACGGTGGGCGTAAACTATCAGGAACCTTGCCTGATAAATAGTGCGTTTGTGCTCAGCCCGTCCCTTCATCCCGTGCGGCAGTTGATCTGGAAGGATCCCGGCATGCCCGCATCACCGAGCACAGCCCGGGCCATCAACGACCGGCTCGCCCTGCGGCTGCTCCAGGAGGACGGCCCGCTGACGGCCACGCAGCTGAAGGCCCTGACGGGTCTCTCCCGGCCCACCGTCGCCGACCTCGTCGAACGGCTCCAGGGGGCCGGTCTGATCAGGGTGGTCGGTGAGGCGGGCGCCGAGCGCCGCGGCCCCAACGCCCGCCTGTACGGGATCGCCGCCGACCGCGCGCACCTCGCCGCGCTCGACGTACGTACCGGCAGCGTCGCCGTGGTCGTCGCCGATCTCCTCGGCGCCACGCTCGCCGACGCCACCCTGCCCATCGGCAGCGACAGCGACACCGAGTCCGCCGCCGAACAGGCCGCCGCGCTGCTGGAGCGCACCGCGCGCGAGGCGGGCGCCGCCCCGCTGCACAGCGTCGGCGTCGGCGCGCCCGGTCTGATCGACCCGGTCACCGGCGAACTGCGCGACACCACCGGGCTGCCCGCCTGGCACCGTCGGCTGGTCCGGGTGCTCCAGCAGCGGCTGCCCGCCACCGTGCTGGTGGAGAACGAGACCAATCTCGCGGCCGTCGCCGAACACCGCGGCGGCGCGGCCCGTGACCGTGACACCTTCGTCCTGTTCTGGCTCGGCAACGGCGTCGGCGCGGCTGTCATGCTGGACGGGAAGCTCCGGCGCGGGGCCTCCGGTGGTGCGGGTGAGATCGGCTTCCTGCCGGTGCCCGGCACGACCGGCATCCCCTCGGCCGTCAACTGCGACGGCGGGTTCCACTCATTGGTGGGCTCCGCCCCGGTCTGTCAACTCGCCGCCGCCCACGGCATCGTGGTGCCCCCGGACGCGGCCGACGGGGACAAGGAGCCGGGTGCCGCGTTCGCCGTACGGGCCGCCCTGGCGGGGGAGGGGGAGAGCGAGACGTTCCTGGACGCCTTCGCCGAACGCCTCGCACTCGGTGCCGCCGCCATCGCCTCGGTCCTCGACCCGGGCTGTGTGCTGCTCGCGGGCGAGGTCGGCCACGCGGGCGGCGACGCGCTCGCGGCCCGGGTCGAGGAGCGGCTCGCCACGATGTCCCCGTTGCGCACCGAGGTCAGGGCCGGGCGGCTGGGCGGCGCCGCGGTGCTCCGCGGCGCGCTGCTCGCGGCCCGGGAGGCCGCTCAGGACGAGCTGTTCACTCCGGCCGGCTGAGCCCGGCGGCGACCGGGGGCGAACCGGAGACCGCCCGGCGGTCGGGGGAGGGCCGGCAAGCCACCGACGTGCAGCCCGGTTCGTACTGTCCCTTGGCGGCGTTCCAGTCGTGGTCGCCCGCGAGTTCCCGATTCAAGGGGTGGCTGTCCCATTGCGGCCCCGGCCCGGAGCCTCTTGTGAGCCACTCCATAGGCGCTTACTCATATGGCCCATCGGCGGGCATGGCACACTGATCGGGTACCAGCAGCAGCGCACTCCGGGGTCGGTGAAATTCCGAACCGGCGGTTATAGTCCGCGACCCGTCCGCATCCAGCGGCCGGTTGACCAGGTGGGATTCCTGGACCGACGGTTAAAGTCCGGATGGGAGGCAGTGCGCGGCGGGCCGTTCCACGGGTACGCCGCCGTCGGCGGATGGGCTTCGGGCAACCGATCCATCCGTTTGTTCCGGCATTTGGCGTCCCCCTGTTGCGTTCCCGCTTCATCTGTCGTCGTCGACAGGCCCCGGAGTCCGTGCCCGAAGAGGCAGGAGGACCCGGTGGCCACCGCAGCCGACATCACCGCCATGCGCCGAGCGATCGCGCTCGCTTCCCGCGGTCTCGGCTCCACCAGCCCCAACCCGGTCGTCGGCTGCGTCATCCTCGACGCCGCGGGCCAACAGGCCGGCGAAGGCTTCCACCGGCGCGCCGGCGGGCCGCACGCCGAGATCCACGCCCTGCGTGCCGCGGGCGACCGCGCCCGCGGCGGCACCGCCTACGTCACCCTCGAACCCTGTAACCACACCGGCCGCACCGGCCCCTGCGCCCAGGCCCTCATCGAGGCCGGTGTCGCCCGGGTCGTCTACGCGGTCGGCGATCCGAACCCGCAGGCCACCGGAGGTGCGGACACCCTGCGCGGGGCCGGGATCAAGGCCGAGCAGGGGCTCCTCGCGGACGAGGCCGAGACGGGCAACGCGGCCTGGCTGACCGCGGTGCGCCTGGGCCGTCCGTACGTCCTGTGGAAGTACGCGGCGACCCTCGACGGCCGGATCGCGGCCGCCGACGCCACCAGCCGCTGGATCACCTCGCCCGAGTCCCGCGCCGACGTCCACCGGCTGCGCGCCGAGGCCGACGCCGTCGTGGTCGGCTCCGGCACCGCCCGTACCGACGACCCGCAGCTCGGTGTACGGGGCATCGACGGCGCCGTACAGCCCCTGCGGGTGGTCGTGGACACGGGCGCCACCGCCGTACGCCCCGGCGCCCGCGTCCTCGACGACACCGCGCCCACCCTGATCGCCGTCGCCGACGACGCCGACGGCCGCCACCTCCCCGAAGGGGCCGTCCTGCGGCTGCCGCGCGCCGCCACCGGCCCCGGTCTGGACATCCCCGCCCTGCTCACCGCCCTGTACGGGCGGGGCATCCGCTCCGTACTCCTCGAAGGCGGCCCGACCCTGGCCGGGGCCTTCGTCGCCGCGGGAACGGTCGACAAGGTCGTCGGCTACCTCGCCCCCGTGCTCCTCGGCGCCGGCCCCGCGGCCCTCGCCGACGCCGGAATCTCCACCATCGCAGAGGCGTTGCGCCTCGATGTCACCGAGACCGTCCGTATCGGCCCCGATCTGCGCATCACCGCCGTAACCGGCCCTGCCCGGAAGGGAATCTGAGTGTTCACCGGAATTGTCGAAGAACTGGGTGAAGTCACCGCCGTCGAGAAGCTCGGCGACGCCTCCCGCTTCCGCCTGCGCGGTCCCTTGGTCACCGAAGGCGCGAAGCACGGCGACTCCATCGCCGTCAACGGCGTCTGCCTCACCGTTGTCGACCTGGGCGAGGGCGAGTTCACCGCCGACGTGATGGCCGAGACCTTGAACCGGTCCAGCCTCGGCGCCCTGGAAACCGGCTCCCGGGTCAACCTGGAACGGCCCATGGCGCTCGGCGGCAGGCTCGGCGGCCACATCGTCCAGGGCCATGTCGACGGCACCGGCCGCATCGTCGAGCGCAAGATCTCCGAGAACTGGGAGATCGTGAAGATCTCCCTCCCGGCGGACCTCACCCGCTACGTGGTGGAGAAGGGGTCGATCACCGTCGACGGCGTCAGCCTGACCGTCGTCGACGCCGGACCCGACTACTTCACCATCAGCCTCATCCCCACCACCCTCGCCCTGACCACGCTCGGCATCAAGGAGCCGGGCGACCCGGTCAACCTGGAGGTGGACGTCATCGCGAAGTACGTCGAGCGGCTGCTCGGCGGCGCCGCGCGGGAACCCGAGGAGCCGGCGAAGTGACGGCGCTGAACTGGCTGAACTCGGAGGCGTTCACCGTCCTCGGGCAGCACATCATCTGGTCCGACATGATCGGCAACACCGTCGGTCTGATCGCGCTGACCCTGGGCTGGCTCCGTTCGATCTGGACCTGGCCCGCGCAGCTCCTGTCCGGCGTCGTCCTGGTCGCGGCCAACGTCTCCGTGCATCAGGCGGGCAGCGTCGGCAAGCAGCTCGTCGTCATCGCCGTGGCCGTCTGGGGCTGGCAGCAGTGGACCCGGGGCAGGCAGCAGGCCCAGGACGGCTCCATCGCCGTACGGTTCGCCACCTGGCGCGAGCGCGGCTACCTGCTCGGCGGCGCCGCACTCGGCACCCTCGCGGTCGGCGGCCTGTTCACCGCGTTCCCCTCGCTCTCCTGGAGCCCGTGGGCGGACGCGTACATATTCGCGGGCACGCTCGTCGCGATGCTCGCCCAGGCCCGCGGCATGGTCGAGTTCTGGTTCGCCTGGCTGCTGGTCGACCTGGTCGGCGTACCGCTGAACTTCCACAGCGGCCTCGCCTTCTCCGGTCTCATCTACGTCGTGTACGGCGCCCTCGTCCTGTGGGGCATGCGCGACTGGTGGCTGCGTTCGCGGACACCCGCTCTGGAAGGAGCCACGGCATGACTGCCCAGCCCACCTGGTTGCACCGGGAACACGAGAGCGTCTTCGAGGACCTCACGCTCGACCCCGTCGAGCAGGCGATCCGCGACATCGCCGCCGGACGGCCCGTCGTGGTCGTCGACGACGAGGACCGGGAGAACGAGGGCGACCTCGTCGTCGCGGCCGAGAAGGCCACCCCCGAGATCGTCGCGTTCATGATGAGCGAGTGCCGCGGCCTGATCTGCGCGCCCATGGAGCACGACGAGCTGGAACGGCTCGAACTGCCGCAGATGGTCACCCACAACACCGAGTCGATGCGTACGGCGTTCACCGTCTCCGTCGACGCCTCGGCGGCGCACGGCGTGACCACCGGCATCTCCGCCGCCGACCGGGCGGCCACACTCCGTCTGCTGGCGGGCGGCGAGGCGGGCCCGGGCGACTTCGTACGGCCCGGCCACATCTTCCCGCTCCGCGCCCGCTCCGGCGGTGTGCTGGTCCGCAACGGCCACACCGAGGCCGCCGTCGACCTTGCCCGGCTCGCCGGACTGCGGCCCGCCGGAGCGATCGTCGAGATCGCCGGCGAGGACGGTGTGATGCTGCGGCTGCCGCAGCTCGTCCCGTTCGCCCGCAAGCACGGCCTCACGATCATCTCCATCGAGGATCTGATCGCCTACCGTCGCTCCTCGGAGCCGACCGTCCGCCGCGAGGCAGAGGTACGGCTGCCGACGGGCTTCGGCGCGTTCACCGCGTACGGCTACCGCTCCACGGCCGACGGCGTCGAGCATGTCGCGCTCGTCCACGGCGACATCGGGAACGGCGACGACGTCCTGGTCCGGCTCCACTCCGAGTGCCTGACCGGCGACATCTTCCAGTCGCAGCGCTGCGACTGCGGGCCCCAGCTCCATGCCTCCATGCGCCGGATCACCGAGGAGGGCCGCGGCGTCGTCGTCTATCTGCGCGGCCACGAGGGCCGGGGCATCGGCCTGCTGTCGAAGCTGCGCGCCTACGAACTCCAGGAACGCGGCAGCGACACCCTCGACGCCAACCTGGAACTCGGCCTGCCCGCCGACGCCCGGGACTACGCGGCCGGGGCCCAGATCCTCAAGGACCTCGGCGTCCGGAGCCTGCGGCTGATGACCAACAACCCCGACAAGACGGCCGCGGTCCTGCGGCACGGTCTGGCCGTCACCGGCCGCGAGCCGATGCCCGTCCAGGCCGGCGAACACAATCTGCGCTACCTGCGCACCAAGCGCGACCGCATGGGGCACGACCTGCCCTGGCTCGATGCCGCCACGGCGTCGACCTGCGGCAACCAGTGAACGATCACGGAAACGAGCGGTAGGAGAGACATGAGCGGCAAGGGCGCACCCGAACTGTCCGTACGCAACTGCGGTGACCTGCGCGTGGCGGTCGTCGCCGCACAGTGGCACGAGAAGATCATGGACGGACTCGTCGACGGCGCCCTGCGCGCCCTGCACGAGCTGGGCATCGACGAGCCGACCCTGCTCCGGGTGCCCGGCAGCTTCGAGCTCCCGGTCGTCGCCAAGGTCCTCGCCGGCCGCGGCTACGACGCGATCGTCGCCCTCGGCGTGATCATCCGCGGTGGCACCCCGCACTTCGAGTACGTGTCCCACGGCGTCACCAACGGCCTCACCCAGGTCGCCGTCGACACCGGAGTCCCGGTCGGCTTCGGCGTACTGACCTGTGACACCGAGGAGCAGGCCCTCGACCGAGCAGGCCTGGAAGGATCCAACGAGGACAAGGGACACGAAGCGGTCACCGCGGCCGTCGCCACCGCCGCGACGCTGCGCAGCGTCAGCGAGCCCTGGCGCTGATCCCAGGCCCCGGACCCCGTACTCTAAGGACCATCATGGCGAACAAAACCTTCGAAGAGCTCTTCGCCGAGCTGCAGCTCAAGGCCGCCGACGGCGATCCCTCCACCTCCCGCACCGCCGAGCTGGTGGACAAGGGGGTCCATGCCATCGGCAAGAAGGTCGTCGAGGAGGCCGCCGAAGTCTGGATGGCCGCCGAGCACGAGAGCAAGGACGCCGCCGCCGAGGAGATCTCCCAGCTGCTGTACCACGTCCAGGTGATGATGGTCGCCCGCGGGATCTCCCTCGACGACGTCTACGCCCACCTCTGAGCACGACCTCCGCATCACGCACATCCGCACACCAGACTCCCTCCTCGCAAAGGAAACCCGACCTCATGCTGCGCATCGCCGTTCCCAACAAGGGTTCACTCTCCGGGCCTGCGATGGCGATGCTCCATGAGGCCGGCTACCAGCAGCGCAAGGAGTCAAAGGAGCTCGTTCTCGTCGACCCCGAGAACGAGGTCGAGTTCTTCTACCTGCGGCCCCGCGACATCGCGATCTACGTCAGCTCCGGCCGCCTCGACATCGGCATCACCGGCCGCGACCTGCTGCTGGACTCCGGCGCCGACGCCGAGGAGATCCTCCAGCTCGGCTTCGCCCGCTCCACCTTCCGCTACGCCACCAAGCCCGGCACGGCCCAGGGACCGCAGGACTTCGACGGCAAGACGATCGCCACCTCCTACGAGGGCATCGTCGCCAAGCACCTCGCCGACCTCGGCGTCAACGCCTCCGTCGTCCACCTCGACGGCGCGGTCGAGACCGCCATCGAGCTCGGGGTCGCCCAGATCATCGCCGACGTCGTGGAGACCGGCACCAGCCTGCGCAACGCCGGACTCGAAGTCATCGGCGAGCCGATCATGACCTCGGAAGCCGTCGTCATCCGCCGCACCGGCGCGCCGGACGACGACCCCAAGGTGCAGCAGTTCCTCCGCCGCCTCCAGGGCGTCCTGGTCGCCCGCTCCTACGTGATGATGGACTACGACTGCCGCGTAGAGCACCTGGAGCGCGCGGTCGCCCTCACCCCGGGTCTGGAGTCGCCGACCATCTCCCCGCTGCACCACGAGGGCTGGGTCGCCGTCCGCTCCATGGTCGCCGCCCGGGAGGCCCAGCGGATCATGGACGATCTGTACGACCTCGGCGCCCGCGCCATCCTCACCACCGCCATCCACGCCTGCCGCCTCTGACGGCCGGGCGACCCCCCGGAAGACAGAAGAATCGCCATGTCCGCCCCCGCGCCCCGGTCCGAACTCCCCACCCTCCCGGTCACGTTCCGGCCGACCCGAACCCGGGTGGTCCTGCTGACCGTGGGGGCGGCGATGTTCGTCGTCATCACCGTCATCGCCCTGACCCTGGAGCAGCTGAGCGCGGGGGAGCGGTCCAGCTTCGTCTTCACCGCGCTGCTGTTCTTCGGCGTGCTCGCGCTGCTCAGCCGCCCGAAGATCGTCGCGAACGAGGACGGGGTGACCGTGGTCAATCTCACCCGGACGCGCCGACTGTCCTGGGCGGAGATTCTCCGCGTCAACCTGCGCGTCGGCGACCCCTGGGTCTTCCTCGACCTGAGCGACGGGACCAGCATGCCCGCCCTCGGCATCCAGCCGGGAATCGCCAAGCAGCAGGCCATCCGCGACGCCCGTGCGCTCCGTGCCCTCGCCGAGAACCACGGCACCGGTACGGACAACGGCTGAGCCCCCTGCCCCGTACGGCCTCTTCTTGATTACTCTGGAGGGCGGCGGCGCCCTGTGCGTGCCCCGCCCCGCACGAGAGGTCCACGAGACCGGCGGGGCTTTCCTGCGACCCAAGGAGTGACTCCTTCCAGCAATGGACGGATCGTCCGGTAGTACCTGCGCCGCCCCCTCCCCGGAGGCGGCGGCATGACCATCCCCCTGCTGCTTCTGAGCGCGGCATTCCTTCTCATCCTCGCCAACGGATTCTTCGTGGCAGCCGAGTTCGGGCTCGTCACGGTGGAACGGCCGGACGCCGAGCGCGCCGCCGCCGAGGGCGACCGGCGGGCCCGCACCGTCGTCGAAGCCCTGCGTGAACTCTCCTTCCAGCTCTCCGGCACCCAGCTGGGCATCACCATCACCTCCCTGGTCGTCGGCATGCTCGCCGAACCGGCACTCGCCCAGCTGCTGGACGGCCCCCTCACCGTGACCGGGCTGCCCGACGGCGCAGTCCCCGGCATCAGCGTGGTCATCGGGATGATGGTGGCCTCCGCCGTCCAGATGGTCATCGGCGAACTCGTGCCGAAGAACTGGGCGGTCTCCCGGCCGCTCCAGGTGGCCCGGTTCGTGGCCGGCCCCCAGTACCGTTTCTCCGCCGCTCTCCGGCCGGTGATCAGCCTGCTGAACACCGTTGCCAACCAGCTGGTACGGCTGCTGGGCGTCGAACCCACCGATGAGCTGGCGTCCGCCCGCACCCCCGGGGAACTGGTCTCCCTGGCCCGCCACTCGGCCGAGGCCGGCACCCTCGAACAGGACACCGCGGATCTCTTCGTACGGACCCTGTCGCTCGCCGGGCTCACCGCTCAGCACGTCATGACCCCACGGGTGAAGGTCAGCGCCCTGCAGTCCTCGGCGACCGCGCAGGACGTGCTCAACCTCACCCGCGCCACCGGCCTCTCCCGCTTCCCGGTCTACCGGGAGCGCATCGACGAGGTCGTCGGCATGATCCACCTCAAGGACGCGCTCGCCGTGCCCGCCCAGGACCGGCTGCGCACCCCGGCCGGCCGGATCGCCGTACCACCGCTGCTGGTGCCGGAGACCCTGCCCGTCGAACAACTGCTCCAGCGGCTGCGCAACGAGCAGCCGATCGCCGTCGTGGTCGACGAGTACGGCGGCACCGCCGGGGTCGTCACCCTTGAGGACATCATCGAGGAACTTGTCGGCGAGGTCAGGGACGAGCACGACGCCGAAGGCGCCGACCGGCCCGAACTGGCCCCCGCCGCTCCGGAGGACGGCCGCCCGGCCTGGGACGCCGAGGGCAGCTGCCGGGTCCTGACCCTGCGCCGGATAGGGCTCGACGTCCCCGACGGTCCGTACGAGACGGTGGCCGGACTCGTCGCCGATCTGCTGGGACGCATCCCCGCCCCCGGTGACCGGGCCGAACTGCCCGGCTGGCGGATCTCGGTGCGCCAGGTCGGTCACTACCGCGCCGAGAAGGTCCGCTTCGTACGCACGGCGGAGGCGACCGACCCCCTGACCCCGGCCCCGCTGACCCAGGACGCCCTGGAGGCCGTGCGATGAGCCTGGTCCAGCTGATCTTCGCCGGACTCCTCGTGCTGGCGAACGGCTTCTTCGTCGGGGCCGAGTTCGCCCTCGTCTCCGTACGGCGCAGCCAGGTCGAACCCCTCGCGGCGGCCGGGTCGGGCCGGGCCCGCCAGGTGCTGTACGGACTGGAGAACCTGCCGCAGATGATGGCCGCCGCCCAGTTCGGCATCACCGTCTGCTCGCTGACCCTCGGTGCCGTCGCCGAACCGACCGTCGCTCACCTGCTGGAGCCGGTCTTCCACGCGGTCCACCTGCCCGAGGGGCTCATCCATCCGCTCGGCTACGTCCTGGCGCTGGTCTTCGTGGTCTTCCTCCATCTCGTCATCGGCGAAATGGTCCCGAAGAACCTCGCGATGGCGGCGCCGGAGAAGACCGCGCTCTGGCTCAGCCCCGGCCTCGTGGGCTTCGCCCGCCTCTGCCGCCCGGTCACCTCCGCACTGGGCGCCTGCGCCCGGCTGGTGCTCCGGCTCTTCGGTGTCGAACCGAAGGACGAGGTGGAGGCCGTGTTCACCAGCGAGCAGCTCAACCGGCTCGTCGAGGACTCCGGCCAGGCGGGCCTGCTGGAGCCGGAGGCCCAGGAGCGGCTGGAGGACGCGCTGGAGCTGGGCAGCAGGCCCGTCACCGATGTGCTGCTCAGCCGGGCCTCACTGGTGACGGTGGACCCCTCCGTCACCCCGCGCCGGATCGAGGAGCTGACCGTACGCACCGGCTACTCGCGCTTTCCCGTGTGCGCGGAGGGCGGCGGTCCGTTCATGGGCTATCTGCACGTCAAGGACGTCCTGGACCTGGAGGACGGCGAACGGGCCGTCCCCCAGCACGTCTGGCGCCCGATGGCCACCGTGCGGGCCGAGCTCCCCCTGGACGACGCCCTGACCGTGATGCGCCGCGCGGCGACGCATCTGGCGCAGGTCGCCGACGCGTCGGGCCGGATCCTCGGCCTGGTTGCCATGGAGGACGTTCTGGAGATGCTGGTCGGAGAGGTGCGCGATCCGGCCCACCGGGTCTCCGTGCCGCGCCGGACGGCGGACACGACGACCGGCACCGGCGAACTCACCGCGTCGGTCCACTGAAGTCCCGACCGCCGGACGGGCCGACTCTCGGTTTCCAGCCCGTCCGGCGGCCGAGGACAACGGCTGCCGGGCATCCCCGACCCCTCTCACAACGCCGGCGGTTCCTGTGGCCCCCGGTCCACCGGCCCCCGGCCGGACAGCACCTCGCCGTACGCCTGCATCAGATCCGGCAGCCGCAGCGTGGCCAGATCGTCCCGGCTCGGCAGAGCCGCGTAACCGGAGAGCCGCAGATCGCGGTAGGCGCAGCTCTTCTCGTACAGGGTGCGCAGGAACCGCCCGTTGCCCAGCTCGTCGATCCAGCCCTGGTCGACGACATGACCGCTGATGGAGCGCAGCTCCTCCAGGGACTCCTCGTCCCACGCGTCGCCGTTCTCCGCTGCGAGCACCTCACCGATCGAGGTGAGCTCCAGCGGGCGGTAGCTCGGGAAGTCCACCCGGGTGGTGAAGCGGGAGGAGAGCCCCGGATTGGTGGCCAGCAGCCGGTCCATGCCTTCCGGATAGCCCGCGAGGATGACGACGAGGTGGTTCCGGTTGTCCTCCGCGCGCTTGAGGAGGACCTGGAGCGCCTCGTCGCCGTACGCGTCGCCCTTGCTGTAGCCGGTGTTGGAGAGGCTGTACGCCTCGTCGACGAACAGCACCCCACCGAGCGCCGAGTCGATCAGCTCATTGGCCTTGACTGCGGTCTGGCCGAGGAACTCGCCCACCAGATCTGCCCGTTGGGCCTCGACGAGATGGTCGCCGCCGAGCAGACCGAGGGCGTAAAAGACTCGGCCCAGGATGCGGGCCACCGTGGTCTTGCCGGTCCCGGAAGGGCCCGAGAAGACGAAATGGCGTTTCGGCGGCTGCACGGGCAGCCCCTGACCGGCCCGCAACCGCGCCATGTTCAACTGCGCGGACAACGCCTTGACCTGGCGCTTGACGGGCTCCAGACCGACCATCCGCTCCAGCTGCGCCAGCGCCTCGGCGAGCAGCACCGGATCGCTGGGACCGGCCGGAAAGGGGGACGGCGGCCGGCCGGGCACCGCGGTCTTCCGGCGCGCACCGTCGGACGGCGGCGGCCCCCCGAGGCCCACGAGCCCCGGGGCCTCGCCGCCCGGTCGCAGCTCCCGGCCGTCCACCAGATCGGTGCCGAGCAGCGCGTCCCCGTCCGGCTGCGCCTCCGCCACGGCGTCCGCACCCAGCCCGGCCAGGGAGACGGCCGTGAGACCGGCGGCCTCGTCGGTGCCCTCGAGACCGTCGTAGTCCGCGATCGCGGCGAGCCGGGCCGAGGTGTCCATGAACGCCGGGTCGATCCGGTGCACCGCCCGGTAGAGCGGCAGGGCGGCCGCGCTGCGTCCGGTGCCCTCGTGCGCGCGGGCCAGCCAGTAGCGCAGCTCCTTGCGCTGCGGCTGTTCGCTGCGGCAGCGCATCAGCGCGGTGGAGAGCAGCGGCTCGGCCTGTCCGTACATCTCCAGCCGCACCCGCGCCATCCCGCCGAACAGCCCCGCCTCGATGCCGAGCAGCGGATCGTCGATCAACCGCTCGGTGTTGCGGACGAGCTGCTCCCAGTCCTTGACGAGATAGGAGCGGCAGGCGTGCAGGAAGCGGACCTGCGGGTCCGCGTCCACCGGCGGCAGGCCGGCCAGCGCGCGGTCCAGCTCGGGGACATGGCGCCCGTCCAGCCAGTGCGAGGCGTGCGCGAGAAGCAGATCGCGCGGGCTTTCCAGCACCGGTTGCACCCACCAGCCCAGCCAGTACCAGGAGTTGAGCGTGCGTCGATGGCGGGTGCGCTGCTCGCCGAAGCGTTCGCGATGGCGGTACATGCGCAGCAGCGCCGTCGTCGTGTCGACCCTCAGCGCATGGAGGCCGAGCCAGCCGTCCGCCATGCCGGGATCGATCCGTACCGCGGCCCTGAACTCCTCTTCGGCCTGCGGGTAGGCGCCCATGGTGTAGGCGTCCACGCCGCGCAGCCAGGCGAGGTCGGCCGGGGCCTGTGCGCCCTGCGTGCCGATGTCCATCTGGTCCCCCACAAACCGTGCCCCCAGGATGTCCCGCCGCACGACCTGCCCGCCGAGGCGTGCTGAATCACTGTGCCACGGACGGGAATTGACCGCACCGAGAGGCATCGTACCTGCGCAGGGAGTGCGCGACTAAGAGCGACGCAGGCAGAAGGGAGACCGTTACCGAGGGTAGGCGGAATCCGCCGAACCGACGAGGGAAAGGGAGTGCGAAGGCAGAACGAAGCCCCCGATCACGGGGGAACAACCGGGGGCTTCGTGTCTGCGAGGGCTCCGAAAAGCCGCACATTGAGAACGTAAGACCTGTACCGCCCTCGGGTCAAGCAGAGTTGAGGTACTTCCCGGGCGAATTCTCACCACTCAGCTCGGCGGCGCAACGTGCTCACGTTCCGTGACGGAATGGTTGGCTCCTGCTGGCGCGTCAGGCCCCTCCAGCCACTCGTACCCCATGGGCAACTGCCGTACGAGAGCGTCCGCGTGGGGGCGCGAGGGATCGGCCGAGAAGTGTTCCGCCTCGGCCGCCGTCCATCCGTCCCAGAAGGCTGAAAGTGCCGGCCCGTCCCGGCGGCGGCCCCGCTCCCAGGATTCCGCGGCGGCGAGATCCATCCACAACAGCCGCGCCAGGTACGGCCGCAGTGCACGGCGGCCCGCCCCGACTCCCTCGACCAGGACGACCGGCGCGGGCTCCAGGCTGCGCGGTGCCGCGAACGTCCGCGCGGTCCAGTCGTACGGCGCGTAGCGCGCGCGCTCACCGTGCGACAGCGGCCCGAGCACCTGCTCCCGCAGCCGGTCCACCCAGGTGAAGAAGGACTCATGGGTGGCCAGATCGTCCAGGTGCAGCACGGGGGCGTCGTCGAGTGCGGCCGCGAGGCGGGAAGCGAAGGTGCTCTTCCCCGATCCCGCATGGCCGTCGACGGCGATCAGCCGCACCGGTCCGCAGGACGGCGCCAGGGTGTGCAGCCGCGCGGCGAGGAGCGAGAGGTCGTTCATGCGCCCAGCCTACGAGCCGATCCGAAGCACTCGCAGGTCACGCCAGTGGACCAGACCAATATTGGTTTCTTGACGCAAGTCGAATCGCTGGCCGAATCCGGCCACTACCCGCGATAGTTGGCCCACTGTCGTGCACTTGCAACCCCATTCCGCTTACGACCGGGGGTCTCGCCCATGAACAGACCGACCTCGCGCAGAACCGTGCTGACCACCGCGCTCGTGGCAGCGGCCACCGTCGGCACGGTGTCGTCCGCCGACGCCGCAACCGCCGCCGCTGCCCCGCTGTCCGCCTCCCCGGCAACCACTCCCTCGGCGGCCGCCTCCCTCGTGGACAACCATTCCTGGCACACGTACACCGACTGGCGCTGCGGTTTCGGTGCCGGGACGCGCGCCGTCGCGGGCCGTCGGCCCGGTCTGGTGATCGGCCGCGCCGAGGGGTGCACCGACTACACCGATCCGCACACCGGCCGGACCGCCACCTGGGAGTACGCCACCTGGACCTCGCCGGTGCACCGGTCCGACGTCCCGGCCACCGAGGTGATCGCCTCCTGGAACGCCGACGCCCCGGCGGGCACCTGGATCCAGATCGAGCTCCAGGGCCGCTATTCGGACGCCACCGCGACACCCTGGTACGTGATGGGCCGCTGGGCCGCGGGCGACGGCGACATCCGCCGGACGTCCGTCGACGACCAGACCGACGGCAAGAGCTCCATCTGGACCGACACCTTCTCGGTGGACGACGCGGCGAGCGGACTGCGGCTGGTGGCGTACCGGCTGCGGCTCACGCTGTACCGCACCCCGGGCACCCGCCTCACGCCCACCGTCTGGCGGCTCGGCGCGATGGCGTCGGACATCCCGGACCGCTTCACCGTGCCCGCCAGCACCCCCGGCCTCGCCCGGGAACTTCCGGTGCCGCGCTACTCGCAGAACGTCCACGCGGGGCAGTACCCGGAGTACGACAACGGCGGCGAGGCCTGGTGCAGCCCCACCTCCTCGCAGATGATCATCGAGTACTGGGGACGCAGGCCCACCGCCGAGGAGCTCGCCTGGGTCAAGCCGGGCCTGGCCGACCCGCAGGTCTGCCATGCGGCCCGGTTCACCTACGACTACCAGTACGAGGGCTGCGGCAACTGGCCGTTCAACGCCGCGTACGCCGCGACGTACGACCACATGAGCGCGGTCGTGACCCGGCTCGGCTCGCTGACGGACCTGGAGACGCTGATCCGGGCGGGCATCCCGGTCATAACATCGCAGTCCTTCCTCAAGGAGGAGCTGACCGGCGCGGGATACGGGACCTCGGGCCACCTGATGACCGTGATCGGGTTCACCGCGGACGGCGACGTGATCGCGAACGACCCGGCCTCGCCGAACAACGAGGCCGTGCGCCGCGTCTACAAGCGCAAGGAGTGGGAGACGATCTGGCTCCGCACCAAGCGCTACGACGCGAACGGCAGGGTCAGAAGCGGTACGGGCGGTGTCTGCTACGTCTACTGGCCCGCCGCGCCGGCACCGGGTCAGCGCCGGGCCCTGGAGTCACTCGGCCTGATGTGAACAGGCGCGGCGCCACGGCCGCCTCGATGACCTGACGGCAGCGTTCCGGGCCGTCCTGGGCGAGATGGCTGTACCGGTCCACCGTGACCTCGACCGAGCGGTGCCCGAGCCGGGGGACACCTCGTGCATGGACACGCCGCTCGTCGAGGTCACGGTGGTCCATTCGTGTCGCGGGTCGCGACCGCTGCGAACGATGTGAGAGCACGGTGCCGCCGCAGGATTCGCCCGCCCGCATCTGCTCGTACGAGGGCATGTTCGGCCTGTCCTGCTGGGACGTCGTGCAGAACAGGTGTCCCGACTGCGGCGGCGAACTCGCGGCGCGCCCCCGCCGTGCGTCGGCCCCTACCGTGCCGTGGACGATCGGTCCGGGGGATGCGGGGGCGACGGGTGCGGAGAGACGATGGAGAGAGCTCCGGGGGCACGCAGGAAACGGCAGCGTGGGCCCGAGTCGGGACATCGAGCCGCCGCGGTGGGCGGAAGGGAGTGCCGGGATGAGCGCCTCCGAACCATCCCGGGCGGGGCCCGGCCCGGCAGGGTCTGCTTCGTCCGCGCCGGGCGGGCTGCTCGATGTGCTGGGCGTTGCCGCCGTCGTCCTCGATGCGGACGGGCGGATCGTGCTGTGGAGCCCACAGGCCGAAGAGCTCTTCGGATACACGCCTGACGAGGCCCTGGGCCGGTTCGCGGGCCGGCTCCTGGTCCACGAAGAGCACCTGGAGCAGGTCATCGACCTGTTCGCGCAGGTCATGGGGGGCAGTGGCAGCTGGGCCGGGGTCTTTCCCATTCGGCGCAGGGACGGCGGCACGAAGCTGGTGGAGTTCCGCAATGTGCGGCTGATGGATGACCGGAAGGGCCTGTACGCCCTGGGGCTGGCTTCCGACCAGACCACGTTGCGGCGGGTCGAACGGGATCTGGCCCTGTCCACGGGACTCGTGTCGCAGTCCCCGATCGGCTTGGTGGTCATGGACACCGAACTGCGGTACGCCGCGGTCAACCCGGCGCTGGAACGCATGAACGGCCTGTCCGCCGACGAGCTCATCGGCCGGCGCACCCAGGATGTCCTGCCGTTCCTGGACATCGAAGCCATCGATTCCTCGATGCGCCAGGTCCTGGACACCGGCGTCCCGATCCTGGACCTGGAGATCGTCGGACGCACCCCCGCCGATCCGGATCACGAGCGTGCCTGGTCGGCTTCGTACTACCGGCTGGAGGACCCGGGCGGCAAGGTGCTGGGAGTGGCCGGGTCCATCGTGGACGTCACCGACCGGCACCGCATGGCCGCCGAGGCGCACCACGCGCGCCGGCGCCTCGCCCTCCTCGCGGACGCCTCCGTACTCATCGGCACCACCCTCGATCTCCACCGGACCGCCCACGAGCTCGCCGATATCGTCGTGCCCGACCTGGCCGACGTCGCCACGGTCGACATCCTCGACGCCGCCCTGAACAGCCGCAGCACCCCACCGTCCCCGCCGCAGGGGCACGTCCGGTTCCGGGCGCTCGCCGTCAAGGCGGCCTGCCCCACCGAAGCCGTCCACGCCGTCGACCCCACCGGCGACATCGCCGACTACGGCGCCGACCGTCTGGTCACCCAGTGCGTCGCCACCGGCGACCCGATCCTCGTCTCCCACGTGGACGGCGGAGATATGCGGCGGATCGCCCGCTGCCCCGAAGCCGCCACCGTCCTGGCCCGCGCCGGCCTCCACTCCTACCTTGCGGTGCCGCTCATCGCGCGCGGCGAAGTCCTCGGCGCCCTGGACCTCAAACGCTTCCGCAACCCGCTTCCGTTCGACGACGACGACCTCATCCTGGCCAGCGAGCTGGCCGTCCGGGCCGCCGTGTCGATCGACAACGCCCGCTGGTACCAGCGGGAACGCGACGCCGCTCTCACTCTCCAGCGCAGCCTGTTGCCCCAGCACCCGCCGCACCGGCCGGGCCTGGAGATCGCCTACCGCTACCAGCCGGCGGAGGCCGCCCGCGAGGTCGGCGGCGACTGGTTCGACGTCATCCCTCTTCCCGGCGACAAGACCGCCCTGGTCGTCGGCGACGTCATGGGCAGCGGCATCACCGCCGCTGCCACCATGGGACAACTGAGCAGCGCCACCCGGGCGCTCGCCGACCTCGACCTCGACCCCAGCCTGGTCCTGCACCACCTGGACCGCAGTTCCACCGGCCTCGATCAGGCCATCGCCACCTGCGTGTACGTCGTCTACGACCCGCACCGCGCGTACTGCCGCATCGCCCTCGCCGGACACCTGCCCCCCGCCCTGGTACGTCCCGGCCGCGCCCCCGAACTGCTCGACCTGCCCACCGGCGCGCCCCTCGGCGTCGGCGGGGTTCCCTTCCACACCACGCGCATTGACCTGGACCCCGGTGACAAGCTCGTCCTGTACACCGATGGGCTGGTCGAAACCCGCGACCAGCCCATCGACGCACGCCTGAACACTCTCCTCGGCCTCCTCGGCCGACCGGACCGGCCCCTGGAAGCGACCTGCGACCTGCTCCTGCACGCCCTGCGCCACCATGACGACCACGACGACACCGCCCTCCTCATCGCGCGAGCCAAGTGCATACGGGGGCCGGGAGCGTCCTGAATCAGGCGCGTCAGAGGCGGTCTCGTCGCAGGTACTGCGGCTGTGTGGCGGCGCGGATGGCCGAAACGACCCCGGGCACACCGCGTCATCGTCGGAGCGGGAACGCCGCGGGAACCACTGCCTGTCGGACCCATCGCGGATCGCCTCGGCCCGGACGAAACGGGGCGGAAGGCCAGTCGGCCCGCCGCCCCGCTCCCTGATCCGGCCTGATCCAAACGGAAGACCCTAGTTGATCGCCTTGATCAGTTCGCCGTTGGTGGTGTCACCACTGAGCTCCCAGAAGAAGGTGCCGCCCAGCCCCTGCTGGTTCTTGTAGTTCATCTTGGTGGCGATGGTGGCCGGGGTGTCGTAGCTCCACCAGTTGGTGCCGCAGTGCGCGTATGCCGTACCGGCGACGGTGCCGGTGGCCGGGCAGCTGGTCTTGAGGACCTTGTAGTCCTCGATGCCGGCCTCGTACGTGCCGGGGGCCGCTCCGGTGGCGGTGCCGCCGGGCGCGTCCTGGGTGACGCCGGTCCAGCCGCGGCCGTAGAAGCCGATGCCGAGCAGCAGCTTCGAGGCCGGGACCCCCTGCCCCTTCAGCTTGTTGATGGCCGCTTCGCTGTTGAAGCCCTCCTTCGGGATGCCTTCGTAGGAGGTCAGCGGGGAGTGCGGGGCGGTCGGCCCCTTCGCGTCCCAGGCGCCGAAGAAGTCGTACGTCATCGGGTTGTACCAGTCGACGTACTTCGCCGCGCCGCCGTAGTCGACGGCGTCGAGCTTGCCGCCGTCGGAGCCGTCGGCGGAGATCGCCGAGGTGACCAGGTTGTCGGCGCCGAACTTGGAGCGCAGCGCCGCCAACAGGTTGCCGTAGGCGTCACGTCCGCTGGTGTCGCAGGTCAGGCCGCAGGCGTTGGGGTACTCCCAGTCGATGTCGATGCCGTCGAAGACATCGGCCCAACGGGGGTCCTCCACCAGGCTGTAGCAGGACTCGGCGAACGAGGCCGGGTTCTTCGCCGCCTCACCGAAGCCACCGGACCAGGTCCAGCCGCCGAACGACCAGATGACCTTGAGGTCCGGGTGCAGCTTCTTCAGCTTGCGCAGCTGGTTGAAGTTGCCACGCAGGTCCTGATCCCAGGTGTCCGCCACGCCGTCGACCGACTGGTCGGCCGGGTACGCCTTCTCGTAGTCGGCGTACGAGTCGCCGACCGCGCACTTGCCGCCGGTGACGTTGCCGAAGGCGTAGTTGATGTGGGTGAGCTTGTCGGCCGAGCCCGAGGTCTCGATGTTCTTCACGTGGTAATCGCGTTGATAGACACCCCAGTTGGTGAAGTACCCGACCACCTTGTCGCCGGCCGCTGTGGGGGCGGCCGCGTCGGCTGCGGGGGCCGCGGCCCGCGTGGTGGTGGGGGCCGCGCCGGCCGACGCGGTGCCCGCGACGCCCAACAGGGCGGCTCCGAGGGCGGCCGTACAGGCGGCTGCGGCGAGCGTCCGGAAACGGGCGCGGGAACGATGCGGTCCAGACATCTTGTCTCCTCGTGGGGGGAGGGAACTCGCGAGTGGGGGCGTACTGCCGGCCGTCCGTGAACTTGGCATGAACGCGGAAAGGCCGGTTCGAGTGGAAACGTAGATGGACTAGACCAGTTGGGTCAATGGTTCGGACCAATTCCGGTAATCGTCCCGCTCGCCGCCGAGTCGCTCCGTCACCCCGTGACGGATATCGTCCGATCGGGCATACTCAAGCCGCCACAGCCGCTGGCCAGCAACTCTCGTAATCCGAGAGGCGGGCACCGGCTGCGCAGTAGTGCTCTTCCGGGCCCGCCCGGAAGTCCCCCGGCGGCGCCGTCCACACCCCGCGCGCGCGACCGTCGCAACGCCCGACAGGGAGGAGAGCGCCGTCATGTCCGACCGTGCCCCGCAATTGGTGGAACGCCGTCTGCCCACCGAGGAGTCCAGGCAGCTCATCGCGCTCGTCCGCGACATCGCGCAGCGAGAGATCGCGCCGAGAGCGGCCGAGGAGGAGGACGCGGGCCGGTTCCCGCGTGAAGTCTTCACGCTGCTCTCCGAGTCCGGACTGCTCGGACTGCCCTACGACTCCGCCCACGGTGGCGGCGACCAGCCGTACGAGGTCTACCTCCAGGTCCTCGAAGAACTCGCGGCCGCCCGGCTCACCGTCGGGCTCGGTGTCAGCGTCCACTCCCTCGCCTGCCACGCCCTCGCCGGATTCGGCACCAAGGAGCAGCAGGCCGAACACCTCCCGGCGATGCTCGGAGGGGGTCTGCTGGGCGCCTACTGCCTCTCCGAGCCCGCCTCGGGCTCCGATGCCGCCTCGCTGCGTACGAAGGCCGTACGGGACGGCGACGACTGGGTCATCACCGGCACCAAGGCGTGGATCACTCACGGCGGCATCGCCGACTTCTACACGGTCCTGGCCCGCACCGGTGCCGAGGGCGCCCGCGGCATCACGGCCTTCCTGGTACCCGGCGACGCCGAGGGGCTGAACGCGGCCGCCCCCGAGAAGAAGATGGGCATGAAGGGGTCGCCCACCGCCCAGCTGAACTTCGACGGCGTGCGGGTCGCCGACGCGCGCCGGATCGGCGAGGAGGGCCAGGGCTTCGCGATCGCCCTGTCCGCACTCGACTCCGGACGCCTCGGCATCGCCGCCTGCGCGATCGGCGTCGCCCAGGCCGCCCTGAGCGAGGCCGTCGCCTACGCCACCGGCCGCCGGCAGTTCGGCCGGCCCATCGCCGACTTCCAGGGCCTGCGCTTCATGCTCGCCGACATGGCCACCCAGATCGAGGCGGGCCGGGCGCTCTACCTGGAGGCGGCCCGGCTCCGCGACGAGGGCAAGCCCTTCTCGCGCCAGGCGGCCATGGCCAAGCTGTTCTGCACGGACGCGGCCATGCGGGTCACCATCGACGCCGTCCAGGTCCTCGGCGGCTACGGCTATACCCTCGACTTCCCCGTCGAGCGGCTGATGCGCGAGGCCAAGGTGCTGCAGATCGTCGAGGGGACCAACCAGATCCAGCGGATGGTCATCGCACGCCACCTCGCGGGTCCCGAGACGCGCTGACCCGCAGCGGCCGCTCCGACCACACGGGCGTCGCCATGATCCGGTTCCACTCCTGGTCGTGGCGGCCCGGCAGGGTCCGTCCGGTGCTCTCCCAATGACGCAGCAGGGCCCGGTAGATGGGCGGATCGGTGGAGTGCGGCACCGGCCGCGGCGTCGACAGGGGAGGCACGGGCTGCGGCACCGGCTGTGAACCGGACTGCGGAACCGATTCTTCGGCGGTCGGAGCGGCGAGACGGCGACGACCGGGACCGGCCGTTGAATGCAGCAGGGTCATGCCTGGCCAACGGCGCGGGGCGGGTCCTGGTCACTGCCCGGCCGATTCGAGAGCCCGTTCGCCGGGTCCCCGGCGGCAGAGCATCCCGGGGGAGCGGGCACCACGTCGGCCGGACCGTCGTGGTGCGGCGCAAGTCGTGCGGGACGAGCCCGGACGGCGTCCGGGCGGCCTCGCGCGGGGCCGGCGCGGGCCTCAGGCGGCGTCGCGCCGCATCTGCGGCACCCGCAGCGGGCGCGAGCCCGGACCGCCGGCGTGCGAGAACGGCTGCATTCTCCAGTCGAGTCCCTGAGGGAGCGTCAGCAGCAGCGCCGTCTCCTGCTCCTGGACGTCGAGCGAATCGTCGGCGGGCCGCGTCTGCGCCGCCGCGCGGCCCGTACCGGCACAGACGGTCAGTACGAACGGGTTCCACGGAGTCGGGCACAGTGCGTGCTCCGGCAGCACATCCTCGTCCGCCAGCAGCGCGATCGGCTGCACGCAGTCCGGGCAGATCACCCGGTACATCTCGAGCATGTCGTACGCGTCGGGAGCGGTGTCCTCGACGGGATCGACGGGATCCGGTTCGGTACGTCCGGTGAGCTTCAGGCTCTGCATGGGAAATTCCCCCCTCGGGTGGGCCGACAAGGCGCCACGGCCTCGACCACAGCAAGCACTTCCCGTCGCGCGTTCGCCGTAACCGCCAAGGGGGTGGCTACCCGCCCGTAAACCTGTGGCATTCGTCACATGCCTGCCGCAGGTGCCCTTCCGGAGCCCTTGTCGCTGTGCCCGGAGGTGCCAGTGGCAATAGGTTGATCCGCATGGAGGAGCTGGACCGACAGATCGTGGAGTTGCTCGTCAAGGACGGGCGGATGAGCTACACCGACCTGGGCAAGGCCACGGGCCTGTCCACCTCGGCGGTTCATCAGCGCGTCCGCAGGCTGGAGCAGCGCGGGGTGATCCGGGGCTATGCCGCGGTCGTCGATCCGGAGGCCGTCGGCCTGCCGCTCACCGCGTTCATCTCGGTGAAACCCTTCGACCCGAGCGCGCCGGACGACATCGCGGAACGACTCGCGGACGTTCCGGAGCTGGAGGCATGTCACAGCGTCGCGGGTGACGAGAACTACATCCTCAAGGTGCGGGTCGCGACCCCGCTGGAGCTGGAGCACCTGCTCACCCGGATCCGTTCGCTGGCCGGTGTCTCCACCCGGACCACCGTCGTCCTCTCCACGCCTTACGAGGCCCGGCCTCCGCAGCTCTGAGCGGGGCCGCGGACCGCGCGGGTCGGGGCAGGCGCGAGACTGGTCCCATGACCGAGAGCACCGCCCCCCAGAGCGAACACCGCACCGTGCTGCTGCGCGGTGGAGACGTCCACAGTCCCGCCGACCCCTTCGCCACCGCCATGGTCGTCGAACGCGGCCATGTCGCCTGGGTGGGCTCGGAAGGGGCCGCCGACGCCTTCGCGAGCGGCGTCGACGAAGTGATCGACCTCGAAGGTGCGCTTGTCACCCCCGCGTTCACCGACGCCCACGTCCACACCACCTCGACCGGCCTGGCACTCACCGGTCTCGACCTCTCCGGTGCCCGGACGCTCGACGAGGCGCTCGGTCTGCTGCGCGCGTACGTGGCGGCGCACCCCGCGGACCGGGTCGTCCTCGGCCACGGCTGGGACGCCGCACGCTGGCCGGAGCAGCGCCCTCCGGCGCGCGGCGAACTCGACGCGGCCGCCGGCGGCCGGCCGGTCTACCTGCCCCGCATCGATGTGCACTCCGCGGTCGTCACCACCGCCCTGCTCGATCTGGTCCCGGGCGTCACGGCGCTGACCGGATACCACCCCGACGCCCCGCTGACCGGCGCCGCCCACCACGCGGTGCGTTCCGCGGCTCACGGTGCCGTCTCGGCGCGACAGCGCGCCCACGCGCAGCGCGCCGCACTGCGCCACGCCGCGTCGCTCGGCATCGGCACCGTCCACGAGTGCGGCGGCCCCGACATCTCCGACGAGGAGGACTTCGTCGCGCTGCTCGAGCTCGCCGCGGCGGAGAGCGGACCGCGGGTCTTCGGCTACTGGGCCGAGCAGGTCGCCGACGAGAAGGACGCACGTCGCATCCGGGAACTCGGCGCGGTCGGCGCGGCCGGGGACCTCTTCGTCGACGGCTCCCTCGGTTCGCACACGGCCTGTCTCCACGAGCCGTACGCGGACGGCGTGGCCGGACACAGCGGCGCCGCACACCTGGACGCGGCGCGGATCGCCGCCCATGTCACCGCCTGCACCGAGGCCGGGCTGCAGGCCGGCTTCCACGCCATCGGCGATGCCGCGCTCTCCGCCGTGGTGGAGGGCGTCAGGGCCGCCTCCGAGGCGCTCGGCCTGGCCCGGGTCCGGGCCGCCCGACACCGTATCGAGCACGCCGAGATGCTCACCCCGGAGACCGTCGCCGGCTTCGCGGAGCTGGGGCTGACCGCCTCCGTCCAGCCCGCCTTCGACGCGGCCTGGGGCGGTGAGGAGGGCATGTACGCGCAGCGGCTCGGCGCCGAGCGGGCCAGGACCCTCAACCCGTACGCCGCGCTCCTGCGGGCCGGTGTGCCCCTGGCCTTCGGCTCGGACAGCCCGGTTACCCCGCTGGACCCGTGGGGGACGGTACGGGCCGCCGCCTTCCACCGCACGCCCGAACACCGGATCTCCGTGCGAGCCGGTTTCACCGCCCACACCAGGGGCGGCTGGCGGGCCGTCGGCCGCGACGACGCGGGGACCCTGGTGCCCGGTGCCCCGGCCGACTACGCGGTCTGGCGTACCGATGACCTGGTGGTTCAGGCCCCGGACGACCGGGTCGCCCGCTGGTCGACCGACCCGAGGTCGGGAACGCCCGGCCTGCCGGACCTCACCCCGGGCGCCGCGCTCCCGGTCTGCCTGCGCACTGTAGTCTTCGGACAAACTGTCTACGTGCGACCGAACGAGTGACGTCCGGACATTTCGTACCGCCGATCGAAGAGCCCCCCGCTCCGCCGCGACCTGCGGATCTTCGCTACTGACCAGGCAAGTTCCGTGAACATCGCAGGTCAGGCAGCTATTGACAGAACGCGCCCACCGGCCGGTAGGTTCGGCCGAGTCCACCACAGGACGTCCGACCGGTTAAACCTCCACGCAGTCGTCGAACGCCGCTGGGTCATGGGGTGGTGTGCCGCACCGGCGCACCACCCCTGACAGCCAGGTTCAGCGCCCGCGCCTCGGGGGCGAGGGAAGGTTTCAGCCGGACGGTAGGTGCGACCCGGGTGGGGCCCGGACGTTCAGTAGACAACGGCTCTAGGTCGACCCGCAGCCAGCGGGTCCCAGGTCGGCCCGAAGGGCGCTGGGCCCCCATTCGCAGTTCCCGCAAGTTCTCGTCAGGGGGTCTGTCCGTACTTCCCTCCTTCTGTCCGTGGCGGTGTCCGTTCCCGCCCGACCGCGTCGGCGTCCGGCGCCCGTCCGCTGGATATGGTGTGCATCTGCGTACGGACTTAAGGGGCAGTAAGTGAACGACGGCGGTCAGCGGCGGTACGGCCCGCTCGGCAGAACCTTGGTGATCATTCCGACCTACAACGAGGCCGAGAACATCAAGCCGATCGTCAGCCGGGTGCGCGCCGCTGTGCCGGAAGCCGACATCCTGATCGCTGACGACAACAGCCCCGACGGCACCGGCAAGGTCGCCGACGAGATCGCCTCCGCCGACGAGCAGGTGCAGGTGTTGCACCGCAAGGGCAAGGAAGGGCTGGGGGCCGCCTACCTCGCGGGCTTCCGCTGGGGCATCGAGCACGGCTACGGCGTGCTCGTGGAGATGGACGCCGACGGCTCCCACCAGCCCGAGGAACTGCCCCGGCTGCTCACCGCGCTCAAAGGCGCCGACCTGGTGCTCGGCTCCCGCTGGGTGCCGGGCGGGCGCGTGGTCAACTGGCCCAAGACCCGGGAAATGATCTCCCGCGGCGGCAGTACGTACTCCCGCCTCCTCCTCGGGCTGCGGACCAGGGACGTCACGGGCGGCTACCGGGCCTTCCGCGCCGAGACCTTGGAGGGCATCGGCCTCGAACGGGTCGCCTCGCAGGGCTACTGCTTCCAGGTCGACCTGGCCCGCCGAGCCATCGACGCCGGATATCACGTCGTCGAGGTCCCGATCACCTTCGTGGACCGCGAGATCGGCGACTCGAAGATGAGCCGCGACATCCTGGTCGAGGCGCTCTGGCGGGTCACCTCCTGGGGCGTCACCGCCCGTACGAACCGGGCCCTCGGCCGCAAGGCGATCTGATCCGCCGTGTGCGGCGGGCTCCGGCCCGTCGCCCATGATCACCCCCTTACGCCGCTTGGATGCCCGTACGGGCACACTGGGGACCATGACGACCGGCACACCGCCCCCGACCGCCCCTAGGCGCTCACGCGCCCGTACCCTCGTTCCTCTCGCCGTCGCCGCCTGGGCGGTGCTGGAGATCTGGCTGCTCACCGTCGTGGCGAATGCGGCGGGCGGGTTCACCGTACTGCTCCTCCTGGTGGGGGGAATCGTGTTCGGCGCCGTGGTGATGAAGCGGGCCGGCCGCCGGGCCTTCCGCAACCTCACCGAGACGCTCCAGCGGATGCCGGGACAGCCCGGGGCGGCCGCCGCCCCGCAGGCCGCACCCTCGGGCAACGAGGGCAACGGCTTCCTGATGCTCGGCGGGCTGCTGCTGATGATCCCGGGGATGATCTCGGACGTGGCGGGGCTTCTGCTGCTTGTGCCGCCGGTCCGTTCGGCGCTCGGCCGGTACGCGGAGCGGTCGCTGGATCGCCGGATGCGCGCCGCGGCCCCCGGCAGCCTCTCCGACGCCGTCCGGCAGGCCCGCATTCACCGGCCGGACGGAAAGATCGTGCAGGGTGAGGTCATCCGTCAGGACGGCGCACAGCCGGGCCCCCGCCCCGACGAGGGCCCCCGGCCGCCGCTGACCCCCTGACGCCGGACCCGGTACCGGGTCCGCGACGCGAAAGAGCCGCGGGCTGTGACACACGCTCGGTGTGTCACAGCCCGCGGCTCTGTCGCGCTGAGGTGCCCTGCGGTCAGGCAGACTTCCTGCTGTCCCGCGGATGCACGGCGATGTTCATGGCTCCGGAGCGCAGAACCGCCAGCCTTTCGGCCAGCACCTCCTCCAGCTCCTCGCGTGTGCGCCGCTCCATGAGCATGTCCCAGTGCGTACGCGCAGGCTTGCCCTTCTTCTCCTCGGGGCCATCCCCGTCCACCAGGAGTGCCATGGCGCCGCACGCCTTGCACTCCCACTCCGGCGGAATTTCCGCCTCTACCGAGAACGGCATCTCAAATCGATGTCCGTTCTGGCATGCGTACTCCACCGCCTGGCGCGGGGCCAGATCGATGCCGCGGTCCGTCTCGTAGCTGGTAACCACGAGTCGCGTGCCGCGGAGAGCTCGCTCACTCATGAATCGTGCCTCCCGGGCTTGTCGCCCACAGGACAGGTGTCGCTGTCGTCGTCATCCGGTCAACGTCCGCTCGGCGGTAAAGATTCCCGTTGCCGGTCATGCGTCGCCCGTCGTGCCGCTGCTTCTTCAGGGTTGGGGTACCCGCCAATGCCCGGTTTGTCACATCTGGCGGAAGTTGTCACCCAACGGTTCGACTTCTTCCACTCGCAGTAACGGTCCTCCGGGCAGGCCAAAGGCGTACACTACCGGCCTTTCACTTCAACGTCTAAATCCGTTCGGGCACGGGATTGCCCGCGGCCGCCACGGCCCGCCGGATCGGCACCCTCGCGAGCAGTACGGAACCGACCACGAAGAAGATCACCAACGAGATGATCGCATCCCGGTAGCTCCCGGTCAGCTGATACGCGAGCCCGAACACCAGTGGTCCCAGCCAGCTCAGTCCGCGGTCGCTCATCTCGTACGCGGAGAAGTACTCGGCCTCCTTGCCGCGCGGCACCAGATGGGAGAACAACGAGCGCGAAAGCGCCTGGCTGCCGCCGAGCACCAGGCCGATCGCCGAGGCCAGCATGTAGAAGAAGACCGGCGCGTCGGCGGGCAGGAAATAGCCGGCGACGAGAATCAGCGTCCAGACGACGAGCGAGCCGAGAATCGTGCGCTTGGCGCCGTACACCCGCGCCAGTCGGCCCATGGCGAGCGCTCCGGCCACCGCGAGCACCTGCACCAGCAGCACGGCCGTGATCAGCGTCGTCTGGTCCAGGCCCAGTTCCTCGGAGCCGTACAACGAGGCCTGGGAGATCACCGTCTGCACGCCGTCGTTGTAGACGAGGTACGCCAGCAGGAAGGAGAGCGTCAGCGGATGGCGGCGCATGTCGCGCAGGGTGTTCATCAACTGCCGCCACCCCGAACCGACCGCCCCTTCGCCACCCGGCGTCACCCGCCGGTCGCGCAGCCGTCGCAGCGGCACGAGCGTGAAGGCGCCCCACCAGACGCCGGCCGACGCGAGACAGATCCGCACCGCGTCGGACTCGGAGAGACCGAAGGAGTCGTGGCCCGTGTACAGCACCAGGTTCAGGACGAGGACGAACGCGCCCGAGGTGTATCCGAACGCCCAGCCGCGAGAGGAGACCGCGTCCCGCTCCTCCGGTTCGGCGATCTGGGGCAGATAGGCGTTGTAGAGCACCATCGAGACCGAGATCGAGGCGTTCGCCA
This sequence comes from Streptomyces sp. NPDC111516, assembly GCF_055635345.1. NCBI lineage: Bacteria > Bacillati > Actinomycetota > Actinomycetes > Kitasatosporales > Streptomycetaceae > Streptomyces > Streptomyces sp. NPDC111516. Next base: position 34,824 of record NZ_JBVKBV010000028.1, on the reverse strand, counting down.
CGATCAGCAGGAACGCGCCCAGCAGATAACGGTGACCGTCCAGGAAGAACATGCCGGTGGTGGCGGCGGCCCCCACATAGGCGGCGGCCGCGAGCAGCGGCTTCTTCCGCCCTGTACGGTCCGCTGCGGCGCCCACGATCGGCATCACGATCACCGCGACCACCACCGACACGGAGACCGCGTAGGCGAAGAGCGACCCGGCGCGCACCGGTATGCCCAGCGGGTGCACGAAACCCTCGGCGTCGGCGGTCGCCTTGGCGACCGACGTCAGATAGGGGCCGAGGAATACCGTCAGGACACTGGTCGAGTAGACGGAGCAGGCGAAATCGTAGAAATACCAGCCGCGCTGTTCCCGTCTGCGGCTCGCGGCGTCTGCGGAACCCGTCGCGAGTTCCGTCGGCTCGGCGGTGTCCGCGGTCTCGGCGCTCAAAGCGCTCCCCCTCGTCTCTCCCCGTGGAGACCTCGCACGACCGGCGTCAGGCCCAGGCCCCCCGCTCGCTCAGCACCGTACGCAGCGTCTCGATGTGATCGGTCATGATGCCATCCACACCGAGGTCGAGGAGCGCCGCCATCCGCTCGGGTTCGTTCACCGTCCAGACGTGCACCTGAAGTCCGCGCGCGTGCGCCTCGCGCACGAAGCGGCGGTCGACCACCCGGACGCCGTTCTGGGTCTCCGGTACCTGTGCGCACACCGCGCCGGCCCGCAGCGCCGCCGGAATGCCGTACGAGCGCAGCCGCAGGCCCAGCACACCGCGGACGCCGTAGGAGGTGGCGAGCCGGGGCCCCGCGAGGCGGTGGGCCCGGGCGACCCGGTTCTCCGAGAACGAGCCGACGCACACCCGGTCCCAGGCATCCGTCCGGCGGATCAGGTCGACCAGCGGGACCAGGGCGGACCCGGCCTTGATGTCGACGTTCCAACGGGCCTCGGGGAAAGTCTCCAGCAGCTCCTCGAACAGCGGCAGCGGCTCCCGGCCCGCCACCCTGGCCCGCCGCACCTCGCTCCACGGCAACTCGGCTATCCGGCCCCGGGCGTCCGTCACCCGGTCCAGAGTGGCGTCGTGGAAGGCCACCAGACGGCCGTCCGCCGTGGTGTGCACATCGGTCTCGAAGTAGCGGTATCCGGCGTCGGCGGCCCGGCGGAACGCGGCCGTCGTGTTCTCGATCCCGTCGGCGGCGCCGCCTCGGTGGGCGAAGGGGATCGTCGCGGGATGGTCCAGATAGGGGTGGCGTACGGAGGTCACTTCGGCAGTATCGCCTGCTCCGGTGTCGGGGTGGTGACGGTGGTGTCGCCATTGTCCCGCGCGGGTACGACGGCCGCCTCTTCGGCGGCTTCGGCGTTGGTCTTCCCGGCCTGCCCGCCGTCGATCGCGAAGAAGCGCAGGAAGAACTGGGCGAGCGGGCCGATGGCCAGGGCGTAGAGGACCGTTCCCGCGCCGAGTGAGCCGCCGAGCACGAAGCCGGTCGCCACGACCGCCACCTCGATCAGGGTGCGGACCAGCCGGATGGAGCGGCCGGTACGCAGATGCAGACCGGTCATGAGTCCGTCGCGCGGTCCCGGGCCGAACCGCGCCGCGATGTACAGCCCCGTCGCGACGCCGTTGACCACCACCCCCGCCACCATGACGGCGATCTCCGCGGCGAGACCGTGCACGTCGGGCACGAGCGCCAGTGTGCCGTCCATGGCGATGCCGATGGCGAAGACATTGGAGACCGTGCCGAGCCCCGGACGCTGCCTGATCGGTATCCACAGGAGCAGGACGGCGGCGCCGACGATGATCGAGACGACCCCGATGGACAGCCCGGTGCGCTCCGCGAGCCCCTGGTGCAGCACTCCCCAGGGTTCGAGGCCGAGACCGGCTCGGACCAGGAGCGCCGAACTCGCTCCGTACAGCGCGAGACCGACGTACAGCTGAATCAGCCTTCGAGTGAGGTGCGCCCCGCGAGGGACGGGGGTGATGGACAAGAGGTGCCCCCCTGGAGTGGTGGTGGTGGACTGCCGCATGTCACTCTGTGGCAGGGGATTGGCTGCCAACTATGGCCAATCCGAGGAAGGTGGACTGATTTCGATGGCGCAGTGGACTTCGGCAGTCGGTGCGGCACAGCTCGCCCGGCAGCTCCGGGCCCAACAGCCCCGGCCCGCCGGACCGGGCGCCCGCAGGCCGCCCGCCTATCGTGCGCTGGCCGACGGGGTCCGTCTGCTCGTCCTCGAAGGCCGGGTGCCGGTGGCAGCCCGGCTCCCGGCGGAGCGTGAACTGGCGCTAGCCCTGTCCGTCAGCCGCACCACGGTCGCCGCCGCGTACGAGGCGCTGCGGACCGAGGGGTTCCTGGAGTCCCGCCGCGGTGCCGGCAGCTGGACGGCCGTGCCCGCGGGCAACCCGCTGCCCGCACGCGGCCTGGAACCCCTTCCGCCGGAATCGCTCGGTTCGATGATCGACCTGGGCTGCGCCTCGCTGCCCGCCCCCGAACCGTGGCTGACCCGGGCGGTCCAGGGCGCCCTGGAGGAACTGGCACCGTACGCCCACACCCATGGCGACTACCCGGCCGGTCTGCCCGCGCTGCGGCAGATGATCGCCGACCGCTACACCGAGCGCGGCATCCCGACCATGCCCGAACAGATCATGGTCACCACCGGGGCGATGGGCGCGATCGATGCGATCTGCCACCTCTTCGCGGGCCGCGGCGAACGTATCGCGGTGGAGTCCCCGAGCTACGCCAACATCCTGCAGCTGATGCGGGAGGCGGGTGCCCGGCTGGTGCCGGTGGCGATGGAGGAGGGGCTCGGCGGCTGGGACATGAACCGGTGGCGGCAGGTGCTGCGGGACGCGGCGCCGCGACTCGCCTATGTCGTCGCCGACTTCCACAACCCCACCGGCGCACTGGCCGACGAGGACCGGCGACGCGACCTGGTGGACGCCGCCCGCTCCGCCGGTACGGTCCTCGTCGTCGACGAGACCATGAACGAGCTGCACCTCGACCACGATGTGCGGATGCCGCGCCGGGTCTGCGCCTTCGATCCGGCGGGCTCCACCGTGCTCACCGTCGGATCGGCGAGCAAGGCCTTCTGGGCCGGTATGCGCATCGGCTGGGTGCGTGCCGCCCCGGATGTGATCCGCAGCCTGGTGGCCGCCCGCGCCTACGCCGACATGGGCACGCCCGTCCTGGAGCAGCTCGCCGTCAACTGGCTGATGCGCACCGGCGGCTGGGAGCAGGCCGTGCAGGTCCGGCGTGAACAGGCACGGGAGAACCGGGACTCGCTCGTCGCCGCGCTCCGCCGGGAGCTGCCGGACTGGGAGTTCTCCGTTCCGCGCGGGGGGCTGACGCTCTGGGTGCGTACCGGCGGCCTCTCGGGCTCCCGGCTGGCGGTGGCGGGCGAGCGGGTCGGTGTACGCGTTCCCTCCGGTCCCCGGTTCGGTGTCGACGGCGCCTTCGAGGGGTACGTACGGCTGCCCTTCACGGTCGGGGGGCCGGTCGCGGACGAGGCAGCGGTACGGCTCGCGGCGGCGGCGCAGCTGGTGGGTTCGGGGGCTGGTGCGGGGGTGGAGGCGCCACGCACCTTCGTCGCCTGACCGCACGACGGTGCGCGGCCGGCCGGCCCCGCACCGTCGTGTGTCGTTCCTTTCAGTCGCCGACCCGCATGCCCTCGACGGCAACGGCAACGGCCGCGGTCAGGGGATGCGGCATCACCGGGTCCGGGACGCTCGCCCCGACGGGTCCGGGCTCCTCGGCCTCCATGGCCGGGACCGGTGCCTCGGCCGGCGCCTGCCGTTCGGGGAGCAGGCCGAGGACCGCCTGCCGCTGTGCCTCGCTGGTCGCCTCGTCGTACGGATCGGGCGTGGCCGGAACCTGGAGCCGCAGCACGGGACCGGTGCCCAGCCGCGCGTACCCCCGGCCGGGCGGGACGTTCGGCGTCGGGGTGGTGTGAGGCTCCGTGCCGAGCACCGACTCGACCTGGTCGCGGGAGCAGTGGCCGAGCACGACCCGGGCCCGGGTGTGGGTCCTGACGGTCTCGCCGAGGGTGTCCAGGCTGTCGAACTGTTCGGTGACGACCACGGTGACGTTGGCCGCCCTGCCGTGCCGCAGCGGCACCTGGAGCAGCTCCTGAGGATCGGGCCTGCCGTCGGCGGCCGCCAGGTGGTCGAGGACGCCGGGCCGGTCCAGCAGCACCCAGAGCGGGCGCTTGATGTCGTCGGGGGAGGGGCGGCCGGACTGCCGGGCCCGGTTCGCCGCGATCAGCCGCCGTTCCGTTTCATGGGCCGCCCACTCCAGGGTCGCGAGCGCGCCGGCCAGGCCGCACTCGACGGCCAGTACGCCGTCGCGCCCGGTCAGGCAGGCGTACTCGCCGGTGCCGCTCCCTTCGATGATCAGGATGTCGCCGTGCTGGAGCGCCTGCAGGGCGATGGAGCGCATCAGCGTGGTGGTGCCGCTGCCGGGCTGCCCGACGGCCAGCAGATGCGGCTCGGTGGAGCGGGCGCCGGTCCGCCAGACGACGGGAGGCGCGTCGCGGGTCGCGTCGCCGTCGCTCACCGGAACGGTGCGCTGCACCGCGTCGCCGTCGGTGAAACCGAGCACGGTCTCGCCCGGTGCGGTGACGAAACGCTGGGCGCCGATCGAGGTGGGCAGGGCCTCGAGCACGCTCATGACGAGCCGGTTGCCCTCCTCGTCCCAGGAGAAGTGGTACTCGCGGCCGCGGCCCGACTTGGCGTGCAGCAGCTGCTCGATCCGGGCGCGGGAATCGGCCTCGCTGTCGGTGAAGTAGGCGGGGTATGTCACCTGAAGACGCGTCAGGCGTCCATCGCCGTCGAACTCGTAGTCGCTGAAGGTCTTGTCCCAGTCGCCGCCGTGGGCGAACAGCGGACTGGGGTCGTCGGCCACGGAGAAGTGCGGTACGAGCGCCTCGTACAGAGACCGCAGCCGCCCGGTCTCCGCTTCGGCGGGGCCGGTCTTCACGGGGGTCCGCTCCCGCCCCCTCCACGCGGCGGCGCCCATCACCGTGACCAGGGCGAGCACGGACCCGTAGGGGAGGAGCGCGAGCACCATGATGCAGGCGGCTACGGAGCAAAGCACCGGACCACGCTTGTCCTTGGGCGTCGCGGCCCACTTCTGCCTTCCGGCTCCGGCCAGCAGCCGCAGACCACGGGTGATCACGATCAGCGGATGGAGGACGTCCGTGGCGTTGTCGGCGGCCGTGCGCGCGAACTCGCGGCTGCGAGTGATCGATGCGGTGCCGCTGCTCAGAATGCGGGGGAGTGGTCGCCGGGCCACGTCGGTCTCCTGAAGGGGTGGGAGCGGTCGTGGAGGGTCAGAATTTGATCCCGCCCAAGAGGCCGGCGAGACTCGCGCCGCCCGCGGTGATGCTCGGTGCGATGGCGGTGCCTGCCAGATAGAAGCCGAACATGGCAGTGACGACGGCGTGCGATGCCTTGAGGCCGTCCTTCCTGAAGAACAGGAAGACGATGATGCCGAGGATGACTACGCCTGACATGGACAGGATCATGAGAGGTTCTCCTGGTTGGGGGGACAGTCACCATGAGTCCTTCCAGGTTCACCGGAAGTATCTATACGACAAAAGCTGCATTCGAGTGAAAAGTCGGTATTTTCACTTGTTTGGCCGACAGGGGGCACGGGAAGGGCGTCGGCCGAACACTGGGGAGAAGGAACATTCGGTGTCGCGCACTGTTCCCCCATCCTCGAGCGTGGTCCGCCGCGGTGGGCGGGCCGGTCGTGCGTGCGGTTGAGCAGTACCCTGTCGATTCACTCGTGCGGCCCCCACGGCGTACGCCCCCGCAGGTCAACAGTGGTGAAACCGATTAATGGAAGGCGGTCCGTCCGATGAGCGAAACCCCCGATCCCGAGGTGGTCGAGCTGGCGACCAAGGTCTTCGACCTGGCCCGCCGCGGTGAGGCCGACACGCTCGCCGCGTACGTCGACGCGGGTGTCCCCGCGAACCTCACCAACGACCGGGGCGATTCGCTGCTGATGCTCGCCGCGTACCACGGCCATGCCGCCGCGGTCACTGCCCTCGTCGCCCGGGGTGCCGACCCGGACCGGGCCAACGACCGCGGGCAGACTCCTCTCGCCGGAGCGGTCTTCAAGGGTGAGGGTGCGGTGATCGAGGCGCTGCTCGCCGCGGGGGCCGACCCGGCGGCCGGAACGCCCTCCGCGCTGGACACTGCACGCATGTTCGGCAAGGCCGACCTGCTGGAACTCTTCGGCGCCGGCTGACCGGGTACGTCGTAAATGTGGTCGCGGTGGCGAAATGGCTGGGTCATCATGACGTCGCGGGCCCGATTCGGGCCACCGACGAGAGGCAGAGGAAGATGGTCTACACCAAGCAGAAGACGGCGGTCGGCCGATCATGTTGCTGCGCGGCGTAGTGCCCCACCCGGCACTTGGAACTGCACAGTCCCGGTTGCGTCGACAGCTTGATGTGAGGCTTTTTTCATGTTTGATCCGTTCATAGCGCCGAGCGGTACCCTGCTCGGCCTGCTGCAGAGGGGCCGTGGCGACGGCACGCTCCACGCGCTCGCCGCACCACGCCCCGAGGCCCTGGCGGCTCTCAACCACTGCGTCCTGAGCGATCCGCGCCACGACTGGCAGGTGGAGAACCGCTCGCTCTACTACGCACGCCTGTATCTCGACCTCGACGGCGGCATCGAAGAGATCGAGCGCCACCTGGGCGATCCCGACGACCACCTCGACACCGACGACTCACGCACCGGGCTTGCCCTCGCCGTACTCGGTCACCTCGCCTCGTACGGACGGGACGACGCCCTGGCACTGCTGCGGCGGTACGCCGCGACCGGGGCCAACTGGGCCTGGGCCCTCGACGAGCTCGCCCTGCGCGACGACGACGCGGGGCTCCGCGCCCTCGCCGTACCCGTGCTCGGGCGGTTCCCGGCCACCGAGGAGGGTGCCGCCGAGCTGGCCGCCGCCGTGCGGGACGCCTTCGAGCCACGCCCCTGGCGGCTCTGGGCCGACGACCCCCGCGACGAGGTCGGCGCCCGGGTCAGGGCCGCCACCGAGCAGGGCTCCTTCGACCGCTGGCAGCGACAGATGCGACCCGGCGGCCCCCGCCCCGGATGGAGCGTCCAGGCCGTCTTCGACTGGGCCCAGCAGGCGCTGGAACGAGGCAGCGTCCTCCACGTCCCGGCCGCCCGCTGCCTCACCGCCGTCGCCGGCCCCGAGGACCGGTCCACCATCATCGAGGCCGCCCGCAGCGGCCCGGACGGCGCACGCTGCGCCGCCCTGCACCACCTGGCCGAGACCAGGGACCAGGCCGTGCTCGACCTGATCGAGACCGCCGCGGTCAGTGCGTCGCGCACCGTCGCCGACGCGGCCGTCGCCGCCTTCGAGCGGATGTGCGGCGACGCGGCGGTGGAGCGCGCCAGGCGCTGGGCCCGGCGGCCCGACGCCCTCGGCGCCTCCGCCGCCGGCGTGCTCGCCTGCCGGGGCGGGGCCCAGGACGCCCCACTGGTCCTCGGCGCACTCCGCGAGGCCGTACGGGGCGAAGGCCCGGACGCGCCACGCCTGTGGCCCCTCGTCGACGGCACGGGCAGACTGGGCATCGCCTGCGCCGCACCCGTACTGCGCCATGTCTACCGGGAGACGTCCTCCTCGCATCTGCGGGGCCGAGCGGCCCGCGCGCTGGCCGCGACCGATCCCTCCTTCGCCACCGGATTCGCCGTCGAATGCCTCTGGGACTGTGAAGAGACCACCCGCGAGGTCGCCGCGCTCCACGCCGAGACCGGCGACATCAGGGTCGCCGAGCGACTGCGACGGCTCGCCGCGGACCCGGCCGAGGAGGCCGAGGTGCAGACGGCGGTACGCAGCAGGATCGGACCCGACGCCCCGGCGGTCTGACGGAACACGCACAGCGCCGCGCGTCGGGGGGGCGTGTGGAGCTGTGCGCTCTGCGGCGCGCGCGGCGTGAACGGTCCGGGCCGCGCCGTGCGCACGTACTGCCGGCCGGTGCGCCGGCCGCCGCACCGGTGCGCCGGCTGTGCCGTCCGGCCCGTTGTCGGCGCCGCGGGTCAGTATGGAGGGATGACCGGACGCTGGGAGTTCTGGATCGACCGTGGCGGGACGTTCACCGATGTCGTGGGCCGGGATCCCGGTGGGTACCTGGTCACCCGCAAGCTGCTCTCCCACGACCCGGACCGCTACCGTGATGCCGCCGTGGCCGGAATCCGGGGGCTGCTGGGCCTCGGCCCGGCCGACCCGGTCCCCGCCGACCGGGTCGGCACGGTGAAGATCGGTACGACGGTCGCCACCAACGCACTGCTGGAGCGGCGCGGCGAACCGACCGTCCTGGTCATCACGGAAGGCTTCCGGGACGCCTTGCGCATCGCGTACCAGAACAGACCGAGGCTCTTCGACCGTCGCATTCTGCTGCCCGAAGCGGTGTACGAGCGGGTGATCGAGGTCCCCGAACGAATCGACGCCCACGGCCGGGTCGTGACCCCTCTGGACCGGGACGTGGTGGCCGAGCGACTGCGGGCCGCTCGGGCCGACGGCCTGCGCAGCGCGGCCGTCGTCCTGATGCACGGCTACCGCCACCCCGCACACGAGCGGGCCGTGGCCGCCGCGGCCGGTGATGCCGGCTTCACCCAGATCAGCTGCTCGCACGAGGTGAGCCCGCTCATCAAGCTTGTGCCACGCGGTGACACCACCGTCGTCGACGCCTACCTCTCACCGATCCTGCGCCGGTACGTCGACGAGGTGGCCCGCGAACTCGACGGCATCCGGCTGATGTTCATGCAGTCCAACGGCGGGCTGCGCGAGGCCTCCCACTTCCGCGGCAAGGACGCGGTGCTCTCCGGACCCGCCGGTGGCGTGGTCGGTATGGCCCGTACGTCCGGGCAGGCCGGATTCGACCGGGTCATCGGCTTCGACATGGGCGGCACATCCACCGATGTGTCGCACTACGCGGGCGAGTTCGAGCGCGAACTCGGCACGCAGGTGGCCGGGGTGCGGATGCGCGCCCCCATGATGAACATCCACACCGTCGCGGCCGGCGGCGGCTCCGTCCTGCACTTCGACGGCCACCGCTACCGCGTCGGCCCCGACTCGGCGGGCGCGATCCCCGGCCCGGCCTGCTACCGCCGCGGCGGGCCGCTGACCGTCACCGACGCCAATGTGATGCTCGGCCGGGTCCAGCCCGCCCACTTCCCGGCCGTCTTCGGACCGGACGGCGACCTCCCGCTCGACGCGGACCTCGTCCGCGACCGCTTCGACGCGCTCGCCGAGGACGTGGCGCGCGCCACCGGAACACCCCGCACCGCGGCCGAGGTCGCCGCTGGTTTCCTGGAGATCGCCGTGCTCAACATGGCGAACGCGGTCAAGAAGATCTCCGTGCAGCGCGGACACGACATCACCCGGTACGCCCTGACCGGTTTCGGCGGCGCCGGAGGCCAGCACGTCTGCGCCGTCGCCGACGCCCTGGGCATCGACACCGTCCTCGTACCGCCCCTGGCCGGCGTGCTGTCCGCATACGGCATCGGTCTCGCCGACGCCACCGCGATGCGCGAACAGTCCGTCGAGGCGGAACTGCACGAGGCGACTCGCACCGCCGTCGGCGAACTCTGCGACGAACTCGCCCGCCGCACCCGCGCCGAACTGCGTGCCGACGCCATCCCCGACAGCGCCATCACTACTCACGCCCGCGTGCTCCTGCGCTACGCCGGCACGGACTCCAGCCTGCCCGTCGACCTGGACACCACGGCCGCCATGGCCGAGGCGTTCACCGCCCAGCACCGCGCCCGCTACGCGTTCACCATGGACCGGCCGCTGGTCGTCGAGGCGGTGTCGGTCGAGGCGACCGGGACGGCGGGACAGCACCGACCGCGCCCCGCCGACCGCACACCCCGTGAGAGTGCCGAGCCTCAACCGCACGACTACGTAAGGATGTTCGCCGGGGGACGATGGCAGGACACCCCGCTCCACCGGCGCGAGGAGTTGCACCCCGCGGACATCGTGACCGGACCCGCCGTGATCGCCGAGGCGGATGCCACCACCGTCGTCGACCCCGGCTGGCAGGCCGCTCTCGCCGGCACCGGCCATCTGCTGCTCACCCGGGTCCGCCCGCGCCCGGACCGCAGGGCCGTCGGCACCCGGGTCGACCCCGTCATGCTGGAGGTCTTCAACAACCTCTTCATGTCGATCGCCGAACAGATGGGTGTGCGCCTGGAGAACACGGCCCACTCCGTCAACATCAAGGAGCGGCTCGACTTCTCCTGCGCCCTGTTCGACGCGGACGGCAATCTCATCGCCAATGCCCCGCACATTCCCGTGCACCTCGGCTCGATGGGGGAGTCCATCAAGGAGGTGCTGCGGCGCAACGTCGGCGCGATGCGGCCCGGCGATGTGTACGCCATCAACGACCCGTACCACGGGGGCACACACCTGCCCGATGTGACCGTGGTGACACCCGTGTTCGACGTCGACGAGAACGCCGACGAGGGGCCCGGGCTGCGGTTCCTCGTCGCCTCACGCGGACACCACGCCGAGATCGGCGGCATCACCCCCGGCTCCATGCCCGCCTTCAGCCGCACCATCGACGAGGAAGGAGTGCTCTTCGACAACTGGCTTCTGGTACGGGACGGCAGATTCCGCGAGGGCGAGACGCGCGAGCTGCTCACCACCGCCGCGTACCCCTCCCGCGACCCGGACACCAACCTCGCCGATCTCCGCGCCCAGATCGCCGCCAACGAAAAGGGCATCGCCGAACTCCGCCGCATGGTGGAACAGTTCGGCCCCGAGGCGGTCGCCGCGTACATGGGACACGTACAGGACAACGCCGAGGAGTCCGTCCGCAGAATCATCGCCTCACTGCACGACGGCACCTACCGCTACGAGACCGACAACGGCGCGGTCATCGAGGTCGCCCTCACCGTGGACGCGGCAGCCCGAAGCGCGGTCGTCGACTTCACGGGCACCTCACCGCAGCAGCCGGGGAACTTCAACGCGCCGAAATCCGTGGTCATGGCAGCCGTGCTGTACGTCTTCCGGACCCTGGTAGCCGACGACATCCCCCTCAACAGCGGCTGCCTCAAGCCCCTGGAGGTCAGAATTCCGGAAGGCTCCATGCTGGCCCCCGTCCATCCGGCGGCCACCGTCGCAGGAAACGTGGAGACGTCCCAGGCCGTCACCGGCGCCCTGTACGCGGCGCTCGGCATCCAGGCCGAGGGTTCGGGCACCATGAACAACCTCACCTTCGGCAACGAACGCGTCCAGTACTACGAGACGGTGGCGAGCGGTTCGGGCGCGGGCGACGGCTTCGACGGCGCCGACGCCGTACAGACCCATATGACCAACTCCCGCCTCACCGACCCCGAAGTCCTCGAATGGCGCTACCCCGTGCTGCTGGAGAGCTTCCGGGTACGTGACGGCAGCGGAGGCGGAGGGCGTTGGCACGGCGGCTGCGGAGTGGAGCGGCGCATCCGATTCCTCGAACCCGTCACCGTGGCACTGCTCTCCGGCCACCGCCGGGTGAGGCCGTACGGCATGGCGGGCGGCGAATCCGGCGCGCTGGGCGACCAGCATGTCGAGCGCGCGGACGGCCGGACGGTCACACCGCTCCGCGGCTGCGACACCGCTCACCTGGAGCGGGGGGACGTCCTGGTGCTCCGCACGCCGGGTGGCGGGGGCTACGGAACCCCGGAACCGGGCGGCGACGACCGTACGGAACGCGGCGGCGGACAGCGGTGATGGCGAAGCAGGCCGGCTTCGGGCAAGGGGTCGCTTCTGCGTCGTTTCGACCGTTGTCGGTGTGAGGACCTAATCTGTGCAGCGTGACTTCGCCTGCCTACACGGACATCGCTGCGCCCCAGCTCAGCGCGGGGCCGCGGCCCGCCCCGGGCCCGGCCGCCGACGAGGGGCTCTCGCGACGGCTGCGCGCGCTCGCCTGCACGGCTCCGCTGCACGACCTCGATGTTCGCAAGGCGAATCTGGCCGGTGAGTACACCGTCTACGCGATGGCCGAGGTCGCACTCGCCGCGATCGACCTGGTCACGCTCAACATGGACTTCGACACGGGGGCCGACCACGACCAGATAGTGACCAGGCTCCTTCCCCGCGTCGCCGCCCAGGCCCCGGGCCGCCCGGCCGCCGAACACGAGCGGGTCGCCCGCTGGGTGCTGGAGAACCTGATCAATGTCGGCAGTATGGACCGCGGATTCCGTGCGGTGTACGGCACTTTCGGACCCGACGGGGTGTATATCCGTCGGGATTACGACTTCAAGCTGATCGAAGAGGTCCCGGGATACGGCGGCACCGTCTATCTCCGGGCCACCGACGAAGCGGTCAACGTCCTGGTCGGCGCCCTCGACACGGACGTCACCAGCGCCCAGATCGCCGCCGAGGTGAAGCTGGAGGTCCTCATCAGCCGGGGCCGCCTCGCGGACGCACAGCTCGCCGCCGAACAGGCCCGCTACCGAACCGTGCAGTACGCGGAGACGCTCCGCAAGACGCTGGAGGCCACCCGGCGCAACGTCCGGGCCGTCGACTGGCTCAACGCCGTCCCCGACATGATCGCCGAGGCCCTCGACCACGTCGCCGACCGCTACCGCCACGAGAACGCGATCCTCACCAACATCCGCAAAGCGCGCGACGAGGCGGAGGAGCCCGAGCACAAGCGGCGCGCCGCCGAGCTCGTCGACGTAGTCAAGGACTGCATTCGCCGCCACACCCAGCTGCAGTCCCGACTGCTGGAAGCCGGACCGCTGTTCCGAGCCGAACAGGACCGCCAGGCGTTCGCAGCCCCCACGGCCCGCAGCGGCCTCGATCTGTACGGCCAGCTGGTCGCCCCGCTGCTGCCGCTCCCCGTCGAACAGGCCATCCGAGTGACCGATGCCTTCTTCGCCCACGGCACCGGGCTGCGCACCCCCACCTCGGTACGGGTCGGCGATCTCGTCGACATGCTGCTCACCCCGCCCCTGGAGCGAGAACATCTGGGCGCCGAAATGCCCGAACCCGATCTGATCGCCACCCCGGACGACAGCAGGTTCAGCGAGGAGCAGCTCGCGAGCGCCATGGAACTCCTCGACCTGGAGCACGACGCCCCGCGCCGGCTCTCCGGACTCCTCGCGGAGGCGCGGCGCCGCGATCCCGAACTGCCCTACCTGGTCGCCCTGCTCGCGGTGCACGCCGCGAGTCCGCCGGTCGGCACCGCCTACCGGCAGGGCGAGCAGCGCCTGTTGTTCTCCGTCGACGACGGGACGCAGCTCGACGACCCGGAGTTCGGCGGTGCGGACCTGATAGTGGGCACGGCCCTGCTGGACGCGGCAGGAATGGCCGCGGACCGCTCGGAGGCGTCATGAGCAGCGCGCCCCACGCCGTACTGCCACGCCACATCGGCCGGGGACGTCGTCGCCCCGCCGCCGGACCGGCCGGAACCATGCCGCCCGGGACAGCTGCCGCGAGCGTCGGCACCGTCCACCCCGTACCGAAGAATTTCCGCAGCAAGGAGCGACAGTCGTGAGCGACCACCGCGCACAGCACGCCGACGAGTGGAGCGAGCCGACCGCCGCATACGCGACCGAGAGCATGGCGCCCGCCGACCCGGCCGGGCCCCCTGCGGCCGCACCCGTCACCCCGGCCGACGCAGCCGACGCCGCCCGGCTCGTCGCCTTCGGACTGCAGCCCAAACTGCTGCCCGCGCGCGACGCCGAATACGCCGAACTGCTCCGCCGTTACCGGGAGGAACCCGCCTTCGCCCGGCTCGCCGACGCCGTGGCGACCGGGCTCGGCCTGGTCGTGCTGGAGGTGTCCACCCGCGCGGGCATGGCAGTGACCGCCGGTGAGGACTCGGTCTTCGCCGTCCGCATGGGCGACTACGCCCGCCGCGCATCGTCCGACTCCGCCGACCGCTTCCTGCACGGTCTCGCACACCTCGCCGTCGCCGCGATGGCCTTCCCCCGCCCCGAGGACCTCGCCGACGACGCGTACATCGGCCGGATCACCGTCAACGGCATCGACTCGTTCGTCCGCCAGGCCTGCCACCGCCTGGAGGAACGGGCCGAGGAACACGGCGACAACACCGACCCGGCCACCGACGCCCCCGGGCTGGAGGCGGCCTGGCGGATCTACGCCAGGCGCAGCTCCACCGGAGCCACGAAGGACGCCCGGAGGCTGGCCGGCTCCACCACCGGCATCGTCGGCAAGGCCGTCGCCTTCCTCACCGACTCCGGCTTCCTCCAGCGCACCGGGGACGACGCCGGGGGCGCCTTCCGCACCACCGCCCGCTACCAGCTCCAGGTCCGCGACATGGCCGGCAGCGCCGCCATGGCCGAACTCCTGGACCTCGGAGTCGTACCCGTCACTGACGGAACGGCGACTCTTCTGCCGCCGCCCGACACCGACGACCTGGAGCTGGTCGCCGACGCCGGTCTGCCGTTCCACGCCTGACCGTCCCGCCCCACCACCGCCGTCTCCCCCCGCTGTCTGAACGACGAGAGTCCGCCGCCATGTACGAGCTGTCCCGGGTCCGCCTCTACTCCATCGGGCCGGCCGGTGCGCGCTACGCCGACACCGTGCTCGACCTGCGCGGAGTGGGCGAGCCCGTGCCCCATCCCGCCCCGGCGCAGGCGGAGTTCTTCGAGGAGGAGCCGGTCGGCCCGCCGCGCCGCCCCGCCCCGGCCGGGGTGCTCTTCCTGGAGAACGGCGGCGGCAAGTCGGTGCTGCTGAAGCTGATCTTCTCGGTGATGCTGCCCGGCCACCGCAACACCCTCGGCGGCGCCAGCTCCGGCGTACTGCGCAAGTTCCTCCTCGCCGACGACTGCGGGCACGTCGCCCTGGAATGGCAGCACACCCTCACCGGCGAGTGCGTGGTCGTCGGCAAGGTCAGCGAGTGGCGTGGACGCCAGGTCTCCAACGACCCCAGGAAGTTCGCCGAGGCCTGGTACTCCTTCCGCCCCGGGCCCGGACTCAGCCTGGACTCCCTGCCGGTTGCCGAGGCCACCTCCGTGCACCGCCCGGCCGAAGGCGCCTCCGGCGCGCAGGGCCGACGACGCACGATGAAGGGCTTCCGCGACGCCCTGACCGAGGCGGGCAAGTTCTACCAGCACCTCGATGTCCACTGGGAAGAGATCCACGACCGCTGGAACGAGCACCTCGGAGACCTCGGCCTCGACCCCGAACTCTTCCGCTACCAGCGTGAGATGAACGCCGACGAGGGCGAGGCAGCGGGCCTCTTCGCGGTCAAGAAGGACTCCGACTTCACCGACCTGCTGCTCCGCGCCGTCACCGACACCCGGGACACGGACGGCCTCGCCGATCTGGTGAGCGGCTTCGGCAACAAGCTGGGCCGCCGCGCCGAACTGACCGCGGAGCGCGACTTCACCGCGGGCTCGGTCGATCTGCTCGGCCGGATCGTCGAGGCCACCGGCACCCGTTCCCGCGCCCGCGACATCCACGCGGGGGCCGAGCGTCGCACCCGCACACTCGCTCGCAGGCTCTCCGCCCGCGCCGGCCAGGAGCGCGGCCGGGCCGCCGAGCTGGCCCAGCAGGTGACGGGCGCGGCGCACACCGTCACCACCGCCGAGGAGGCCCGCAGCCGCAGCGCCCTGATCGCGGCCGAACTGGCCTACCGGCACGCTTCGCTGGCCCTGACCGCGGCGGAGAAGGGCGCCGCCGCCCAGCGCCGCGAACTGGTCGATGCCCGCACCCTGTACTCCGCCTGGCAGGCCGCCGAGGCCGTACTGCGCCACCGCGCCGCCGCCGACCGCTCCGCACGGGTCGCCGTCGCCATTCGCGAGGCCGAGCGGGACGCCGCGCCCGCGCTCGCCGCCCGCGCCCGGGCAGCCGCCGATCTCGTAAGGGCCCTGCACACCGCGGCGGAGGCCGGCGAGACGCTGGCCAACGAGGAGGAGGAGCGCTCCGACACGCTTCAGACGGCGGGCGAGACCGCCCACCGCGACGCCACCACTGCCGCGACCGAGGCCCAGCGCGCCCGCAGCGAGGCCGGACACCTGCGCCAGCGCCTCGCCGAGGTGGAGCAGGAGACGGAAGAGGCGGTCCGGGCCGGCTGGCTCGAGAACACCGCGCCGGACGCCGACCCCGCCCGCGCGGCCCTCGCCGCGAGCGACGCCGAGCAGTCCGCCGTCGCCGCGTGGGACACCGCGAGGGGGGCCGCCCGCTCGGCAGCCGACCTGGCCAGGGACGCGGCAGCCGCCGAGAGCCGCGCCGAACTGGCGGCGGCGCGGGCCGCCGATGCCGCACAGGCGGCGGAACAGTCGTACGAGGCCGAGCTCAGGGCCGCCGAGTCGATCGCCGCCGACCACCGTCTGGCCGACCTGCTCGGCCTGCCGTCCACGCAGGGCACCGGCGTACCCAGGCCCCGCCGCGGTGCGGCCGGCCCGGAGACGGACCCCGACGCCCCGCCCGGCGCGGACCACCAGGATCACGCCGGCCAGGCAGGCCAGGCAGGTCATCCGGGCCAGTCCGCGTACGGCACGCACACCGTCACGACCGAACAGCCGCTCACCGCCGAGGAGCTCGACCGGAGCGCCGACGAACTGCGGGAGCTGCTCGACCAGTCCATCGCCTCCGCCGAACGCCGCCTCTTCGAACTGCGCACCGCGGCCGCCGACGACTCCCGCATCCTCGGCGCGCTCGGCGACGGCGGACTGCTGCCACCAGGCCCCGACGTCCTCGCCACCGTCGAGTACCTCGGCGAACACGGCATCCCGGCCCTGCCAGGCTGGCGCTACCTCGCCCAGGCCGTCGACCCCGCCGACCACGCGTCCGTGCTCGCCGCCCGTCCCGAACTGGTCGACGGCGTGGTCATCACCGACCCCGATTCGCACGCCCGCGCCCGCGAGGTCCTGAGCGGCGCCGCCCTGCTGCCGCGCTCCGCCGTCGCCGTGGGCACCGCCGCCGCGCTCCTGGCACCCGTCCCCACCAGCGGCTCGGCCGCACGTACGGAAGAGGTGTTCCTCGTCCCGCCGAACCCGGCGATGCACGACGAACACGCCGCCGACGAGGAGCGGCAGGCCCTCAGGAGCAGGGCCGCCGACCGCGACGAGGACATCCGTACCCTCGCGGCCCGTCTCACGGCCGACCGCTCCCTCGCCGCCCGCATCGGTTCGTGGCGCGCCGACTGCCCGCCCGGCATGCTCACCCAACTGGCCGAGACCGCGCGCACCGCCCGAACGGCCGCCGAGACGGCGGAGGCCGCGCTCGCCGAAGCCCGTACCGTGCGTGCCGAGGCCGACGAGGCCGCCGCGGACACCGCCCGTGTCCGCGATGAACGCCAGGAGGCCGCTCAGCGCACCCGCCGCGCCGCCGACGCGCTCGCGGGCCTCGCCTTCCGGCTCCGCGAACGGGCGGGCTGGCAGGCGAAGCTGCGCGAATTGATCGACGAAGCAGCCGAGTCGGAGGCCCGCGCCACCGTCTGTCTGGAACGGGCCCGCGCCGCAGACGAGGATCGCCGGGCCGCCCAGCGCGCCGCGGACGACGCCCGGCGCACGGCCCGCGCCCTGCGCGCCGAACGAGCCGAGATCGCGGGCGCCCCCGAGCACCTCCCGGAGCCCCGGACGGACACCCCGCGCCCCGCACTCCCGGCGCTGCGGGAGGCCTACCGGGCCGCGTCCCAGCTGTACGAGAAGGTGGGAGTGGGCGCCGATCTGCGCGCCGAACAGGCCCGTGCGGAGAGCGACGAGAGCGCGGCCCTCGCCGAACTGGACCGGCTCACCAACAAGGTCCGCACCCGCGCCGCCCAGCTCCTCGAAGGCACGGACGGCGCCGACGGCCCGTCCCGGCAGGCGGCCGCCGCCCGCGCCGAGTCCCTGGTCCAGCTCCTGGAGACCAGGGCCTCCACCGCGAGCGAGCAGCTGGGCCGACTGCGCGGCGAAGCCGAGCGCCTGGCCCCGGTCGACGGCGAGACCCACCACACCGAACTCCCGGACGAACTGGTCCCGGCCGACGCCGAGCAGGCCCAGACGCTCCTGCGTTCCGCCACGACCGAACTGGCCTCCGCCACCGCGACCCTGGAAACCGCGCGCGCCGCCCACGCCGAACTGCTGCACGCCCACCGCACCGCCGAGGACTCGGCAGGCGGCTTCGACGAGACCGCCGCACTCCTGCGCGACCTCCTCAGGGACCACGGCGCGGACGACGACACCGAGGCCCCCGAGCCCTACCCGGGCAGCCTCGACGAGGCCCGGCAGTCCGCCGCCGAGGCCCGTCGTTCACTGCGTGGCTGCGCCGCCGACCTGTCCGCCGCCGAAAGCGCCGTACGGGAAGCGAGCGACGTCCTCGTACGGCACGCCAACTCCACCCGCTACGAACAGGTCCGCACCCCCGCCCGCCAGCAGATCCGCGAGCTGCCGGCCGCAGCGCTGCCCGAGCACGCCGAGAAGTGGGCCGCCGCCTTCGCGCCCCGGCTCCGGGTCCTCACCGACGAACTGGCCCAGCTGGAGCGCAACCGCGACTCCATCGTCGACCGGCTCCGCGGCCTCGTGGAGTCCGCGCTCACCACCCTGCGCTCCGCCCAGCGGCTCTCCCAGCTTCCCGAAGGACTGGGGGAGTGGTCCGGCCAGGAGTTCCTACGGATCCGCTTCGAGGAACCCGACCAGGCGAAGCTCACCGAGCGGCTCGGCGAGGTCATCGACGAGGCCACCCGTGCCGCCCTGAAGAAGAACTCCGATCTGCGCAGGGACGGCATGTCCCTTCTGCTGCGCGGTGTGCAGGCGGCGCTGGAGCCCAAGGGCATCGCCGTGGAGATCCTCAAGCCGGACGCGGTGCTCCGTGCCGAACGCGTCCCGGTCGGACAGATGGGCGACGTCTTCTCCGGTGGCCAGTTGCTCACCGCCGCCATCGCGCTGTACTGCACGATGGCCGCACTGCGCAGCAACGACCGGGGCCGTGACCGGCACCAGCACCGGCACGCGGGCACGCTCTTCCTGGACAACCCCATCGGCCGCGCCAACGCCACCTATCTGCTGGAACTCCAGCGTGCGGTGTCGGACGCCCTCGGTGTGCAGCTGCTCTACACGACCGGCCTGTTCGACACGACGGCGCTCGCCGAATTCCCGCTGGTGATCCGGTTGCGCAATGACGCGGACCTGCGGGCCGGGCTGAAGTACATCAGCGTGGAGGAGCACCTTCGCCCCGGGCTTCCGCAGCAGGATCCGAACGGCGAGACGGTGCACGGCGAGATCACCGCCACCCGCATGTTCAAGCGCTCCACGACACCGCCCGACACTGCCCGGACGTCCTCTCCGAACTCGTCCGACGAGTAACGACGAGTATCAGGGCGCAAGCGGCAAGGACGAGAGCCCCGAACCCGGCCCGATCCACCGGACGGGCCGGGCACCGGACGGGCCCGGCGCCGCTCAGCCCGGCCCCGTTCAGGCCCGCGTGAGGCTGCCCGTGCCCCGGCGGCGTATCCGTGCATCGTCCCGCTGCGCGGACCGCGCCGCCCGCCGTGCTCTGCGCCGCTCGCGGCGCAAATGCCGCGCCGAACTGCTCGGCACGGACACCACACCGTTGCGCTGATTCCAGACCTGTCGGGTGACCCAGACATCCAGCACCGACCAGGTCGTGACCACCGTGCTGCCCACACTGCTGAGCATCAGCGGAAAGGACAGCCAGGACTCCGTCAGCGTGCACAGGAACGCCACCATGGCCTGGATGATCGTCAGCGACATGATGAGCACGGCACGCACGGCAGCCGTACGGACCGGGTCCGGCATCCGCCGACGTGTCGCGGGCTCTTCCACCCAGAGCTGCCGACGCTCCTGGCGTGGGATCTGCGCCCCGCCGGTCGCCGCCGAGACCGCGGCCGGTGCCGACGACACCGGGCTCCGACGCGCTTCCGTATCCAAGAACTCTCAACTCCCCACCGCTGTCCGACTTCAGGGTTGCTGCCCGGCATGCGCCGTATCCACGCGGGCGGATCGGACCATCCTGCCCTGAGCACTCCCCGTGTTCCCCCTGCCCCGTACAGAGAGACGAGTGACCGGCCGAGAAGATTCCCTCGAACCGTCATCGAGCGAAGAATTCCAGCCAACTGCCCCACCGGACAGTGCGATGCTCTGACAGGTCTCTTCTGCCGCATTCACGAATTTCATAGCCCGGAATGCCCGGACAACTCGTGATCGACGCCGGGGAGCGAGGCTGAAAAACGTCCCGGACATCCCTTCGAGTTGCCTTGCTGTCGGTAGTAGGCTCACGCCGTTTGTTGACGGAACACGACCCTCGACCCGAGGGGTCGGTCTGGGGGAGGCCATGCGCTTTCGCGGGAAGTCCATCCGCAGGAAGATCGTGGCGCTGCTGCTGGTGCCGCTCGTCTCCCTCACCGGACTCTGGGGATTCGCCACGTTTCTGACGGGGCGTGAGGCAAGCCACCTGATGAGCGCGAGCACCATCGTGGAGAAGGTCGGGCACCCTCTGGAGGACATGGTCCGCGCCATTCAGGACGAGCGCCGCCAGACCCTGGTCTTTCTCGCCGACCCAAGGGCGTCCAACGCTCTCCCCCTTCTGCAGCGCCAACGCGCGGCCACCGACCGCGTCGTGGTGGATGTCCAGGACAGCGCACGGCAGAAGGACATTCGCGACGCACTGCGGTCCGAGGACAAAACACAGCTGAACTCGGTTCTCGGTACCGTCGAGGGTCTTGGCGCGCTCCGCGATTCGGTCGAGAAACGCACCATCGACCGGCTGAAGGCCATGGAGTTCTACAACCGTCTCATAGACCCCTGTTACCGCTTTCTGACCGGCCTCCGCACGATGGAGAACGTGTCGATGGACAAGCAGGTCCGCGCGCTGGTCGGCATCTCACGAGCCCGCGAAACGCTCTCCCGCGAGGACGCCCTGGTCGCCTCGGCGCTCATCGCCGGCCGGCTCACCGCCTCCGAACTGCGCCAGATCTCCGACCTCGTGGCCAATCGCAAGCTGCTCTACGAGATCAATGGCGAGATGCTTCCCTCGTCGGAGCGCCAACGCGTGGAGCAGTTCTGGGCGAGCCCGGACAGCGAAGCGCTGCGGACCGCGGAGAGCGCGCTCATCAACGACGGTCCCACCCAGGACCCGCGGACGGTCGACGCCGAGCGCTGGCAGGAGGTGGCCACGTCCGTCCTGGACCGGCTGGCCAACGACTCCACCGAGATGAACAACCGCTTCCAGGACCGCGGCAAGCCGGCCGGCTACGGCGTCCTGATCAAGGCCGGTATCGCGGGAGTGCTCGGCTTCCTCGCCCTGCTTGCCTCGGTGTTCGTCTCCGTACGCATCGGCCGCGAGCTCATCCGTGACCTGTCCCGGCTCCGCAAGGACGCCCATGAGGTCTCAGGCATACGGCTGCCGAGCGTGATGCGCCGCCTCGCCGCCGGTGAACAGGTCGACGTCGAGACCGAGGCACCGCACCTCCAGTACGAACGGGACGAGATAGGCCAGGTCGGTCAGGCGCTCAACACCCTGCAACGGGCGGCCGTCGAAGCCGCGGTCAAGCAGGCGGACATGCGACGCGGCGTGTCCGAGGTCTTCGTCAATCTCGCCCGCCGCAACCAGGTGCTGCTGCATCGGCAGCTGACCCTCCTGGACACCATGGAGCGCCGCACCGAGGACACCGATGAACTCGCGGACCTCTTCCGCCTCGACCACCTCACCACTCGCATGCGACGCCACGCCGAGGGCCTGGTGATCCTCTCCGGCGCCGCACCGTCCCGTCAGTGGCGCAAGCCGATCCAGCTGATGGACGTGGTTCGGGCAGCGGTCGCCGAGGTCGAGGACTACGAGCGGATCGAGGTCCGCCGGCTGCCCCGCATCGGTGTGGGCGGCCCAGCCGTCGCCGACCTCACCCACCTGATCGCCGAACTCCTGGAGAACGCCACCGTGTTCTCGCCCCCGCACACCGCGGTGCAGGTGCTCGGCGAACGCGTCGCCAACGGCTTCACGCTCGAAATCCACGACCGGGGCCTCGGCATGACTCCCGATGTCCTCCTCGATGCCAACCTGAGGCTCGCCGAAACCCCCGAGTTCGAGCTCTCCGACACCGACCGGCTCGGTCTCTTCGTGGTCAGTCGCCTCGCCCAGCGGCAGAACGTCCGGGTCTCGCTGCAGACTTCTCCGTACGGTGGCACGACCGCGGTCGTCTTCATCCCGGCGGCGCTGCTCACCGACGCCCCGGACACCCACGGCACCGGATTCCGCCTCGACCGCCGGTCCGAGAAGACGATCGGCAGCGGCGGAAAGGCGGCCGGCCAGGGCCCGGGCATCGACAGGGACCGCAGGGACGGCGTGCCGGACCGCCGGGCCGCCGGCAGGCCCTCCGGCCTCGCCCCCGTTCCCACCGGTCTCATGGACCCGGCCCTCCTGGACGGGCCCGTGGAGCTCGAAGGACCCGTGGAAGCGCTGGGCTTCGAGAACGACCCCGCGCTCGATCCCCTCCTGGAACCCCTGCTGGGCGGCGCGTCCGACATCGACGACACCGAGAGCGAACGCGGCGACATCTTCCGGGCCCGCGAGCTCCGGCGCGACGGTGACCGCGAACAGCACCAGCAGGCATCCGACCAGGCGGGGCAGCCCGAGGCCGGGGTACGGGCGATGCGCCCGGGCGGCCCGGTGCCGCTGCCTCGCCGCAAACCGCCGACCCTGGTCACCGACAACGGCCGCCGGGTCGACGAGGCGGGCCGCTCTCACTCCACGACCGCCGAGCACGACAGCTCACCCGACCCCGAGACCCTCGCCACAGACGCCGGGATCAGGCCGTCGGCCGCCGGACCGTGGCGCTCCGTAACCGACACTTCGGGGCCCACCGAGCCGCGGCAACCCACCGCACCCCGGGAGCCAACCGGTTTCCGGAAACCCACCGCGCCCGCCCCGGCGGCAGGGCCCGCCACGCTCGACGAACCCGCGCCTCCGGCAGCCCCGAGCGCGGCCCCCGAGACAGTGGGCGGCCTGCCCCGGCGCGTCCGCCAGGCGAGCCTCGCCCCGCAGCTCCGCGAGGTCTCCGGCGGCCGCGATGCGGAGCCGTCCCGTTCGGAACCGGACCAGGACTTCGAACGCGATGCGGACGAGGTACGCAGCCGTATGGCTTCGCTCCAACGTGGCTGGCAGCGCGGCCGACGGCAGAACGCCGAGGACGTGACCGGCCCCGGCGACACAGCACAAGGAACCACTCCGGGAGGGGACGGTCCATGACCGCACCGAACGCCGCAGCACCCGACGCCGCACGCCAGGGCTCCGGCCGGCTGAACTGGCTGCTCGACGAACTCGTCGAGCGCGTCGCCAGCATCCACAAGGCGCTGGTGCTTTCCAGCGACGGCCTCGCCACCGGTACGTCCGAGGGCCTGACGCGCGAGGACAGTGAACATCTGGCAGCCGTCGCCTCCGGATTCCACAGCCTCGCCAAGGGAGTGGGACGCCACTTCGACGCGGGCAGAGTCCGCCAGACCGTCGTCGAACTCGACGAGGCGTTCCTCTTCGTCACGGCGGCCGGTGACGGCAGCTGTCTGGCCGTGCTGGCCGATGCCGACTCCGACGTCGGACAGGTGGCGTACGAGATGACGCTGATGGTCAAGCGCGTCGGTGCCCACCTGGCCAACGCTCCCCGGACGACCGGATCGGCCGCCGGGGGGTGAGTGGACGGCATGAGCGCTGACTCCTCCAGATCTCCGGCCACGTCCACGGACCCGCAGGCATCGCGCTGGTACGACGCCGATGCGGGGCCCGTGGTCCGTCCGTACGCGATGACCCGGGGCCGTACCAGCAGTGCCTCCCGTCATCGGCTCGACCTGATCGCGGTCGTCGTCCCGGAACCCGCGGCCGACGACCCCGGCCGGGACCGGACGCTCTCCCCGGAACATGTGGAGATCGTCGAACTCTGCAGTGACATGCCCCAGTCGATCGCCGAGCTCGCGGCCGGCCTGGACCTCCCCGTAGGGGTGGTCCGGGTGCTGGTCGGTGATCTCGTCGAGGACGAGCTGGTGCACGTAACCCGTCCCGTTCCGCCGGCAGAGCTGCCGGACGTGAACATTCTTCGCGAGGTGATCAATGGCCTTCGGGCGCTCTAGCCGCAACAGGCGGCCCGTTGAGCCCGTTACCCTGAAAATCCTGGTGGCGGGCGGCTTCGGAGTGGGCAAGACGACTCTGGTCGGTGCGGTCAGTGAGATCAGGCCGCTGCGTACGGAGGAGAGACTGAGCGAGGCGGGCCGCCCGGTGGACGACCTGGCGGGCGTGGAGGCGAAGACCACCACCACCGTGGCCATGGACTTCGGCCGGATCACCCTCCGCGAGGACCTGGTGCTGTACCTCTTCGGCACCCCGGGGCAGGACCGTTTCTGGTTCCTGTGGGACGAACTGGCTCAGGGTGCGCTGGGCGCGGTCGTGCTCGCGGACACCCGGCGGCTGCAGGACTGCTTCGCGGCGGTCGACTACTTCGAGCGCCGCGCGATTCCGTTCGCCGTCGCCGTCAACTGCTTCGAGGGAGCGGGAAAGTTTGCCACCGAGACGGTGCAGGCGGCACTGGACCTCGACCCGGAGGTTCCGGTTGTCATGTGCGACGCACGCGACCGCTCCTCCGCGCGGGACGTGCTGGTGACGGTCGTCGAGCATGCGCTGGCCCGCGCAGAGCACCCCCGCGAGCCCGCCACGATGTAGCCGGCCCGTATGGCGACGACAGCGCAGCAACGCGGCCCGCACCCCCGCCGACCGGGGTACGGGCCGCGCCTCTCTGCCTGACTGAGCAAGGATTTTTCACCCGGCATGATGGGCCGTCAAGGCTGCCGACAGCAGCGGTCAGCGGTTGTCGGCGAGCCACTTCGCGGCGGTCTCCGCCAGCTCCCGGTCGCGGCCCGCCAGCATCATCCGGATCATCTGTACGTCGCCGCGAAGCGACCAGGCAGGATGTCCGAAGGTGGCGGGATTGTTCTTCTCGATCAGGAAGTGCGCGGGCCAAGCGGTCCCGTACCCGATCAGTGGCAACGCGGCCGCGTACCTCTTGCGTCCCCGCGCCAGGCCGTACGCGGTGACCGCGAGCCCGGTGAGGGTGCCGGTCAGATGGACCCAGCGGGTCGCGGCCCTGGAGTGCATCGCGACGTAGTAGGGCCAGAACTCTTCGTAGGAATCGAATGTCTGTTGTGGCATACGGGCACCGTAATGGCTCGGACCGCAACCGGAAACGGCCGATCCGCGTCCGACAGGGGGAACGGGCGGCCGGGACCCACGGGGGTGGTCCCGGCCGCTCTTTCGCCGCACTCGTCTCAGTGCCCCGCGACGGACCTCCTGGCCACCGGGAAGTCGAAGAAGGTGTCCGGGAACAGCTCGGGCTTGAAGGTGTAGTGCCACCATTCCTCGGCCAGATTCGCAAAGCCGGCGTCGGCGAGCGTCTTCTTCAGGAACTGCCGGTTGGCGCGCTGAGTTCCCTGGATACGCGGGTCATCCGTGTGGGAGAGCGTGTCGAAGCAGTCGAATCCCGTGCCCATGTCCACGGAGTTGTCCGGGAAGCGCTCGGCCTGGGGCGCGTAACAGGGCACCTGCTGCCGGCCCGGCAGATAGGGCCCGGTCGGCGTGGCGGGCAGTCTCACCAGCGTCAGGTCCACCGTGCTGCCGCGGCTGTGTCCGGACTTCTCCGCGATGTAACCGTCCGCGAACAGCCGGGTCTTGTCGACGCGGGGATAGAACTCTCCCTTCATCGTCTCGTCGTCGAGATCCTTCGCCCACCGCACGAAGTGGTCGACCGCCCGCTGCGGCCGGTAGCAGTCGTACACCTTCAGCGAGTAGCCCTGCGCCAGCAATCGGGTCTGCGCGCGGTGCAGGGCCAGGGCCGCGGGCCGGGTCAGGATGCAGAGCGGCTGGCGATATCCCTCCACCGGAACGCCCATGAAGTTGTGTGCGGTGGGGTAGCGCATTTCCTGAATGATCGTCGGATCCACCGAGCGCAGCGCGACGAACTCCTCGGGAGCCTTCGGCTCGGGCCTCGCCTGTGCCACGGGGGCGGTGGCGGTGACGGCGAGCAGGGTGGCGGCAGCAGCGGCCAGGACACGGAAAGCGGAAGCGAGACCTGTCATGAGCACATAATCCAGTACTGCGGGGAGCCCGGCAGGCGATCGGGTACAGTCCGCGCGTGTCCGCACCCACGAGCAACCCCGAGAAGCCGGCCAAGGACTCCCACTGCGGCAGCTGCGGAGCACCGTACGCCGCGTCGGCGTCCCCCGCCGCCCGCCCCCGCACCTGTGCCGTCTGCGGCGACAAGGCCTTCCGCAACCCGCTGCCGGTCGCCGTGGCCCTGCTCCCCGTCACCGAACCGGACGGCACCGGACTCGTCGTCATCACCCGCACCATCCGGCCCCACCGCGGCTGCCGCGCTCTCCCCGGCGGCTTCATCGACCACGACGAGGACTGGAAACACGCCGTCGTACGTGAACTGCGCGAGGAGACCGGCATCGAAGCCGACGAAGGGGACGTCCGCCTCGCCGACGCCCTCAGCGCCCCGGACGGCCATCTGCTCCTCTTCGGCCTGCTCCCCGAACGCCCCGTCGGCGAGCTCCCGCCCTCCGCGCCCACCGACGAGACATCCGGCTTCCATCTGCTCCGGGCACCCACCGAGCTCGCCTTCCCCCTGCACACCCGGGCCGTGCACACGTGGTTCGAGGGCGGCTACCACTGATCCCGCCGGTGCGCCGCGTCCTACAACCCCCGCACGCGCACCGGGCCGTTCACCGGCCCCTCCTCACCCTCCCGCTCGACCACAACCGTCCCGTCCACCAGGCGCGACGTATACCGCTCGACCTCCGCCCGCTCCCAGCCGCCACCCGCGTCCGGGACCACCAGACCGCCGCCACTGCGCCCTGGCGCCGGAGCCCACACCTCCAGCTCCACACCCCCGTCCGCGCCCCGCACGGGCAGCACCGAACCCGCCCGCGCCAGCACCGGGACCCGCGACAACGGAGCGTCGAGCAACACCTGACCCGGCCCCTCGTACACCTCACCCGTCGCCGTGTCGTACCAACGCCCCCGCGGCAACCGCACCGCCCGGCGGTCCGCACCACGCTCCAGCACCGGTGCGACCAGCAAGGCGTCACCCAGCAGGAACGCGTCCTCGCAGTCCCGCAACGCCCGCTCACCGGGCGCACCCCACCAGAGCGGTCGCACATACGGCGCACCCGTCAGCCGGGCCAGCTGCGCCAGGGTCACGAAGTACGGGCGAAGCCGCTCCCGCTCCTCCAACGCGGCCCGCGCATGCTCGAGCACCCGCGGCCCGAACTCCCACGGCTCCCGCCGCCCCGCGTCGATCGCCGCATGGGTACGGAACAACGGCAGATACGCACCCAGCTGGAACCACCGCAGATAGAGCTCAGGCGACGGCGACCCGCCGAACCCGCCCACATCCGGGCCCGAATACGGAACCCCGCACAGCCCCAGTCCGAGCACCAGTGCCAGGGAGGCCCGCAGCCCGGGCCAGCTGGTCTCCACATCACCGGACCAGGTACCCCCGTACCGCTGCATCCCCGCCCAACCGGAACGCGAGAACAGAAACGGACGTTCCTCCGGCCGTAGCCGACGCAGCCCTTCGTACCCGGCGCGCGCCATGGCGAGCCCGTACACATTGTGGGCTTCGCGGTGATCACCCCCGCGGCCCTCCAGACAGTGCCGCGCCGACCGCGGCAACGTCGGCTCCCCGAACGCCGCGAACGACACCGGCTCGTTCATGTCGTGCCACACGCCGGAGAACCCCTGTCCAAGCCGCTCCTCGTACAGCCCGCCCCACCACTCCCGTACCTGCGGATCGGTGAAGTCCGGATACACGCACTCACCCGGCCACACCTCCCCGCGCACCACCTGCCCCGTTGCGTCCCGGACGAACGCCCCGTCGCCCCCGACCGTCCTGCCCGAGTCGAACACCGCGTTCCCCGGCTCCGCCTTCACCGCGGGATCGACGATCGACACCAGTCGCACCCCGTCCTCCCGCAGTTCCTTCGCCAGTCCCGGCAGATCGGGAAAGCGCTCGCGGTCGACGGTGAACACCCGATGCGCGTCGTAGTGGTCGATGTCCAGATGCAGTACGGACAGCGGCAGCCCCCGCTCCCGGTACCCGGCGACCACGCGCCGCACCTCCCGGTCGCTCCCGAAACCCCAGCGGGCATGCTGCGGACCCAGCGCCCAGGACGGCGGGAGCGCGGGCGCACCCGTCAGCGCCGTCCAGCTCTGCAGTACGCGCGCCGGCGTGCCGGCCATCACCCAGCAGCGCAGCGGCCCGCCGTCCATCCGCACCTCGCACATTCCCGGACGGTCATGGCCGGATCCCGCGCCCTCCTCGCCCTCGCGCAGCGTCACCCGCCCCGACCAGGAGTTGTCGTGGAACACCAGATGCGTCCCCGCATCGGAGACCACCAACTGCACCGGCATCGTCAGATACAGCGGATCGTCACCCGGCCCGAAGCTCCCACCAGGGTCGGTGTTCCACAGCTGGTACACACCGTCCCTCAGCCGCGGCCCGGACGCCCGCCCGCCGAGCCCGAAGAACCGGGCATCCGCCGGCACCTCGGACCGCTGCACCCACCGAGCGGCACCACCCGCGACCGGCTCCCACCACCGCGGCGGCAACTCGCGCCGGAGCACCACCCCGCCCGGAGTACGCAGTTCCACGGCCCCGTGCCGAGACACCGCAACGGTCAGCCGCTCCGAGACGACCTGCCAGCCGCCCTCCTTGTCCGGCTCCAGCTCGGCCCGCGGATCCGGCTCGGGCCCCGCACCTGCCAGCGCGTACGACGGCAACGGCTCCGCCCCGTCCCAGCCCCAGAACACCGCCCCGCCCACCGCCACCCGGACCCGCAACTCCGAACGCGCGAACCGCACCACACCCCCGCCCGGCCCCGGCTCCGCCCCCACCACAAGGCCCGGCACCCTCGCCCGCTCCGCACCGCGCCGGGGCAGCGCCCGCGCATCCGTATTCCGGCGCCACCAGGAGGAGCGCACCGTGCGCAGCCCCCGCACCGAACCGACCATCTTCACCGAGCGCATCAGGTCACGACCGTTCATGCAGCTCACCCTGCCACCCGACAGGGCGGGCGCGGGCGGCGTTCAACTTCCGTTCACCCGTGGCCGGACCACATGTCCGGACGCGCGACCATGGGTGGTGAACCCTGGTGCGAGAGACGATCACATGGCATCGTCCCTAAATGCCGCCTCACGCGCACACCCCAGCACGTGTGCGCGCGTCCCACGCACACCCCGCGTACCCGTACAGTCAGGGAGCCGCCATGACCGCAGCAGCCAACGAAGCCCCCCTCTGGCAGCCCGGCCCCGACCGCATCGCGGCCGCCGCCGTCACCCGCTTCCAGAACTGGGCGGCAGAGCGGTACGGAGCACCGGCCGAAGGCGGCTACCCGGCGCTGCACCGCTGGTCGGTCGACGAGCTCGACACCTTCTGGCAGGCCGTCGCCGACTGGTTCGACGTACGGTTCTCCACCCCGTACGAATCCGTCATCGGCGACCGCACCATGCCCGGCGCCCGGTGGTTCCCCGGCGCCAGCCTCAACTACGCCGAACACGCCCTGCGCACCGCCGAGGACCCCCTGCGCGCGGACGCCCCCGCCCTGATCCACGTCGACGAGACCCACACCCAGGTCCCCATCTCCTGGTCCGAACTCCGCCGCCGGGTCGGATCGCTCGCCGCCGAACTCCGCGCGCTCGGCGTCACACCGGGCGACCGCGTCAGCGCCTACGTCCCCAACATCCCCCAGGCCGTCATCGCTTTCCTCGCCACCGCGGCCGTCGGCGGCGTCTGGACCTCCTGCGCCCCCGACTTCGGCGCCCGCAGCGTCCTTGACCGCTTCCAACAGGTCGAACCCGTCGTCCTCTTCACCATCGACGGCTACAGCTACGGCGGCAAGGAACACGACCGCGCCGACACGGTCGCCGAGCTGCGCCGCGAACTCCCCACCCTGCGCGCCGTCGTCCACATCCCGCTGCTGGGTACCGAGGCCCCGGAGGGCACCCTCGACTGGTCCGCCCTCACGTCCGCCGACACCGAGCCCCTCTTCGAACAGGTCCCCTTCGACCATCCGCTGTGGGTGCTCTACTCCTCCGGCACCACCGGACTTCCCAAGGCGATCGTCCAGTCCCAGGGCGGCATCCTGCTCGAACACTTCAAGCAGATCGGCCTGCACTGCGACCTCGGCCCCGACGACCGGTTCTTCTGGTACACCTCCACCGGCTGGATGATGTGGAACTTCCTCGTCTCCGGCCTGCTCACCGGGACCACACTCGTGCTGTACGACGGAAGCCCCGGCTACCCCGACGTCAGCGCCCAGTGGCGCGTCGCCGAACAGACCGGAGCGACCCTCTTCGGTACCTCTGCCGCCTACGTCATGGCCTGCCGCAAGGCCGACGTCCACCCGGGCCGCGACTTCGACCTGTCCCGCGTCCAATGCGTCGCCACCACCGGCTCCCCGCTCCCGCCCGACGGATTCCGCTGGCTCCACGACGAGGTGGACGACAACCTGTGGATCGCCTCGGTCAGCGGCGGCACCGACGTCTGCAGCTGCTTCGCCGGCGCGGTCCCCACCCTCCCCGTACACATCGGCGAGCTCCAGGCGCCGTGCCTCGGCACGGACCTCCAGTCCTGGGACTCCGCAGGCAAGCCGCTCATCGGCGAGGTCGGCGAACTCGTCGTCGCCGCACCGCTGCCCTCCATGCCCATACGCTTCTGGAACGACCCCGACGGCAGCCGCTACCACGACAGCTACTTCGACATGTACCCCGGCGTCTGGCGCCACGGTGACTGGATCACGATCACCGAACACGGCTCGGTCATCATCCACGGCCGCTCCGACTCCACCCTCAACCGCCAGGGTGTACGGATGGGCTCCGCCGACATCTACGAAGCCGTCGAAAGGCTCCCCGAAATCCGCGAGTCCCTCGTCATCGGCATCGAAGAACCCGACGGCGGCTACTGGATGCCGCTCTTCGTCCACCTCGCCGACGGCGCCGCACTCGACGACGACCTGCGCGACAGCATCAAGCGGACCATCCGGGAGAACCTTTCCCCGCGCCATGTCCCGGACGAGATCATCGAGGTCCCGGGCATTCCGCACACGCTCACCGGCAAGCGCATCGAGGTTCCGGTCAAGCGCCTCCTGCAAGGCACAGCCCTGGCCAAGGCGGTCAATCCCGGCTCGATCGACAACCTCGAACTCCTCCACTTCTACGAGGACCTCGCCCGCAAGCGTCGCTGACCGGCCGCGTTGTCAGTGCCTTTGATTACTCTGAGTGAGTAATGATCGACAGCGCACTGGGGGAGTCATGGCGCAGACCAGGAACACCAAGCACGACAAGACCAGCAGGACCAAGGGGTACCTCCGGTCCGGCACATCCATGCGACGCACGCTGCGCCGCGAAGCACCCAGCACCATCGGCCTCCTGGCCGACGAGCAGGACTTCGCGGCGATGCGGCGCTACCGCACCTTCACCTTCGATGACCACACCATCTATCTCCAGCAGGTGGAGGGCCTGCTGAAGGCCCTCGCCGCACAGGGCATGCACGCCACGGTCGCCCTCTTCGACCCCGAGGAGTACGCGGAGTTCTGCACCGAGTCCGGAATCGCTCCCGATGCCCCCGCCAGCCGTAGCCGCTTCACCGCCGAAATCGCCTCGGCCGGTGCCACCGTCGCGTACACCGGCCAACCCATCGACACCCTGATCCCGCTCCTGGTCAGCCGAGCCGTCCGCCAGGCCACCTGGGAGTACGCCACGATGACCCTGGCCGACCTCGGAGCCTGCGCGGACTGCGGTCAGGACATCGGCCGCGCCGCCTTCGACCGGGCCTCGCACCTCCTGCTGCGCATGCTGGAGACGGCCGGCCCGGGCACCCACCACCTGGTCTGCAGCACCCCCACCGAGAACGAGCACCTGCTCGCCGTCCTGCACACCGAGCGCGACACCACGGGGCCCGCTCGCCTCGAATCGGCGGAAGGAGCCGAGTTCGTCACGGTGCTCGCCGTCGGCATTGCCCTCGAAAAGCCCGGGGGAGTCGTACTGCGAACGAGCAGCCCCGGCACCCAGGACCGGGTCCACGGCTGGCGGCTGGCCCGCGGCAGCCTGGTCCCGCTCACCGCCGGCGAGGTCTTCAGCGCCTACTGCACCGATGCCGACACCGGCGAACCCGTCTCCCCGGAGTCGCACGTGGAGTACTGCGCGGGCTTCGACCTCGGCGCGGACGAACCGGAGTCGCACCACTGACAGGCCGAAGGGGCTCCCTGCCACCATCGGCAGAGAGCCCCTTCACCACAGACGCCGGGGCTACTCGCCCGACAGCACCGCCTGAGCCGCTACCCGCGCCTCTTCGGCGGAGTCAGCCGCACGCGCGGCGGAAGCGGCACGCTCGCATTGCGCGAGCGTGTACTTCGCCAGCGTGGCGCGGACATAAGGAATGGACGCGGCACCCATCGACAACGACGTCACACCCAGCCCCGTGAGGACACAGGCAAGGAGCGGATCGGAGGCGGCTTCACCACAGACACCACAGCTCTTGCCCTCGGCCCTGGCCGCCTCCGCCGACATCGCCACGAGGTCGAGCAGCGCAGGCTGCCAAGGATCCTGCAGCCGCGACACCGCACCCACCTGACGGTCGGCGGCGAAGGTGTACTGCGCGAGGTCATTCGTGCCCAGCGAAAGGAACTCAACCTCCCGCAGGATCGAGCGCGCCCGCAGGGCGGCGGACGGAATCTCCACCATCGCGCCGAACTTCGCCGCCAGCCCGGCCGCACGGCAGGCATCGGCAAAGGCCTTCGCGTCCGCACGGTCCGCCACCATCGGAGCCATTACCTCGAGGTGGACGGGCAGACCTTCGGCCGCCTTCGCGAGCGCGGTCAGCTGGGTCCGCAACACCTCGGGGTGATCCAGCAGGCTCCGCAGCCCACGCACGCCCAGTGCCGGGTTGGGCTCGTCCGCCGGCGTCAGGAAGTCGAGCGGCTTGTCGGCACCGGCATCCAGCACCCGCACCACGACACGCCCCTCCGGGAACGCATCGAGCACCGCCCGGTACGCCGCGACCTGCTTCTCCTCGGACGGCGCCTGCTTGCTGTCGTCCAGGAACAGGAACTCGGTACGGAACAGCCCCACGCCCTCCGCACCGGCCTCGACGGCAGCCGGCACATCGCCTGGCCCGCCCACATTGGCGAGCAGCGGGACCTTGTGACCGTCGGAGGTCGCACCCGGACCGGTCGAAGCGGACAGCGCGGCCTTGCGCGTCGCAGCGGCTCGCTCCATCTCCGCACGCTTCTCGGCGCTGGGCTCGACGAAGATCTCACCGGTGCTGCCGTCCACCGCGACAACCGTGCCCTCTGCCAGCTCACCGGCCCCGGGGAGCGCCACCACGGCAGGCACACCGAGCGCACGCGCCAGAATCGCGCTGTGACTGGTCGGCCCGCCCTCCTCGGTCACGAAGCCGAGCACCAGTGCAGGGTCGAGCAGAGCCGTGTCGGCGGGCGCCAGGTCCCTGGCGATCAGGACATACGGCTCGTCGCTGTCCGGCACACCGGGCATCGGCACGCCGAGCAGGCGAGCCACGATCCGGTTACGCACATCGTCGAGGTCGGCGACCCGCCCCGCCAGGTACTCGCCGGCGTTGGCGAGCAGCGCCCGATAGGCGGCGAACGCGTCGTAGACGCCGCGTTCGGCGGTGCTGCCGACGGCAATACGCCGCTCCACATCAGCAATCAGCTCGGGGTCCTGCGCCATCATGGCCTGGGCCTCGAGCACATGCTGAGCCTCGCCACCGGCAAGATTGCCGCGCGCGATCAGATCGGCCGCCACCGCTTCCACCGCCTGGCGAGCGCGCCCCTGTTCGCGCTCCGCCTCCTCGGCAGGAATCTGCTTGGCCGGCGGTTCGAGCACCGCCGTACCCATATGACGAACCTCGCCGATCGCCACTCCGTGGCTCACACCGACGCCTCGCAGCGTTGTCTCCATTGCACCCGTCTCCGGTTGTGCGGCGGTCCATGCCTCCGCGGTGGATATCCAGTCGGCTGTCATCGAGTCGGGTCCGTCACTGCCAACCGAACAACGTGTCGCCCATTTTCACGTCGCCGTCCTCGCGGACATCGGAGAGGGAGTCAGCGGTGGCTTCCAGTGCGACGATCGGGCACACGGGGGACTTGCCGGCGGCCTCGACGCCCGCAGGGTCCCACCGCACGATTGCCTGACCTCGGGTGACCGTGTCCCCCTTGTTCACGAGCAGTTCGAAGCCCTCGCCATTGAGCTGAACGGTGTCGATGCCGAGATGGACGAGCACACCGTGCCCGTGCTCGTCCACGACGACGAACGCGTGCGGGTGCAGGGAGACAAGGATGCCGTCGACCGGCGCTACGGCTTCGGATGGCTCGCGCTCGGGATCAATGGCGGTTCCAGGGCCCACCATCGCGCCGGAGAAGACCGGGTCCGGTACCGCGGCGAGCCCGATGGCCCGCCCGGCAAGAGGGGACGTCACAGTGGTCATGGGGAACCTCCCAGGGGTGGAGCTCGAATGGCGCCGTCACGGCTTGCAGACGACGGCGTGCTGTTCAGCAGGGTAAGTCATAAGAAGTGCCGGTTCCGGGCGAGTCCTGGCGGTTCGCGGCCTTAGGAGGGCACCGGAAACGATTTGCCTCGTCTCCCGGCTACCTGTACTGTCGTATTCCTGCCTGGCCCCAGCACGACTTCGAGTCGGGGGTCGGCGGCGACTTTTAAGCCCTGATTCTAACCTGGATCGGCACCTGCATGTCTGCAGGAGGCTGGTCAAAGGAAAAGGAAAGGCCTGATAGAGTCGGACTCGCCGGAAAGGGAAACGCGAAAGCGAAGAACTGGAAAGCGACCCCGTTTCGACCGGGAATCGGACACGAAAGAGTCTGA
>NZ_JBVKBV010000027.1:0-94635 GCF_055635345.1 Streptomyces sp. NPDC111516 | reverse complement strand
CGGACCCGAGAACCACTACAAGGGCTGCACCCGTATCACCAGCCGAAACGCCGAGAGTTGCGCCGCCAGTCGAACCCCTAACCGAACGGCATTGGGCCTAGGCCGCGTTCGGGCCGGGTCCTAGGACTGTGGTCCCAGCCGCTTCTCGTACCAGGCCACGTCCCAGTACGAACCGAACTTCCGGCCCACCTCGGCGTACGTACCGACGTGGCGGAAGCCGAAGCGCTCGTGCAGTCGGACCGAGGCGCCGTTGGGCTGGGTGATGCCCGCGTACGCGCGATGCAGGTCCTCGCCGGCCAGCGCCTCGAACAGGGACGAATAGAGGAGCGTGCCGATGCCGCGGCCGGTGGCCGACGGAGCGCAGTACACGCTCACCTCGACCGAGGTCGCGTACGCCGCCTTGGGGCGGAAAGCGCTGCTCGTGGCGTATCCCAGGATCGAGGCGGGGCCGACAATGCGGACATCCCGAGCAACCTGAAGACGGTGCGGGCCGTCTTCAGGGTGGGAACGAAGCCACGGCAGACGCCGTTCAGGTGTAAAGGAGGCTGTATCGAATGTGATCGCGGTCTCACGCACGTAATGGTTGTAGATGTCCGTGAGTGCCGCCAAATCACCTTCGGTGCCCGGCCTGACCAGCACTTCCGTCTCGGTGTTCGGCATGTGATCCCCGCTCGTGGCAGCACAGGGTACTGCATGATCGCGAAAATGAATGCCAGGCATGGGAATTCTGTCCGGATTCCAGTCGTTGTTTCCATCGGATGCAGGGCACCCGAGAGGGTGTCGCGACCTACTCAGCAAGGGAGCACGCATGGCAACCCGTGCCGTCGCCCGTCGTTCGTCCGCCACCGGTGGGACCAGCCGGGCAAGCAGTGTTCGCGCCTCGGGCGGAGAGATCGCCGATCGCGACCTGGTCGGCATGTACCTGGACGAGATCGCGCGTACGCCGCTTCTCGATGCCGCGAAGGAGGTCGAGCTGTCGCAAACCGTCGAGGCGGGCGTGTACGCGCGGCAGATTCTCGACGGTGCGGTGGAGAGCGAAGCCGGTGGAGCGTCGCGCGAGGAGCTGGAGGCGCTGGTCGCCGAGGGCGAGCGCGCCAAGGACATATTCATCCGTTCCAACCTCCGACTGGTCGTTGCCGTCGCCCGCCGCTATCCGCGGGCCGGGCTGCCCCTGCTCGACCTGATCCAGGAGGGCAACGCGGGCCTGGTGCGCGCGGTCGAGAAGTTCGACTACGCCAAGGGCTTCAAGTTCTCCACGTATGCGACGTGGTGGATCCGTCAGGCCATCACCCGTTCCATAGCCGACCAGTCCCGTACGATCCGGCTCCCCGTCCACCTGGTGGAGGAGCTCGGCCGGATACGCAGGGTGCAGCGCGAATTCAACCGCGAGCACGGGCGCGAGCCGGAGCACGCGGAGATAGCCGCCGAGCTGGACTCCACGCCGGGGCGCGTGGGCGACGTCCTGGACTGGGCCCGTGACCCGGTCAGTCTCAACATGTCGGTCGACGACGAGGGCGAGACGCAGTTCGGCGACCTGCTGGAGGACACCTCCGCGGTGTCCCCCGAGCAGTCGGTGATGACGCTGCTGCGCAGCGAGGAGCTGGAGGACCTGATCGGCAAGCTCGACAACCGCACCGCGTCGATCATCCGTATGCGGTACGGCATCGAGGACGGCCGTGAGCGGACCCTCACCGAGGTGGGCAAGCAGCACGGCCTGACTCGGGAGCGGATCCGGCAGATCGAGAAGCACGCGCTGCTCGAACTGAAGCGAATGGCCCACGACACGGGTTTTGACGCTGCGGCATGAGCCCCGGTCCAGTAACCTCCGAAATAGGTCGCTTCGTGTGACCCCCTGAGCTGAGTCCCGGCGCCCACCCCCCCCTGGCGCCGGGGCTCATTCTTTTTTTCGTGTTCGCAGCCTCTTTGGTGTTCGCATGCAGGCTGCCGCCCGGCCAAGCTGCTCCGGCGGCTCTCCGGCCGGTGATCTGTCAGCGCGCCGTCGCGCGCGTCAGGCGGGCGCCCAGATCGCCCAGGTACTCCACCAACTGCGGCGGCTCGTGGGCGGTGAACTCGCAGTCCACCAGCGCGAGCCGGAGCGCCACCCACTCCAGCGAGTCCGACAGCACCGCCCGCAGCCGGCAGCTGTTCTCACCGGTCCGCTCCAACGGGCCGAACGCGGCGGGCAGCCGCGCGGACACGAAGTCCGCAGGGGCCGCGAAGGCCACATCCACCGCCAGCTCCGGCTGCCGCCGGGAGATCGAGCCGGCGAGGAATTCCGCCGCGTCCCCCGTGGGCAGCTCGCGCGGTGTGAACCGGGCCCCGGTCGCGAACGGCTCGCTGACCCGGTCGACCCGGAACGTACGCCAGTCCTCGCGCCCCAGGTCGTACGCGACGAGATACCAGCGCCACCCCGTGCTCACCAGTCGGTACGGCTCGGCCTCCCGCTTCGTCTCCGCGCCGTCGCCCGCGCGGTAGGCGAACCGCAGCCGCTCCCGGCCGGTGACCGCCGAAGCCATCACCGTCAGCGTGTGCGGATCGATCGTCGAGCCGTCGCCACGGGTCAGCGGCATCGTGGCGTTCTGCAGGGTCGAGACCCGGTACCGCAACCGCGACGGGAGCACCTGCTCCAGCTTCGCCAGAGCCCGTACGGACGCCTCGTCGACCCCCTCGATGGCATGCCCGGCACCCGCCCGCAGGCCGACCGCGATGGCCACCGCCTCCTCGTCGTCGAGGAGCAGCGGCGGCATGGCGGTGCCCGCGACGAGGCGGTAGCCGCCGACCGAGCCGCGCGAGGCCTCGACCGGATAGCCGAGTTCGCGGAGCCGGTCGATGTCGCGACGGATGGTGCGCGGGCTGACGTCGAGCCGTTCGGCGAGTTCGCTGCCCGGCCACTCGCGAGGCGTCTGGAGGAGCGACAGCAGGTTCAGCAGTCGTGCCGGGGTATCCGTCATGGGCTCATCCTCGTGTCCGGGTGCCGGTGTGTCCGGGTGTCGGTCGTCTCACCAGGTTGCCCATCCATTGGGCCATGATCTGTCCTAATGGCTGTTTAGCTTCTTCTCATGACTTCTTCCACATCTCTGCCGTCCACGGCATCCGGGCCCACGGTGTCCTCGGACCCGTCGGACCGGCGACGCTGGTTCGCGCTCGCCATCGTGATGACCGCGGCCTTCATGGACCTGGTCGACGTCACGATCGTCAACATCGCCGTCCCGAGCATCCAGAAGGACACCGGCGCCTCGTTCAGCTCGATCCAGTGGATCACTGCCGGATACGCCCTGGCCTTCGCGGCCGGGCTGATCACCGGCGGCCGGCTGGGCGACATCTACGGCCGCAAGCGGCTGTTCCTCATCGGCATAGGCGGTTTCACGCTGGCCTCCGCGCTCTGCGGTTTTGCGATGAATCCGGAGATGCTGGTCGCCTCCCGCATCCTCCAGGGCGGCACCGCCGCGCTGATGGTTCCGCAGGTGCTGTCGATCGTGCACGCCACCTTCCCGGCGCACGAGCGCGGCAAGGTCTTCGGTCTCTTCGGCGCGATCGTCGGTCTCGGCGCCGTGCTGGGGCCGCTGCTGGGCGCGCTGCTCACCGAGTGGAACATCGCCGGTCTCGAATGGCGGCCGATCTTCCTGATCAACCTGCCGGTCGGCCTCGCCGGCCTCGTCCTGGGCCGGAAGTTCATCACCGAATCCAAGGCTCCGAAGGCGCTCCGGCTCGACCTGATCGGCGTCGCCCTGGTGACGTTGGGGCTGCTGATGCTGATCTACCCCCTGACCCGTGGGCGCGAGCTGGGCTGGCCGCTGTGGGGCTATGCGTCGATGATCGGCAGCCTGCTGGTGTTCCTGGTCCTGGTGGTGTTCGAGCGGGAGAAGGCGCGCAAGGACGGTTCGCCGCTCGTGGAGCTGTCGCTGTTCCGGGTCAAGAGCTTCGCGGCGGGCATCGCCGTGCAGTTGGCCTTCGGTGTCGGCCTCGGCATCTTCTTCCTTGTCTGGACGCTCTACATGCAGAAGGGGCTCGGCTGGAGCGCGCTGCGGGCCGGCACGACCGGTATCCCGTTCTCGATCGCCGTCTCGTTCGCCGCCGGGATCTCCGTACAGAAGCTGGTGCCACGCTTCGGCCGCAAGGTCCTCCAGACGGGCGCGCTGCTGATGATCGTCGGCCTGCTCCTCTACATCTGGGAGTCCGACCGGTACGGCATGGGCATCACGTCCTGGCAGATGGCGCTGCCGCTGGTGGTCATGG
The DNA here is from genome assembly GCF_055635345.1 of Streptomyces sp. NPDC111516. Lineage (NCBI taxonomy): Bacteria > Bacillati > Actinomycetota > Actinomycetes > Kitasatosporales > Streptomycetaceae > Streptomyces > Streptomyces sp. NPDC111516. The sequence continues at coordinate 90,399 of NZ_JBVKBV010000027.1, read as the reverse complement.
GCGCCGGCATGGGCCTGATCGTGGCCCCGCTGACGGACATGGTGTTGTCCGAGGTGCCCAAGGAACACTCCGGTTCGGCCTCCGGGCTGATCAACACCGTGCAGCAGATGGGCAACGCACTCGGGCTCGGACTGGTCTCGGTCGTCTTCTTCAGCTCGATCGGGGACCGGCTGACGCCGCAGCAGGTGGGCCCGGCATTCGCGGAGGGGTTCCAGCATTCGCTGTGGTGGGTGGCCGGGGTGCTCGCGGTGATCTTCCTGGTGATGTTCGCGCTGCCCGCCCGGCCGCAGCACGCGGAGGGCGGCGGCGAGGGCGCGGACGCCACGGACGAAGCTGCGGACCACGGAACCCCGGACCACGGGAATCCGGACGGCGGCATCCCGGACACTCTGGCCGGGGCCGTGAACAAGCCCGAGCTCGGCAAGGAGCCCGCTTTCACTCCCTGATGCTCCGACGTGGAGAAGGGCGGCGGTGCCCGCACCCCTCGGGATGCGGGCACCGCCGCCCTTTGCTCCTCGCCCGGGTCGCCTCGGGTCCTCGGGTCAGCAGATGCGTGTGCGGTTCTCCATGGCTCCGCGCGCGGAGTCCTCGTCGCCGTACACCTCGCACATGTGGCGGCCGTCCGGCGTGGCCGTGTGCTCGACCTCCCACAGGCTCGTCTCGCTGCCGTCGAGGAGCAGGAAGGCGTGCTCGTACAGCGTGAATCCGGCGTCCCGCCCCTCCACCTGGCACTGCCGGCCGAAGACCTGGGTGATGTGGTGGGCGAAGGCGGAGCGCAGCAGCCGGGCGGTCTCCTCGCCCGGGCAGTCGTTGTTCTCCGCGCGGCGCAGGACGCGGCGGGCATGGTCGGCGGAGTTGTCCGGGGCGTACATCCGGGGCAGCGGGACCGGGGGAGCCACCATCAGGACCGTGAGTATCTCCAGGTCGGCCTGCGGCCCGTCCTCCCCGAACGCCGGGACGTCACCGAAGCCGCCGGTCAGCCGCGCGGCGGCGATATGGGCATCGGCCTCGTCGTCGTACAGCTCGTGGTGCCGGAGGTCGGGCTCCGTCCGGGAGCGCGGGGCCATCGCGCTCCGCGGACCGCCGTGCACCAGCTCCCACAGGGTGAGGGGGGTGCCGTCGGACAGCAGATACGTGTGCCGGTAGGTCTCGCGGTGGAGTACGGAACTGTGGTGCGAGGAGTGCAGGGAACTGCTGTGGGCGAGTGCGGTACCGAGTCTCTCGACCGTGCTGTCGGGCAGATCGAAAGAGTTGAGTGCCCGTCGCAGGAGTCGCTCGAGGTGCTGCTCGGTTGTCTCGTACGGATCGCTCAAGGTGCTGTCTCCAGGCCGTCGCCGCGTGTTACTCGGTGCGTGCTTAACGTAGTCCCTGGGTCTGACATCGTGACCGGGGTTCAGGAAAACGTATGACGCACGCAGATGGTTCCTGGCGGTTCGTCCGAACTTTCTTACCCGGCAGGCGAGTCGAGGTCCGGGCGGCTTTGCGCCGATGGCCGTGACGGGGGCCGACTCGCCCCGTAAAGATCACCGTGCGCGGGGTAGCTGCCCCCGCCGGGGCGGCCGTTGACGCTCTGAGCTGCGCGGACGGCCTTCACGATGGCACGGGTCAGCGCGTCCGCGCCGGCCGCCAGGAGATCGTTGAGCGCGATCGGGTTCTGCGGATCCAGTGACCGGGCGCCGGTGGCCAGCGCGAAAACGGTGTCCCCATCGGTCAGCAGATGTACGGGGCGGACGGCGCGCGCCAGTCCGTCGTGCGCCGTACCCGCGAGCTTCTGCGCCTGGGCCCGGGTGAGGTCGGCGTCCGTGGCGACGACCGCGAGCGTGGTGTTGAGCGGGGGCCGCGTGTTCGCCTCCCGGGCCTCGGCCAGGCGCTGCTGCGCCGCACGGTGGACCTCGGACGCGGGGTGCACCGGAGGTTCGGCGGCGCCGTACTCCCCGTACAGCACCCCGGTACGCGGATCGATCACCGAGCCCGCCGCGTTCACCACGACGAGCGCGCCCACCGTGATCCCGGACGCAAGCCGCATGCTCGCCGTGCCCACCCCGCCCTTGAGCTGCCCGGCGACCGCCCCCGTACCGGCGCCGACGTTCCCCTCGGCGACCGGCGCCCCGGTCTCCGTACCGGCGGCGTCCGCCACCGCCGCGCGGCCGGTCGACGCGTCCGGGCGGGCCCTCCAGTCACCGCCCCGCCCCAGGTCGAAGATGCACGCGGCCGGGACGACCGGCACCACCTGCGCCGGATCGGGCCCGACCCGCACCCCGCGCCCCTGTTCCTCCAGCCAGGCCATCACACCGGACGCCGCGTCCAGGCCGTACGCGCTGCCGCCCGTCAGGACGACGGCATCGATGCGCTGCACCAGGTTGCGCGGATCGAGCGCGTCCGTCTCCCGGGTGCCGGGGCCGCCACCGCGTACATCGACGGCCGCGATCGCACCACCCTCGGGGGCGAGGACCACGGTGGTGCCGCTCAGCGCCCCCGCACCCGCCACCGACGCATGGCCGACGCGCAGTCCGGCCACATCGGTGAGCGCGTCGAGCGGCCCGGCGGACAGGGGTGATGTGTGCTGCGCGGCGGAGAGGTCTGTCGGCTTGTGCGGTTCTTCCGTCATTACGCGCTCCTCACAGGATTCACCACTGGCAACTCACCACTCCGCCGTCCACATCGGTGTGCTCACCGCGCCACCGTGGGCCGCCGGGACAGCAGCACCCCCACGGCCACGGTCGCCGCAGCCACCAGGCCGGCCGCGAACACGGCCCACCCCCCGGCGAACGTACAGGCCAGGATCGCCAGCGCGGCCACGGGCAGGGGCAGTTGCTCCGCGAGATCGCGCTTGAAGTGGCGGGCGTGCAGCGCCCACACCGTCAGCAGGAAGAGCGCGGAGGGCACGGTCACCGCGGCGGCGGCCACCGTCTCCGAGACATGGGCCTGGCCCACGGCCTGCTCCACCGCGACTTCGAGGCCCGAGCCGATCGCGGCCGCGGAGCCGAAGATCAGGAAGTGTCCGTATCCCCAGATGAACGCTTCCCTGCTGCCACGGAGGTAGTCATGGATCGGCACGGCGAAGTAGACCCACCAGGCGGAGAAGACGATCAACAGTCCGCCCGCGGCGATCGGCAGCAACTCACCGAACACCTCGTGCTCGTCCACCGCCTCCTGGACCCCGACCGTGGCCGCTGCGATCGTCTCGCCCAGCACGATGATCGTGAACAGGCCGTACCGCTCACCGATGTGGTGCGGATGCCAGCTCGTCGGACGGTCGCGCTCGGAGATCGCCGGAACGGACAGCTCCGCGAGCACGAGCACGACGAAGACGGGGGCACGCGCTCCGTCCGTGTTGTCCGTCAGCAACAGCATGCCGATCCAACCGCATTGCACCACCGTGATGCCGACGGCGTACCGCAGCGCGACGCGCCGCTCGGCGCCCCGGGTGCAGTACGCGGCGCGAAGCCACTGGCTGGTCAGGGCGAGCCGCATCACGACGTAGCCGACGACGACGACCGTCCAGTCGCCCGCGTCGAAGGCGCGCGGCACCCCGGCGGCGAGGATGAGCACGCCGGTGATCTGCACGAACGTGACCACGCGGTACAGCGGATCGTCGGTGTCGTAGGCCGAGGCGAACCAGCTGAAGTTGACCCAGGCCCACCAGATCGCAAAGAAGACGGCCGCGTAGCTGATGACTCCGGTGGCGGCATGGCCCTCGGCGACGGCATGCAGCAGCCGCCCGCCCGCCTGCGCCACGGCGACGACGAAGCAGAGGTCGAAGAAGAGTTCCAGCGGGGTCGACGCGCGATGTTTCTCCGCGCGGCTGCGGGCGGTCATTCCGGGCATGGCATCAGCACACCAGACGGGTTCGGTGGTGCCCGGGGACGCGCCCCGGACGCAGGTCGGGAAATTATCGTGGAATTTTCGCCGCTGGACGAGGGTGTGCAGACCTCGGAGAAACCACGGGGCAACGCGGATTTACCCGGCCGGACTCTGCGGCGATGGGTCTTCGCAGCTCCACCTGAAGGGCGCCGCGAGCCTTCCGACGGGCAGTGCGTCACCTGACGGGCGCCGCGGGGGCGTACCGATGAACACCGACGTACCGATGAACACCGACGTTCCGCTGATCACAGACGTCCGGCTGACGGCCGCCGTACCCTGGATGCATGAGCACCGCCCCCGCCCCCGGCCCGCGCGATTCGAAGTCGTCCCAGTCGGAACAGTCGAAACCCGAACCGGCTCTGATCTTCGACGATCCGCTGGACCAGCAGTCCGCGGACGATACGGACCGAGGGTGGGGCGAGCGGGCCCCGGCCGGCGGCAGCGCCGCCGATCTGGCACGCTTTCTCGACGAGAAGCCGCCCCACCACATCTGAGCCCCCGCTCCGTGGTGGTCCGACGACGCTGCTGTCGGTTCTCTCTGCGCGCCGAACCCCACAGGATCCGGATGCCCTCGATCGCCTCGCCCGTCCTCGGGTCCGTGACGCAGGGTCCCTTGAGGCAGGAGCTGTAGAACTGCTCCGCAACCTATGGCAGTGCGCAGCGGAACCACCCGATCTGCGCCTTTGAGCCGGTTATTTGACCGTCCATCAGCACGCATCAGCACAGGGTCACCGCCAGCCTGGCGGAGATGCCCGCACCGGCCAGCGAGGCGGCCGTGCCCCGCGGTACGGACAGCACGATCAGCGCACCGTCCTCCGCGGAACCCTCGGCCGGGGGCTGCGGTACGTCTGCCACCCGCGCGCCCTTCGCCAGCACCCGGGCATCGGATCCGGTTCTCTCGGCGGCGATGACATCGACGCGGTCACCCGGCCGTAACAGCCGCACCGTCCCCGCATCCGCGATCCGGACCGGTGCGGACACCAACGGAGCCGTCCCGTGCTCCCGCTCCGGCGCGGCCCCGGCCGCGCCCCCTGCCTCTGCACCCGCACCATGCCCGGAATCGCCGCCCGCACCGCTCCCGACGCCCCCGCCCAGCCCCGTCGCGGCCAGCGCGGCAGCCGTGAGGGCCAGTCCGGCGGCCATCGTGTGGCGTTGCCGCCACAGTGCCCGCCGCAGTCGGTGCCCACCACCTCCGCGCACCCGCAACGGTTCGAACGCGGGCACACCACAGGGCGGGGGAGCCGACGCCGGAGGCCCTGGAGCCATCGCCGGAGCGGAGCGCGCGGAGCGCGCACACGAGGACGACTCGGAAGAGGAGAGTGACGGGAATGGCAGGGACGACGGGGATGACGGGAACATGGTCAGCACCACCTGGCATGAGGAGTTTCGGACGAACACCCCTCACGATCCACCGTCCGCGAGTTTCCCGCCGAAGCCTGTGGACAGCCCCAGTGTTGTGGATAACCTCGTCACCCGGCTGACCCTCGGCTGCCCGGGCCAGGGACTTTCGTTTGGATCAGGCCGGATCAGGGTGCCGGGGTACCCGAGATCCGAACGAGAGGCCCTAAGGAAGCTCGATCCCCGTCTCCAGCCCGTCCAGTGCACGCGAGCACGGGCAGTCACGGTCCACCTCCGAGGGCAGCGTGGCCACCACGCCGAAGAGCACCGCGCGCAGCCGGTCCACATTGGCCGCGAACACCTTCAGTACATCCCCGTGCGAGACGCCCTCCCCGGCCTCCGCCCCCGCGTCCAGGTCCGTCACCAGCGTCAGCGTCGTGTAGCAGAGGCCCAGTTCACGGGCGAGGATCGCCTCCGGGTGCCCCGTCATCCCGACCACCGACCAGCCCATCGCCGCATGCCAGCGCGACTCCGCGCGGGTCGAGAAGCGCGGCCCCTCGACGACCACCAGCGTCCCGCCGTCCACCGGCTCCCAGCGCTTCGCGCGAGCCGCCGACAGCGCCGCCCTGCGCCCCTCGGGGCAGTACGGGTCGGCGAAGCCCAGATGCAGGACATTCGGCTCCGCGCCATCGGCCCGGATCTCCCCGTCGTAGAACGTCTGCGTACGAGCCCTGGTGCGGTCCACCATCTGGTCGGGTACGAGCAGCGTGCCCGGTCCGTACTCCGGACGCAGTCCGCCCACCGCGCACGGGCCGAGCACCTGTCGTACGCCGACGGAACGCAGCGCCCACATGTTGGCCCGGTAGTTGATGCGGTGCGGCGGCAGATGGTGGCCGCGTCCGTGGCGGGGCAGGAAGGCGACCCGGCGGCCGCCGACCTCGCCGAGGAAGAGGGAGTCGCTCGGCTGTCCGTACGGGGTGTCCACACGCACCTCCGTGACGTCCTCCAGGAAGGAGTACAAGCCCGAGCCGCCGATGACACCGATCTCTGCGTTCGCCATGCGATCACAGTAGCGGCGCGGAAAAACGCCGAGGACCCCGCCGGACGGATCGGCGAGGTCCTCGCGGAAGCGCGGTGCGGGTCAGGCGGCCGACGTACCACTCGTCGAGGATGAAGAGGACGAGGAGGACGTCGAAGAAGACGAAGACGCGGCGGCCGAGGAGGAGGCGGACGACTTCGTGTCCGACCCCGTCGACGACGACGAATCGGAACCGGCCGCCTTCGCCGAGGACGACGCCGGGGTGCTGCTCGACGAGGAGCCACGGCTGTCGTTCCGGTAGAAACCGGAACCCTTGAAGACAATGCCGACCGCCGAGAACACCTTCTTCAGGCGTCCTTCGCAGCTCGGGCACACGGTCAGGGCATCATCGGTGAACTTCTGCACCGCCTCGAGGCCCTCGCCGCATTCGGTGCACTGGTACTGATACGTCGGCACTTGTCTTCCTCCTGGCACTCTCACTCGATGAGTGCTAACAGTCGTCAATGGTAACTGCTGCAGGCCGCTGTTTGCAGTAACGTCTGTCACCTGCCTATGGGCAGCGGTCAGGGCTTGGCCGTCACGAAGGCCGTCGGCCTGGGTGAGAAGGCTGCCACATCATGCGGCGCAGGAATCCGCAGGAGCCGCACCGACGTATGCCGCCGATTCCAGTTGGCCCCGCGGTCCCCGAGGTTCCAGTGAATCCGAGTACGGGAACCATCATTCTCCGGCCGTGACAGCATCACGGCGAACAGCGCCACGCGCGGCTGTGACGGTCGCGCGGACCGGTGTCAGCCTCGAACGCAGCGCGACCAGGGTGACCAGCGCGAGTACGGTCCCGACCAGCGGCACGACGAATCCGGCGCTCGCGCCGTGGGCGTCCGCGAGCCGTCCGGCGACCGTCACCGCGCCGGCCTGGCCGAGGGCGACCGAGCCCGTCAGCCAGGTGAACGCCTCGGTCCGGGCGGACTCCGGAACCAGCGCCTCCACCAGCGTGTAGCCGCTGATCAGGGCCGGGGCGATGGACAGCCCGACCAGCAGTCCGAGCCCGGCCAGCAGCGGCACGGAGTGCACCGCCCACAGTCCGGACGCGGTCAGGGTCAGCGCCGCGTACCCGACGATCAGCCGTCGCCGCGGCCCGATCTTCCAGGCAATGGCGCCGCAGGCGATCCCGGCGAGCATGTTGCCGGCCGCGAAGACCCCGTACAGCAGGCCATTCGCCCCCGGCCGGCCGATCTCCTCGGCGAAGGCGGTCAGCGAGACCTGCATGCCGCCGAAGACCGCGCCGATCCCCAGGAAGGCCACCGCGAGCACCCGGACACCCGGTACGGACAGCGCGGACGCATGCCGCCGGGAGGCGCCGGGCGCGGTGTTGCGCACCGCGGGCTGGGTGCGGCGCTGCGCGGCGAAGAGCAGTCCGCCGACCAGGGTCAGCCCGGCCTCCGTGATCAGGCCTGCCGCCGGGTGCACCCCCGTGCACAGCGCGGTGGCGAGCACCGGGCCGATGACGAAGGTGAACTCGTCCGTCACCGATTCGAAAGCGGCCGCGGTGGACAGCAACGGTGAAGCCTCGCGGCCCGGTGCCGCGCCCAGCAGGGCCGCCCAGCGGGCCCGGACCATCGGCCCGATCTGCGGAATCGACGCACCGGTCGGCACGGCCGCCGCGAACAGGGCCCACAGTGGCGCGTCCGCCAGCGCGAGCGCCGCCAGTGCCGACACCGACGCCGCGTGCACCACGACACCGGGCAGCAGCACGGCCCGCTGGCCGAAACGGTCGGCGAGCTTGCCGGTCTGCGGCGCGAACAGGGCCATGGAGACGCCGGTCACGGCGGCGACGGAGCCCGCGCTGCCGTACGAGCCGGTGGTGTGCTGAACCAGGAGCACGATGCCGATCGTCAGCATCGCGAAGGGCTGCCGTGCGGCGAAGCCCGGCAGGAGAAACGTCCACGCACCAGGGGTGCGCAGCAACTGCCCGTAACCGGGGCGGTCGGAGACCGTGGACGCCACGGTCCATGCCTTTCTGCCGCCTGGTGGCAGAGCTCCCGGGGCCGGCCGACACGGGTGGTGCGGGCTCGTGCGGGTGCTGCCGAGAGCTGTCCTCTTCGCGCGGGACTGCGGTAGATGCCGGGCGCTCAGCAGAGGCGGAGGACGCCACGACCGCCATACGGTCGCGCCAGCTCTGCGTCAGGCAGAGTTGGTCGTTCGAGTTGGTCGTTCGAGTATGTCGTTCGGGTTGGTCGTCGGGCCGACCGGCCCGATAGTAAGGGCCGAACAGGCCTCCTTCATGATACAGGCGGACGCCCCCGCACACCTCTGATTGTGCAGAGGGCCCCCGCCCCCGCCTCGGATCGGCAGTACATGGAGCCTTGACGCATAGCAACCTTCACCCCTGGTGACGCAGGAGTCTCAGTGGTGCGCTTTGGACCCGTCAGCCTTCCCGCGCTTCGTCACGGTCTTCAGCGCGTGTGCCACATCGTGTGCCACATCGCTCCCGGCAAGGCTTTCGCCGCCCGTGCCGGTCTTCCCCAGCCAGCCCGCGAGTTTGCCGCCCGCGCCGACCGCGCGCAGCCGCTCCTCCGCCGCGTCGCGCACCGGGTCGGTGGTGACCACCAGCAGTTCGTCGCCGCGCCGCAGTGCGGTCGACGGTGCCGGTACGAAGCTCTTCCCGTCCCGTACGACCAGCGTGACCGCGGCCCCGGCGGGCAGCCGCAGCTCTCCGACCTCCACGCCGTGCATCTTCGACTTCCCGGGGATCGCGACCGACAGCAGATGGCCGCGCAGCCGCTCCAGCGGCGCCGATTCGATGCCCAGGTCGGAGGCCTCGGCCGGATCGTCGGCGATCTTCAGGGCCTTCGCCAGCCAGGGCAGGGTCGGTCCCTGGATGACGGTGTAGACGATGACGAGCACGAAGACGATGTTGAAGACCCGGGTGGAGCCCTCGATCCCGGACACCATCGGAATGGTCGCCAGGATGATGGGTACGGCGCCGCGCAGCCCCGCCCAGGACATGAGCGCCTTCTCCTGCCAGGGCAGTCGGAACGGCGCCAGCGAGATGAAGACCTCCAGCGGCCGTGCCACCACGGTCAGGACCAGTCCCACGATGACGGCGGGCCAGAAGTCGGCGTACAGATCGTGCGGCGTGACCAGGAGTCCGAGCAGCACGAACATGCCGATCTGAGCCAGCCAGCCGAGCCCGTCGGCGAAGCCGCGGGTGGCGGGCCAGTGCGGCAGCTTGGCGTTGCCGAGGATCATCGCGGCCAGGTAGACGGCGAGGAAGCCACTGCCGTGGGCCATGGCGCCCGCCGCGTACGCGGACACCGCGATCGCCATCACGGCGATCGGGTACAGGCCGGACGCGGGCAATGCGACATGGCGCAGTCCGAACGCGCCGAGCCAGCCGACGGCGAGACCGACGGCCGCGCCGATCGCCAGTTCCAGGGCTATCTCGCCGACCAGCATGTACCAGCTGTCCACCGATCCCTTGGCCGAGAAGGCCACCACCAGGATCACGACGGGGGCGTCGTTGAAGCCGGACTCGGCCTCCAGCACACCCGTGATGCGGGCGGGCAGCGGCACCTTGCGCAGTACGGAGAAGACCGCGGCGGCGTCCGTCGACGAGACGACAGCGCCGATGATCAGTGACTGTCGCCAGTCCAGGCCGACCAGGTAATGGGCCCCGGCCGCGGTGACGCCGACGCTCACCGCGACGCCGACGATCGAGAGCATCGCGGCGGCCGGCAGCGCGGGCTTGATCTCTTTCCACTTCGTGCCCAGGCCACCCTCGGCGAGGATCACGACCAGTGCGGCATAGCCGATCACCTGGGTCAGTTCGGCGTTGTTGAACGTGACGTCGAAGATGCCGTCCTGCCCTATGGCGATCCCGATGCCCAGGTACAGGAGCAGGCTGGGGAGCCCGCTGCGGGACGAGACGCGCACCGCCGCCACCGCGACGAGCAGGACCAGTGAGCAGGCGAGCAGGAGTTCGTTGAGCGCGTGGACAGTCAGTGGCCGTTCCTTCCCTGCGTACGCCTGCCGTATTGTCCCTCGGCATCGGCCTGTTCCCGGCCGACACTTCGTTACCTTACCTAATCTTTAACGCTTTCTTGACGCGTTCGAGCGTTCGTACGATCGCTGCGGAATGCGAACCATCCCTATGCCGCGTCAGAGCCGCCCCGGTGCTGCGCCTATGGTTGCTCCTGCACTCCCAGGACCACCTGCCCCTCGAAGGACAGCGATGCCCGCCAACACAACCGCCTCTTCCGGCACCACCGGTTCCGCCGGTGGGAAGACCGGCAGGAAGAAGGGGCGACGTGCCCGCCTGATCGTGATCGTTCTGGTGCTGGCGCTTGTCGCGGGTATCGGGTACGGCGCGTTCTGGTCCGTATCGACCGTGCGGGCCTCGTACCCGCAGACGACCGGGTCGCTGAAGCTCGACGGCCTCGACGGCACCGTCGACGTCAAGCGCGACTCCTACGGAATCCCGCAGCTGTACGCGGACTCCGACACCGACCTCTTCCGCGCCCAGGGCTTCGTGCAGGCGCAGGACCGCTTCTGGGAGATGGACGTCCGCCGCCACATGACGGCCGGTCGGCTCTCCGAGATGTTCGGTTCCGGCCAGGTCGAGACGGACTCCTTCCTGCGCACGCTCGGCTGGCGCAAGGTCGCGCAGGAGGAGTACGACACGGTCCTGTCCGCGGACACCAAGAAGAACCTCCAGGCGTACGCGGACGGCGTCAACGCCTACCTGAAGGGGCGCGACGGCAAGGACATCTCCGTCGAGTACGCCGCCCTCGGCTTCACCAACGACTACAAGCCGGCCGAGTGGACCCCGGTCGACTCCGTCGCCTGGCTCAAGGCCATGGCCTGGGACCTGCGCGGCAACATGCAGGACGAGATCGACCGCTCGTTGATGACCAGCAGGCTGGACGCGAAGCAGATCGAGGACCTGTACCCGCCCTACCCGAACAAGCACAAGCCGATCGTCAGCGAGGGCGCGATCTCCCCGGTCACCGGGAAGTTCGACCCGGACGCGACACCGTCCGAAGGTCTCGGCTCGGACACCGTGGCGGGCGCCACCGAGGGCCTGAACACCCAGCTCTCCTCGCTCTCCGACACGCTCGACCAGATCCCGGCGCTGCTCGGCCCGAACGGCAACGGCATCGGGTCCAACTCCTGGGTGGTCTCCGGGAAGTACACGACGACCGGCCAGCCGCTGCTCGCCAATGACCCGCACCTGGCACCCCAGCTGCCCTCGCTCTGGTACCAGATGGGGCTGCATTGCCGCGAGATCACGGCGAAGTGCCAGTACGACACCGCCGGCTACACCTTCTCCGGCATGCCCGGCGTGATAATCGGCCACAACCAGGACATCGCCTGGGGCTTCACCAATCTCGGTGCGGACGTCACCGACCTCTTCCTGGAGAAGGTCTCCGGCGACGGCTATCTGTACGACGGCAAGGTCAAGCCCTTCACCGTCCGTGAGGAGACCATCAAGGTCGCGGGCGGCAAGAGCCGGCACATCACCGTCCGCGAGACCAATAACGGTCCCCTGGTATCCGACCGCAGCAGCGAACTGGAGACGGTCGGCCAGAAGGCCCCCGTCCCCAACGCGGCCCCGGACCGGGCCGATGGCTACGCGGTCGCCCTGAGGTGGACCGCGTTGGACGCCGGCCACTCCATGGACGCCGTCTTCGAGCTCAACCGGGCCAAGGACTTCCCGTCCTTCCGCAAGGCGGCCGCGCACTTCGACGTTCCCTCGCAGAACCTCATCTACGCCGACACCAAGGGCCACATCGGCTACCAGGCGCCCGGGAAGATCCCGGTCCGCGTCCAGGGCAACGGCACGATGCCCAGCCCCGGCTGGTCCTCGGCGTACGGCTGGAAGAAGGACCCGGTCCCGTTCGACGAGCTGCCCTACGAGTACGACCCGAAGCGCGGCTACATCGTCACCGCCAACCAGGCCGTCATCGACGAGAAGAAGTACCCCCACCTGCTCACCAAGGACTGGGGCTACGGCACCCGCAGCCAGCGGATCAACGACCTCATCGAGTCGAAGATCAAGGACGGCGGGAAGATCTCGACCGAAGACATGCAGAAGATGCAGATGGACAACTACAGCGAGATCGCCGCGCTGCTGGTGCCCGAGCTAACGAAGATCAACATCTCGGACAAGAGCGTCCGCGAGGCACAGAAGCTGCTGGAGGGCTGGGACTACACCCAGGAGCCCGACTCGGCCGCCGCCGCGTACTTCAACGCGGTCTGGCGCAACATCCTGAAGCTGGCCTTCGGTGACAAGCTGCCCAAGGAGCTGCGGGTCAAGGGCGAGTGCCTGTACGTGCCGCGGGCCGACAGCTCGGGCCCGGTCGACGAGCAGGGCAAGCTGGTGCGCGAGTGCGGCCGGCGCGACGCGGACACGGCACAGCCGGACGGCGGCGACCGCTGGTACCAGGTGGTCGAGCGGCTGATGAAGGACCCGAACAGCGACTGGTGGAAGTCGCCGGAACGCGGCCGGGACGAGGCGACCGAGAACCGCGACCAGCTCTTCGCCCGCGCCATGGCGGACGCCCGCTGGGAGCTGACCGCCAAGCTCGGCAAGGACATCACCACCTGGAACTGGGGCCGGCTGCACCGGCTGACCCTGAAGAACCAGACCCTCGGCACCGAGGGCCCCGGTCTGCTCCAGCGGGTGCTCAACCGCGGCCCGTGGAACATCGGCGGCGGCGAGGCCGCGGTGAACGCCAGCGGCTGGAACGCGGCGGGCGGCTACGAGGTCGTCTGGGTGCCGTCGATGCGGATGGTGGTCAACGTGGGGGACTGGGACAAGTCCCGCTGGATCAACCTCACCGGCGCCTCCGGGCACGCGTTCGGCGCGCACTACACCGATCAGACCGACAAGTGGGTCAACGGCGAACTGCTCGACTGGTCCTTCAAGACCGACGCCGTCGGCAAGTCGACGACCGACACCCTGACCCTCAAACCTTAGGACCCGTCCGGCGGGTCATGGCCGGTGTCACCACCACGTCCACGGGGTGGTCGTGCGGTTCCTCAGGGACCTGCGCGACCACCTCGTCGTCGTACAGCAGGACGACCAGTGCCGGATGCGCCCCCGCCGCGGCGAGCCGGGCCAGCACCCGGTCGTAACTGCCGCCGCCACGGCCCAGCCGCATCCCGCGCGCGTCCACCGCGAGACCCGGCAGCAGGACCACCTCGGCGTCCAGAACGGCGTCGGGGCCGAGCCGTTCGCCGTCCGGCTCCAGCAGCCCGCGACCGGCCCGGACCAGACGGCCGGCTCCTTCGTACGGCGCCCAGTCCAGATCGTTGTCCGCCAGGAGCACCGGCAGCAGCACCCGCACGCCCCGCGCGCGCAGCGCGTCCAGCAGGGGGCGGGTGCCCGGCTCGCTCCCCACCGAGACATACGCGGCGACGGTGCGGGCCCCGGAGAGCTCCGGAAGACGCAATGCGCCCCGGGACAGAACCGCCGCGGCGTTATCCACGTCTTCCCTGGTCAGAAGGCGTCGCGCGGCCAGCAGTTCACGTCGGAGAAGCGCCTTTTGCGACATGTGGGTATTCAATGGGCACCTGAAGTTCTCGTAAGTTCATATAGGCGTACAAAGTTAACCGGAGCCTCATCTTCCGCCTATACGTACCGGATATGGTTCTGCGCATGACTCAGTCGCACACCAGGATCAGCAAGGCCGTCATCCCGGCGGCGGGACTCGGTACCCGCTTTCTGCCGGCTACCAAAGCCACTCCCAAGGAGATGCTGCCTGTCGTCGACAAGCCCGCGATCCAGTACGTCGTCGAAGAAGCGGTGGCCGCCGGCCTCTCCGACGTCCTGATGATCACCGGCCGCAACAAGCGCCCCCTCGAGGACCACTTCGACCGCAACTACGAACTGGAGTCCGCGCTCACCCGCAAGGGAGACGCCGAACGGCTCCAGAAGGTCCAGGAGTCGAGCGACCTGGCCACCATGCACTACGTCCGGCAGGGCGATCCGCGCGGTCTCGGCCACGCCGTGCTGTGCGCGGCGCCGCACGTCGGCGACCAGCCGTTCGCGGTCCTCCTCGGCGACGACCTGATCGACCCGCGCGACCCGCTGCTGGCCCGCATGGTCGAGATCCAGGAGCGCGAGGGCGGCAGCGTCGTCGCGCTGATGGAGGTCGCGCCGGAGCAGATCCACATGTACGGCTGCGCGGCCGTCGAGCCCACCGCCGAGGGCGATGTGGTGCGCGTCACCGGCCTCGTCGAGAAGCCCGAGACGGCCGAGGCGCCCAGCAACCTCGCCATCATCGGCCGCTACGTTCTCGACCCCGCAGTCTTCGGCATACTGCGCAGGACCGAGCCGGGGCGCGGCGGCGAGATCCAGCTCACCGACGCCCTGCAACTCCTCGCCGAGGACGAGAAGATCGGCGGCCCCGTGCACGGTGTGGTCTTCAAGGGGCGCCGCTATGACACCGGTGACCGGAGCGACTACCTCCGTGCCATTGTCAGACTCGCGTGCGAACGTGATGACCTGGGCCCGGACTTCAGGACCTGGCTCCGCAGTTACGTCACCGAGGAGATGTAGCACTTTGAGCAGCAGCACGATCTGGTCGGTGGACGAGCACCTGGAAGACATTCTCGGCGCGGTGCGACCGCTCGAACCCATCGAGCTGCAACTGCACGATGCCCAGGGCTGTGTCCTCGTCGAGGATGTCGTCGTGGAGATCGCCCTGCCGCCCTTCGACAACAGCTCGATGGACGGGTACGCGGTCCGCGTCGCCGATGTCGAGGGCGCCGACGAGGAGTTTCCCGCGGTGCTCACCGTCATCGGTGACGTCGCGGCCGGCAGTGACGGGCTGCCCGGCGACCGGCGCGTCGGCCCCGGCGAGGCCGCCCGCATCATGACCGGCGCCCCGCTGCCGGCGGGCGCCGAGGCCGTGGTCCCGGTCGAGTGGACCGACGGGGGTACGGGCGGCGGCCCGGCCGACACGATGCGCGCCCACCGCGATGCACCGGAGGGTGCGGGCGGCGAGGTCCGCGTCCACCGCCCCGTCGAGGCCCGCGCCCATGTCAGGGCTCGCGGCAGCGACGTCAAGCCGGGCGATCTGGCCCTGAGCGCCGGATCGGTGATCGGCCCGCCGCAGATCGGTCTGCTCGCCGCGATCGGCCGTTCCACGGTGAAGGTGCGGCCACGGCCGCGCGTCGTCGTCATCTCGACCGGCAGCGAGCTGGTGCAGCCCGGCGAGGAGCTGACCGGCGGCCGGATCTACGACTCCAACAGCTTCGCGCTCACGGCTGCCGCCCGGGACGCCGGAGCGATCGCCTACCGGGTCGGCGCCGTCACCGACGACGCCGACACGCTCCGCGCCACGATCGAGGACCAGCTGATCCGCGCCGACATCGTCGTCACCACCGGCGGCGTCAGCGTCGGCGCGTACGACGTCGTCAAGGAAGCCCTGTCGTCGGTGGGCGACGAGGACGAGCCCGGCAGCGGCATCGACTTCCGCAAGCTGGCCATGCAGCCCGGCAAGCCGCAGGGCTTCGGCTCGATCGGCCCCGAACACACCCCGCTGCTGGCGCTCCCGGGCAATCCCGTCTCGTCGTACGTCTCCTTCGAGCTGTTCGTACGGCCCGTGATCCGCGCACTGATGGGCCTTCAGGACGTGAACCGCCCCACCGCGCGGGCCACGCTGAACACCGACAAGGCGCTCTCGTCGCCGGCCGGCCGACGCCAGTTCCTGCGCGGTACGTACGACGCGGAGGCCGGCACCGTCACGCCCGTCGGCGGCTCCGGATCGCATCTGATCGCCGCCCTCGCGCAGGCGGACGCGCTGATCGTGCTGCCCGAGGACGTCACCTCCGCCGAGCCCGGCACGGACACCGAGGTGATCCTGCTCCGCTGATCCCCGGGCGGTGGCGGTACGGTATCTGCCGCTGTGCCGTCCCGGGGACACCCCCGGGCCTCGGCCCGCACCAGTGGTGCGGGCCGATCGGACAACCGGCGCCCTACCCCCAGGCGGAGTGAGTTGAGTACGCAGAACAGGCTGACGCACATCGACGAGGCGGGCGCGGCCCGCATGGTCGACGTCTCCGAGAAGGACGTCACCGCGCGGACGGCCAGCGCCAGCGGCCGGGTCCTCGTCTCGCCGCGCGTCATCGAGCTGCTCCGTGGCGAAGGAGTGCCCAAGGGCGACGCCCTCGCCACCGCCCGGATCGCCGGGATCATGGGCGCCAAGCGCACTCCCGAGCTGATCCCGCTCTGCCACCCGCTCGCCGTCTCCGGCGTCAAGGTCGAGCTGAGCGTCGCCGACGACGCGGTGGAGATCCTCGCCACGGTGAAGACCACGGACCGCACCGGCGTCGAGATGGAGGCCCTGACGGCCGTCTCGGTCGCCGCGCTCACTGTGATCGACATGGTCAAGGCGGTCGACAAGTCGGCGGTCATCACGGACGTGCGGGTCGAGTCGAAGTCGGGCGGCAAGTCCGGCGAGTACCGGCGCACCGCGCCGGACGGAGCGGACGCGTGACGGCGCCCGGCGAAGTGGCCCGTGGTGGAGCGGCGGGTGTCCCCGGCGGTGCCGCGTCGTCTGCCTACCGCGCCCTTGTGGTGACCGCGTCGAACCGCGCCTCCGCCGGGGTCTACGCGGACAAGGGCGGCCCCCTGATCTCCGAGGCGCTCACGCGGCTCGGCTTCGCCGTCGACGGGCCGCAGGTCGTGCCCGACGGCGACCCGGTCGAACAGGCGCTGCGCGCCGGGGCTGCCGCCGGGTACGACGTCATCGTCACCACCGGAGGTACGGGCATCTCGCCCACCGACCGCACCCCCGAGGCGACCCGTCGCGTCCTCGATCACGAGATCCCCGGCATCCCCGAGGCGATCCGCGCCGAGGGCCGCGACAAGGTACCCACCGCCGCGCTCTCCCGCGGCCTCGCGGGCGTCGCAGGCCACACACTCATCGTGAACCTGCCGGGCTCCACCGGCGGGGTGCGCGACGGCCTGGCCGTCCTCGCACGTCTTCTGGTGCACGCCGTCGACCAGCTTCGCGGCGGCGATCACCCCCGACCCGGGAGCCCGAGCTGAACGTCCCGACCTGGCCGGTGGTCCTCACGGACGGAGAGGTCACCCTCCGCCCGGTGAAACTGCGCGACCAGCGCATGTGGCGCGAGGTCAACCGGCGAAACCGTGACTGGCTGCGTCCCTGGGAGGCGACCGTGCCGCCGCCCGCCCCGGGTGGCCCGGTGGCCCAGCGCCCCACCTACCGTCAGATGGTCCGTCATCTGCGCTCCGAGGCCAACGCGGGCCGGATGCTGCCCTTCGCCATCGAGTACGAGGGCCGTCTGGTCGGCCAGTTGACGGTCGCCGGCATCACCTGGGGCTCGATGTGCTCGGGCCATATCGGCTACTGGGTGGACCAGGACGTGGCGGGCCGGGGCGTGATGCCGACCGCCGTCGCCCTCGCGGTCGACCACTGCTTCCAAAGGGTCGGACTGCACCGCATCGAGGTGTGCATCCGGCCGGAGAACCGGCCCAGCAGAAGGGTCGTCGAGAAACTGGGATTCCGTGAGGAAGGCCTGCGTCCGCGCTATCTCCACATCGACGGTGCCTGGCGGGATCATCTGATCTACGCGCTCACCGCGGAGGAAGTACCCGAGGGACTGCTCCGGCGCTGGCACCAGGCACGACCCGGAACACCACGGAAATGAAATAAGTGTTCGATATCGATCGGCGTATGAGCACAAATGAACGCGCAAACATGCACCGCCGATCTGAACAATCACAAAAAAAGTCCTTGAAATCAGCCGGATCGTGCGACACACCGGGCCAATTGGCGGATGCCTCCGTGCAAACCCCTCTACGGTGTGAGACGTGAGCAGCAGCGGCCTCATCTACGCAGTCATCGTCGGGGCCTGGGCCGCCTACTTGGTGCCGATGTGGCTCCGCAGGCAGGACGAGCTCAACGAAGCCCGTCCGACGGAACGCTTCAGCACCGCCATCCGGCTGCTGTCCGGACGGGCGGCAATGGAGCGCCGGTACGCCAGGGAGCTGCGGGAGCGCACCGCCGAGGAGGCGGGGCCCGACGTGGACCCGGACGTCGACACGGACCGTATGGATTCCGTGGACGTCCGGGCCTTCGCCGCGCCTCCGGCGCATACCGAAGCCAGGTTGCACGACCCGGCGCACCCGCCCGAGCGCGCGGACCGGGAACGCCCCGCATCTGCACGGCGCGCGCGCCCGCGCCCCGGCGGGGCGGACGCCGAGCGCGTCCGGCGCGCCCAGCGCCTGCAGGTCCTCGCGCGCCGTCGGCGTACCACCGTAGTCCTCTTCCTCGCGTTCACCCTTGGCGCGGTCGTAGCGGCGGTCGGCGGCCTCGGCTTCCTGTGGGCGCCCGCGGTTCCGGCGGTGCTGCTGAGCACGTACATCGTGCATCTGCGCGCCCAGGAGCGACGCCGGTTCGCCTTCACCATGGACCGGCGGCGGGCCGAGGTGGCGGCGCAGCATCTGCGCGAGAACCGTCCCCGCAGGCACCAGCCGGCCGCGTCGGTCCCCGCAGAGGCCGACGAGGAGCCCGAAGCACGCCACTCCGAACCCGGGCCCGTACCCGCGGTCTCCCCGCAGGAGGCCGGCCGCCGCGCCCTGGTCGAGCAGACGGACCACGCGGAATGGGTCGACCAGCAGCGCGAACGCGGCCGGGTCCAGGGCGACAGCTGGGAGCCGGTCCCGGTCCCGCTGCCGACGTACGTCACCGCCCCGGTCGCCCCGCGCGCCACGGGCGGCGTCGAGGTCGGCAACCCGGAGACCTGGAGCGCGGCCCGCTCCAGCACCGCCGAACCCACCCAGACGGGCACCTCGCACGCCGCGGCACCTCCCGTCGACCCGGCGCCGCGCCAGCGCACCAACCAGTCCCGCCGCACCCGCGACCGCGGCCGGACCCCGCTCTTCGACCAGTACGAGGACGGGGACCGGCCCCGTGCCGCCAACGAGTGAGCCCCGTCCGATGCCGCCCCGTCTGACCAGTGACGGAACGGATTTCCAAGCACCCCGGTGAGGGTGCTAGAGTTTCACTCGTTGCAAGGGCCTGTGGCGCAGTCTGGTAGCGCACCTCGTTCGCATCGAGGGGGTCTGGGGTTCAAATCCCCACAGGTCCACCGCACATAAAGGATCCCGTCCGATCGAAAGATCGGACGGGATCCTTGCGTTTCGGAGAGTTGGACTGAGAGTCCTGCGGTTGCTGGACGTGGCCGAGGTCGATGTGTGTACCCCCAAACCGGCGGGCGCGCCGGTCGCGGAGCCGTTGACGGTACAGCCCGGGCACCCGCTGGACGACACCTGGACGGTCACCTGGGTCCTCGGTGCCGGTGCCACGGCCCGCGCGCTGCTCGTGCGCCGGACCGGGTGCGACCCGGCGGGCCAGGTGGACTCCTCGAGGGTCTTCAAGGCCGCCCTCGACCACGAGAAAGACGCACGCCCGGACGCGGAGGCCGCGGCCCTGGAGGAGGTCGGCGGCGGACGGATCGTCAAGTTGTGGCCGATCCCCGGGAGCTCGGCTGCCGCACGGTGCTGGTGGCGAATTCCTCGGTATCCGAACCAGGTTGACGATATGTCAGTGCATGGAGATCACGTTCGAGCCGCACGTCGCCTACGCTGACGGTGCTCGCCTGCTCATGAATTCCCCGTACGGAGGAGCGTCCTGTGACGGCCGGTATGCCCCAGCCCCAGATCGACACCAGCAAGCCCCACCCCGCGCGCGTCTACGACTGGCTCCTGGGCGGCAAGGACAACTATCCGGTGGACCAGCGGGTGGGGCAGACGCTGCCCGCGGAGGCGCGGGGCAACGCGGCGCGTAACCGGGCTTTCATGCACCGGGCCTCGGCCTGGCTGGCGCGCGGCGGGATCGACCAGTTCCTCGACATCGGCACCGGTATCCCCACGGAGCCCAATCTGCACCAGGTTGTCCAGGCCATCACGCCGACCGCCCGTATCGTCTACGCGGACAACGACCCGATCGTCCTGCGTCACGCGGAAGCGCTGCTGATCAGCAGTCCGGAAGGCGCCACCGACTACCTCCACGCGGATGTGCGGGAGCCGCAGTCGATCCTCGAACGAGCCCGTGAGCTGCTGGACTTCAGCAGGCCCGTCGCGCTGTCCCTGATCGCGCTCATGCACTTCCTGCCCGACGACCAGGACCCGTACGGCATCACCCGCACCCTGGTCGACGCCCTGCCCGCGGGCAGCTTCCTGGTCCTCTCGCACGGCACGGCCGACCAGCATCCCGAGCTGCGGCAGGAGACCGAGACCGCGTACAAGAAGGGCGCCATCCCGCTGCGGATGCGTACCCGGAGCGAGGTCGAACCCTTCTTCGACGGCCTGGATCTCGTCGAGCCCGGGCTGGTGTACGCCGCGGAGTGGTACCAGGAGGAGCCTGCGCCGGCGCAGGAGCGCAGCGGCTTCTACGTGTGCGTCGCGCGGGTGCGCTGACCGGTGGTCGAGGCCGGGGTCTGAGGTCCGAGGCCTGAGGCCCGGGGAGCGGCGCGGCTGCTATCGCAGCGGCTTCGCGAAGCAGAGGCTGCTCTCGTATGTGCGGTAGTGGCCGAACTTCTCGCACGGGGTGTAACCGCTGGACGTGTACAGCGCGATGGCCTCGGGCTGCTTGTCCCCGGTCTCCAGCACCATCCGGCTACGGCCTGCCGCCCGGGCGTCGGCCTCCAGGGCGGCCAGGATGCGGCGCGCCAGCCCGTTGCCACGGCCCTCGGGTATCACGAACATCCGCTTGAGCTCGGCATCGCCGTCGGAGTAGCCCTCGTCGTTCCGCTCCTGGGAGCGCCAGCCGCCGGTGGCGACGGGGCGGCCCTGCGCATCGTAGGCGAGGAGATACAGACCGTTCGGCGGCTCGAACATCGAGGCGTCGAGCGGTGTGACATCGCCCTCGTCTTCGTAGCGCGCGGCGTATTCGAGCTGCACCAGGTCGTTGAGTTTGACGG
This sequence comes from Streptomyces sp. NPDC111516, assembly GCF_055635345.1. Classification (NCBI taxonomy): domain Bacteria; kingdom Bacillati; phylum Actinomycetota; class Actinomycetes; order Kitasatosporales; family Streptomycetaceae; genus Streptomyces; species Streptomyces sp. NPDC111516. The sequence goes on along the minus strand of NZ_JBVKBV010000027.1, from coordinate 69,200 downwards.
CGTCGGGGTGGTCGAAGGGCCGCGGCTGGATATTCATGCGGAATATCGTACAGGTATGCGGGTCTCGGTGTCGGTATCGTGCCGGGATGCTCACTGTGACGTCTGTCAATGTAAATGGGCTCCGCGCCGCCGCCAAAAAGGGCTTCGTCGAGTGGCTTGCCCGGACCGAAGCCGATGTGATCTGCCTGCAGGAAGTGCGGGCCGAGCCGCAGCAACTGCCCGACGAGGTGCGTGACCCCGAGGGCTGGCACACCGTGCACGCACCGGCCGCCGCCAAGGGGCGGGCCGGCGTCTCCCTCTACACGCGGCGTGCGCCCGAGCGCGTGCAGACGGGGTTCGGTGGCTTCGGGGACGCCGGGAGCGAGGAGTTCGACGCGAGCGGTCGCTATGTCGAGGTCGACCTGCCCGGCGTCACGGTGGCCAGCCTGTATCTGCCCTCCGGTGAGGTCGGCACGGAGAAGCAGGAGGAGAAGGAGCGGTTCATGGCCGCGTTCCTCCCGTATCTGGAGGGCCTCAAGAAGCGGGCCGCGGCCGACGGTCGCGAGGTCGTGGTCTGCGGCGACTGGAACATCGCGCACCAGGAGGTCGACCTGAAGAACTGGAAGGGCAACAAGAAGAACTCCGGCTTCCTCCCCGAGGAGCGGGAGTGGCTGACCCGGGTCTTCGACGAGGCCGCGTACGTCGATGTCGTGCGGGCGCTGCACCCGGAGGAGGAGGGGCCGTACACCTGGTGGTCCTACCGCGGGCGGGCCTTCGACAATGACACGGGCTGGCGGATCGACTACCAGGTCGCGACGCCCGGGCTGGCCGCCCGTGCGGTGAAGGGCTGGGTCGAGCGGGCCGCGACGCACGGCGAGCGGTGGAGCGACCACGCACCGGTGACGGTGGTCTTCGACCTGTAGGTCTTCGGTCCGTTGTTCATCGGTCCGTTGTTCATTGGTCCGTTGTTCTTTGCCCTGTGGTTCTTCCGACCTGTTGGCCGTCGGGCGTGCAGGGTTCCGGACCCGCCGTGTCAGGGGGTCGGCCTGCGCGGCGGGCGTGCGTTGTCCTCGCGGCGCAGGCGCAGGCGCCGGTCCAGGGCCATGGAGAGCTCGGCGTCCACCACCGCGCGGGCCAGTGGGCGGAGTTGGGGCGGTTCGGACGCGTCGCCGCGGGCATCCTCGTCGCTGTGGGCTTCGAGGACACCGACGAAGAGTTCGGCGAGCGCGTCCGCGTATTCGCGGACCCGGCGGCCGGCCGAGAGGACCGTGGCGAGCGGCACGCCTTGCCGTACCAGCTCCGCCGAGACCTCCAGCAGGCGACGGCTGATGTGGACGATCTCGTCGCCGTCGACGGCCAGATAGCCCAGGTCGAGGGCCGCGGCCAGGTTTTCCGGGGTGACCTCGCCCTCGAAGTGGTCCGCGAGCTGTTCGGGGGTGAGGCGGACCGGTGTCTCCTCGCTCGGCTCGCCCAGACCCAGCACCTCGGCGACATCGCGGCCGCTCTCGAAGGTGCGGGCGAGATCGGCGATGCCGGTCAGGGTGTGGCCGCGCTCCAACAGGCCCGCGATGGTACGCAGTCGGGCCAGGTGGTGATCGTCGTACCAGGCGATGCGCCCCTCGCGGCGGGGCGGCGAGATCAGGCCGCGCTCCCGGTAGAAGCGCACGGTCCGCACGGGGATGCCGGCCTCCTTGGCCAGCTCCTCCATCCGGTATTCGCGGTGCTCGCGTCCCTCGGTCACACCCGCACCCTATGTTGTACCGCCGGTAACTTTCCCTTGTCGGACCCCTACCCATCGGTACGGGAGCTGTTCTACTCTCCCAACAATGCCAGTGATTGCTGGCGGAGTCGTGTGACGTACCGCGGGAGGCGGCAGCATGGCCCAGCACGAGCACGTACGAGTGGCGGTGATCGGATCCGGATTCGGGGGCCTCGGGGCCGCGGTCCGGCTGCGCCGCGAAGGCATCACGGACTTCGTCGTCCTGGAACGGGCCGACTCCGTCGGTGGCACCTGGCGCGACAACAGCTATCCGGGCTGCGCCTGCGACGTACCGTCCCACCTCTACTCGTTCTCGTTCGCGCCCAACCCCGAGTGGCCGCGCACCTTCTCCGGGCAGGAACACATCCGCGCCTATCTGGAGCACGTCGCGGACACCTTCGGGCTGCGCCCGCACATCAGGCTCAACCATGAAGTCATGATGATGAGTTGGGACCGCGACGAGCTGCACTGGATCATTGAGACCGGTAACGGGTCCACGTTCACGGCCAATGTCGTCGTATCCGCGACCGGCCCGCTCTCCGACCCGAAGACGCCGGACATCCCCGGGCTCGACGGCTTCCCCGGCAAGGTCTTCCACTCGGCCCGCTGGGACCACGACTACGACCTGACCGGCAAGCGCGTCGCGATGATCGGCACCGGCGCCTCCGCCATCCAGATCGTGCCCTCGATCCAGCCGAAGGCCGCCAGGCTGACGCTCTTCCAGCGCACCCCGCCCTGGGTCATGCCCCGCATGGACCGCAGGATCAGCGGCGCCGAGCGCTGGCTGCACCGCACACTTCCCGTCACCGGCGTCGCACGCCGCGGACTGCTGTGGGGCATACGGGAGTTGCAGGTCAGCGCCTTCACCAAGCATCCGAACGAGCTGGGCCTCGTCGAGAAGATAGCCAGGTCCAACATGGCCCGGTCCATCAAGGACCCCACGCTGCGGGCCAAGCTGACGCCCTCGTACCGCATCGGCTGCAAGCGCATCCTGCTCTCCAGTGCCTACTACCCGGCGCTCGCCCAGCCCAACGTGGACGTGGTCGCCTCCGGTCTGGCCGAGGTGCGCGGCTCCACGGTCGTCGCCTCCGACGGTACGGAGACCGAGGTCGACGCGATCATCTTCGGCACCGGCTTCCACGTGACCGACATGCCGATCGCCGACCGGGTGGTGGGCACGAAAGGCAGCACGCTCGCCGAGTCCTGGAAGGGCGGCATGCAGGCGCTGCGCGGTGCGAGCGCGTCCGGCTTCCCCAACTGGATGACGATCATCGGCCCCAACACGGGGCTCGGGAACTCCTCGATGATCCTGATGATCGAGTCCCAGCTGAACTACATGGCCGACTACCTGCGCCAGTTGAACGTGCTGGGCGGCCGAGTCGCACTCGACGCGCGGCCCTCGGCGGTCGGCGCCTGGAACCGTCGCGTCCAGGACCGGATGAAACGCACCGTGTGGAACACCGGCGGCTGCACCAGCTGGTACCTGGACGCCAACGGCCGCAACACCACGGTGTGGCCGGGCACCACCGCCGAATTCCGCAGGGTGACGTGGTCGGTCGACCTCGCGGAGTACGAGATCGTGCGGATACCGAAGCGGCCCGCTGCCGCCGGGCGGCCCGTCGCCAAGGAGGTCGTGGGATGAGCCGGCTGCTGCGGCGGGACGACGCCCCGCCGGTCCCCGCGCGCGAACTGACCGCGCTCTCCGCCGACGGCGCCCGGATCCATGTCGAGGTGCACGGGCGGGACGGCGCCCCCGCGGTGGTCCTGTCGCACGGCTGGACCTGCAGCACCCACTTCTGGGCCGCGCAGATCCGGGACCTGGCGGTGGACCACCGGGTCGTCGCCTACGACCAGCGGGGCCACGGCCGTTCGCCCGCGCCGGGCCGCGAGGGGTACAGCACGGACGCCCTCGCCGACGACCTCGAAGCGGTGCTGGCCGCCACCCTCGCACCGGGCGAGAAGGCCGTGCTCGCCGGGCACTCCATGGGCGGCATGACGATGATGGCCGCCGCGCAGCGGGCCGGGCTGCGTGCGCACGCGGCGGCCGTACTGCTGTGCAGCACCGGCAGTTCGCGGCTGATCGCCGAGTCGCTGGTGGTGCCGTTGCGGGCCGGGGCCGTCCGGACCCGGATGACCCGCGCGATTCTCGGGGCGCGGATCCCGCTCGGGCCGGTCACACCGGTGTCCAGGCGGATACTGAAGTACGGCACGATGGGAGCGGGTTCGGCCACTGAACGGGTCGGGATCTGCGCCAGGATCGTGCATGCGTGCCCGCGGGCGGCCAGGGTCGCCTGGGGGCACACCCTCGCAGACCTCGATCTCGAGGCGGAGGTACGGGAGTTGCGGGTGCCCACGGCGGTGATCGCGGGTACGGAGGACCGGCTGACGCCGCCCGTGCACGCCCGCGCCATCGCGGCGGCGCTGCCCGACTGCCTGGGCCTCACCGAACTGGCGGGTATGGGGCACATGACACCGGTGGAGGCGCCCGAGGCGGTCACCGCGAAGATCCGGGAACTCGTCACCGCGTACGTCCTCCCGACCGGCGTGGATGGTACGGACGGTACGGACGACGTGGACGGTACGGCCGAGAAGGAGGATGTCGCATGAGCGACCGGCGGAGTCTCGAAGGACAGGTCGTCGTCGTCACGGGCGCGGCGCGTGGCGTGGGTGAACTGCTGGCACGCAAGCTCTCGGCGCGCGGCGCCAAGCTCGCGCTGGTCGGCCTGGAGCCGGACGAGCTGAAGAAGGTCTCCGAGCGACTGCATTCGGAGAGCGACCACTGGTTCGCGGACGTCACCGACCACGAGGCGATGGCCCGCGTCGCCCAGGAGGTCAAGCAGCGGTTCGGGAAGGTCGACGTCGTCGTAGCCAATGCCGGCGTCGCGTCGGGTGGCCCGTTCGTCGATTCGGACCCGGATGCGTGGCGGCGGGTCATCGAGGTCAATCTGATCGGCGGCGCGGTGACCGGGCGGGCGTTCCTGCCCGTACTCATGGAGAGCCGCGGTTACTTCCTGCAGATCGCCTCGCTCGCGGCGATCACGCCGGCGCCGATGATGACCGCCTACTGCGCCTCCAAGTCGGGTGTGGAGGCGTTCGCGCACAGCCTGCGGGCCGAGGTCGGCTACCGCGGGGTGAAGGTCGGGGTCGGCTATCTGTCCTGGACCGACACGGACATGGTGCGGGGCGCCGACGAGGACGACGTCATGCGGGAACTGCGGCAGCGGCTGCCCTGGCCGGCGAATCGTACGTATCCGCTGGGCCCGGCCGTCGACCGGATCGTGGCCGGTGTCGAACGGCGCTCCGCGCATGTGTACGCGCAGTGGTGGTTGCGCGGGATGCAGTCCGTACGGGGCTACCTCCCGGCGGTGATCGGGGTGGTCGGGCAGCGGGAGATGCGACGGTTCGGGCCGCGGCTGGAGGGTGTGAGCAAGGGGCTCGTGGGTGCGGGAGGGGCGGCGGACCGGGACGCGCGGGCGGTGCGTACGCAGCGTAAGTGATCGAAATGCGAGGTATGTCGGGGCGTGTAACTCTGGTCGAGGCCCTTACGGGCCGTCCCCACGCACCCACTAGGAGTGAACAGCATGGGTATCGCAGACCAGTTCAAGGACAAGGCGCAGGAGCTCGCCGACCAGGCGAAGAAGAAGACGAACGAGGGCCGCGGCGAGGGCCGCGAGGCCCGCGGTCAGGGTCAGGGCCGGGGCCAGGGCCAGGGCCGGGAGCGGGCGCAGGGCGCGTCCCAGCGGGCCTCGAAGACGTCGTCGCAGCAGGGCCGTGACAGGGCCCGGGGCACTGCGGACGACGCCCGCGAGCGGTTCGACCACTGACGCGTTCGCGACTTCGCGCGTTGTCTGCTGAAGGGCGTGCCCGGAGGGCCGGGTGCGCCCTTCACCTGTGGCGCGGACAGGGGCAGTTCGAAGATCCACGCCTCGTTCCGGAGATCGCCGTGTGTCAACCCCGGCCGGGAGCACGGGAGATGTACGACCGGATGTCAGTTCTCGGCCGGGTGCACCAGGTCGCTCGGGTCGGTGTTCGCCCCGCACAGCACCACGGCGACTCGCTCGCCGCCGCGCGGCCGGTAGCCGAGGCTCGGCGGTGTCGACCGGGTCGGCAGGTCCCGGCCCCGGTCGGGCACGTGGAGATCCGAAGCGGTGAGCGCGGCCAGCGCGGTGGCGGCAGCGTGCTCGACGGCGAGGCGGCGGTCGTCCCACAACGCCTGACGGGCGCGGGCGATTTCGCCGTCCGGCACCAGGACGGAGCGGACATCGTCCTGGCGGGCGGCGTGCAGAGCCAAGGCGGTGGCGCGGCGGGCGCCGAGGGCGTCGATGGCGATCGAGTCGACGGGGACGTCGACCGGGCGACCGGCCTCGATGGCGGCGTTCAGCGCCCGGCAGTTCTCCGGCTCGACGGCGACCGTGCGGATCTTGTGGTGCCGGGCGGCCGTGGCGACACCGGCGAACAGACCGCCGCCGCCGACCGAGACCACCACGGTGTCCAGGCCGGGGATCCGGGCATTGATCTCCTCCAGCAGGGTTCCGGCCCCGGCTGCGATCAGCGGGTGGTCGTAGGCGTGCGCGGCGAGCGCGCCGGATGCGGCGGCGAACTCTTCGCACGCTTCGAGGGCTTCGGCGTACTCCGCGCCGACCACCCGCACGTCCGCCCCGAGTTCGCGGAGCTTGGCCACCTTCACCGCCGGGGCGACGGCCGGCAGGAACACCGTGGCGCGCACGCCCTGTTGCCGGGCCGCCCACGCGCAGGCCAGCCCGGCGTTGCCGCCGGAGGCGATGGTCACCCCCGAGTCCGGCAGGGTGCCCGTCTCGCGGTGGGCCTGGATGAAGTTCTGCGCGCCGCGCGCCTTGAAGGAGCCGGTGTGCTGCATGAACTCCAGGGCGAACCAGACCTCACAGGGCTCCTCGGGCCGGCCGTCGAGGGCTGCTCCGTGCGCCGCGCGGATGGTTCCCGGGTCGGCGGGGGCGACGGTGACCGGGCGGACGTGCCCGGCGATCCGGTCGGTGGCGGCCTTGATGTCGTCGTAGGTGAGCTGGTGCACGTCGTTGCTCCTGCCGAGAGAGGATCACGGCCGGGTGCTGCGCCGGCCGGTGGCGGTGCGGGTGAGGAAGAACGCGAAGGCGATCGTCGCCCGCCCGCGTTGTGCCCCATCGCGTGGTGGGAAACCTACCGATCCGGCGGCGAAGAAGGACGGGGTCTGCTTCGCGCGCCGGCGCAGTAGTCGCAAGTCGCCTGGGAGCGGGCCCTGTTGGCCCTGGGCGGCCCGGCTCAGTCGAGGTCGGCGTCGTCGTCGCCCATGAGATCGAGGAGGCGGGAGAGGACCCGGAGGCAGGCGTCGACCTCGGTGTCGGTGAGGTCGCCGCCCGCCCGGCTCAGAATCGCGCGCTCATGGTCGATCACGGCCGTGATGGCTTCCAGGCCCTGTTCGGTCAGCCGGTTGAGGGAAGACCGCTTGTGGGCCGGATTGGGGGCGGACTCGACGAGACCAAGGACGGTCGCGTCGTTGACCATGCGCTGCACGAACTGGCGGCTCAAGGCCTGAGCCCGCCCCATCTCCGGGACGGTCATGGGGCCGTGCTCGCGGAGCAGGCTCAGCACAGCCCGTACCCCCACCGACAACCCCTGGACGGACACGTCCTGCTCGACCTTGCGCTGGGTACGCCGGTACAGCGGCCCCACCAGGTCGAACACCTCGGTCAGCCGGTTGATCTGCTCTTCGGACGCGTGGCCCTGGTCTGTCTCACTCACCCCACCATGATGACACCCAGGTTGTCATTCTGTCGCGACAATGACACCTTGGTTGTCATGAATGATCTGTTCTGGCTCGACACCGGCACCGGCTGGCCCCTCGTCCTGCTGCACGGCGGCTTCCTGGATCACACGATGTGGGACGACCAGATCCCCTTCTTCGCCCCGCGGTACCGCGTCATCGCGCCGGACGCCCGCGGCCACGGACGGTCCGCCAACGCCACCGCACCGTTCCGGCACACCGACGATCTCGCCGCACTGCTGCGCCGCCTGGACACCGGTCCGGCGGTCCTGGCAGGCGTCTCCATGGGCGCCAGTGTCGCGGTCGACACCGCGCTGGAGTACCCGGAACTGGTCAGCGCCGTGGTCGTCGTCGGCGCCGGGACCAGTGAGCCGTACTTCACCGATCCCTGGACCACCAAGACCTGGGCCGCGTGGCAGGCGGCGATGGCCGCCGGTGATCTCGACGCCGCGGTCGAAGCGTTCACGCTCTTCGCGGCGGGCCCGCACCGCACCCTCGACGATCTCGCCCCCGAGGCCGTCGGCCGCCTGCGCGGGATGAAGCGGGGCACGCTCTCCAAGCACACCCCCGACGAGCCCAACTGGCTCGTCCCTGTTCACGACACCTGGGAACGTGTCGCCGGGATCGATGTCCCCGTGCTGGCCATCAACGGCGCCGTCGACTCACCCGACCACATCGGTATGGCCGAACGCCTCGCCCGCACCGTTGTCGACGGCCGCGCGGTCTCGATCGACGGGACCGCCCACTACCCGAACGTGGAACGCCCGGACGTCTTCAACGCGACGCTCGAAGACTTCCTCCGCACGGTCCGGCCTCGCCGCTGACCGGTCACATGCTCGGAGCCCCTGCGCACGGAACGGCGCGGTGTTCAGGGCGCTTTGACGGCCTCGATGAACGGTGCCCAGGCGGACGCCGTGATGATGAGGGCCGGTCCTTCGGGGCGCTTGGAGTCGCGGCCTCGGCCCCACGGGCCGAGGGGCGCGCCACCGAGCGGTGTCGTCGTCCGGCACGTCCGGCGCGGTGAGCACCGGTTCGGGGAGCCAGGGGCCGACGTACGCCTCCTTGCGGCGCGACAGCGTGCGCAGCCGGTTGAGCGACTGCCGGGTGGTGACCCGGACCAGGTGGGCGCGCTGGTCGCGCACCTGGCCCGGGGCGACCTCGACCCACCGCAGCCAGGTTTCCTGAAGGGCGTCCTCCGCGTCGGCCGCCGATCCGAGCATTTCGTAGGCGACCGTGAAGAGCAGGTTGCGGTGGGCGACGAAAGCCTCGGTCGCCGGGCCTGTGGCGTGGTCGTCGTTGTTCAAGTCGCGTCTCTCTTCGCGACGTTCGGCCTTCAGCATCCGGTCTTCCGCCCTCGGTGACCGGCGCCTGGCCGTGCTCCGGCCGCGGGTGTCTCCTTCGTTGCCGGGTTTCGGCATCAAGGCACCGCGTGTCGGGTCGCCGTGACAGCACGTGAGGCAGATCACTCGCGCGGGCGCGGCAGGTCGATGTGGGTGGGGGCAGGGAGAGCGGGGTCTATATTGTTGTTATCGGGATAAAAGGTTAGCCTTCCCTAAGGTGTTCAGGCGCTCGGGCGCTCCGGTGGTCGCAGGGGTTGAGGATGTCGATGGTCTCAGTGCAGTTGGGTGCGCGCCGGAAAGGCGACCCGTCCGTGCCGGTGGAGTCCGCGCCGGATGCGCGACTGGCCGACCTGCGCCCCGGGATGAGTGGCCGGGTGATCGACATCGACGAGTCGGTCGAGCCGAGCACCGCGCGACGACTGTTCGACTTGGGGTTCGCCCCCGGCGCGGAGGTCACCGTGCTGCGGAAGGCGCCGCTCGGCGACCCTGTTGTTCTCCGGGTCGCGGAGTACGAGGTGGCACTGCGCAAAGCGCAGACCGCAGGCATCCATGTACGGCGCATTGCGTGAGCGCGCACTGCGGTCCGGTGGCGGCCGGGACGGTCACCGGCAAGACTCGCCTGGCTCTGGTCGGCAGCCCGAACTCGGGCAAGAGCACGCTCTTCAATGCCCTCACCGGCCTGCGAACCAAGACCGGCAACTACCCCGGAGTGACCGTCGCGCGCTATGAGGGGGTGGCGCGTGTCGGCGAGCACGAGGTGGTCATCGAGGATCTGCCCGGCACCTACAGTCTCGACCCGATCAGCCCGGACGAGCAGGTCGTCGCCGATGCCCTCGACCCGGACAATCCGGACATCGGCACGCCCGGCGGGATTCTCGTCACGATTGACGCGACGACGCTGCGTCGTTCCCTCGGGCTGTTGGCCCAGGTCATGCAGACCGGCCTGCCGATCTGTGTGGTGCTCACCTTCCGTGACGAGCTGGCCCGTCGCGGCGGCACCCTTGACGTCTCGGCCCTCCGACGTGCTCTGGGTGTGCCCGTCGTCGGGGTGACGAGCGGGTCACGCAACGACCTGGCGCAGTTGCAGTCCATGTTGCCCGACTGGGCCGCATGGGAGCGGCCGGTCGTACCGCCGCCCACCGATCCCTCGCAGCGACGGGCCTGGGTGGAGTCGCTGCTGCAGAGCGCGGGCTACGAGGTGCCCGAGGTCGATCACCGCACGCGGCGCATCGATGCCGTGCTGCTGCACCCGCTGTGGGGCACGCTCATCTTCTTCGCGACCATGTTCGCGTTCTTCCAGGTCATCTTCACCGTCGCGACACCGCTGCAGGATGCGGTGCAGAGCCTCTTCGACTGGTTCGGCACGCTGGTCACCGAGTACGTCTCGAACCCGTTGCTCTCCGGCTTCCTCGGCAACGCCCTGATCGGCGGCGTGGGCAGCGTACTGGTCTTCCTGCCGCAGATCGCCCTGCTGTTCCTCATGATTTCGTTGCTGGAGGGCAGCGGCTACCTCTCCCGCGCGGCATTCCTGATGGACCGGCTCATGGCCAAGGCCGGGTTGGAGGGCCGGGCGTTCGTCGCCCTGCTCTCCTCCCTCGCCTGCGCCATCCCGGGCATCATGGCCACCCGTTCCCTCCCGTCGGCCAGGGACCGCTTCGCGACCATGATGGGCGCGCCGCTGATGACCTGCTCGGCGCGCCTGACGGTCTATGTGCTGCTGACCGGCCTGCTGGTGAGTCCCGATAGCAGGGTCGGCCCCTTCGGTGCCCAGGGCCTCGTCATGTTCGCCCTGTACCTCGTCGGTGCGCTCTCCGCCATGGCGACGGCCTGGGTCTTCAAACGGTTCAGCAGCCGGGGTGGGCCGGTGCTGCCGTTCTACATGGAGATGCCGTCCTACCGGTTGCCGCGGCCGCGGTCGGTGGCCGAAGCCGTCTGGAGCGCGTGCAAGGGCTTCCTGCACAAGGTCGGCCGGATCATCCTGATGGTCAGCATCGGGCTGTGGCTGCTGCTCAGCCTGCCCATGCACAGCGATGCGCAACTGCGCTCCGCCGGAGTCGACCCGGCCGACCGGACCGCGGTCTCGGCCTATGAGGTCGACCACAGCTACGCCGCCGACATCGGTCACGCCATCGAACCCGTCTTCGAACCCCTCGGCTTCGACTGGCGGATCAACATCGGCGTGCTGGGATCGCTGTCCGCCCGCGAGGTGTTCGTCGCCACCCTCGGCCAGGTCGCCGCCGCCCAGAACCCCGACCAGCCGGCCGAGGCCCTGACGCAGATGACTTACACCGACGGGCCGCACCAGGGAGAGAAACTCTTCACTCCGGCCACGACGGCAGCCTTGCTGGTCTTCTTCCTCTACGCGCTGCAGTGCATGTCGACCATCGGGGTCATGCGCCGTGAGACCGGCTCGTGGAGATGGCCCGCGGTCGCCTTCGGCTACATGTTCGTGCTGGCCTGGACCATGGCCTTCCTGACGCGCACGGTCGTGGCGCAGCTGACATGAGCGTCGTCCCCATGCACCCCGAGGCCACGGCCGACCCGCAGGCCGTCCGCTGGGTCATCCCCGCCGGCACGCTGCCGGTCGTCGGAGAGATCGCCGAAGCACCGGACGAGCTCGGGGAAATGCTCCACTCCGAAGACGTCGCCTCCATCGAGGTGGAGACACAGGCCGTGGTGATCCGGCTCGCCGACGGCCGGAGCTGGTCCGGCGCCGGAGCACGGGTACGCGACGCGCTCAGCGCCGCACTGCGGCACCCTCAGCGGTGGAGGCCGGCCTGCGTGGTAACCGAGGACGACGTGCTGCGCGCCGCACTGCAAGACGTCCTGGACGGGCCCGTTGGCGACTACATCCGCTCCCACGGCGGCGAAGTGACGGTCGTATCCGCCCACGACCGGCACGTGGAGGTGCGGATGGCGGGCACCTGCACGCACTGCCCGGCCGCCGGGTTCACGCTCCACTCGCGCCTCGAGTCGGAGCTGCGTGCCCGGTTCCCCGACCTGGTCGAGCTGCGGGCCACGGAGGAGCCCGGCAAGACGTCGAGGCCCACGTGGCTCAACCTGCGCCGCCGCGGCGCGTGACCGTCCCAGCGTGACAGCGTCCCAGCGTCCCAGCGTGACAGGGGGACAGGGGGACAGGGCGTCAACGCGGGGGCAGTGGCGGCCGCCGCCGGTCCGGGACCGACTCGTACGTCGGCGGGGTCGCCGCCGGGTGCGCGGCCAGCAGATCCAGGGCCACCCGCACTCCGTCGTCGAGCACCGCGTACCGGCCCTCGGCCCAGTCGAGCGGGGTGCGCAGGGCCTCCAGGTCCGGTTCGACGCCGTAGTTCTCGACCGACCAGCCGTACGTGTCGAACCAGGCCGCGTTCATCGGCACCGTGATCACCGTGCCGTCGCCCAGCCGGTGCCGGCCGGTCATGCCGACCACACCGCCCCACGTCCGCTGACCCACCACCGGGCCCAGTTTCAGCAGCCGGAACACGGCGGTGATCATGTCGCCGTCGGAGGACGTCGCCTCGTCGGCCAGGGCGACCACCGGGCCCCGGGGCGCGTTGGAGGCGTAACTGACCGGCTGGGCGTTGCGGGTCAGGTCCCAGCCGAGGATCGTGCGGGTGAGCTTCTCGACCACCAACTCGCTGATGTGGCCGCCCGCGTTGCCGCGTACGTCGATGATCAGTGCCGGGCGGGACACCTCCATGCGCAGGTCCCGGTTGAACTGTGCCCAGCCGGAGCCGCCCATGTCGGGGATGTGCAGATACCCGCACTTGCCGCCGCTCAACTCCCTTACGACTTCACGGCGTTTGGCCACCCAGTCCTGGTAGCGCAGGGGGCGTTCGTCGACCAGGGGGATGATCGCGACGCGGCGGGAAGGACCTTCGTCGCCGGGCGGGCGGAAGGTGAGTTCGACCGTGGTGCCGCCCGCCGCGGAGAGGAGGGGGTACGGGCCCGCCACCGGGTCGACGGGGCGGCCGTCGACATGGGTGAGGACCGATCCCTCCCGGATGCCCGTACCGGCCAGCGGGGAACGGGCCTTGGAGTCGGAGGAGTCACCGGGCAGGATGCGCCGGATCGTCCAGTCGCCGTCCCGGCACAACAGGTTCGCGCCGAGCAGCCCGATCGCCCGCTGGTAGTGCGGCGGGCCCTCGTTGCGGCGGGCCGGTGCGACGTACGCGTGCGAGGTGCCCAGTTCGCCCAGGACCTCGCGCATCAGATCGGCGAACTCGTCGGGGGAGGCGACCCGTTCGACCAGCGGGCGGTACTGGTCGAGCACGCCGTCCCAGTCGATGCCGCACATATCCGGCTCCCAGAAGTACGAGCGGATGATGCGGCCGGCCTCCCCGTACGCCTGCCGCCACTCCGCCGCCGGGTCGACCTCGTGCAGGATGCGGCGCAGGTCGATGTAGACCGTGGAGTCGCTGTCGCCGGTCTCGGTGGCGGGGACGGCGCGCAGTTCGCCCTCGTCCATGACGACCAGCCGTGTCGCGTCGCCGCTGACCGCGAACCAGTCCAGATGGCCGACGAGTTCGGTCTTCCTGGCCTTGGAGATGTTGAAGTGTTCGAGCGTCGGGCGACCCGACATGTCCGCCGGGTTGGCGAACGTCTCGCCGAGCGCGCCGGAGATCGGCCAGCGCAGCCAGACCAGCCCGCCACCGCTCACCGGATGAAGGGCCGAGTACTTCGAGGCGGAGACCGGGAACGGCGTCACCCGGTTCTCCAGCCCCTCGAACTCGACCGTGACCGTGGACGGCCCCTCGCCCGTACCGGCGTCGACGACGACGTCGTCGGCCGGGTCGAGACCGCCCGCCGCCGGACGCCCCTCCGGGGTCAGGGCGAACGGGGAGGGCGTGGCCGAGGAGAGCGGCACCAGGTACGGGCGGCAGCCCAGCGGGAAGGAGAGGTCCCCGGTGTGGACGTCGTACACCGGGTCGAAGCCACGCCAGGAGAGGAAGGCGAGGTAGCGCCCGTCGCCGGTGAAGACGGGATTCTCGTCCTCGAAGCGGCCGTTGGTGACATCGACGATCACCGGAGCGCCGGACCCCAGGATGCGCGCCAGTTTGATCTGTCGAAGTGAACGGCCGATCCCGGGGTGCGACCAGGTCAGCCAGGCGCCGTCCGGTGAGAACGCCATGTCGCGGACCGGGCCGTTGACGGACCGGATCAGCTCGGTGGGTTCGCCGGTGGACTCCTCGTCCATGTCCAGGAGCAGCAGCCGCCCGTCGTTCGTGGCGATCGCCAGCCGTTCGCCGTCCGGGTCGGAGATCAGCTCGTGGACCCTGCCGATCTGTCCGGAGGCCAGTCGGCGCGGCGCGCGGTCGCCGCTGGCGCGCGGCAGGTAGGCGATCTCGATCGCGTCCTCGCCGTCCGCGTCCGTGACGTAGACGACCTGGCCGCCGCTGCCGAGCATCTCGGGCAGCCGGACCCGGACCCCCGGGGTGTCGGCGATCGTCCGGGCCGGTCCGTCGCGGTGGGTGAGCCAGTACAGGCTGCCGCGTACGGAGACGGCACTGGCCCGGCCCGTCTCGTCCACGGACAGCGAGTCGACATTGCTGGCGGCCGGTACCTGGTACGTACGCCGTCCGGCGCGCGGTCCGCCGAGCCGCACCTCCAGCTTCCGCGGCACCGCGTCCGGCGACCCCAGATCGTCCACCAGCCACACATCGCCCGCGCACTGGTAGACGACCCGGCGCCCGTCGCTGGAGGCGTGCCGGGCGTAGAAGGCGTCGTGGTCCGTGTGGCGGCGCAGGTCGGTTCCGTCGGGCAGGCAGGAGTACAGATTGCCGACTCCCTCGTGGTCGGAGAGGAACGCGATCCGGCCACCGACGAACATGGGCGAGTCGAGATGCCCGCCGATGTCCGGGAGCAGCCGCTCGCCGTGCAGCCACAGCCGCCCCGTCGCACCGCCCCGGTACCGCTTCCAGGAGGCCGGCTCGTGCGGCGGTTTGCCGGTCAGCAGCAGGGTGCGTCGCTCGCCGTCGATGTCGGCGACGGCGATGTCCGAGACGGGCCCCCAGGGCAGCTTGCCGCCGGGGCTGCCGTCCGTGGGGACGCTGTAGGCCCAGGAATCGTGCGCGAACGGCTGGCGGTGCGAGGACACGGCGAGGATCTGGGCGGCGTCCCCCGGATCGGGGGTCCAACCGCAGACCCGGGCGTCCGTCGACCCCCAGTAGGTGAGCCGCCTCGCCGGGCCCCCCTCGACCGGTGCGAGATGGATCTCGGGGTCGAGGCTGCGCCAGGTCGTGTAGGCGATACGGCTCCCGTCGGGGGAGAACCGCGGGTGGCTGACTCTGGTCCGGTCGACGGTCACCCGCCACGCGCGGCCCGGCCGCTGCCCCTGCGGCGCGAGGGGAGAGACCCAGAGGTCGTCCTCGGCAGCGAAGCAGAGCAGATCGTCGTGGAGGTGCGGGAACCGGAGATACGCGACGTCGTCACTCACTCTTCAATGCTTTCCGCGCGCGGGGGCCCCGGCAACTTGTGGTGCGGAACACAAGCGAAACGTTTTCGTTTCGCTGGGCGGCGGGGTAGCGTCGAAGTGTACGAAACAGTTTCGTTCGATTGACTGCTGTGCGAGAGTCGCGAACAGCATGGCGAACAGGAGGTCGACCCATGGCGCGCACCCGGCTCACGCCCGAGCGTGAGAGCGAGCTGTACGCCGCCGTGCTCGACCTGCTTCGCGAAGTCGGCTACGACGCCCTGACCATGGATGCCGTCGCCACCCGCACCCGTTCCAGCAAGGCCACCCTCTACCGCCAGTGGGGGAGCAAGCCCGAGCTGGTCGTCACGGCCCTGCGGCACAACAAGCCGGTGTCCCTCGCAGAGACCGACACCGGATCGCTGCGCGGCGACTTCCACGCCGCACTGAGCCGTAGCGACGACTGCCAGATGGAGAAGAACTCCGCACTGATGCGGGGCCTGACCCATGCCGTCCACGACAATCCCGATCTGCTCCAGGCCCTGCGCGACCTGCTGATCGAGCCGGAGATGACCGGCCTCGACACGCTGCTGCGCCGAGCAGTGGACCGGGGCGAGCTGCGTCCGGACAACCCGGCGCTGAAATACGTACCGCACATGCTGATCGGTGCTTTCACCGCCCGGCAGCTGGTCGAGGACCGCGTCGTCGACCAGGCGTTTCTCACCGATTACGTCGACTCCGTGATACTCCCCGCTCTCGGAGTCTGACACCTTCGCGCAGCAGGTCCGTTCAGCGCGACCCGTCCCCCTTGGTACGGCCCCCTCCCCAAGCTCCACCTGACACGCCGCTCTCGTCGTCGGGCTGGTTTCTCACGCCCTTTTCCACTCACACGACCTGACCGGGAGTACGCCCCCGTGGCCACATTCCTCTACAAGCTCGGACGGCTCGCCTTCCGGCGCCGCCGCTATGTCGCCCTGATCTGGGTGGCACTGCTGGCACTCGCCGGATTCGGCGCGGCTTCCGCGTCCACCGCCACCTCCAGTTCCTTCTCGATCCCGGGTACGGAGGCCCAGAAGGCCTTCGACCTGCTGGAACAGCGCTTCCCCGGCGCCAGCGCCGACGGCGCGACCGCACGGGTCGTCTTCAAGGCCCCCGACGAGCAGAAGATGACGGACCCGGCGAACAAGGCCGAGGTGCACAAGCTCGCCGACGAGCTGAAGTCCGGCTCGGACCAGATCGCCTCCGTCACCGACCCGTACACCGCGGGCGCCGTCAGCAAGGACGGTTCCACGGCGTACGTCTCCGTGTCCTACAAGGTCAACTCGATGGAGCTGACCGACGCGACGCGGAACGCCCTGAAGGACGCGGGCCACGCGGCGCAGAAGAGCGGGATGACCGTGGAGATCGGCGGTGACGCGCTCCAGGCGATACCGGAGACCGGGGTCACCGAGATCATCGGTGTCGCGGTCGCCGCGGTGGTGCTGGTCATCACCTTCGGCTCGCTGATCGCCGCCGGGCTGCCGTTGCTCACCGCCCTGGTCGGGGTCGGCATCGGTGTCTCGACGATCACGGCGCTGGCCAACGTGCTCGACCTGGGCTCCACCACCTCCATTCTCGCGATGATGATCGGCCTCGCGGTCGGCATCGACTACGCGCTGTTCGTCGTCTCCCGCTACCGCGCCGAGCTGGCCGAGGGCCGGGAGGGCGAGGAAGCGGCCGGACGGGCCGTCGGCACGGCCGGTTCCGCGGTCGTCTTCGCCGGCCTCACCGTCGTCATCGCGCTGGTCGGCCTGGCCGTCGTCAACATCCCGATGCTGTCGAAGATGGGCTTCGCCGCGGCCGGCACGGTCGCCATCGCCGTCCTCATCGCGCTCACCCTGGTCCCGGCGCTGATGGGCTTCGCGGGCAAGCGGGTCATGGGACGCAAGGCGCGCAAGGCCGCCGGGGCGGAGAGCCGGCCCGAGCCGAAGCCGAACATGGGCACCCGCTGGGCGCGGTTCGTGCTGCGTAAGCCGGTCTGGGTGCTGCTGGCCGGTGTCATCGGCCTCGGTGCCGTCGCCGTACCGGCCGCCTCCCTGGAGATGGGCCTGCCGGACGACGGCTCCCAGCCCACCAGCACCACCCAGCGGCGCGCCTACGACCTGCTCTCCGACGGCTTCGGCCCCGGCTTCAACGGGCCGCTGATGGTCGTCGTCGACACCGCGAACAGCTCCGACGGCAAGGCCGCGGCCAAGCAGGTCTCCGACGAGATCTCCGGCATCCCGGGCGTCGTCGCCGTCTCCCCGGCCCAGTTCAACAAGGCCGGCGACACCGCGATGATCACCGTCGTCCCGAAGGACCGGCCGAGCTCCACCGAGACCGAGAACGTGGTCCACGCGATCCGTGACACGGGCAAGGACATCAAGTCCGGCACCGGCGCCGACGTTCTGGTCACCGGCTCCACGGCGATGAACATCGACTTCTCGCAGAAGATGAACGACGCGCTGCTGCCGTACCTGGCGCTCGTCGTCGGCCTGGCCTTCCTGCTGCTGATGCTGGTCTTCCGGTCGGTGCTGGTGCCGCTGAAGGCGGCCCTCGGCTTCCTGCTCTCGGTCGTCGCGGCCCTGGGCGCGGTCGTCGCGGTCTTCCAGTGGGGCTGGCTCGGCTCGCTCTTCGGCGTGGAACAGACCGGCCCGATCATGTCCATGATGCCGATCTTCATGGTGGGCGTGGTCTTCGGTCTGGCCATGGACTACGAGGTCTTCCTCGTGACCCGGATGCGGGAGGCGTACGTCCACGGCGAGAAGCCCGGCCAGGCGATCGTCACCGGCTTCAGGCACGGCGCCCGGGTCGTCACGGCCGCGGCCGTGATCATGATGGCGGTCTTCGCCGGCTTCATCGGCTCCAGCGAGCAGATGGTCAAGATGATCGGCTTCTCGCTCGCCATCGCCGTCTTCTTCGACGCGTTCGTGGTCCGGATGGCGATCGTGCCCGCGGTCCTCGCCCTGCTCGGCAAGCGTGCCTGGTGGCTGCCGCGCCGACTGGACCGGCTCCTGCCGAACGTGGACGTGGAGGGCGAGGGGCTGCGCAAGCAGCTCGGCGAGATGCCCGAGGGCGGCGCCGGGGACCAGGGACGCGGCGGTGACGCCGAGGGCGAGCGTGAGCTGACCCGCGTCTGAACCGTACGGGGCGGGGCCGACCGGCCCTGCCCCGCAGAGCCTCCGGGGTCCGCGTCTGAGCGGGGAGCGCGGCCCCGGACGCCCCGGTCACCTGTGGGGACGGGGGACCGGGGCCATGACGGAAGCCCCCGTGCGAGCGGCGCGGGGGCTTCCGTCGTGCGTGAGCGTCAGGCGAGGGTCATCATCGGCGTCAGGCGTGGATCATGCCGGCGCGTGGGTGCCGACGCCCTCGTCGTCGTCGACGTTCTCGCCGTAGATACGTTGCAGGAAACGGATCAGCGGTGCGTTGTCGAGCTGCACCACCTCCACACCGTCCTTCGAGTGGAGCTCCACGACCAGCTGGGTCCGGCCACATGGCCACACCCGGATGCCGCCGCGTTCGGCGGGGGAGCGCAGTCCGCGCTCCAGCAGGTCGCGGCTGAGGGCCCAGTCGATGCCGCCGGGGAAGGCGACGTGGACGGTGCGCGGGTCGACGTCGGCGTCGTACAGCAGGTCGACCGGTACTGCTGGGAGGTCGGGGGTGTCATTGACGAGCCAGGCCTCGGCCTGTTCATGAATCACGGGGGGCATGGCCGACTCCTCCAGTCTGTTCATGTTCGTCATCTAATGTCCCATATTTCCCGTCGAGAGGGCGGTGAGATTTCCCGCCGGGGTGCCTGGGGTGGCCAGCTGTGACATACCCGCTCTTGCGAAGCGTTCGCAACAAGGCTCTATCATTGAGCGGTTCACGACACCGTCCGCGGTAACGCAGGATCGCAGGAAGCGGAGCCCCCATGCATGTACCCGACGGATTCATCGACGCCCCCGTCTCCGCAGCCGCCGGAGTCGTCGCCGCGGGCGCCGTCGCCGTCAGCCTGCGGGGCGCCCGCCGCGAGCTGGATGAGCGCACCGCGCCGCTCGCCGGTCTCGTCGCCGCGTTCATCTTCGCCGTGCAGATGCTGAACTTCCCGGTCGCCGCGGGCACCAGCGGGCATCTGCTGGGCGGGGCGCTCGCCGCGATCCTGGTCGGGCCGTACACCGGGGTGCTCTGTATCTCCGTCGTCCTGCTCATGCAGGGCATCCTCTTCGCCGACGGCGGTCTCACCGCGCTCGGCGTGAACGTGCTCGACATGGGCATCACGACCACCGTCGTCGCGTACGCCCTCTTCCGCGGGCTGGCCCGCGTCCTCCCGCGGACCCGTCGCTCCGTGACGGTCGCGTCCTTCGTCGCCGCCCTGGTCTCCGTACCGGCCGCGGCCTGCGTCTTCACGCTGATCTACTGGATCGGCGGCACCACGGACATCCCGATCGGCAAGGTCTTCACCGCCATGGTCGGGGTCCACGTCCTCATCGGAATCGGCGAGGCCGTGATCACCGCGCTGACCGTCGGCGCCGTCGTCGCCGTACGCCCCGATCTCGTCCACGGCGCCCGCGGACTCACCGCTCCGCTCAAGCTCCGGGTCGACGGCGAGCTCGTCGACGCCCCGGCCCGTCGGCCCGTCGCCCCGGTCGCCGCCCGCTCCACCCGGGGACTCTGGGCCACCGGCCTGGTCACCGCCCTCGTCCTGGCGGGCTTCGTCTCCTTCTACGCCTCCGCGAGCCCCGACGGCCTGGAGAAGGTCGCCGCCGACCAGGGCATCGACAAGAAGACGGAGGAGCACGCCGCCAAGGACTCCCCGCTCGCCGACTACGGTGTCAAGGCCATCTCCGACGCCCGCATATCCGGCGGCCTCGCCGGGGTGATCGGTGTCGGTGCCACGATCGTGGTCGGCAGCGGGGTCTTCTACGTGATCCGCCGCCGCCGCATCCCGGACGCGCCCGCCGGCTCCGCGCGCGACCGGGAAATGGTCTGACATGGGCGCGGGACATGCGCACAAGCTCTACCGGCACGGGCACTCGCCCGTCCACGACCTGCCGCCGCACTGCAAGCTCGCCGCCGCCTTCTGCTTCGTCGTGGTCGTCGTCTCGACGCCGCGCGAGGCGGTGTGGGCGTTCGCGCTCTACGCGGTACTGATCGGCGCCGTCACCGCACTGGCCCGCATCCCCGCGGGCTTCCTGTTCAAGCGGCTGCTCATCGAGGTGCCGTTCGTCGCGTTCGCGCTGCTCATGCCGTTCGTGGTGCCCGGCGAGCAGACCCACGTCCTCGGCCTCTCCGTCAGCGTCCCCGGCCTCTGGGGCGCCTGGAACGTCCTGGCCAAGGGCACCCTCGGCGTCGCCGCCTCCGTACTCCTCGCCTCCACCACCGAACTGCGCGCGCTGCTGCTCGGCCTCCAACGGCTCAAGCTGCCGCCGCTGCTGGTCCAGATCGCGTCCTTCATGATCCGGTACGGCGATGTGATCACCGACGAGATGCGCCGGATGTCGATCGCCCGCCGCTCCCGCGGATTCGAGGCCCGCGGGATACGGCAGTGGGGCGTCCTGGCCAAATCGGCGGGCGCGCTCTTCATCAGGTCGTACGAGCGCGGCGAACGCGTCCACCTCGCGATGGTCAGCCGCGGCTACGCCGGTTCCATGCCGGTCATCGACGAGGTGACGGCCTCCCGGACCCAGTGGGCGTACGCCGCTGCCCTCCCCGTCCTCGCCCTCACGATCTGTCTGCTGGGATGGACCCTATGAGCCTGCACCCCGCCCCCGCGCCGTCTCTGGAAGTCAGCGGCCTCGCCTACGCCTACCCCGACGGCCACCAGGCGCTCTTCGGCGTGAACCTGACGGTCGCCCGGGGCGAACGCGTCGCCCTGCTCGGCCCCAACGGAGCCGGCAAGACCACCCTGGTCCTCCACCTCAACGGCATCCTGGACGCCGGCGCGGGCACCGTCCGGGTCGCTGGTCTCCCCGTCGAGAAGCGCAACCTCGCCGAGATCCGCCGCCGCGTCGGCATCGTCTTCCAGGACCCCGACGACCAGCTCTTCATGCCCACCGTCCGGGAGGACGTCGCGTTCGGCCCCGCCGCGTCCGGGCTGCGCGGCGCCGCGCTGGAGGAACGCGTCACCGAAGCGCTGACGCAGGTCGGCATGGCGGAGTACGCGGACCGGCCGCCGCACCACCTCTCCTTCGGCCAGCGCCGCCGCGTCGCCGTCGCCACCGTCCTCGCCATGCGGCCGGAGATCCTCGTCCTGGACGAGCCGTCCTCCAACCTGGACCCGGCCTCGCGGCGCGAACTCGCCGACATCCTGCGGTCCCTGGACGTCACCGTGCTCATGGTCACGCACGATCTGCCGTACGCCCTGGAGCTCTGCCCGCGCGCGGTCGTCCTGAGCGAGGGCGTCATCGCCGCCGACGACCGCACCCAGGATCTGCTCTGCGACGAGAAGCTGATGCGCAGCCACCGTCTGGAACTGCCCTTCGGCTTCGACCCGCGTTCCGTGACCGTGAACATCGGGTGACCCGCCCCACGTCCGACCTGCGACGGGATGCACCATGGGGGGATGAGCGGGAGCGCAGGAACAGGTGTGGACGTACGGGGCACGGTGGCGGCCGGATTCGAACCGGTCCGGGATGCCTTCGTCCGTAACTTCGAGCAGCGCGGCGAACGCGGCGCCGCAGTCACGGTCTACCGGGACGGGCGCAAGGTCGTCGATCTGTGGGCCGGTACGAGAGACGTCGACGGGGCCGAGCCGTGGGCCGTCGACACCGTGCAGATCGTCCGCTCGGCGGGCAAGGGCATCGCCGCCGCCGTACCGCTGCTGCTGCACCAGCGCGGCCAGGTCGATCTCGACGCCCCGGTCGGCACGTACTGGCCGGAGTTCAAGGCAGCCGGCAAGGAGCGGGTGCTCGTCCGCCACCTCCTCGCCCACCGGGCCGGCATACCCGCCCTGGACTGCCCGCTGACCCCCTCCGAGGCGGCCGACGGGATCTCCGGTCCGCAGGCCGTCGCGGCCCAGCGCCCCCAGTGGGAACCCGGCACCGACCACGGCTACCATGCCCAGACCTACAGCTGGCTCATCGGCGAACTGGTGCGCCGGGTCACCGGCCGCACCGTCGGCCGCTGGATCGCCGAGGAGATCGCCCGCCCGCTCGGCCTGGACTTCTGGTTCGGCCTCCCGGCCGACGAGGCGCACCGGGTGGGCCGGATCGGCCCCGTCGAACCGTCGGTCGTCGCGGGCAACGGCGGCGCCCTGCGGATGCGCCCCAAGCGGTCCGTCGCCGAGGCGTATCGCGATCCGGAGTCCCTCACCCGCCGCGCCTTCGGGGCCATCGACCCCTTCCCCGACGAAAACGCCCCCGACTACAGGGCGGCCGAACTCCCCGCCTCCAACGGCATCGCCACCGCCCGCGCGCTGGCCCGCTGCTACGCCGCGATGATCGGCCCGGTCGACGGCCACCGTCTGTTCGCCCCGGCCACACTCACCCTCGCCCGCACCGAGGAGTCGGCGGGCCCGGACCGGGTCCTGGTCGTCAACACCCGTTTCGGCCTCGGCTACATGCTGCACGGCCCGGCGGCCCCGCTGCTCGCCCCCGGCTCCTTCGGCCACCCCGGCCGGGGCGGCTCGCTCGGCTTCGCCGACCCCGAATCCGGCGTCGCGCTGGGCTATGTGACGAACGGTCTGCAGAAGGGAGTCACCGCCGATCCCCGTGCCCAGGCCCTGGTCAGGGCAGTACGGTCGGCGCTATGACTCCTCCTTCCTCTGCTGGTTCACGGTTCGACGGATACGGCGTACTCATCACCGGAGCGGGCCAGGGCATCGGGGCGGCCACGGCCCGCCGGCTGGCCTCGGAGGGCGCCCGCGTCCTGGTCACCGACCTGGACGGCGACCGCGCCGAACGCACCGCCGCGGCGATACGCGAGACGGGCGGGACCGCCGGGGCCACGCCCTGCGACGTGTCCGACCGGGCAGCGGTCGAGGCCGCGGTCGCCCACGCCGTCGCCACCTTCGGCTCCCTCGACGTGCTGGTCAACAACGCGTACGCCTGCACGCCCGATGCCCCGCTCTTCGAGGACGAGCCCGACGAGGCCTGGCAGCGCGACCTCGACATCACCCTCACCGGCCCGTACCGGTGCGCCCGCGCCGCCCTTCCGCACCTGGTGGCCTCCGGCCGGGGCGCGATCGTCAACATCGGCTCGGTCAACGGCGAACAGGACTTCGGCAACCACGCCTACAGCGCTGCCAAGGCCGGCCTGGGCAGCCTGACCCGCACCCTCGCGGGCCATGCCGGACCGCGCGGCGTACGCGTCAACCTGGTCGCGCCCGGCACGATCCGCACGGACGCCTGGGCGGGTCGTGACGCGGAACTGTCCCGGGTGAGCGGCCTCTACCCGCTCGGCCGGGTCGGCGAGCCCGATGACATCGCGTCCGCCGTCGCCTTCCTCGCCTCACGCGACGCGGCCTGGATCACGGGAACGACGCTGCGCGTGGACGGGGGTCTGACAGCCGTGAACTCAGGCTTCCGGCAGGCGGTTTCGGGGGAGTAGGGAGAACCTGCCCACGCCACACGGCACGGGGCGCCGATCCGAATCCCGACGTTCCTCTCTTCCCCATGCTCCGCCGCCGGGGCCGTCTTGCCGAGCGGGGCCGGAGCGTCCCGGCGGCTCGGCGAAGGTGACCAGCGGCGTCACCGGGACTGCTCGCGCACATCCACCACGGTTCCGCCGGCGTGCCCGATCAGCGTCTTGGGGTTGCGAGCTGCTGCCGGTTTGCTGCCCTGAAGTGAGTTGTGGTGAGCGGGAGTGAGTCCTTGCGGTGGGTTCGCGGGGTGGGAACGGGGGTTCTGGGGCCGAATGGGTGACCTTGGTGGCTGTTGCTCGTTGGGCTGGGTGGCAGGTGCTCGACCTGGTGAAAGGGGGGTGATGTGGTGGGTGGTTTGCGGGAGTTGGCGGCACCGTTCGTGGTGCCCGGGCCTCGCGGGGTGGCGGTCCGGGACCGTCTGAAGCACCTCACGCCCCAGGACGAGAACGTTCTCCGTGCGGTCGGTGAGCATCAGGGCCGTCTGGCCTCGCGTGATCTCAAAGCTCGCTGCGCGGACGGTCTGGAGCACAGCGCGGACACCTGGGCGTCGCGCAAGCGGGACCTAACGGCGCTGTCGTCGTCGCGGATCGCGGGTGCGATCACCAAGGCCACACACGACCAGTGGGCACTGGCCCGCCGCTGCCAGACCGCACACATCCAGACACTGGAAACCGGAATCAGGACGCTACGCCACCGCCTGTCCCTCCCGATCAGGGAACCCGGGACGAAGCGGGCCGCGGGCGGCTACCGCTCCCGCAGTGAGTGGTTCCACAAGTCCCGGCGCCTCGCGGCCCTGGAGGCGCGGCATGCGGCCGTTGTCGCCGACCGGCAGGCCGGGCGGGTGCGTGTGGTGCGGGGCGGCAAACGTCTCCTCAACACCCGCCACCACCTCACCCAGGCCCGGATGACCGAGGAGCGGTGGCGGGAGCGCTGGGAGGCGGAGCGCTGGTTCATCGCGGCGGACGGTGAGTCGGGGAAGCGGTTCGGGAACGAGACGATCCGCGTCACCTCGGACGGCGAGGTGTCCATCAAGCTGCCCGCCCCGCTCGCCCACCTGGCCAACACCAAACACGGCCGCTACACCCTCACCTCGACCGTGGCGTTCGCGCACCGGGGCGTGGAGTGGGCCGACCGCGTCACCGCGAACCGGGCCGTCGCGTACCGCATCCACCTCGACACCGACCGCCGCCGCTGGTACCTCACCGCGTCCTGGCAACGCCCCATGGTGCAGACCATCCCGCTGGCCACCGCCCGCGCCCGGGGCATGATCGGCGTCGACACCAACGCCGACCACTTCGCCGCCTACCACCTCGACCATCACGGCAACCCCGTGGGCGACCCGCACCGCTTCGGCTACGACCTGTCCGGCACCACCGCCCACCGCGACGCACAGATCCGCCACGCCCTGACCCAGTTGCTGCACTGGGCCAAGCAGGCCGGTGTTGCCGCGATCGGCATCGAGGACCTCGACTTCACCGCCGAGAAGACCCGCGAGAAACACGGCCGCAGGAAACAATTCAGGCGGCTGATCTCCGGCATCCCGACCGGGAGGCTCAAGGCCCGGCTGGTCTCCATGGCCGCCGAACAGGGACTTGCGATCGTGGCCGTCGATCCCGCCTACACCTCCCTGTGGGGTGCCCAGCACTGGCAGAAACCGCTGGCCACCCCGCACCGCAGAATGTCCCGTCACGATGCCGCCGGCATCGCGATCGGACGCCGCGCCCTCGGACACCCGGTCCGGCGTCGGACGGCACCGCCCCCACACGACCGGAGAGATCGTGCGGGGCATCGGACCGCCCAGGCCAGGCCAGGCAACCGAGGACGTGACGGAAACCGCCCGCCCGCAACGGACCGGCTCCCCGGAGGGCCGTCACCGAACGGGACGCGAAAGCGGGGACCGAGTGCATCCAACACCGTTCGGGATGCGCCCAGAACGCAGCAGTGGGTCCAGGACTCACTCCTGCACACTGGTTAGGAACGGTGCCCGCAGTCGTCCACACCACGTCGTGGTCCAGCAGCCCGCGGTCGGCCAGCACCCGGGTCCTCGTACGGTGCCCGAAGGTCGGCACGCCACCGATCGCGTGCTCGGCCGTCTCCCGGACCAGTTCGGCCCCGGCCCGCTTGACCTTTCCGGCGCCTAATTCGCTGCGTACGAGCTCCACATCGACACGCGAGGAACCGTCCATCAGAACCAGCACCGGGACGCCGTCGGCCTCGAAGATCAAGGACTTGACGATCTCGCTGAGCTCGCAGCCGATCGCGGCAGCGGCCTCGGCGGCAGTACGGGTGGTCTCCGGGAACCGGCGGACCTCGACCTGGAGCCCCAGCTCCAGCAGGGCCTCGGCGAATCGGGGATGGGCTTCGGGGGCGGTGGTGGCGCGGTCTGTGCTCATGCCCCGCACACTAGTGCCGCATCAAGCAACATTCGCCCTGTCGGCTGTTCTGGGATGATGGGCCACATGGACGAGGAAGTCATCCCGATTCTTCACGTCAAGGATGCCGCTGTGGCGGTCGCGTGGTATGACCGTCTGGGCTTCGCCCAGCAGTGGGAACATCGCTTCGAACCGGGACTTCCCACGTTCGTGGAGGTAGCCCGTGGCCCGGTGAGGTTGTTTTTGTCGGAGCACAAAGGCGACGCCCGCCCCGATACGTTGGTGTACCTCCGCGTCCGTGATGTCGACGCCATCGCGGACGAGTTCGGTGTTCAGGCGAAGGTCGCTCCGTGGGCGCGCGAGATTGAGTTGCGTGATCCTGACGGCAACCGGCTGCGGGTGGGCACGCCTGCGGATTGAACGCCCTCGGCCGGCGCGTGGCAGCGGAACTGCACCGCGACGGCCAATGCGCACGCTTCCTCGGGTCGGTTTCAGACGAGTGATCCAGGGCCCGTCAGCCGTATCGCTGCAGCAGTCCGTCCACGTACGCCTCCAGCCGTTCTCTCAGCACCTCGGACGTCAGATCGTCTCGTCCCAGTTCACGCCATGGCTCGGCGAGCTTCGCCGCGTCGGGGGAGTAGGCGAGGGCGTCGAGCAGCCGCCAGTACAAGTGGTCGGGGCCATTGGCGAGGTCGCGGCCGCCATGTGCCTCGTACCGCTCGCGGAACTCCAGCCCGTAGGCAGGCCCGTGCAGCAGCGCGAGCGCTGTCGAGCAGTGCGCTACGTCCAGGTCGGCGGGGCCCCACGAGGTCTCGACCCAGTCGACGACACCGGTGATCCGCAGCGTGGGCCCGGCTCCCGTGAAGAGCACGTTCCCGGGGTGGAAGTCACGGTGCAGGAAGCAGCCTTCGTACGGCGGCGGGTCGCGGCGGATCACGTCGACGGCCCGCTTCCACAGGGGGCTGTCCGGGGTGCGGACGCGCTGCGGGGACGTCCACGCTTGGTAGGGGCGCGGTCTTTCGTCCGGTACGACGCTGTGGATGCGGACGAGCTGGGTCGCGAGCAGGTCCAGGCGCCGGTCGAGGTCGTCCTCGTCCACGTGGACACGGCCGGGCAGCGCGGACATCAACAGGGTCGGGTGGTCGCAGTGTTCGGCCGTGGCGTCCACGGCGACGAGACTGGGCGCCGGGATGCTCTCCTTCCCGGCGAGCAGCGCCAGGACGGACGCCTCGCGGGCCAGCAGTCCGGGTCCGTGGTGGCGGAAGAACGGCTTCACGAAGGTCCGTTGCACCAGGGCCGTGCCGTCGTCTGCACCAGGGCCGTGCCGTCGTCGAGCGATAGCCGGCGCATCTGAGAGCTCCAACCGCCGGACAGGAGGTGGGAGGCGGCGACCGAGCGGCCGTGGCCGAGCTGCTTGGCCACCCACGCGCGCGTGGCCGACCATCCCCGGTCGTCGAGGCCGGTCAGCACCGCTTCCACGAACTCCCGCCGGTCGTCGTCGTGATCGCGGAACCACAGCCCCAGCTGGTGCTGTGCGTGGGGGAGTTCGAACCGTGTGTACTGGGCGCGGGCGGCCAGCGCGTCCTGTACGGCCTCGGTCACCGCGGGCGGGATCACCGCGTCAGTGCCCGGCACGGCGAGCACCGCCCGGCCCTCGTAGGCTCGTAGCACCTGAAGCGCGGGCGCCTCCCGCCAGCTGTCCGGCCGCCGGATGATCTCGCTGAACCGCCCGTTTCCTTCCCCGAAGGGCACGTTCCACGCCTCGGCCGTGTAGACGGCGGGCGCGCACAGCCCCAGCGCCGCCACCCGATTCCCGTAGTGCGCGACGAGATCCGCCACCGTCTGCCCGCTCATGCTGAAGCCCGTCAGGACCAGCGGCCCGTCCGCCCCCGCGTATGTGTCGATCGCCGCGACGGCCTGTTCGAACCGTCGTCGCAGGCTTGACTCACTGAGCTTTCCGGTGCTTTCGCCATGCCCGGAGAAGTCGAGGGCGACCCCTCGACAGCCATGTGCCACGAACTCCCGTACCAGCGGCAGCAGTCGCTCTGTGCTGCTGTCGCCCGCGCCATGCAGCACCACTGCGGTGACCCCGGAAGGACCACCGCCGTACACACCGCTGAGCCGTTCACCGTCGTGGTCGTGCGTGAAGTCGAAGAGCATGCACCCTATTCACTCACGCTGTGGCCGGTGCTGGGCAAGGTCGAATGAGACCTGGTGCGATTCAGTTCCGTTCACAGTGGTCAGCAGTACGGTGGCTGGTTGGTCATGGAAGCCGCCACCCGCATCCACACCCCGAACTGACGGTAGAGGCTGGGCAGAGCGCCCTGCACCTGAACGGTCCGGAAGTCCGTGGCGGTGACCCCGGGAATTCCCTGAAGCGCGGAGGCCACCGAGGCCGACTGCCATCGGACGGTGAGGGTAGCCGTTTCCGAAGCCGTCGACGGGACCTTCGGTGCAACACAACCTGCGGCAACGGCCTTTTCGATTGCTGTACGTGCCTCGTCCGCAGGGCGTAGTTCGGCCGCGAAGCGGTCACGGGCGTACTTCACGGCCACGGTGGTGACCGAGGCGTCCCACTCCGTCATTTCTTCGCAGGCGCGGTCGTCGCCGGTGAGGACCGCCACGGGAACACCGAGAGCTGCTGCGGTTGCGTGGGCCAGGCCGATCTCCCCCACCCGCTGGCCGTCCAGCCACATGTCCTCGATCTCGTGCCCCATGAAACTGTGGCTCAGCACACCGAGTGTGCCGGCTCGGGAGTGGTAACCGACGCAGATCACGGCGTCGTGGTCGGTAGCGAGACCGTCCAGCATGCCCATGTTCTTGGGTTTGCCGCGGATGAGGCGGGCCGCCGGGTGCAGGGCCTCGGGCAGAAGGTTGCGCATGGGGCCGTGTGCGTCGTTCACGGTGATGTGGGTGGCGCCTGCTGAGACCGCTCCTCGGATGGCCGCGTTGACGTCCTCGGCCATCATCTGACGTCCGCGCTCGTAGTCCCGGCCACCGGGCTGAACATCGTTGGCGTCAACGAGCCCCGTAATGCCTTCCATGTCCACACTGATATAGATCCGCACTGGGGCAAGTCCTCCAAGACCTTGAACACATGGACGATGTCAGCCACACCATCAATGGTTGCTCCATCTGCAGGGCTTTTCAGGCTCGTCCTCGGGGCAACTTCCCGAGCCGTCCAGCAGACCACATCCGTCGCTCAGCGTTGATGCACCACAGAAGCTAAGCCAGAACCTGAGAATGGGCAGCATCTCGTTACACGAGGCCCGTCGGTCGGATGCGGCCTGGGCTTGCACACATCCGTGTCGGATTCCCGCCAGACAACGGCTCCCGCTGGCGACGTCCCAGGCATTCGCGAGTGCGAGTGGACGAGCAGGAGTATGGAGGGATCGGAAGACCGAGGGGATGCGTCACGGCCCCGCGCGCAGGACCGCCGCCACCACCGGACCCGCCGCGTCGCCGCCGTGGCCGCCGGACTGGACGACCGCCGCGGCGGCGAGGTCGTTGCTGAAGCCGGTGAACCAGCTGTTGGACGTGGCCTGGCCGTCGACCTCCGCCGAGCCCGTCTTGGCGCCTTTGTCGCCGCCGACCGAGGCCATCGCGGCCTTTCCGGTGCCCCAACTCGCGGTCTGGCGCATCATGTTGGTGACCTGCTGGGAGGCGGACGGGGACAGCGACCGGGAGGCGGTGGCGATCGGCCTGTCGTCGAGGTCCGGGTCGACGAGGATCGGCTGGCGGAAGGTGCCGTTCTTCGCGGTGGCGGTGATGGACGCCATGTTGAGTGCGTTCATCTGGATCGTGCCCTGACCGATGTACTGGGCGGCCGCCTCGCCACCGGTGGCCTCGGGCACGCTGCCGTCCCAGGTCACCACACCGGTCTGCCAGTTCAGCCCGATGCCGAAGACGTCACGGGCCTCCTTGGCGAGCGCGGTGTCGTCACCCACCTCGTCGATCAGCTTGATGAAGGCGGTGTTGCAGGACCGGGCGAAGCTGGTGGTGAGCGTGGCCGTGTTGGGGAGGGAGAAGTTGTCCAGGTTGTGGAAGGTGCGGCCCTGCCACATCGCGTCCTTCGGGCACTCGACCGGACGGTCGGCCGCCGCGACGCCCTTCTCGATCAGCAGCGCCGCCGTCACGATCTTCATCGTCGACCCGGGTGCCTGCTTGCCCTGCAGCGCCGCGTTGAAGCCGGTGGCCGGATTGTTGGCGATCGCGCGGATCGCACCCGTGGACGGCCTGACCGCGACGACCGACGCCTGGCTGAACTTCTTCACGGCCGTCTCGGCCGCCGCCTGGGCGTTCGCGTCCAGCGTGGTCTGCAGCTTGCCCGGCCTGCCCTTGGTGAGGGTCAGCAGGGTCTTGTCCGGCCCGTCCGCGTTCGCGCTCTCGATCCAGGTCTCGATGCCGGCCGTGCCGCCGGCCTTCTCCCCGTACTTGTCGCGCAGCGCGTCCAGGATCGACCCCAGGGAGGGGTACTTCTCCTTGGTGAGCACCCTGCCGTTGTGGTCGACGGCCTCGATCGACGGCGTCGACGCCTCACCCGTCTTCAGCGACGCACCGGCCGTCAGCTGCGGGTGGATCACGGTGGGGGCCCAGTCGACCAGCGGCCGGCCGGTGGTCAGGCCACGCACCACGGTCAGTTCGGAGGAGTACGACCAGGGCTTGGACTTCCCGTCGAACGACACGGTCGCCTTCACCGTGTAGGGCACCTTCGTGCCGACCGCCGGGCCCGGAGTGATCACCGCATCGGTGACATGGGCGCTCTCGCGGTAGCCGCTCAGGGCCGGTTCGGCCTCGGTCGCGTTGTTGGTGAGCTGGGACGCGACGGTCGCGTCGCCGCTCGCCCAGGCCTTGAGGAACTTCTTCGCCGTGTCATCGATCTCCGCCTCGGTGACGGGTCCCGTCTTCACCTCGGCGGCGGTGGACTTGCCGTCCGTACCGTTGCCGCCACCGCCGTTCAGCCCGTCCAGGACGTTGTACGCGCCGTAGCCCACCCCGCCGACCACGACTGCGAACACTCCGCCGGCTATCGCGACCTTCGCTCCACTGCGCACCGTCAGTCCCCCTCCCCAGGAGTTCCCCTTGAACGTGTTCAAGGGGGATACTGCTGGGCACCCTACGGGACTGTGGTGACAGCCGAGATGGTTGTTATAGGAACGCGATATGCGTGGGCAGACCAGCCTTCTTGGCCGAGCGTCGGTCGGTCAGCGGTGCTCGACGGCACGAAGGAATTCGCTGACCTGCTGAACGTGCGGCTCTCGCCGGGCGTGGGCCCCGCATCCGATCGTGAGGATTCCCAGGGGACCCCGTAGGTGGGATGTCGTCGGGCCCATCACTTACGAGGGGCGGTGGTGAGCGGGAATCCTCCGCTGCCGCCGCCCCGCATGTCCTCCATGTCGAGCGGGTCCGCGTCGGCCCGGACAGCATGGATACCGAGCCGTCCCCGGCCTGCGGGGGCGTCCTCGGCGGCGCTGATCCGGTACTCCACGATGCGGGTGCCGTGAGCGGGCAGGTCCCGCGCACCGGAAGCGCCGGTCAACGGCTGGTAGTCGTTGACCACGACCAGCTCGACGGGGTGCCAGTCGCCATCGGGGGCCTCGCGCCGTTCCACCGTCAGCCCGGGCGGCTGCTCGCCCGCGTAGTTCCACTCGACCTGCGCGGAGAGCGCGATGTCGCGGAGTGCCTTGCCGGTGGTGTTGCAGAGCTTGACGAGGACGGATCGCGGTTCGCCGCCGGGGTGGACGGCGATGCCTTCGCGCGGGCCGGCGACCGTGGCGATCAGGTGGCCGCCGGCCTTGTCGGCAGCGGTGAGCTTCGGGCAGGGGTTGGCCCGGAAGGCTGCGAAGCCGGGGTTCGGCGAGCTCTTCGCGGCCGCCGGCGGGCTTTGCGCCCGCGTCGCCTGCGCCGAAGTACCGGGCGAGGGATTGCCCTTGTCCCCGCCTGCCAGGGCTGACGGCCCCTCGCAGGCGGTGGCGAAGAGAATCACCGCCCCTGCGACGGCGCCGGCGGATCTGGCCCAGCGTCTGTCTGCGTGCACGGATGCCCCTTCTCGTGGATCACTGGCTGATGATCATGATGCCTGAAGGCCGCTCATGGTTGCGCTATGGGCCGTCCGAGGGCCGCCATTGGTCACCGATGATGGCCGACAACCACCAAGAGGGCGCAGTCGACGACTGCGCCCTCTTGGTGCTCCTGCCCAGCTAGATCCAGGTATCCAGCCACATCCGGTTCCGCCAGGACCCGTCGGGAATGGGCGTTCCCGTGTAGATGGGCCAGAAATAAATGAAGTTCCAGATGATCAGCAGCACCAGCACGCCCGCCGCGACAGCCCTCAGCGTCCGCCGCCGTTCACCCGACGCGTCGCCGGTCACCAGGCCGAGTTCCTGCCGGGGACCACTCCCCGCCGCCGGGCCCAGCATCGCGCCGATCATCATCGTGACCGCCAGGCACAGGAACGGCACGAACACGACCGCGTAGAAGAGGAAGATCGTCCGCTCCTGGTAGAAGAACCAGGGCAGCCAGCCCGCCGCCACACCGCAGGCGATCGCCCCCGCCCGCCAGTCGCGCCGGAAGAACCAGCGCCACAACACGTACACCAGGGCGAAACACGCCGCCCACCACAGCAGCGGCGTCCCGATGGCAAGCACCTCGCGGGAGCATTTGCCGGTCTCCGACGCCGCGCAGCCCGGCTGTTCCTCCCAGAAGTACGAGACGGGCCTGCCGAGCACGATCCAGCTCCAGGGATTGGACTGGTAGGTGTGGCCGGAGGTCAGATTCACATGGAATTCGTAGACCTGGTACTCGTAGTGCCACAGGCTGCGCAGCCAGTCCGGCAGCCACGTCCAGTGGCCGCCCGTGCCGTCGGTCTGTGCCCAGTTCCGGTAGTAGCCCTTGTCGGTGACGATCCAGCCGGTCCAGGACGCGAGGTACGTGAGCAGCGCGACCGGGACCGTGGAGACGAACGCCGGCAGCAGATCGCGCTTGAGCACCGCCAGGTACGGGCGTACCGCCCCCGCGGTCCGTCGCGCGCCCACGTCCCACAGCACCGTCATCAGACCGAAGGCGGCCAGGATGTACAGGCCGTTCCACTTGGTGGCGGAGGCCAGCCCCAGCATCAGACCGGCGGTGAGCCGCCACGGGCGCCAGCCCAGCCGAAGATTCTCCGCGACCCCGGCATCCGGGCGCAGCACGCCCTCCGCGTCCACCGGCAGTGCCGCGGCGAGCCTGCGCCGCGCCCAGTCGCGGTCGATCAGCAGCGCGCCGAAAGCCGCCACCACGAAGAACATCAGCACCAGGTCGAGCAGCGCGGTGCGGCTCATCACGAAATGCAGACCGTCGAAGGCGAGCAGCGTGCCCGCCAGGCACCCCAGGAACGTCGAGCGGAACAGCCGCCGCCCGATCCGGCACAGCATCAGCACCGACAGGGTGCCGAGCACCGCCACCATGAACCGCCAGCCGAACGGCGTGAAACCGAAGAAGTGCTCACCGAGCCCGATGATCCACTTGCCGACCGGCGGATGCACCACATAGCCCGGGTCCACCGGAATGTGCACCTTCGACGGATCGGCGAGGATGAGCTTGTCGATGTCCTTGGGCCAGTCCGCCTCGTACCCCTGGTTGATCAGCGCCCAGGAATCCTTGGCGTAGTACGTCTCGTCGAATATCAGGGCGTGCGGGCTGCCCAGGTTCCAGAACCGCAGCACCCCGGCGACCAGCGCCACCAGCAGCGGACCGCCCCAGGCGGACCACCGCACCAGGCGCTCGGCCATGGGCGGGGAGATCCCGAGCACCGCCCACAGTTGGGCGCCGGGGCGGGTGTACGGCGGCACCAGCCGTTCACGCAGCCCGATTCCGGGCCGGGGCGAATGGCCGAAGCGGCGCAGCCGCTGCTGCCAGGAGGCCGGCTCTTCGCCGTGCGGTTCCCCGGCGTCTTTGCCCTGCTGGGCTTCGGGCGAAGTACTCGTCACCGCGCCATCGTAGGGAACGCGTCTGTGCGAGTGCGCTCGCCCGTGCTGGGAGGATGACTCATGTGACTGGAACGACTGGAACGCTGGTACTCGCAGGAACCCCCATCGGCGATGTGGCGGACGCCCCGCCACGCCTCGCCGCCGAACTGGAGACGGCCGATGTCGTCGCCGCCGAGGACACCCGGCGGCTGCGCCGCCTCACCCAGGCCCTCGGCATCCACACCACGGGGCGGGTCGTCTCCTACTTCGAGGGCAACGAGTCGGCCCGTACGCCCGAACTCGTCGAGGCACTGACCGGCGGCGCCCGTGTCCTGCTGGTCACGGATGCCGGGATGCCGTCCGTCTCCGACCCCGGCTACCGGCTGGTGGCCGCGGCGGTGGAGAAGGACATCAAGGTCACCGCGGTTCCCGGCCCGTCCGCGGTGCTCACCGCTCTCGCCCTGTCCGCGCTGCCCGTCGACCGGTTCTGCTTCGAGGGCTTCCTGCCGCGCAAGGCGGGCGAACGGCTCGGCAGACTGCGCGAGGTCGCCGACGAGCGCCGCACCATGGTCTTCTTCGAGGCCCCGCACCGGCTCGACGACACCCTCGCGGCGATGGCCGAGGTCTTCGGCGCCGACCGCCGGGCGGCCGTGTGCCGGGAGCTGACCAAGACGTACGAGGAAGTGAAGCGCGGCCCGTTGGGCGAGTTGGCGGCCTGGGCGGCCGAAGGGGTACGCGGCGAGATCACCGTCGTCGTCGAGGGCGCGGCCGCCTCCGGACCCGAGGAACTGGACGCCGTGGAGCTGGTACGAAGGGTGCGGGTGCGTGAGGAGGCGGGGGAGCGACGCAAGGAAGCCATCGCCGCTGTGGCCGCTGACGCGGGGCTGCCCAAGCGCGAAGTCTTCGACGCGGTCGTGGCGGCAAAGAACGCGGAGCGAACCGGCCCCGCATAGGTCAACGAATCGATCCCGTAAGCAAAGCGAGAGTCGCGTACCGGGCCTTTCTGCCACGAGAAGGCCAAAACCGCTCCAACACTCGGCACGCTCCGATGCGCTCCCACCGGTAAGGGCGTGCACTGGACCAAGGACGCATTCTCCGGAGTGCTTGTCCGGCGGACCAAAGGAGCAGGCATGAGCGAGATCACACCTACCACCGTCCATGAGGCGTATGCCTTCGCCTGCATGAAGTGCGGACACGGCTGGGAACAGGCCTACGAGATAGAGCACCACGTCGACGGCTCCAACAACGACTACGTCATATACAAGGCGGACGGGGAGCGAGTTCCCTCGCCCCTCTCCCGGCCCAGCTGCGTGAACTGTGGCGGGCAGGTGCTCCGGATCATGCGGGCCGGCCGGGTCTCGACCGTCCAGAAGCTGCTCCACACCCCCCAGCCGACGCGGCCGCCCGTCGAGGGCATCGACGCCCGGGACGACGAGGCCATGGCCGTCGCCACCACCGCACCCGCAGGCGCGCAGCACCACTGGCACCTGTCCGACCTGCTGCACCCCTTCCATCGCAAGTAGGGCGTCCGGCTTCCACTGCCGGCGAGGCGCCCGGCGCGGTCCTCGTACGATCGTCGTCATGAGCCGTACCGAAGCCCCGCCGCTGCCCGAACCCCTCCGGGTGCCGGTCGCCGATTCGCACACCCACCTGGACATGCAGGACGCGACCGTCGAGGAGAGCCTGGCCAGGGCCGCGGCGGTCAACGTGACCACCGTGATCCAGGTGGGCTGCGACGTGGCCGGTTCACGCTGGGCCGCCGAGACCGCCGCCGCGCACGCGAACGTGCACGCGGCGGTCGCCCTCCACCCCAACGAGGCGCCGCGCATCGTGCACGGCGACCAGGGGGGCACCTCCCAGCCCCCTGGGGCTGGGGGAGGGGGGTCGCGGCAGGGGGCGCGCGAAGGCGGCGGGACAGCGGCGCTGCACGAGGCGCTCGCGGAGATCGACGCGCTGGCCGCACTCGACCACGTACGCGGTGTCGGCGAGACCGGGCTCGACTGTTTCCGTACCGGCCCCGAGGGCATGGCCGCGCAGGAGGAGTCCTTCCGCGCCCACATCGAGATCGCCAAGCGGCACGGCAAGGCACTGGTCATCCACGATCGCGAGGCGCACGCGGACGTGCTGCGCGTCCTCGCCGACGCGGGCGCCCCCGAGCGGACCGTCTTCCACTGCTACTCCGGCGACGCCGACATGGCCCGGATCTGCGCGGACGCCGGGTACTTCATGTCCTTCGCCGGCAATGTCACCTTCAAGAACGCCCAGCCGCTGCGCGACGCGCTGGCCGTCGCGCCGATGGAACTGGTGCTCGTCGAGACGGACGCACCGTTCCTGACCCCCGCCCCGTACCGCGGACGGCCCAACGCGCCGTATCTCATTCCGGTCACGCTGCGTGCCATGGCGGAGGTGAAGGGCGTGGACGAGGACACCCTGGCGTCGGCCATCGCCGACAACACCGCTCGCGCATTCGACTACTGACGGTACGCACCCAACCCGGCGGTTACGGTACGCGGTCGAGCCGTTTTGGAGAGTCACCGATGCTCCGCTATCGTCCCGGGCGCCATCAGGCGAGCCGGCCGATCGGACCCTCTGGAGAGCATCGTGAGCAACTCGAAGGGCAGTCACCGCGCGGCACGCGGCAGGGGGCACACGGCGGTGGCGCGACCGCCCGCCCCGCTTCCGGCCGGCGCCCCTGCGTCCGTCCCGCTCCATGAGCGGCTGACGCTTGCCGCCTGGGCGGTCCACGCTCCGACCGTCGTCGACCTGCCGTCGACCGGTCGTCCGCCCGCCCCCGACGCCACCGGCGGCCGGGCGGCCGCGCGCCGGGCCGCCCGGCGGCACAGGGCGCCGGTCGGGCCCGAGAGCCTGCGCCGCCTCGTCCCGCAGGCCCTCGTCGTCGCGTTCCTGGCCGGTGGCACCACGGCGTTCGTGGCCTGCGACAAGGCGGTGACCCTCGACGTCGACGGCAGGCCCCGCACCCTGCACACCTTCGCGGACGACGTCGACGAGCTCCTCGCCGACCAGGGCGTCACGCTCGCGGTCCGCGACAGCGTCACCCCGGCCCTGGGCGGCCCACTCGCCGACGGCGACGAGGTCGTGGTCCGGCGGCGGTAGGAGCCCGGCGCCCGGCCGGAGAAGCCGGGTGCGCGACGGGCGCGAGCCCACGGCCGCGCCGCGGCCGTACGCTTACCGGGTGAGCACCACTGAGCCCGACGCCCTCCTGGGCCCCGCAGACATCCGCGAGCTGGCCGCCGAGCTGGGCGTACGCCCGACCAAGCAGCGCGGTCAGAACTTCGTCATCGACGCCAACACGGTCCGCCGGATCGTGCGGACGGCGGAAGTCCGCCCGGACGACGTCGTCGTCGAAGTCGGCCCCGGACTCGGCTCGTTGACCCTGGCGCTGCTGGAGGCGGCGGACCGGGTCGTCGCCGTCGAGATCGACGACGTGCTGGCCGGCGCCCTGCCGACCACGGTCGCCGCCCGGATGCCCGGGCGCGCCGACCGGTTCACGCTGGTGCACTCCGACGCGATGCTGGTACGGGAGCTGCCGGGCCCGGCGCCGACCGCGCTGGTCGCGAACCTTCCGTACAACGTCGCCGTTCCGGTCCTGCTGACGATGCTGGAACGGTTCCCCTCCATCGAGCGGACCCTCGTCATGGTTCAGGCCGAGGTCGCCGACCGGCTGGCCGCCCGGCCGGGCAACAAGGTCTACGGCGTGCCGTCGGTGAAGGCCAACTGGTACGCGGACGTCAAGCGGGCCGGGTCCATCGGCCGCAACGTCTTCTGGCCCGCCCCGAACGTCGACTCCGGTCTGGTGTCGCTGGTCCGGCGCACCGAGCCGATCAGGACGAGTGCGAGCAGGACCGAGGTCTTCTCGGTGGTCGACGCGGCCTTCGCCCAGCGCCGCAAGACGCTGCGGGCGGCCCTGGCCGGCTGGGCGGGCTCCGCGCCCGCCGCCGAAGCGGCGCTGGTCGCCGCCGGGATCTCGCCGCAGGCCCGTGGCGAGGCGCTGACGGTCGAGGAGTTCGCCGCCATCGCCGAGAACAAGCCCGCCGAGAACAAGCTCGCCGGGAACGAGCCCTCCGGGAGGGGCGAGTGAGCGTCACCGTCCGCGTACCGGCCAAGGTCAACGTCCAGCTCGCGGTCGGCGCACCGCGCCCCGACGGCTTCCACGACCTGGCCAATGTCTTCCTCGCCGTCGGCCTGTACGACGAGGTCACCGTCACCCCCGCCGACGAGCTGCGCATCACCTGCTCGGGCCCGGACGCCGCGAAGGTCCCGCTGGACGCGACGAACCTCGCCGCCCGCGCCGCGATCGCACTGGCCGAACGGCACGGCATCGCACCCGATGTGCACATCCACATCGACAAGGACATTCCCGTCGCGGGCGGCATGGCGGGCGGCAGCGCCGACGGTGCGGGCGCCCTGCTGGCCTGCGACGCCCTCTGGTCCACCGGCGCCACCCGGGAAGAGCTCCTCGCCATCTGCGCGGAGCTGGGCAGCGACGTCCCGTTCAGCCTCGTCGGCGGCGCGGCCCTCGGCGTCGGCCGCGGCGAGCGGCTGACGCCGGTCGATGCCGGCGGAACCTTCCACTGGGTCTTCGCGGTCGCCGACGGCGGGCTCTCCACCCCGGCCGTCTACGGCGAGTTCGACCGGCTCACGGCCGGTACGGACGTCCCGGATCCCACCGCGTCCACCGCACTCCTGGACGCGCTGCGGGCCGGTGACACCGCCGCCCTCGCGGGCGCCCTGAGCAACGACCTCCAGCCCGCCGCGCTCTCCCTGCGCCCCTCGCTGGCCGACACCCTCGCCGCGGGTACCGGGGCCGGTGCCCTGGCCGCCCTGGTCTCGGGCTCCGGGCCGACCACCGCGTTCCTGGTGGCGGACGAGGAGTCGGCACGGAAGGTGGCCGAGGCGCTGATCACCTCGGGCACGTGCCGGAACGCCCGGGCCGCGGTCTCCCCGGCGCCGGGTGCCACGCTCGTCTGACACCGCCTGCCGCTACCGGCCGTAGTGGTAGCGGCAGGCGGGGCCGCAAGGGCGAGCGGACGTCCCGTCCCTGCCGCCCCGTACCCTGGGAAGTCGATCGATCCCCCTGGGCAGGAGTGAAATGGCCGTCAATCTGGTCAATGTCGAGCAGGTCAGCAAGGTGTACGGCACCCGTGCCCTGCTCGACGGCGTGTCCCTCGGGGTGTCCGAGGGGGACCGGATCGGTGTCGTGGGCCGTAACGGCGACGGCAAGACGACCCTCATCCGGATGCTCGCCAGGCTGGAGGAGGCGGACAGCGGCCGCGTCACCCACAGCGGTGGGCTGCGCCTGGGCGTCCTGACCCAGCACGACTCGCTCGACCCGCAGGCGACCATCCGCCACGAGGTGATCGGCGACCTCGCCGACCACGAGTGGGCGGGCAGCGCCAAGATCCGCGATGTGCTCACCGGGCTCTTCGGCGGGCTCGCCCTGCCGGGCTTCGAGCACGGCCTGGACACCGTCATCGCGCCGCTCTCCGGCGGTGAGCGGCGCCGCATCGCGCTGGCCAAGCTGCTCATCGCCGAACAGGACCTGATCGTCCTCGACGAGCCGACCAACCACCTCGATGTCGAGGGCATCTCCTGGCTGGCCGGCCATCTGCGGGCACGGCGTTCGGCGCTCGTCTGCGTCACCCACGACCGCTGGTTCCTCGACCAGGTCTGTACGCGCATGTGGGACGTCCAGCGCGGCACGGTCCACGAGTACGAGGGCGGCTACAGCGACTACGTCTTCGCCCGGGCCGAACGGGAGCGGATCGCCGCGACCGAGGAGTCCAAGCGGCAGAACCTGATGCGCAAGGAGCTGGCCTGGCTGCGCCGCGGCGCCCCCGCGCGTACCTCCAAGCCGCGCTACCGCATCGAGGCGGCCAACGAACTGATCGCCGACGTGCCGCCGCCGCGCGACACCAGCGAGCTGATGAAGTTCGCCAACGCGCGGCTCGGCAAGACCGTCTTCGACCTGGAGGACGTGACCGTCCAGGCGGGTCCCAAGACGCTGCTCACCCACCTCACCTGGCAGCTCGGCCCCGGCGACCGGATCGGCCTGGTCGGGGTCAACGGCGCGGGCAAGACCTCGCTGCTGCGGGCGCTCGCCGAGGCGGCCCGCACGCAGGGCGACACCCAGCCCGCCGCCGGGAAGATCGTCGTCGGCAAGACCGTCAGGCTCGCCTACCTCTCCCAGGAGGTCCACGAGCTGAACCCGAACCTGCGGGTGCTCGAAGCGGTGCAGCAGGTACGGGACCGGGTCGACCTCGGCAAGGGCCGGGAGATGACCGCGGGCCAGCTCTGCGA
The DNA here is from genome assembly GCF_055635345.1 of Streptomyces sp. NPDC111516. NCBI lineage: Bacteria > Bacillati > Actinomycetota > Actinomycetes > Kitasatosporales > Streptomycetaceae > Streptomyces > Streptomyces sp. NPDC111516. The sequence continues at coordinate 28,720 of NZ_JBVKBV010000027.1, read as the reverse complement.
GCAGTTCGGCTTCTCGAAGGAGAAGCAGTGGACCCCGGTCGGCGACCTCTCCGGCGGTGAGCGGCGCCGGCTCCAGATCCTGCGCCTGCTGATGGACGAGCCGAACGTCCTCTTCCTCGACGAGCCCACCAACGACCTCGACATCGAGACCCTGACCCAGCTGGAGGACCTCCTCGACGGCTGGCCCGGATCGATGATCGTGATCTCCCACGACCGGTTCTTCATCGAGCGCACCACGGACCGGGTGATGGCGCTGCTCGGCGACCGCACGCTGCGGATGCTGCCGCGCGGGATCGATGAGTACCTGGAGCGCAGGCAGCGGATGGAGGAGGCGGCCACGCCCTCCGCCGCACCCGCGGTCAAGGAGAAGACCGCGCCGGCCGCGACCGTCTCCCCGCAGGCCGCACGTGCGGCGAAGAAGGAACTGCAGAAGGTGGAGCGGCAGCTCGACAAGGTGTCGACGCGGGAGACCACGCTGCACGCACAGATCGCGGAGCACGCCACGGACTTCGAGAAGGTCGCGAAGCTGGACGCGGAGCTGCGCGAACTGGTCGCAGAACGCGACGAGTTGGAGATGCGCTGGCTGGAACTGGCCGAGGACGCCTGATCGCTGCGGTGTCTGCGGTATTCGATTCCCGGGTCGCCTGTCTGAACGGGCGCGGTTTCCTCGTGCGCACGAGGATCGGCGGGATCGACGACGAGGCGGAGAAGTCGATGAAGTCGACAGCGGGCTTCGGCAACTGACGGTCCGAGGCGTAACGGCGGCATCACGGGCCGGTTCTCCCTTGGGAACAGGGGGTGGACCGACCCGGTGTCCGTGGTGATGCGGGTGGTACAAAGAAGCCCCGCTCGACTGTCGTGACACTGCGGGATCCATGCCCGATTCGCTCCTTTCCGTGGAGTTCAGAGGCCGACAAGGCCCTGAACTCCGTGGAATCGCGGGGGAGACCGGAACGGGCACCGGACCGCACGAAGGGGGACGTGCTGATGACCCAGCCGCCCAGCCAGCAACCGCCGCAGGGAGGCTTCGGCGCACCGCTGGAGCCGCCGCCGGGAAGTCCTCAGCCGCCCCAGGGCCCGCCGCAGACCCCGCCGCCCGCCCAGCCGCCGCAGACTCCGCCGGCTCCGCAGACCCCGCCGCCCGCCCAGCCCGGTTACGGCCATCCCCAGGCCCCCGGCCAGGCGCCGGGCCAGGCCCCCGGCCAGATACCCGGTCAGGCCCCCGGTTACGGTTACCCCCAGCAGCCCGGCCCGTACAACCAGCAGCAGCCGGGCCCCTACGGCCAGCAGCCCAACCCGTACGGTCAGGCGCAGCCGGGCCCGTACAACCAGCAGCCCGGCCCGTACAACCAGCAGCCCGGCCCGTACGGCCAGCAGGCGCAGCCCGGTTACGGCTACCCGCAGCAGCAGTACCCCGGCGCACCGGCCCCGGGCGGTCCCGGCGGCCCCGGCGGGGGCAACCTCTTCAAGCGCAAGCCCGCGCTGATCATCGGCGCCGCGGTCGTCGCGCTCCTCGTGATCGGCGGCGGCGTCTTCATCGCCACGAGCGGGGGCGACGACAAGAAGCCCGTCGCGGAGAAGAGCGAGGACGCCAAGCCGAGCAACTCGCCCTCCGTCGACGAGGGCGACGGCAACGGTGACGACGACGGCCGAGAGACCGGCGACGACCTCAACGCCGGCCGCAAGGAGGGCGAGGCGAAGGTCCTCTGGCTGCAGAAGAACGACATCGACCTGCCGCGCAGCGGCTCCGACGTGTACGGCCCCTGGGTCGTCGGCGACACCGTCGTCAAGGGCATGTACCGGAGCATTTCCGGCTACTCCGTGGCCGACGGCAAGCAGAAGTGGACGCTGAAGCTGCCCGCCGACCTGTGCGCGGCGCCCTCGCAGACCACCACCGACGGCAAGATCGTCATCGGGGTCAAGAACGGCACCACCGACAAGGCGGTCTGTTCGGACCTCCAGATGATCGACCTCAACACCGGCAAGGCCGGCTGGAAGAAGTCGATCAAGAAGAACGGCATCTGGGACATCATGTCGGACATCTCGCTCGCCATCAGCGGCAACACCGTGACGGTCGGGCGCACCGGCAACTCCAACGCCTACCAGATCAGTGACGGCAAGGAACTGTTCGGCAAGCAGCCGGGCAACTGCCAGCCGTTCGCCTTCGCGGGCGGGCCCAAACTGATCGCCGCCTCCAACTGCCGTACCGACGACGTCGACAATCCGCAGCACCAGATCCAGGAGCTCGACCCGACCACCGGGAAGCCCAGGTGGACGTACCGGCCCAAGCGCGGCTGGGAGGTCGACCGGGTCTTCTCGGTGAGCCCGCTGGTGGTCTCCCTGAAGAAGGACAAGGAGTGGAGCATCCTCTCCCTCAAGGAGAACGGCTCGTTCCGCTCCGGGCTCGTCAGTGACAAGGGCGACAAGTTCTCGCCGGACTGCGGCAGCGTCTTCGCCATCTTCGGCAAGTCCCTGGACGGTTGCACGGGTGTCGCCGCCGACGCCAACACGTTCTACATGTCGACCTCGCCGGACTCCAGCGGCCTCGCCCGTACGAACAAGGTCGTGGCGTTCGACCTGAACACCGGCAAGCCCAAGTGGAAGGCCGCGGCCCCGGCCGAGCGCATGGTGAAGCCGCTGCGCATGGAGGGCGGCAATGTGCTGCTCTACGTGGAGGCCGGTTACAACAAGGGCGGCGGGATCGCCACCCTCGCACCGACCGGCGGAACCGTGCAGATGGTGCTGAAGCACCCCGTCTCGGTGTCCGAGATCGAGAGCACCTTCTACAACACGAAGGTCGTCTACGCCGGTGGCCGTTCCTTCATCGCAAGTGGACGGGTCAGTGCGAGAAACGACAAGGAAGAGCTGGAGACGAAGACCATGATGGCCTTCGGCAACTGACGGCTCACGAAGACTTCTGACGGAACCGGGCCGTCGGCGTCCGACGGACGGTACCGACCCGTCGGCGCCCGACGGTTCACGGCGGGCAGCGGTCCGAGCACCTTCGTCCGCTGCCCGCCCCGACTCACCGACTCTCCCTTCCCCCCGAGGTACGTACGCCATGACGCAGCCGCCGCAGCCGCCCAACGACCCGCCCCAGGGCGGGTTCGGTGCCCCGCAGGACCCCCCGCCGGGTGGGTTCGGCGCCCCCCAGCCCCCGCCACCGGCAGGCGCCCCGCAGACCCCGCCGCCCGGGAGCCCGCCGCAGCAGCCGGGCCCGGGTTACGGCTACCCGTCGGGGCCGCCGCCGCAGCCCGGTTACGGCTACCCGCAGGGTCAGCCGCCACAGCCGGGCTACGGCTACCCGCAGGGGCAGCCGCCACAGCCGGGTTACGGCTACCCGCAGGCGCCCGTGCCCGGCCGGCCGCAGCAGGGTTACGGCATCCCGCAGGGCTTGCCGCCCGGTCAGCCGCCCCAGCAGGGGTACGGCTACCCGACCGCCCCGATGCAGCAGCAGTACCCGCCGCAGCCGAACGGGAACGGCGACGGCGGCAAGAAGTTCAGCACCCGGATGCAGATCATCGTGGCCGCGTCGGTCGCCGTCGTGCTGATCGTCGCCGGTGGCGTCTGGTACTCCTCCAGCGGCGGTGACGACGGCAAGAAGAAGGAGGAGGCGTCCCAGTCCGGCGGCACCGCCGAGGGCAAGGGCGGCGGCCAGGGCGGCGCGGTCGGTGGCGGCGGCAAGGAGAAGGCACCGGCGGACCCCAAGTCCAAGGTCGCCTTCCAACTGCCGCTGCCGAAGGTCGGTGACGTCACCAAGGTCGCCGGTTCCTGGCTGACCGACAAGGCGTACGTGAAGACCGGCCTGAACGAGATCGTCGGCTACGACCTGGCCAAGGGCACCAAGCTGTGGTCCATCCCGCTGGCGGGCCAGGTCTGCGCCGCCTCCCGGCACATGTCCAAGGACTACAAGACGGCCGTCGCCTTCGAGGCGGGCAAGCCGACCAAGGCCAAGAAGTACCAGCCGTGCAACCAGGTCGGCGTGCTCGACCTGAGCACCGGCAAGCTGATGTGGAGCAAGTCGGTGACCGCCGCCACCAGCGGTGACGAGCCGGTCAGGTACGACGAGATCACGCTCAGCGGCACCACGGTCGCCGCGGCCGGCACCGAGGGCGGCGCGGCGTTCGACCTCAACACCGGCGCCGAGCGCTGGAAGCCCAAGGTCTCCACCGACGGCTGCTACGACACCGGCTACGGCGGCGGCGACGCGCTCGCCGTGGTCCGCAAGTGCGGTACGTACGAGGACCCGCAGCTCGTCATCCAGGCGCTGGACCCGACCACCGGCGCCCCGATCTCCTCGTACAAGATGCCGCCCGGTGTCGACTACGCGAGCATCGTCTCCACCAAGCCGCTGGTCGTCGCGGCGGACGTCGGCGACACCGCCGGTGACGGCAGCGGCATCTCGGACTTCTTCTCGATCGACGCCTCCACCGGCAAGCTGCTCACCAGGATCGCGGCGGACGGCGAGAAGTACGCCGCGAACTGCCACTCCACCGTGGTCGAGAGCTGCAGCCAGCTGGCCGTCGGCAACAACCGCATCTACGTGCCGACCGAGGCCCACGAGGGCACCGGCGAGTACGGCGACACCAACGAGATCGTCTCCTTCGACCTCACGACCGGCAAGCCGACCAGTGACCGGGCCGACGCGGGTGAGCGCTACACGATGTTCCCGATCCGCATGGACGGCGGCAACATCATCGCGTACCGGGAGCCCCCGTACGACAAGGGCGGCCAGGTCGTCTCCATCGACGGCGCAACGTTCAAGCAGACGGTGCTGATGGAGAACCCGAGCGACCGGTCCGTCCGCGAGGCGGAGACCAGCTTCACGCCGGACTACTCCGAATTCCTCTACAACGACGGGCACTTGTACCTGTCCAGCACCATGGTGAGCAAGCCCCATGGATCCCTGGACGAGAGCCGCCGCCTGGCGGTCGGCTTCAGCAGGGAGTAACTGCCCACCGCAGGCGCGGGGTGGCGTTCCTCCGTCGGCTCCACCCCCGCGCGCGCCCACGGCCCGGACGCTGCCATCGTCGAACGTCAGTGGTCGGCAGGCGCATCGAAACGACGCCCGGTCGAACATGACAGGCTGTCAACTGGTCTTGAACGCACGCCGAGTTGGCCGTCTCAAGCTTTTTGCCGTAAGGCGCCCGTAACGTCGAACAAGCGTGTAGCTTGCCGGGGCAGGGCGGGCCGGGGGGCCTGGCGCCGGTGCTACGGGGGTGTGCTCGATGGGCGTGCGGCTCATGGTGGTCGACGATCACCGACTGCTCGCCGAGGCGCTGGCCTCGGCGCTGAAACTGCGGGGCCACCGGGTGCTCGCGGCGGCCGCGCCGACCACGGGTGCGGCGGAGCTGGTGGTCAGCAGGGCTCCGGACGTCTGCCTGTTCGGCACCGCGGCGCCCGCCGAGCCCGGTGCCTTCGACCCGATCGTACGGATCCGGCGGGAGCGCCCGCAGGTGGCGGTGGTGGTGCTCGGTCCGGTGCCCAGCCCGCGCGGGATCGCGGCGGCGTTCGCGGCGGGCGCGGCGGGATACGTCCGCCTCGACGAGCGCATGGAAGGCGTCGAGCGCGCGATGGTCAAGGCGCGCGCCGGTGAGGCCGCGGTGACGCCGCAGCTGCTCCAGGGCGCCTTCGCCGAGCTGCTCAACCCGGCCGCGGCGCCGGACGACGAGGGACAGCGGCTGCTGGAGCTGCTGACCCCGCGCGAGATCGAGGTCCTGGTGCGGGTCGCCGAGGGGCAGGACACCCGGCTGATCGCGGCCGGGATGCGGATCGCGTCGAGCACCGCGCGCACCCATGTGCAGCGGGTACTGATGAAGCTGGGTGTCGGCTCCCGGCTGGAGGCCGCTGCCCTCGCGGCCCGCACGGGACTGCTGGACCGGGCGGTGCCGCTCGACATGAAGGGGCCCGACGGCATCGGGTGATGCCGTCGGGCCCCTGCTTGTGAGCTCCGCCAAAGGCCGGGCCTCCTGCCGAAGGCGGTGCGTCAGCCGTCGGCCGGGTCCGGGCCCTCGGCCGGCGTCCGCGTCGGGCGCAGCTTCAGCCGGAGCAGGAAGAACTGCCGTGCCGATGGAGGCCGGCACCCCGATCGCCGTGTTCAGCCGCCCGAAGCGCAGGTAATACGCGTCCGGCCGGTCCTTCATCACGTACCGGGCCCAGATATCGGTGGTGAACACCGTGTTGAACGACGACACGTTCGCCGCCATGCCGGCCATGAACGCGGCAGCCGGACCCCCGGACCCCTTGTACGCACACCTTTTTCGCGCGATGTTCGCCGTTGACGCACCTGTTGACTTGTGATTCATTGTGTTTGGTTATGTTTGGAGGAACCTGGTGAAGAAGACGGTTACGACGCTTGCCGACGGCCGGGAGCTGCTCTACTACGACAGCCGCGACGATGTCGTGCGCGACGCCGTTGACCGGCGTCCCCTCGACGCGGTCTCGACCTCGTCCGAGATCCGCCATGACCCGCTCCTCGGCGACAGCGTCGCCATCGCCTCGCACCGTCAGGGCCGCATCTACCACCCGCCGGCCGACGAGTGCCCGCTCTGTCCCTCGCGGGACGGCCGGCTGAGCGAGATCCCCGAGTCGGACTACGACGTCGCCGTCTTCGAGAACCGTTTCCCCTCGCTCGCCGGCGACTCCGGCCGCTGCGAGGTCGTCTGCTTCACCTCCGACCACGATGCGTCGTTCGCCGACCTCACCGAGGACCAGGCCGCCCTGGTCCTCGCGGCATGGACCGACCGCACCGCCGAGCTCGCCGGGCTTCCGCAGGTCGAGCAGGTGTTCTGCTTCGAGAACCGGGGCGCCGAGATCGGCGTCACGCTCGGCCATCCGCACGGGCAGATCTACGGATACCCCTTCGTCACCCCGCGCACCGAGTTGATGCTCCGCTCGATCCAGGCCCACCGCGCCGAGACCGGCCGCAACCTCTTCGACGACGTCGTGGCCCGCGAGGAGAAGGACGGCTCGCGGATCGTCATCGCCGCCGAGCACTGGGTCGCCTTCGTGCCGTACGCGGCGCACTGGCCGTACGAGGTCCATCTCCACCCCCGCCGCCGCGTCCCCGATCTGAGGGAACTCGACGAGGCCGCGCGCACGGAGTTCCCACAGGTCTATCTGGAACTCTTGAGGCGATTCGACCGGATCTTCGGCCCCGGCGAGCCGCCGACCCCGTACATCTCGGCCTGGCACCAGGCCCCGTTCGGGATTCCCGGGCGGGAGGACTTCGGGCTCCATCTGGAGCTTTTCACCATCCGACGCACTTCCGGCAAGCTGAAGTTCCTCGCGGGTTCCGAATCCGGCATGAATGTGTTCATCAACGATGTGCCGCCGGAGGCCGCGGCCCAGCGACTGCGAGAGGTAGCGAGCGAGTGAGCAAGCCCCAGAAGAAGTACCTGGTCACAGGTGGCGCGGGATACGTCGGCAGCGTGGTCGCCCAGCATCTGCTGGAGGCCGGTCACGCCGTCACCGTCCTCGACGACCTCTCGACCGGGTTCCGGGAGGGCGTCCCGGCCGGCGCCGAGTTCATCGAGGGCCGCGTCCAGGACGCGGCGAAGTGGCTGGACGCCTCCTACGACGGGGTGCTGCATTTCGCCGCGTACTCCCAGGTCGGCGAGTCCGTCGCGGAACCGGAGAAGTACTGGGTGAACAACGTCGGCGGTTCCGTCGCACTGCTCGCCGCGATGCGGGACGCCGGCGTACGGACCCTGGTCTTCTCCTCCACCGCCGCGACCTACGGCGAACCCGTCACCACCCCCATCACCGAGTCCGACGCGACCGCGCCGACCAACCCCTACGGCGCCACGAAACTCGCCGTCGACCACATGATCACCGGTGAGGCCGCCGCCCACGGACTGGCCGCGGTCTCGCTGCGCTACTTCAACGTCGCCGGGGCGTACGGCAGTTACGGGGAACGGCACAGCCCCGAATCGCACCTCATCCCACTGGTCCTCCAGGTCGCCCTCGGACAGCGCGAGTCGATCTCCGTGTACGGCGACGACTACCCGACCCCCGACGGCACCTGCGTCCGCGACTACATCCACGTCGCCGACCTCGCCGAGGCCCACCTCCGCGCCCTGGACGCGGCCACCGCGGGCGAGCACCTGATCTGCAACCTCGGCAACGGCAACGGCTTCTCGGTACGCGAGGTCATCGAGACCGTCCGCGCCGTCACCGGCCACCCGGTCCCGGAGACCGCGGCCCCGCGCCGCGCCGGTGACCCCGCCGTGCTCGTCGCCTCCGCCGCCACCGCCAGGGAGCGGCTCGGCTGGACGCCGTCACGCGCCGACCTGACCGGAATCGTCTCCGATGCCTGGACGTTCGCCCGCCGAGAGGAGCCCACCACCCCATGACCGACGACGCCGAGCTGCGCACCGCTTTCACCGAGCTGTACGGCACCGCCCCCGAAGGAGTCTGGGCGGCGCCCGGCCGGGTCAACCTGATCGGCGAATACACCGACTTCAACGACGGCTTCGTGATGCCGCTCGCGCTGCCGCACACCGCGCGGGCCGCCGTGGCCCGTCGCACCGACGGCGAACTGCGGCTCCACTCGGCCGACGTACCGGGCGGCGTCGTCCGGCTCCGGCTCGACGAACTGGCCCCCCAGCAGGGGCACGGCTGGGCGGCGTACCCGGCCGGAGTGCTCTGGGCGCTGCGCGAGGCCGGTCACCCGGTCACCGGGGCGGACATCCAGCTGACCTCCACCGTCCCCACCGGCGCCGGACTCTCCTCCTCCGCTGCCCTCGAAGTCGTCACCGCGCTGGCGCTGAACGACCTCTTCGAACTGGAGCTCTCCGCCTCGGAGCTGGCGGTCATCGGTCAGCGCGCCGAGAACGCGTTCGTCGGCGTGCCGTGCGGGGTCATGGACCAGATGGCATCCGCCTGCTGCACCGAGGGACACGCCCTGTACCTCGACACCCGCGACCTCACCCAGCGCCAGGTCCCCTTCGACCTGGCCGCCCAAGGACTGCGGCTGCTGGTCGTCGACACCCAGGTCAAGCACGCGCTCGGCGACGGCGCGTACGCCGAGCGGCGGGCCGGCTGCGAGGCGGGGGCGGCGGCACTCGGCATACGTACGCTGCGCGAGCTGCCGTACGACGGACTCGGCGCGGCCCTGAACACCCTGGCCGCGGTCGGCGTCGACGAGCCCGTGGTGCGCTACGTACGCCATGTGGTCAGCGAGAACGAGCGGGTGAAGCAGGTCATCGCGCTGCTCGACGCAGGCGATGTGCGGGGAGCGGGCCCGGTCCTCGACGCTGGGCACGCCTCGCTCCGCGACGATCTGCGCGTCTCCTGCCCGGAGTTGGACCTGGTGGTGTCCGCGGCGGGCGAGGCCGGGGCGCTCGGCGCGCGGATGACCGGCGGCGGCTTCGGCGGCTCGGCGATCGTCCTGGTGGAGGAGGCGCAGGCGGACACGGTCGCCAAGTCCGTGCTGGCGGCGTTCGCTTCGGCGGGGTACGCGTCGCCGCGCATTTTTCCGGCGGTTCCTTCGGCGGGTGCCCGACGCCTCGGCTGAGAGCCTGTCGGGTGACCGCTGAGGCCCGTTCACTGCCGCCTCACGACGAATCACCTATCACACCCTACGGAGCGGAGCCTGCCAGTTCTGCGAATCGCCTTCCCCATCGGCCGCACGGCCGTACGCTGATGCACAGCACCGGTGGGGGCCGGTGCTGATTCAGGGGTACGAGACAGTCGGGTACGGCGCCCGGGGCGGGTGGCAGTCGACACACGGCGGCGGCCGTGGGACTGCGGTCCATCTCCTCGATCCGGGCGGCCGTACCCGCCGCCGTTCCGTCCCTTCGTCGGGCCGGGGGTGGCCCAGCAACAGAGGCAGCATGGGGGTGCCTGTGGTTCGTATCCGGGTTCTCGTGGTGGACGACCACCGCATCTTCGCCGAGTCGCTCGCGGCGGCGCTCGCGGCCGAGCCGGACGTCGAAGTGGCGGCGGCGGGCAGCGGGCCCGCCGCGCTGCGGTGTCTGGAACGGGCCGCCGCCGAGGGGCGCGGCTACGACGTGATGCTGATCGATGCCGAACTGGGCGTCCTGGGCGGGGCGGGGGACCCGGCCGGTGCGCGGGGCCACCGGGCAGCCGTCCCGGCGCCCCGCAGCGGGGAGCCCGTACCGGTGGACGGCATCTCGCTGGTCGCCGTGGTCCGTTCGGGCCGGCCCTCCGTGCACACGGTGGTGCTCGCCGAGAAGGACGACCCGCTCCGGGCCGCGCTGGCGCTGCAGGCCGGGGCCTCGGGCTGGGTGGCCAAGGACTGCTCGCTGCAACGGCTGCTCACGGTCATCCGGGGAGTGCTGCGCGACGAGACGCATCTGCCCCCCGCCCTGCTCACGGGCGTGCTGCGGGAGCTGACGGCGGCACGCAAGCACCGCACCGAGAGCGAACAGCTCGTCGAGTCGCTGACCCCGCGCGAGCGCGAGGTGCTGCGCTGCATGGTTGCGGGCCTGGGGCGCAAGGCGGTGGCGGAGCGGCTCTACCTCTCCCCGCACACGGTGCGTACCCACATGCAGAACGTGCTGGGAAAGCTGGGTGTGCACTCGACGCTGGCCGCCGTCGCACTGGCCCGGCGGGCGGGTGTCGGACCGGTGGACCTGGAAGCGGCCGGACAGGCCCTACGGGATGTTGTCGAACGGGGCAGTCAACCGGCGTAGCAGCCCGGCCAGTTCACCCCGCTGCTGCATGGAGAGCTCGCCCAGGATGGCGCGCTCCTGGGCGAGCAGGCCGGCCAGTGACTGGTCGGCCTTGTCGCGACCCTCGGCGGTGAGCCGGACCAGCACGCCACGGCGGTCGTTGGGGTCGGGGAGCCGCTCGACGAGGTTCTTCTTGGTCAGCCGGTCGATGCGGTTGGTCATCGTGCCCGAGGTGACCAGGGTCTGGGTGAGCAACTGGCCGGGGGAGAGCTGGTAGGGGGCGCCGGCGCGGCGCAGGGACGTCAGCACGTCGAACTCCCACGGCTCGAGGCTGTGCTCGGAGAAGGCGATCCGGCGGGCCCGGTCCAGATGGCGGGCCAGGCGGGAGACGCGGCTGAGCACCTCGAGTGGTTCCACGTCGAGGTCGGGGCGCTCGCGGCGCCATGCAGCGACCAGTCGGTCGACCTCGTCCTCCATGTGGATCAGTGTAGAGGGTCTGTCGACATGAAGTCTCTTGAATTCGAGTGTCTTGACATCAAGATAGTTCCTCGGTGATTCTGATCCCATGACCGCACCCACCTGGGATCCGCAGCAGTACCTGCGCCACGCGGACCATCGCACCCGCCCCTTCCACGATCTCCTGGCCCGCGTCACCGAGCCGCCGGCCGCCCCCGCGCCCCGGATCGCCGACCTCGGCTGCGGAGCGGGGAACGTGACGACGCTGCTGGCCGACCGCTGGCCGAAGGCGCACATCACCGGCTACGACAATTCCCCGCAGATGCTGGAGCAGGCACGCACCCACGCCGGCCCCCTCCTGGACTTCGCCGAGGCCGACGCCGCGACCTGGACCCCCGCGGAGCCGTACGACCTGATCTTCTCCAACGCCCTGCTCCAGTGGGTCCCGGACCACACCGCCCGCTTCCCGGTCTGGCTGGACGCCATCACCCCCGGCGGGACGTTCGCCTTCCAGGTCCCCGGCAACTTCGACCAGCCCAGCCATGTCCTGATGCGGGAACTCGCGGGGTCCCCGCGCTGGCGCGACCGTCTGGCCGGCGAGCTGCGCCACGCCGACGCGGTGCTCAGCCCCGCCGCCTACCTCGACGCGCTGACGGCCCCCGGCATCACGGCGGACGTCTGGGAGACCACGTATCTGCATCTGCTGCCCGGCGAGGACCCGGTGCTCGACTGGGTCAAGGGCACCGGCCTGCGCCCCGTCCTGACAGCCCTGGCCGACGACGCCGACGCCCGCGACGCGTTCCTCGCCGAATACCGCGACCTGCTGCGCACCGCCTACCCCCAGGGCCCGCACGGCACGGTCTTCCCGTTCCGCCGCATCTTCGCCGTGGCCCGCAAGGAGAAGTGATGATCGCCGCTCTCGACCACGTCCAACTGGCCGCCCCGGAAGGCTCGGAGCACGCCCTGCGCACGTACTACGTCGACACCCTGGGCATGACGGAGATCGCCAAACCCCCCGCACTCGCGGCCCGCGGCGGCTGCTGGTTCCGGGCGGGCCCGGTCCAGCTCCACCTGGGCATCGAGTCCGGCTTCCGCCCGGCGAGGAAGGCCCACCCGGGCCTGCGGGTCACGGACATCGAGGCGTACGCGGCCCGGCTGGCGGAACGCGGCGCGGAGGTGACCTGGGACGGCGACCTGCCGGGGCACCGGCGCTTCTTCAGCCACGACCCGGTGGGGAACCGGCTGGAGTTCCTGGAGCCGGTGGACGGGTGAGCCTCAGAGCCGGTCGAGCGCGTCCAGCGTGATGTCGATGTCGATCGGGAACGGAACGCCCGTCTTGAGACGGTCGTGATGGATCCCCGTCAGGGCGTACGTCTTGGACACCGGGTCCAGCTCGTAGACCCGCACCACCGGATGCTGGTCGGTGCCGGCCGTCTCGACCAGCCAGAAATTCGGGATACCGGCCGCGGCGTACTTCTGCGGTTTGGCGTTGCGGTCGCGGGCCTCCGAGTCGGGGGAGACGACCTCGACGGCGAGGAGGACGTCGGTGGCCTGGAAGCGGGTCAATTCCCGTCCGGTGACAGCTGCGGCGCGGACGACGGAGATGTCGGGCTCGGGGCCGTTGCGGCGGTCGAGGACCACGGTCATTTCGCGGCGGACTTTCATATCCCGGGGCGCTGTGCACCGCAGACCGGACACCAACAGATCGATCACGGTGCCGTGGAAATCTCGCTGTGGACTCACAAAAACCAGGCTCCCGTCGAGCAGTTCAGTGTGCGGCGGGAGATCGGGCAAGGTGAACAGATCGTCCACCGTGTATCCGTCCTGGGGCGGCACCGGCCAGCGGGAGCTGTGCGCGGTGATCGGCTCGGCGGTCATGGTTCCTCCCATGGACGGGATTCTTGGCCCTACCGACCACAGTAGGGGTCGTTTCCCCGTGCCGTCATCACAATGAGTGACCAACCGCCCGGGTTCAGCTCTTGCGGTGCCCCATCAGCCGCGGCTTCGACTCCAGGTTCTCCAGGCCGTGCCAGGCCAGGTTCACCAGGTGGGCGGCGACCTCCGCCTTCTCCGGCTTGCGGGCGTTGACCCACCACTGGCCGGTCAGTGCGACCATGCCGACCAGTGCCTGGGCATAGAGCGGGGCCAGCTTCGGGTCGAAGCCGCGGGCCTTGAACTCCAGGCCCAGGATGTCCTCCACCTGGGTGGCGATGTCACTGATGAGGGAGGCGAACGTGCCGGTCGACTGGGCGACGGGGGAGTCGCGGACCAGGATGCGGAAGCCGTCCGTGTACGTCTCGATGTAGTCGAGCAGGGCGAACGCGGCCTGCTCCAGGAGTTCGCGGGGGTGGCCCGCGGTCAGGGCGCCGGTGACCATGTCGAGGAGCTGGCGCATCTCGCGGTCCACCACGACGGCGTACAGGCCCTCCTTGCCGCCGAAGTGCTCGTAGACGACCGGCTTGGAAACACCGGCGCGGGCCGCGATCTCCTCGACCGAAGTGCCCTCGAAGCCCTTGTCGGCGAAGAGCGTACGGCCGATGTCCAGCAACTGCTCGCGACGTTCCTTACCGGTCATCCGCACCCGGCGGGCGCGCCGGGCGGAAGAAGGACGGTTTTTCTCGCTGCTGGTGCTGGAGTCGGTCGCCACGTCGTCAATCATGCCGCTTCGGTATGCGCACGGTCGCGCCGGGAGTCGATACGGCGGGACTCGATCCGGGCGGAGTCGGGCCAGCGCACGTCGGACGCCCAGCCCAGTTTCTCGAACCAGCGGATCAGCCGGGCACTCGAATCGATCTGCCCCTTCATCACACCGTGCCGCGCACTCGTCGGATCCGCGTGGTGCAGGTTGTGCCAGGACTCGCCGCACGACAGCACCGCCAGCCACCACACGTTCCCCGACCGGTCACGGGACCTGAACGGACGCTTGCCGACCGCATGACAGATGGAATTGATCGACCACGTGACATGGTGCAGCAGCGCCACCCGGACGAGAGACCCCCAGAAGAAGGCCGTCGCCGCCCCCCCACCACGACATCGTCACGAGACCGCCGACCAGCGGCGGAAGCAGCAGCGACACGGTCGTGAAGGTGAGGAAGTGGCGCGAGATCCCACGGAGCGCCGGATCCCTGATCAGATCGGGGGCGTACTTCTGCTGCGGCGTCTGCTCCTCATCGAACATCCAGCCGATATGCGCCCACCACAGACCCTTCAACAGGGCCGGGAGGCTCTCGCCGAACCGCCACGGCGAGTGCGGATCGCCCTCCGCGTCCGAGAAGCGGTGGTGCTTGCGGTGATCCGCCACCCAACGCACCAGCGGGCCCTCCACGGCCAGTGAACCCGCGACGGCCAGAGCGATACGGAGCGGACGCTTCGCCTTGAAGGAACCATGGGTGAAATAGCGGTGGAAACCGATCGTGATCCCGTGGCAGCCGATGAAGTACATCGCCACGAGCAGACCCACATCGAGCCAGCTCACGCCCCGACCCCAGGCCAGCGGCACCGCCGCGACCAGCGCCACGAACGGCACCACGATGAACAACAGAAGAGCGAACTGCTCGACCGACCGTTTACTGTCCCCGCCGAGCGTGGCGGAGGGAAGGGCCTGGTCATCGGCCGCCGACGGCTCGGCCTCGTCGACCACAGCGGGGCTGGTGTTCATGGGGAATCCCCTGGAATGAGGAGTACGACGGACTGCTCCGGCTACGCGTCCGTAACCTACGCTTACGTAAGTATGGCAGCGCGAGGGCCCACCGCACGAGAGCGCGACGGGCCGTCCACGAAGGGAAACCCGATCGGGGCGGAGCGGTGCCCACAGTGTGGACACCTATCCTGGTGGTGCCGGACAGCGCGGTCCGCACTCTGCTTTCCCGGGGTGGCGTCAGCACCGCTGCCGACCGCGGCCCCGGAGATCCCGCCCGCCCGTCTCCCACCGCCATCCTTGTTGGGATTCGCTACGCGACGCACCTCCTCATTCACTGCAAGGAGCCGCACACTGTGAGCAGTGCCGACCAGACCCCCGCCGCCAGCGCCGAGCTGCGCGCCGACATCCGCCGCCTCGGCGACCTGCTGGGCGAGACCCTCGTACGCCAGGAAGGCCAGGAACTCCTCGACCTCGTCGAGCGCGTCCGCGCCCTGACCCGCACCGACGGTGAGGCCGCCGCCGAACTCCTCGGCGACACGGACCTGGAGACCGCCGCACAACTCGTGCGCGCCTTCTCCACCTACTTCCACCTCGCCAACGTCACCGAACAGGTCCACCGCGCCCACGAGATGCGCGACCGCCGCGCCGCCGAGGGCGGGCTCCTCGCCCGCACCGCCGACCGGCTGAAGGACGCGGACCCGGTCCACCTGCGCGAGACCGTCAAGAACCTCAACGTACGACCCGTCTTCACCGCACACCCCACCGAGGCCGCCCGGCGCTCCGTACTCAACAAGCTCCGCCGCATCGCCGAACTGCTGGAAACACCGGTGATCGACGCCGACCGGCGTCGCCAGGACCTGCGCCTCGCCGAGAACATCGACCTCATCTGGCAGACCGACGAACTCCGTGTCGTCCGCCCCGAGCCCGCCGACGAAGCCCGCAACGCCATCTACTACCTCGACGAACTGCACGCCAATGCCGTCGGGGACGTACTCGAAGACCTCGCGGCCGAGCTCGAGCGCGTCGGCATCGAACTGCCCGCCGGCACCCGCCCCCTCACCTTCGGCACGTGGATCGGCGGCGACCGCGACGGCAACCCCAACGTGACACCCGCCGTCACCCGCGAGGTACTGATCCTCCAGCACGAGCACGGCATCACCGACGCGCTGGAGCTCGTCGACCACCTCCGCGCGCAGCTCTCCAACTCCATCCGCTACACCGGCGCCACCGACGAACTGCTGACCTCGCTCCAGGCCGACCTGGAACGCCTCCCCGAGATCAGCCCCCGCTACAAGCGGCTGAACGCCGAGGAACCGTACCGCCTCAAGGCCACCTGCATCCGCCAGAAGCTCCTCAACACCCGCGAACGCCTCGCCGGCGGCACCCCGCACCGCCCCGGCTGCGACTACCTCGGAACCGCCGAGCTCATCGCCGACCTCGAACTCATCCAGACCTCCCTGCGCGAGCACCGCGGCGGCCTGTTCGCCGACGGCCGGATGGACCGCACCATCCGCACCCTCGCCGCGTTCGGCCTGCAGCTCGCCACCATGGACGTACGCGAACACGCCGACGCCCACCACCACGCCCTCGGCCAGCTCTTCGACCGGCTCGGCGAGGAGTCCTGGCGCTACGCCGACATGCCGCGCGACTACCGGCAGAAGCTGCTCGCCAAGGAACTGCGCTCGCGCCGCCCGCTCGCCCCTACCCCGGCGCCGCTGGACGCCGCGGGCGAGAAGACCCTCGGCGTCTTCCACACCATCAAGGAAGCCTTCGAGCGGTTCGGCCCCGAGGTCATCGAGTCCTACATCATCTCGATGTGCCAGGGCGCCGACGACGTCTTCGCGGCCGCCGTCCTGGCCCGCGAGGCCGGACTGCTCGATCTGCACGGCGGCTGGGCCAAGATCGGCATCGTGCCGCTCCTGGAGACCACCGACGAGCTGCGCGCCGCCGACGTCATTCTCGACGAGATGCTCGCCGACCCGTCGTACCGCCGTCTCGTCTCCCTGCGCGGAGACGTGCAGGAGGTCATGCTCGGCTACTCCGACTCCTCCAAGTTCGGCGGCATCACCACCTCGCAGTGGGAGATCCACCGGGCACAGCGCCGGCTGCGCGACGTCGCGCACCGTTACGGCGTACGTCTGCGCCTCTTCCACGGCCGCGGCGGCACCGTCGGCCGCGGCGGCGGCCCCTCGCACGACGCGATCCTCGCCCAGCCGTGGGGCACCCTGGAGGGCGAGATCAAGGTGACCGAGCAGGGCGAGGTCATCTCCGACAAGTACCTCATCCCGGCGCTCGCCCGGGAGAACCTGGAGCTGACCGTAGCGGCCACCCTCCAGGCCTCCGCGCTGCACACCGCGCCCCGCCAGTCCGACGAGGCCCTGGCCCGCTGGGACGCCGCGATGGACACCGTCTCCGACGCCGCGCACGCCGCGTACCGCAAGCTGGTCGAGGACCCCGACCTGCCCGCGTACTTCTTCGCCTCCACCCCCGTCGACCAACTCGCCGAACTGCACCTCGGTTCGCGTCCGTCGCGGCGTCCGGACTCCGGCGCGGGCCTGGACGGGCTGCGGGCCATCCCGTGGGTCTTCGGCTGGACCCAGTCACGGCAGATCGTGCCCGGCTGGTACGGCGTCGGCTCCGGGCTCAAGGCACTGCGCGAGGCCGGCCTGGACACCGTTCTGGACGAGATGCACGAGCAGTGGCACTTCTTCCGGAACTTCATCTCGAACGTGGAGATGACGCTCGCCAAGACCGATCTGCGGATCGCCCGCCACTATGTCGACACGCTGGTCCCCGACGAGCTGAAGCATGTCTTCGCCGACATCGAGGCCGAGCACGCGCTCACGGTCCAGGAGGTCCTGAAGGTCACCGGCGGATCCGAGCTGCTCGGTACCAGCCCGGTGCTCCAGCAGACCTTCGCCATCCGGGACGCCTACCTGGACCCGATCTCGTACCTCCAGGTCTCGCTGCTGGCCCGTCAGCGCGAGGCGGCGGCACGCGGCGAGGCGGCCGACCCGCTGCTCGCACGGGCCCTGCTGCTCACCGTGAACGGTGTCGCAGCGGGTCTGCGCAACACCGGCTGAGCCGCCGGGGCGTGGGTGCGGTCCCACTCACAGGGCGAAGAACGTCGCCACCAGCAGGACCGCACCCGCGATCCCCGTACCCCAGGCGACCCGGGGCAGCCGCAGGCCGCCGCCGATCAGCAGAGCCGCCAGCACCAACGCACCACCCAGCGGCACCCACGCATGCAGGAAACCCGCAATCCCGGTGCGTACGACGTCGTCCGTACCCGGCTTCACGACCACCGGGAAGCGGTCGCCCCGCCGCGCCGCCACAGACTTCTCGATCGTCACCCGGGCGCGCGCGGCAGCCTGCCCGGACGGTGCGAACGGACCGGTACAGACATCGGCGCCACAGCCCGTGACGGTCATCGTGCCGTGCTCGCGGCCCTTGGGCAGAACGACGTGGTGCGCCGAACTCCAGGAGGAGAGCACACCCGCGACGAGCAGCAGCAGGACGACACAGCCCATGGCCGCGTTGCGGGCATGGACCAGGGCGCGGTGTGAGGAGTTCCGCTTCATGGGGAGCGATCCTTCGGCAGAGCAACGCGCCTGGTCAACTTAGACAGTGTCCTATGTGGTGAGTCGGAGGAGTCGTTTGTAGCAGCAGAGGGCGGCGGCGAGGCCGAGGGAGGCCAGGTAGTTGCGGGGGTGGCGTTCGTAGCGGTGGTTGAGCCTGCGGTAGCCGGTCAGCCACGACATGGTGCGTTCGATGACCCGTCTTCGGCGTCCGAGCCGTTCGCTGGATTCGATTCCTTTGCGGGCGATGCGGACGCCGATACGTTTACCGCGCAGCCATCTATGCAGTTCAGGGATG
This sequence comes from Streptomyces sp. NPDC111516, assembly GCF_055635345.1. Classification (NCBI taxonomy): domain Bacteria; kingdom Bacillati; phylum Actinomycetota; class Actinomycetes; order Kitasatosporales; family Streptomycetaceae; genus Streptomyces; species Streptomyces sp. NPDC111516. The sequence continues at coordinate 10,111 of NZ_JBVKBV010000027.1, read as the reverse complement.
TCGTATGCCTTGTCGGTGTGGAGCTTGCGGGGTTGGTAGTTCCAGCCGCGGTGGGGGTCGTGTCTCGTTTGGAGACCGGCCACCATGGGCTTCAGACCTTGGCTGTCGTGGGTGTTGGCGGCGGAGAGCCCGACGACCAGGGGCAGTCCGTTCGCGTCCGACAGGACGTGCATCTTGGAACCCGGTTTACCCCGGTCCACGGGTCTCGGGCCTGTGAGTTCGCCCCTTTTTTGGCCCGTACGTGGGCGGAGTCGAGGACCACGCGGGTCAGGTCGAGCAGTCCGCACTCATCGATGCGGTCGAGCACCGCCTCGTGCAGCCGGCCCCAGAGGCAGGCTCTGGACCGTCTGCCCGTAGGTGGCCCGGGCGCCTCCTGGAGAGGCCCCTTACCGAGCCTTGCCTGGGGCGAGTGCGTAAAGCCAAGCGACACGACTCCACTCAACTCGGGGCACTGCGCCCTGTCCGGAGAACTCGGGGCAGTTCAGAGGTCGCAATTGCTGCGCTGTGTCGGCCGTGGTCGAGCCATTGAAGGGTTGTGTCCGTGGCCGCCTCGATGAGCTGCGCAGTCTGCCGGAAGTCGATGGGCAGCAGTGCCACCGGGCGTACCGGCGGCAGAACATGGAGCCGCACGCGGGCGCGGGCCTGCGCGATCGAGGCTGCCATGCGTTGCTCTTCCAGCAGGTTGTACGCGTGAGTGGCCATCGCGAGCACGGTGGACGGCGCCGCGGACAGGCGGCACGAGAACCCAGGGGCCAGGACATAGACCTCGTCTGCACCGAGCGCGATCGCATGGTCGAGGGTGGTTCCATTGGCTACGGCGCCATCGATGAGGTGACGTCCCTCGATCGCCACCGGCGGGTAGAACCCTGGAACGGCGGTGCTGGCCATGAGGGCCGGTACCGCCGGGCCGTGGGTGAGGAGGAACCCTCGCCCGTCGCATGCATCCGTGGCCAGGATCTTGAGGGGAACCGTCGCGTCCTCGATGCGCTCCAGCGGCAGTACGCGGTGAAGGAAGCCCTCGAAACGACGATTGCTGAAAACGTGATCGGCCCGGCCGGCTGCCGCCCGGCCGACCAGGAGCGGGTTGACGGGGAAGATGTAGTTCAGTCCTCCCAGCGCCCGAATAACGGCACGAACAGGGCGGCCGGGGAAGCTGGCGAGCAGTCTCGGCAGCATTTCTGAGGGCTCCAGGGGGTACACATCGTGTTCTCCGACCTGCAGCCACAACCGCGCGAGTTCTTCGACACCCTGTGTATCCGGCCGGGCTGCGTAGAAGGCCGCGTTCAGCGAGCCCACCGAGGCGCCGACGACGAGGTCGGGATGGATGCCGCGCACGGTAAGAGCACGCAGCATCCCCACCTGCACGGCGCCCAGACTGCCGCCCCCGGACAGAACAAATGCCGTCGTCATCACGAAACCTCTTCGCGAACCCCCTGGATTTCAGGCCGCCACAGTCGACCTTCTGATTGCTCAGCGGCTCTCCGACCTGCTGGATTGATGCGCGCACGATGTGGTTGCCGGGAACCACGCAGTACGACCTTCGCATCATTGCCTAGTGCAAGAGTACGTTTGAAGAGGCGGGTCCGGAGGGTGGACGGAGCCGCACGAGAAAGGGGTCCCGTGGAGTGGGCGCCCCCAAAGATCACCCCGAAGGCCGCAGTCGCCCTACCGGCGCACCCGGTCCCCTCGGTCATCGTGATACGGCGGTCAGCGCCGGCACGTGACCGCTTGAGCCCATCAGGGCGTTTCAGGGCACTGAGAGGAAGCGAGTCGCATGTCTGACCTCTCCCACAGTCGACCCGACATCGCCGGCCACCCCGACGTGGCCGAGATGCGGGAACGTTATGCACACGTGGCGGGCGGCCGTCAGGCCGTCGCCGTGGACGGGCTGATCCTGCTGACAGGGCTGTACACGGCCATCTCGCCCTGGGTCGTGCACTTCCATACGCAGCCCGACATCACCGTGAACAACCTGATTGTCGGCATCACCATGGCCGTGATCGGCCTGGGGCTGACACTGGCGGGCGAGAGCTTGCTCCGTCTGAGCTGGACAGTCGCCGCCATGGGCGTCTGGATGATCATCTCGCCGTGGGTGGTCACCGCTGGCCACAGCGCCTCTGCAGGGATCATCTGGAACAACTGCTGGATCGGTGGCGTCGCCCTCGCTCTGGGGCTGGCCGCCATGGCCATGATGAGGTCGGCCGGTCGCAGAACCGCCACGAAGTAGTGCCTCCGCATCGGCGCGGCGCAGGTTTGCGTCACCGTGGCCTGGCCGCGCCTCTGGCACGTGAACGCACTTGTGAGGGCGCTATGAGCCTCTCCCAGCAAGACCAGCGGGTCCTCGCCGACATCCAGCAGCATCTGAACCAGGACGACCCCCACCTGGCACGGATGCTCAGTTCCTTCGGTAAGGCCACCCCCCTCTGCACCGTCCTCCCGCGCTTGCTCCGGCGCTGCTGCGCGGCCCTTTTGTCCACCCCAGTGTTCCTGTCGGTCGCCGCAATACTGCTGATCGTGGCCATCGCCGTTCGCAGTCCGGCCCTCTTCATCGCGGCGATGGCCATGGTCTGCGTCTCGGCACTGCCGAAACTGACGGGATCCTTCCAGTACTCTCGCCACGGCGGCCGCACGAACCTCTGACCGTAGCGCCCCTTGGGCACCGGTCAGGTGAGCGGCCACCGCGCGAGTCACCGCGGCGCCCGGTGTGCCGCTGGAGCGGGCGCCACAGCTTGTACTCGGCGTTGGTGTGCTCCTTCAGACGGATCGCTCTACGCAGGCCGGAGTCAGGTCGTCCTGTCTCTTGGCCGACGACTTCCTCCCTGCGGAGCGTCCGGCGGGGCGGGGTTGAGCGGGTCGTTGATGAGGCCGCCGACGCGGCGCACCTCGTCGAAGGGATCCACCGCCATCTCGTCCGCCGCCTCGGTGAGTGCCTTCAGTGCGGGAACGAGCGTGGCGCGCGCTTCGGGGGGCAGTTGCTGCACGAGGGCGCGGACTTCGGTGCGCCGGTGGGCGAGGACGCGCTCGACGAGGCTTCGTCCGGTGGATGTGAGGCGGAGGATGACCTCGCGCCGGTTGTCGGGGTTGGTTTTGCGGTCTATGAGGCCGACGGACTCCAGACGTTCGACCATGCGCAGCGCGGTGGAGGGGTTGACCCCCAGCGTCGCGGCCATGGCGGCGAGCTTGACGGGCCCGCACGTGTCAAGCACCACCAGGGCCCGCAACTGGGGCAGGGTGAGAGAGTCGTCGGCGGACGTGAGCGCGCGGGCCGAGATCGCGATGAGCAGCCTGGAAGCCGCCATGACGGCCAGGGTGACTTCTTCGGCCTCCTGGTCGAGTTCCGTGCGAGAGGGCTGTCCATCGGAGGGCTTGAGTCGGGACTCCTGCCGCGTCATCGCGTTCTTTCCAGCCCTTCGTTCGGCAGGCTCGCAGTCCGGCATGGCGTCCTCACCCCCTGCAATTATTGCAGAATGCAATGTTATAGTGGATCCGCAGACTGGAACCGGCGGATGCGACGGTTCCAGCGACAGGACGTTGAAGGCTGAGCCAATACGCGAAGCCTATTCGTTCGTGCAGTGCGGGCACGCCTGGGAGGACTCCTACGAGATCCGACACTCCCTCGATAGTCAGGGCCGCATGCGAGCGGACTACTAGGAGAAGGGCCTCAAGGTCCCTTCACCGCTGACCGCGAACAAGTGCCGGGAGTGCTGCGGATGCAGGATCCGGATCCTGCGGCCGGGACGGGTGCGCTCGCATGCCCGGGGCTGCTGTTCGCGGACATCCGGCAGTGGCGCCTGGGGATACCGGGGGCCGTCTTTCTCGTCTGTGTGCACCCAGGGGCTTGCCGTACTGGCCGCTTGCCTCGGAGTGAGCCTCTACATCGCAGCACTCGCCCACTTCGATCCCCGGCAGATCGTCACCGGAACCGGCGACCAGTGGATCGCCGCGGGCGCGTCGGCGATCTCATCACTCACTGGAGCAAAGCTCCTGCCCTCCCCCATCTGGACCGAGGGTGTTCACACCGCGCTTCGCACAGCAACGCTCGCGCTGCTCGGCTGCGCCTTCGCCTGGTACCTCGTCCTGGCCACCGCCGAACTCACGCATCCCCGCCCGCGCTACAACAGCCACCGCTGGTCCACCGTCTTTCCCATGGGCATGACCGCCGTCGCCTCCCTCGCCACCCCCTCAGCCACCGGCATTCATCAACTCGCAACCACCGGAACCGTTTTGTTGTGGATCGCCGCCGCCGCATGGCTGCTCACCCTCGCCGGACTGCTGCGACAAATCCAGACGGAAGCCGTCGGCTGACGAAGAGCAACGCCTAGTACTCCAGTACGGTTTTGTGATCTATCCAGCGGGTTCGTCGGCGATCCGTCGTCAGTAGTGATCTGTGCCCATGACCGACGTCTTCGAGCACACCCCGCAGGTCTGGAACGCCGTGGCCGCGGTGCCGGCTACTGCTTCTGGCAGCGAGGTGGGCAGAGGCCTTGCGGCCAGGGGCGCGGCTGGACAGTCGTGGCGCCGCGGAAAGAGCGGCCCGCGCAATGCTCGAAACGCTCGCCGAGCGCATCCCCGCCGGGCTGGCGGACAAACTCGCCGCGCAAGTATGAGATCGCCGAACACCTGTGGCGCATCGAGAATGCCCCAGACATTCCCGCCACCGGAACGCACATAAGCGAACACGATATGCTCCTCACGCTGTCGGCAGGAGCCGAGGTGGGGCCGCCGACCGGTCCGGCGGCTTGCCGGTCCCGGGTCAGAGCGCGCAGCCTGGGTGGTATGAGGCTCTCCCACGGCACGCTGGCGCACCGGCTCATCGCCGATCATCTCATCAATGGGCGGATGGAGCCGGGCTCGGAGATCGGGCTGCGGATCGATCAGACGCTCACCCAGGACGCCACCGGCACCCTGGTGATGCAGGAGCTGGAGGCCCTCGGTCTGGACCGGGTGCGCACCGAGGTCAGCGTCCAGTACGTCGACCACAACCTGCTCCAAGCGGACGAGCGCAACGCCGAGGACCACGCCTTCCTGCGCTCCGCATGCCGCCGCTTCGGCATCTGGTACTCCAAGCCCGGCAACGGCGTGTCCCACCCCATCCACATGCAACGCTTCGGCGTCCCCGGCAAGACGCTGGCCGGGTCCGACTCGCACACCTGCGCCGCCGGCTCGCTCGGCATGCTCGCGCTCGGCACCGGCGGCCTGGAGGTGGCGCTCGCCATGGCCGGGCGGCCGTTGCACTTCACCATGCCGGAGATCTGGGGGATCCGCCTGACCGGCCGGCTGCCGGACTGGGTGAGCGCCAAGGACGTGGTGCTGGAACTGCTGCGGCGGCACGGCGTGAGGGGGGCGGTCAACCGGATCCTGGAGTACCACGGCCCGGGCCTCGAGCAGCTGACCGCGATGGACCGGCACGTCATCGCCAACATGGGCGCCGAACTGGGCGCGACCGCCTCCGTATTCCCCTCCGACGCCGCAGTGCGCGGCTTCCTGCGCGTCGAGGAGCGCGAGGCCGACTTCCACGAGCTGGCCGCCGATCCGGACACTGTCTACGACCTGACCGAGGAGATCGACCTCGGCTCACTCGAACCGCTCATCGCCCGCCCCACCTCGCCCGGCAACGTCGTGCCGGTGCGTGAGGCCACGGGCGAGCCCATCGGGCAGGCCGTCATCGGCTCCTCGGCCAATCCGGGGCTGCGCGACTTTGCCGTAGCCGCCGCGATCGTCGCCGGCCGCCAGACCCACCCCGCCGTCAGCTTCGACGTCAACCCGACCTCCCGCGAGATCCTCGCCGACCTCACCAAGATGGGTGCCACCTTCGAGCTGATTGCCGCTGGGGCCCGTATCCACCAGGCTGGTTGCCTGGGCTGCATCGGCATGGGCCAGGCCCCGGCCCCCGGCCGTAACAGTCTGCGCACCTTCCCGCGCAACTTCCCCGGCCGCTCCGGCACCGAACAGGACGCGGTCTGGCTCTGCTCCCCGGAGACGGCCGCCGTCTCCGCCCTCACGGGCACGATCACCGACCCCCGCGACTGGGCGGCCAAGGAGGCCGTGCCCCACCCGCAGCTGCGTCTGCCCGAGCAGGCGTCGGTTAACCGCGCGATGCTTGAGCCGCCGCTGCCGCCCGAGCAGGCCGCCCGCATCACGCTGGACCGTGGCCCCAACATCTCCGGCCTGCCCGACTTCGCCCCACTTCCCGACGTGCTTGAGGGCCCGGTCCTGCTCAAGTGCGGCGACAACGTCTCCACCGACGAGATCTCCCCGGCCGGCGCGAAAGCACTGCCGTACCGCTCCAACATCCCCAAGCTCGCCGAGTTCACCTTCACGCGGATCGACCCGGACTACCCCCGGCGCGCCGCCGAACTCGCTGGCGACGGCGGGCCCGGCCACCACTTCGTCATCGGCGGGGAGAACTACGGCCAGGGCTCCTCCCGCGAGCACGCTGCCATCACCCCACGCCACCTGGGGCTGCGCGCCGTCATCGCCAAGTCCTACGCCCGCATCCACTGGCAGAACCTGACCAACTTTGGCGTCCTGCCGCTGGAATTCGCCGAGCCGACCGACTACGACCGCATCGAGACCGGCAATCGGCTACGGCTGGAGAACCTCCACGCGGCCCTGGCCCCCGGAGCCGAGTCGCGCCTGCAACTGCGCAACACCAGCAAGAACGAGACCTACCCGGTCCGACACCGCCTCTCCGACGGCCGCCGCCGCACCGTACTGGCGGGAGGCACCATCGCAGCCCTCGCCCGCAAGGAGCAACAGCACCAGGGAAGTGCCCGCATCGACACCCTGGCCGCGCTGGCGGACCCGGGCGAACTCAGCCACCCCGGCGACTGACCCGGCCACCCACGCCGCTACTCATTTTTCGGGGGCTCCTCAGGCCGTCCCGAATGCGGACGTGAATGTGCTCACCCATCGCATCTCCTCTGGGCGGAATGCTATTCAGCGAGATGCTGAAGTGGGCAGAATTTCCCGCATAATGAGATTTGCCTCCCTGTGGAGGCCCCTTGCGCAGCAGCTCTCCGATCTTGTGGATCGAGCCTGATGGCCGTGCGCGGCATGATGATTGAACTGTTCATGCCCGTGCCGACTCTCCAGCATCCGCCTCTAAAACCGCAGCAAGCCCGCCACCTCGCAGAGGGGTGGGCGGGGACCTGGTGGGCGGGGCCGGACCGCTGTTGCCCGTGCCGGGGTCCGGTTCCCCGGTCTCAGGACGGCGGCGCCCCCGTGGAGGACACCCTGGCGGGCAGACTGGCGGCGTGGCAAGGAAGTTCGCCGGATCGGTCATCTGGGCTGTCCGCCGACGGCATCTGCCAAAACGCCGACGACGACTCGGCGGTGGGTAGCCGCTGTGCGAGGGATTCTTTCACCGGTCCACGCCTCCCATCACCGGGTCGATGCTGGCCACCGCGACGATGACGTCGGCGACCTGCCCGCCTTCGCACATCGCGGCCACCGTCTGCAGGTTGGTGAAGCTCGGGTCGCGGAAGTGCACCCGGTACGGCCGGGTGCCGCCGTCGGAGACGACGTGCGCGCCGAGCTCGCCCCTGGGTGACTCGACCGCCACATATACCTGCCCGGGCGGAACGCGGAAGCCGTCCGTGACCAGCCTGAAGTGGTGGATCAGCGCCTCCATGGACTCGCCCATGATGGTGCGGACGTGATCGAGCGAGTTGCCCAACCCGTCCGCGCCGAGCGCGAGCTGCGCCGGCCACGCGATCTTCTTGTCGGCGACCATCACCGCACCGCCGCCGCCCCCCAGATGCTCCAGGCACTGCTCGACAATCCGCAGCGACTGCTCCATCTCGTGCAGCCGGATCACGAAGCGGCCGTAGCAGTCGCAGCTGTCCGCCGTCTCGACCTCGAAGTCGTACTGCTCGTAGCCGCAGTACGGGTCCGACTTACGCAGGTCGTGCGGCAGGCCGGTTGCGCGTAGAATCGGCCCGGTCGCGCCGAGTGCCATGCAGCCCGCGAGGTCGAGGTAGCCGACGTCCACCAGGCGGGCCCTGAAAGTCGGGTTGTTCGTGGCCAGCTTGTCGTACTCGTGCATCCGCGAGCGCAGCAGCTGCACGCCCTCGCGGATCTGGTCCAGTGCTCCGGGCGGCAGGTCCTGCGCCAGCCCGCCGGGCCGAACGTAGCTGTGGTTCATGCGCAGACCGGTGACCAGCTCGAAGATGTCGAGGATGACCTCGCGGTCACGGAATCCGTAGACCATGAGCGTGGTGGAGCCGATCTCCATGCCGCCAGCGGCGAGCGCCACCAGGTGCGAGGAGATGCGGTTGAGCTCCATCATCAGCACCCGGATGACGCTGGCCCGCTCGGGCACGTGGTCGGTGATCCCGAGCAGCTTCTCCACCGCCAGGCAGTAGGCGGTCTCGTTGAACAGCGGGGTCAGGTAGTCCATGCGGGTCACGAAGGTCGTGCCCTGGACCCAGTTCCTGAACTCCATGTTCTTCTCGATGCCGGTGTGCAGGTACCCGATGCCGCAGCGGGCCTCCTTCACCGTCTCGCCGTCGATCTCCAGGACAAGCCGCAGTACCCCGTGCGTGGACGGGTGCTGCGGACCCATGTTGACGATGATCCGCTCGTCATCCGCCCTCCCTTGTCGCTGCGCGGCGTCGGCGACCTCGTAGTCCCAGTCGCCGCCGGTGGTGGTGTAGACGCGGCCCTCGGTCGTATCCCGAGCTCCCGCCGGCTCCTGCTCGGTGTCGCTCATCAGCCCATGACCTCCGCTCGGATCGCCGATCGCGTCCACGTGTCGCGGCGTGATCGGCAAAGGCGGCCGTGTTCCGTCTCGGCTGGCCGTACCCTCGCGCCAGCTGCAAGGGCACGCTTGGCGGCATGGGGGCGGCCCATTCCAGGATCGCGCACATCTACCATGAACACCCGGCCGGGCCGGGTAGCCGTGCCGTGTCCTTCTGTCGGCAACCAAGAGCACGTGCGTGCGCAGCTGGCGACCCATGTAGAGGATCTCGTTGAGCACGTCGACGGCCAGGGAGACCTGCGGGTCGCCGGACTCGCGGATCTTCTCCCAGTAGCGGGGCAGCTGCTTCATCGTCGCGTTGGCCTCTTCGAGGAGGATCAGCAGCCGCAGGCCGATGGCCTTCGGGTCGGCGTCGATGCCCAGTTCGTCGGCCTCGCGGGTATGGCGCCGGCGTTCCATGCCGAGGGTGATGAGCTGGTCGTGGATGTCGGCGACGTCGGCGCAGGCCACGCGCCCACGGGTGGGAGATCCGCTTGTGTCGGGGACGAACACGAGCGAGCCGTGGTGGAGCATCTGGCAGGCGATACACCGCAGTGTCTCCGACTTGCCGCCGCCCGTGTGGAGGCGTGCGGGGAGTCGGTGCCCAGGTCGACGGAGACGGTCCGCCCGGCGGAGCCGATGCCGATGACGGGCGCGGGAAGGTCATGCCCTCCTGATCGAGGTGGGTTTCTTATGGCGTGATCGGCTGTTGCCCACGTCCAGGCACATGGTGTTGGTGGCAGCGCTGGCAGCGCCGGGCGTTGCGGCCACAGACAGTGTGGGCGCCGCCCCGGTGATCAGGCCGGCGGCGGCCAGGGCCGCGAGGGCAGTAGTGGTACGGGGCATGGCTTACCTCCGTTGGTCGGTGCTGCTCACTGGGTGGATACGGACGTTCTGGCGCAGACAAGGCTCGCAGCGGACTGCTGCGACACGCCCGGCTTCGGGCGCCGTTCATCCAGGGAGGGGACATGTGGTTTAAGAACCTGGACTCAAAACGAAACGGCTGAGCCGCGGTCCGCGGGTACGTCGTGACGTTATTCGTTCGTGCGCCAGTAGGCCACGACCAGCAGGATGCGGTCCTCCAGCGGCAGGCTCCACGGCCGTCCGCGCCGCGCCTCGTCCACGACCTCGCGACGCACCACGGTCACCAACTTGCCGAAGCAGCGCGGGCTCAGCCCAGTGAACGGGGCTATCCAGGACGGCTCCGACGCCGTGACCACACCAGCCATATCAAGATCATCTCACCCGTGACCAGCAGTTACGGGACAACCCTTAGCTTGATCTTTAACCTGTGCGGCGTGGACGTGGGGTCGTTGACTTCTTCTTTGTGCGTCGCGTTGCGGGGCCCGGTTTCCCGACGGTGTGCACGTC
>NZ_JBVKBV010000026.1:0-95445 GCF_055635345.1 Streptomyces sp. NPDC111516 | reverse complement strand
ACGGTTCCAGCTTCGGACCACGACGCGGTGCGGGCACACCCGCAGAAACACTCATACAGGAACTAACGACGGATCTCCGGCGCAGGACACTAGCCAGTGTGCAGGAGTGGGTCCTGGACCCACTGATGTGTACTGGGCGCATCCCGAACGGTGTTGGATGCGCTGAGTTGCCGCTTTCGCGTCCCGTTCGGCGGCACGTCTCTGGGGGCGTGGTCCGTTGGGGGTGGGCGGGTTCCCTCGCGTCCTCGGGTGCCTGGTGGGGCCTGGGCGGTCCGACGCCCCGCACGATCGCTCCGGTACTGGCCGGGGGCCGGCGGCACCGGAGTACGCGGCGGGCCACAGCCCCGCGAGGAGGTTGTCCGTCCACAGTCGCTGACGGGCGCGGCGTCGCCGCCGTCAGCGGGCCCCGGCGCACGGCCGAAGCGGTCACCAGTCGGCCCGACGCGGTCACCAGGGCGGCCGAGGGCATGATTCATGCACCGGACCCGGCCGCCGCACGGAGGCCGGCGCGCCGCTGCTCGTCAACGTGGCGCCCCATGCGGGCTGCCTTCTCGCCCGGCCCGGCCCCCGGTGCTGCTGCGCGGGGGCAGAAGCGTCCCGGCCGTCTCGCACGGCCTGGACTTCACCGGAACATCAATGCCCCTATTCTCAACGGCGTTGCACGGATGACCAGTCGGGACGACTTCGGGGAGCCATCTGCTGCTTGGCCGGCTCGGTGCGGGCGGCATGGGGCGGGTGTTCCTCGCGCGGTCGGACAGCGGGCGCACCGTCGCCGTGAAGGTGGTGCACGAGGAGCATGTGTCCGACGAGCGGTTCAGGGAGCGGTTCCGGCGAGAGATCGAGGCGGCGGGGCGGGTCGCCGAGCGGTACACCGCGCCGGTGCTCGAAGCCGGGCCCGACGAGGAGCCTCGTGGGTGGCGACCGGGTATGTGCCTGGTCTCTCGCTGGAGCAAGTCGTACGGCGGCACGGCCCGTTGCCCATCGGTTCACCTTCCAATGCGGGGAAGGGCAAGGACGGCGGGGACGACAAGGGCAGGCCCAAGGAGAAGGCGTACGGCGGGAGCACGGAGGCGCCCGGTGGGAGTGCGGCCGCTTCCGGCGGGCCGTCGTCCGGCTCCTCGGGCTCGGACGTGGGTGGCTCATCCGCTTCCGGCAGCTCGTCCTCGGGTTCCGCGGGCACGGACGGCGGAGGTTCGTCCGCTTCCGGCGGCTCGTCCACCGGCTCCTCGGGCTCAGGCAGCTCCACCGGCGCCTCGGGCACGAGCGGCGGAGGTTCGTCCGGTTCCGGCGGCTCGTCCACGGGCTCCGCGCCGCCCGCCATGAAGGGCTACAAGGTCGAGTACACCAACTCCTGCGTCGGCGCGTGCAACATGCCGCTCAAGGTGAGCTGGTCAGCGCTGTCCCGAGCGACCCGCTACGACATCCACTACACCAACAAGGGCAGCAATTTCACAAAGAAGAACGTCGACACCGTCTACTCCACGGGCAACACCAGCTACACGATCCAGGGCCCGTACTCCGGCGACGAGATCTGCGTCGCGGTGCGTGCGGCCAACAAGTACGGAGCCTCCGCCTGGGCGGAGACCTGGTGCGGGACGGTTCCCTACTGAGCATGTGGCGCCTGTCCCCGACAAGAAGTGATCGTGCCGGGGGCAACCGCCAAGCCGAGCCGAGACGAATTCGCCGTCACTCCGTGGGGAGGGGGCAGGGGATTTCGGGATGGAACCGGTTCGGGCAGCACGCGACGGAGAACGAGATCAGACTCTTCGAGGATGTGTAGTAGACCCAGCTGACATCGACGCCGCGGGGCAGCACGTCCGTGGCGTATTCCAGCTTGCTGTCGATACCGCAGTACGCCCGGAGCCCGTCCGCCCGTTCGAAGGGCGGGCTCTCCTCGTACTGTTTCGTCAGCCAGGCGAGTGCGATGCCCATATCGGCCCAGGTTCGGTCAGGTGAGACCTGGTTCTTCTTGAGGAGCCAATAGCCGGTCATGGTGGGCGGCATGTTGCCCGTCCGGAACTCCTCGGCGGCTTCGCGGTAGCGATCGAGGACCTGTTGCTGCTTGTTGTCCTCGGGGTTTGTCGGTACGGGCGGCCCATTGGGGTGAGGAGGTCGGCGGCCTCCTTCTCGCGCGTACACGGATGACGGTCCGGACCACGGTCCGTACCCATGCCAGTGCCCTGACCAGCTCATCTGCGCCTTTCTGAGAGGTACAGGGCCGCCCCGCACGGGCAGAGCGGCCAGCTGCGCGGTGATGAGGAGGGAGCCAGAGTAGAGCGCCAGCACCTGCCTTTTGACCCAGCCGAGTGTGAAGTCGTCGAGTTCCACCTCGGTGAACCTCAGTTCGAGGCCGGCCCCCTCGGCCGCCGGCCTGAGGACCGCGATCGGGCCCTCGATCAGGAGCGGTTCGCGGTCGTGGAAGGGCAGGATCTCGGCACCGTAGTGGCACTGCTGTTCGAGTGCGGTCATGACCGCGTGGGCGGCTGCTTCGTCGGCTGCGGTGATGTCGAGGACGGCGAGCCCGGGCTCGCTGACGTGCTGCGCGTGGATCGGTTCCATGCCTGTACGGCTGTATACCGCCCTCGTCGACGCCTCCACGCACCTCCGCGGTCCCGAGCTGGATGTTCCGAGAAGGGATATCCTTGGCCCGGGGGCAGACGAGAATCCCGGCCCGATTACGGCGGGCCGGGATTCTGTGTTGTGCGCCTGGCCGGAGGGCCCCGGCCCGATTACGGCGGGCCGGAGTCCTCCAGCATGCGCGTCGGGCGGTTGCTGGTTTTAGTAGTCGCCGAAGTCGCCGAAGTCGCCGAAGTCGCCGCCCTCGCCGCCCTCGCCCCTCTCGCCGTGGTGGCGCTTGATGACGCGGAAGCTGGCGATGACTCCGTTCTTGACCTTCACGCCGCCATTCATCTCGTGGTGCTTCTTCTCGTGGTGCTCGCCCTTCTCGAAGTTCTCGTTCTCGTCCTCGTCCTTGCCCGGGCGGACGTTGTTGGCGGAGCTGCGGGGGCCGACGGTGGCGATGGGGGCGCCGTTGTCGCACACGGCTCCGCGGAAGACCTCGACTTCGTTGCGGCTCTCGTTGCGGATGTTGAAGCTCCTGGCGCCCAGGCCGCTGACGACGGTGATGCAGCCGTCGGGGCGGCCGGAGTATTCGCGCTCGTTGATGTGGATCCTGCCCTCCTCGTGGTGGCGCCTGCCCTCGCGCTCGTGGCCCTCGCGCTCGTTGCCCCGCCGCTCGTTGCCTTCGTTGCCCTTGCCTTCGTTGCCCTTGCCCGAGTTGCCGCCCTCCCCGCCCATGGGGGCCTGGGCGGGGATGGCGACCGGGGCCACCTGGGCCTGGGCCTGGGGGGTGGGGGCGGCGGTGGCGTAGGTGATGCCGGTCGCGGTCAGTGCCGCGGCGGCCGCGACGGCCGTGGCGATCGCTTGGGAACGGGTCATGATCATGTCGGTTGTTCTCCTTCTCAGACTCAGAGACAGTCCCGCTGTGACAGCCGGTGCGTGATTGAACGTACTAACGCCCCCTATTGCTGTCATATCGAACCCCGGCTTCGTGGGGCTGATCGGGTACGTAGAGCTCCTTTACGCCGCTCCGAAGAGGAGCTGAGTAACCGTCAAAACCGCCTTGAATTTGGGAGATTGAACGACAATTAGCCCTTGCAGGTGATCTTCTGACACCTACTCACCCGCTGTGGCGGTGGGGCGCTGGAAAGTGTCGGCAAGTCGCTGCTTGACATGTGGCCTGTCGTAGGTTCCAAGGAGGTCACGTGAACCATGGCTGTCCGACGAACGTGATCGCGCATAGCAGGGTTCGTCCAGGCCGGACGGTGACCAATGCCGGCGGGCACGGCCCACCCGCCGCGGCCTGGGCCCCGTCCCGAGGACCCGAGCGGGCAAGCGCCAGGACCTGTCCGCGCACGATGACCATCTGCGTGGGCTGACCTGCCTCCCTGCTGGGCGCCGCCCCCACGATCGGAACGCCCGGGGGACAGCCCGCTCGGGACGGTGCGCGCACTGCGGCGGGACCGGCGACGCCCGCCCGCTGAGGGGTGCTGAGCGCCTGGTCCTCGCCGCCGTCGCCCCATACCGCGACTGACGAAGGCGGTGGCGCGCAAGCCGATCAGCGCTCTGGCCGGGGCCTGACGCTCAGTCCTGCCCGCCGTCGTCGTCCTCATCGTCGGTGTGCGGTCACGGAGCTGCCGCAGGCCCGGCGCGGCCGGCCGGGTGAAGGCGTAGCGGCCGAGGCTGAAGTTGATGTGGTCGTACTGGAGCGGGGAGAGCCGGGCGAGCAGCCCGCCGGCGGCGAGCTGCTTGACGGCCGCATCGGTGTCAGGAGCCGCCCGCAGCCGCGGTGGCACCCTGGAGGATCAGGTCGGCCACGGCGTCAGGGCGGGCGATGAGGGACACGTGGCAGGAGCCGATCTCCTGCGTGTGGGAGTGGGCCCGTTTGGCCTCCGGCGGCTGGGCCTACCCAACCTGTGGCCCCTGTCTCCGGAGAGCTGGGGTCGGGCGCCTGGTTGCCGTCACCGACGATGCCCACGGCCGACTGGTACACCGCGCCCTCAAAGACAGCCCGCCCGACGTTTCCGCCGGCGTTCGCCACACCATCGCGCTCTTCCGCGGACGAGATACTTCGGTCGACAGCAAGAGACCGGCGATCTTCAACCTCGGTCGCATCCTCGAGGACCGGCGCGCCCTGATCAAAGAGCACCTTCTGAAGCAGGACGAAGGTGCTCTGTTCCTGATCGCCAACCACTTCGACCTGTGCCACCGCAATGCTGGCCAGCAAGGCGAGTACGACGAAGCGTTCCTCGACTGGATCTTCCGGTGGTACCTGGCCACAGTGGAGCTGACCAACCGGCTGATCGCACCGCGAAGCCCTGCCTGACTCTTGCCGACCAGTCGTTGAGGTATGCGTTCCGCTCAACTGGCCAGTCAGGACCAGCTGGTCCGGGCTTGCTCGCGTATCTGCGAGGGCCGGATGCTCATGCACGCGATGCCTGGTCACCCGCCGTGTGCCGGTCACCCCGCGCCCGTGGTGGCGCCCGGAGAAGGCCGGCCCTCCTGCACCGCGAGCACCGTGTCGACGAAGGCCCGCACGAGGTCGGCCACCTCAAGCGCCGTGAACGGTGTCTCATGGCAGGTGCTTGCGCACTTCGGTCCAGGAGTTGAGCTTGTCCTTTGTCGGTCCTGACGGGATGAAGTCCATCAGCCGGTAAAGGTGTTGGTGACCCTGGCCGCGATGTGGGAGCAGATCGAGGCGGTGTTGCCGCGCCACGAGCTGGCTGCCGCGATTGCCGCAAAGCTGACCCCGCCGCTGGACTCCGACGCGGGTCAACCGCTTCGGCACTGTGCGGCCGTTTCTCAAGCTGCTGGTCAAGAGGGTCGACTTCGGCGCGCTCAACGGCCGGTGGCGAGCTTCCAGATCGCGATGGTCGTGAACAGGCTGCCGATCGAGAGAAGGAGCACGATGTTCTGAATGTGTCTCCCGGTGTGGTCGATTCGTGCGGTCTTCGGGGCGCCGGGGAGGTAGCGCACCGGAGCCGGACCGCCCACGACAAGGCCGCACGGGCCCATTTCGTTCTTACAACCGAATAACCCGTGCGGCCACCTCCACCTCCACCTCCACGTCACGGCCACGATCTTCAATGGGTTCGCCTCGCCGGCAGGGGCCGACCCAGGCGGGAAAGTTGGGGGTGCTGTACTGGCCCTGTGGTGCCGCCTACCGTCCGTGCTGCCGGCGGAGGTGGTGACGGGCTGTTGACCGGCGGCTCCAGGAGCGCGGGGCGGCAACCTCTGAGGGAGGGCTTTGATGGAGATTACTTCGCTGCCGTTTGTGGATGAGCATGCGACGGCCATCGCGGCGGGGACCGACGATGTCTGGTGTCATCTGGGTGAAGCCTTGGACGGGGCCTTCTCGCGCCCCAGTATGGCCGGTTACGTGCGGCTGGTCGGGGCTGTCGACCGCACGGCGTCCGGGCCGAGGCCCCTTGCCGAGGGCTCGACCTTGCCCGGTTTTCGGGTGGTCGCCGCGGTTCCGGGACGTGAGCTGGTCCTGCAAGGGACCCACCGCTTCTCGACCTATGCCTTGTTCTTCCGCCTTGAGCACGTTGGCCCGGGCCGGTCACGGTTGCGCGCCGAGAGCCGGGCGGCCTTCCCCGGCCTTGCTGGTGGCTTCTACCGACGGCTCGTCATAGGAACAGGTGGACATGTGGTCGGCATGCACCGCCTGCTCTCCTCAATCCGCCGCCGGTCCGAATAGCGCACACGCGGCCTCAGGCCAGTCCCTGAAGTCGTGTCACCTCCGGGCGTGCTGGCGAGTGACCTTGGTCAGTTCGTGCCAGAACGGGGCGGCGGAGAGGTAGAGGCCGAGGATGGAAATGATCCCGAGCGAGATGTCGACGCTGATCCGGCCCTGTTTGGCCCAGTAGACGTCCTTTAGATCCAGGAGGAGGGCGAATTCGTCGGCGATGAGCGCCGCTCCGGCGCCGTATGCCGCACCAACACCCGGATGGCCGACGTACTGCGCGTCACCTCGCACGGCGACCAAGCCGACCCCGGCCAGCGTGGCGATACCGAAGTTGTAATGGTGCAGATGAATCCCGCCCGCAGAGACATTCCCCCAGTACAGTCGGCCGCTGCGGATACCGTGGGTGATCAAGCGGGCCCCGCCGAACGTGGCGCCGAAGGAGAGCCAGGTCGCGAGCAGCGATCGTTGGGTGGGGGTGGTGTGCTCATCCAGCGTCTCCCGCCACCGCTTCATCAGCCCCGGCCGCCACTCATCCCGCTCGTCGCATTCACGCTGTTCCGCGTTCTCGCGCATCCGGACCTCCTGATGCTTCCCGATGACTATCTTTCCTGACGTGCGACCGCCTCGCACTGTGTGCTGCCTGGAAGATCCGTGCACCGCTTCTGCAATGGGATACCCGTCGGTCCTGCGTCAGACAGCTCATCCTTCGCTCCTTGCGTGCTTCGGCCCGGCGAGCGGCTACTCGCCCCGTCCACTCCTGCTCTTGCTATTTATTTGTCGGGCAGACAGCAGCAGGCGGTGTACATCGCGGCGGAGAAGGACACCCTCCGGCAGCTCCTCACCGGCCGGCTGGCCGAGTACGGCATCCCGGTCCTGGTAGTCCGCGGCTTCGGCTCCCAGTCCTACGTCCGTTGTCACAGGGTCTCGAACGGTTCGAGAGCCTGTCTGATGAGGAGCAGTCCGTTGCCCTACGGGACCTGTGCCAGTTCTGTATCCAGGCCCGTGCCACCAGGGATGACGCCGTGGAGGGCGTTTGCCGGTCCGGACTCCGGCCGACTCGCACTCCGTCGGTTCTGGTTACGTGCGGACACATCGACGATCAGTTGGGAAAGGTCGCAGGCCCGGCCCCACAGCACGAGCGGATCCAGGCCTTCCGCCTGCTGGTCCGGGTCCTGAGCCTGGCGGACGCGCGGCGACGGGAACGGTTCTGCGCCGGAGGGTGCGGCATGAGTGGCACCAGTTGGCACCGGCGGGGAGCCATGAAAAAAACCATCGCGTGATCAACGAGATGACGAAGGGTCACGTGACGTATTGCGGCCCCGGGCCCACATCGGTGGATGACGGGTACCGGAGGCATCAAGGCGTGCTCAGGCCGACCCGCTTGGCCAGTTCGACGTTGGCCGGCCCTTCCGGGCGGGCAGCGGCCCGTCGCCCCGATGGCAGCTCCCAGACGTCCGCGTAGGCATCGGCCTGCGGCAGCCGCGGGCCCTGGCTCGGAGGCGGTGATGCAGGATGCGCCTGGCGGGGGTCAGGCAGGTGGCCTGCCGATGGTCAGGAACAGCCGCATGGCCGCGTTCCGTACCGGCGCGATCCGACGCGGGGTGTGCACCGCGCGGTTCATCAGCCGGGCGGCGCGTGCGAGCCGCTGGGTGGAGCGGCGGCGGGCCGCGTCGTAGGCGGCGAGGGCGTCTTCGACGCGCGCGCGTGCGGTGAGCTCGCGGGCGACGGTGACGCCGTCGACGAGCGCTTCGCACGCGCCCCTGCCGAGGTCGGGGGTCATCGCGTGGGCGGCATCGCCGATGAGGGCGATGCGGCCGCTGACGTAGCTCGGCAGGGGCGTGGCGAGGTCGTAGAGGTCGTTGCGCTGCACGCCCGTGCCGCCGGTCTGCGCCAGGTGGTCCAGGACCCGGCGCACGCCGGGGTGCCAGTCGCCGAACCACACCTGCAGGGCTGCCAGATCGCCGCCCGGCACGGGCACGCGCTCGGCTGCCGGGGCACAGGCGAACCAGTTCGTGCGGCCGCCTGCGCGTGGGATGACGCCGAAGCGGGCGCGCCGCCCCCAGGTCTCGGTCATCCCGTCGGTGTCGAGGTCGGCGGTGCCGTGCCAGGCGGTGACGCCGGAGTAGCGGGGGCGGTGCGCGTCACCGAAGAGCGCCGTGCGAGCCCGGCTGCGCAGGCCGTCGGCGGCGATGACCACGTCGTAGCCGGTGAGCTCGCGGACGTCGGTCACCGCGGAGCCGTAGCGCACGACCCCGTCGGCGAGCGCGGCGGCCAGCGTCTGCAGCAGCGCGGGCCGGGCGGTCACGTGGACGGCGTCGCCGGTGCGGCGGCGCAGGGCGGCCATGTCGACGTTCCCGATGAGGCCGCCGTCGGCGCGTACGAAGGTGCCGTACGCCGTCGGCCGGGCGAGCCGGCGGGCTGTGTCGCCGAGGCCGAGGGTGTCAAGCGCCTGCAGCGCGCCGGGCCACAGGCCGAGCGAGGTGCCGGTGCCGGGCGGCGCGGGGGCGCGTTCGTGGACCTCGATGTCCCAGCCGTCGGCCTGCAGGTGCACGGCGGCGGCGAGGCCCCCGATGCCGCCGCCCACGATGATCGCTTTTCTGCGCATGCCACCACGCTACTATGTTTGTAGTAGAAGCACTATGTTTATAGTAAAGGAAACCGCAGGTCGATGGAGAGACGGGCGCGGATGCCAGGCAGGCGCGATCAGGTGCTGGACGCGGCCGTGAAGGTGCTGGGCACCGGCGGCCTCCGCGGCCTGACATACCAGGCCGTCGACAAGGCGGCCGTGGTGCCGGCCGGCACCACGTCCAACCACTTCCGCAGCCGCGACCTCCTCGTGGCGGGCGTCGTGGCCCACCTCGAGGCGCTCGATGCCCGCGACTGGAAGCGCTTCGCGGCCACCCCGGTGGACGGCGACCCCGAGGCTCTGGCCGGCGCCCTGGCCCGCACGGTCCAGCACGTGCTCGGCCCCGCCCGGCACCGCACCGCCGCCCGCTACGCGCTGACGCTCGAGGGCATCGTCCGCCCCGCGGTGCGCGGGCCGCTGAGCCGCGCGCGCGAGTCGTTGATCGAACTGACCTCGAAGTGGCTGACGGACCTCGGGTCGCCCGCACCGCGGGAGCACTGCAGGATCCTTTTCGACTACCTCGATGGCCTGATCTTCCATCAGGTCGCCATGCCAGAGGCGGAGTTCGACCCCGAACCCGGCATCCGCACGGTGCTCAGCGCGTTCCTGCCCCCGGCCGCACCGGATCGGCAGAGCTGACGAAGCGCCTGAGCTGTTGCCGAAGACTGCCGGTCCCGGCGCCGGTCCGCCCCTCCCGGGCGTGCTGGCGCGGCCTTCTTCTTTCGATGTTTGCCCAGGTCCTGTCCTGTCGATCTTCATGGATCGGCCCGGGGCGTCCGGTGCGGTGCATCGCAAGGCGGTGGATCGTCCTCGTACTGGACGTACTCGGGCGACTGACGACAACGCGGCGAGGTGCCGTGCCAGGCGTTCCGGGCCCGCGAAGATCGACAGGACAGGGCCTGGTAGTGCTTTGTTGGGTGGTGTCGTAGGTCTGCCATGGGGTGGGTCGTCGGCAGGCGGGGCAGGTGCCGGTCCAGGTGGCCAGACAGAAGGTGTTGGAGGAGGTCCGGGGCGTGGTAGAGGGCCAGGCCCTGGCAAGGGGCTTTTGGGCAGATCCCAGGGTCTGCTTGAAGAGGCGGAAGGTGTGCTCGATGTCGAAGCGCCGCAGGAATGCCTGCCTGAGCAGGTCGACCCCGGTTGCGGTGGCGTTGACGCCCGACCACCAGAGCCAGACCGGCTTTGGCGTCGCGCCGCTGGGCAGGTGCTCGACCTGCAGGCGGATGACGGTGCCTTCGATGACCGGCAGGGAGTCCGAGTGATCAAGTACGAGGAGCCGTTCGAACTCCGAGGTTAAAGATCAAGCCAGGGCATGTATCGAAAGCAGATCTCGACCGCGCGGTGATCTCGACAAGCGCCGCCGATTTCGCCGACCCGTCAGCCGCCGGGTCCTCCACTGCCAAAAGACCCACCGCTGTCATCCTTGGGCACGTCCCTTGGCGAAGAGGGCCGGTTGATCTCATATGGGCTGAGACCTTCTCCGAAATCATCTGCAGCCCTCAAGTTTTCGCTGCTTCGGGAGGAACGTTCGGCCCGTGGTCCCTGCTGTCGTGCCCGAGACCGACGGCGCGCGTCCCACCAGACGAGGCCAAGCAGAACGGCGACTACGACCACTGCTATACCGAGGGGGAAAATCCAGCGCACAGCCGAAGCGGCCACTGTGATGTCACTGACGGGCACCTGGCTCACAAGGTGGCTCATCTGGCCCACGTCCTTCCTGAGGGGATTCCACCGCTCACAAAGCGAGGCAGAGGCTTCCGCTCATTGGAGAGAGCCCGCAATGGCTGGAGCCGTGGGAAAATCCAATCCCGCCGCCCTTGGCGGGATCAATCTCGCGGGGCCCGCCTGAACTGGACGTCTGGCAAGGCCCAAGCTCCCTGATAAGTCTACGGCGGGGAGCGTACGGGGGACCGCTGTTCATGCGGTCACTGTGCCTTGTGCTGCTGCGTGCCGCCGAGCGGATTTCCGAGGCGGTGAGACATCCGCCTTCGCGTCGTATCGTCGGCAGCGGAACCCGCCAGGCCTGTGGTGGTCGGCGACGATGGGCGGGCATAGCGGGTACGAGTCCTGGATGGAGCGCGACCAGGTCCTGCTGCTGGACTTCGATCCGGCGGTAGTTGCTTCCGTCTCGTTGCCGGGCCGGCCCTGCCGGCACCATGTCCTGTTCAGCCGGGCTGCACGACGGTGGTGATCTTCCCGTTCCCGATGTCGTAGGCGTAGCCGCCGATCTTGATATTGCCGATGCCCGGCGCGAGCTCGGGTGCCGCGCGCAGCTTGGCGATGTCCTTCCGGACCGTCTCAGACGGCTTCAGGACGGCCATCTCCAAGGAGGTCTGTTCGTCCCAGCCTCCGCGGGCGGCGTAGCCGGCGCGCAGACCGTCGTCGGCGAGCAGTCCCGAGCCGCAGTCGGTGTGGTGGATGACAGCGATCTCGAACCAGTCCGCGTCGGGGGTCTTGTTCTCGTGCAGGTGCACGATCCAGGCGAGGTCCTTGATGACCGCCGGCGTCACGCGGCCGCCGACGTTACGTGCGACGATCGCTTCTCCGAGCCGGGCGCCCAGCACGGCCGCGGGCTCCACGCGTGGATCGATGCAGGTGATCAGGTACAGCTGCTTGAAGGGGATGAAGGGGAGCTGGGGGACGTCGGCCTGGGCACCGGAGGCCGCGAAAGCCTGGTTGCGCTCCAGGTACGGGGCGAAGTTCGACATGGCTGATTCCTTCAGGAGGCGGTGGCGGCCCAGGGCTGTGAGAGCCGGCGTGCGTGGCGTCGATCTCCGCGATGCGCGAGCCGGCCCGTTCGGCCATGAGCCGCAGGCGGGCGGCAGCAAGCCGTCCTAGGCGCCACCATCGCCCCCGAGGGGAGCATGCGCCAGGCGGGCTCGCCCGCCAAGGGGGTTCTGGCTCAACTTCTGTGAGATTCGGCCGTGCGCGCTGGCGTATGCCTCGGACCCTGCGCCCCAGCCCCGTCGTCCTAGAGGAAGCTCAACAGCGGCTGGCCGCCCCCTCCCTCGAAGACACCGCGAGCTGCGCCCAGGACTCCACGAGGACGGCTCCGGATCAGCTGCTCACGATGTCGAGCAGATCCTGAAAGCGGCGGTTCACGTGTTCGTCTCCACACGCGCGGCGGATAGCTGAATCGCTCCGAAGAGCCTCGACGACCTCCTGGATGCCGCTGCGGCTGTCCAAGAAGAGCTGCTTGAAAATGGGGGGGGCGGCGCGGTTGCTGTAGAAGACCTCGCGGTTGATGCCGACGCCGTACCCGCACAGCGTGCACAGCCGGGTGCCGGGGGTGCTCCGCCGTATCCAGGGCGCGCTCCACATCGAGCGGCGGCGCGCTCTGCGGTGCCTCGTCGTGCGCGTGCAGGACGGATCGGGCCCAGACGCGGCCGTCGCTCAGCTTCTGCAGCACCCATCCCGAGGGGGCTTGGGCGTGCACCATGCCCGCCTGCGGCCGGCTCTTCTCGCTGGCCGCTGCGGGAGGGTGCAGTGTAGGAGCATGTTCAGGCGGCGCTTTGCCGGCATGAGGCAGCCGTGGCCGTCGCTGGTGATCCCGGTCGCGCTCATCGTGGTGATCACGGTTGCGGATGCTGTGATCCCGGTCGACATTGTCCTCAGTCCGCTGCTGGTGATTGCGCCCGCGATCGCCGCGTGGTTCGGCGCCGGGCGTTGGACGACGGGCGGCATCGGGGCTCTGGCGGTGGTGGCCCAGGGGTTCATCGGCTGGCGCTTCGGTGTGCTCACCTCGCGGAACTCGCTGGTGCAGGCTCTCTCCATAGCGTTGCTTTCGGCGCTGGTCGTGCTCTTCTGTGTGGTGCGTGATCGGCGCAGCCGCGAGCTGGCCCAGGTACGGTCGGTGGCCGAGGCCGCTCAGCACGTCCTGCTGTGGCCGTTGCCGAGCAGGCTCGGCCCGCTGCAGCTCGCCTGCCTCTACCTGGCCGCCGAGGACCAGGCCGTGATCGGCGGAGACCTGTACGCCGCGGCCCGCACCGACAGCGCGGCCCGGGTGATGATCGGTGACGTGCGGGGCAAGGGCCTGCCCGCCATCGGTGAGGCTGCCCTCCTGCTCGGCGCGTTCCGCGAGACCGCCCACGAGCATGCCGCCCTGCCCGACCTGGCCGCCGCCCTGGAGCGGAGCGTTGCCCGCCACCTGGCCGACTTTGCGCCGGAGGACGAGGCCGGGGAACGCTTCGTCACCGCCCTTCTGCTGGAGATCCCCGACGAGGAGCCCGTCATCCGGATGACCAGCTGCGGCCACCCGGCGCCCTTGCTGCTCGGTCCGGGCAACGCGGTGACCGTCCCGGACCTGCGCCCCGCACCCCCGCTGGGTGTCGGTATGACGGACCCCGCTGACTACACCCTTGACGTGCTGCCCTTCGGTTCCGGGCACACCCTGCTCCTCTACACCGACGGTGTCATCGAGGCCCGTGATCACGACGGCACCTTCTACCCGTTCGCGGAACGCGCCGCCCAGTGGACCGACAGCCCTCCCGAGGTCCTGTTGCACCACATCGAGCGCGACCTGGTCGCATACACCGGCGGAGACCTCGGCGATGACGTCGCCCTCATCGCCATCCGCCGCGCGCCCACCGGACACCCCGGCCAGCGCCTGGGGAGAAATTGTCCACGCGAAGCCGGAGAGGGCCGCTGATATCGGGGTTTCGTGGTCGCGGGCCAGACGGCGGTGGAGCATGAGCCGGCCGTAGGTCCGCTCGACCGCCCATCGCTTCGGAATGGGGGTGAAGCCCCTGGTCCCGGGGGTGTGGGCGGTGATTTCCATGTCGATGCCGAGTTCGGCTGCGTGCTCGACGAGGTGCTGGCGGTAGCCACCGTCGACCCAGACCTTGCGGATGCTGGGGTGTTCGGCGGCGGCCTGGTCAAGGAGTTGGGTGCCTGCCACGGAGTCCTGCACGCTCGCCGCGGTGACGAGCGCCGCGAGCAGGAGGCCGATGGTGTCGACGACGATGCTCCGCTTCCGCCCGACGATCTTCTTTCCGGCATCGGTGCCCTGGGTGGAAGCGAGGACGCCAGTGGAGGTCTTGACGCTGGTCTGCTGGGTGTCTGGTCCAGCCCGCAGCCAAGCCGGCCCCGCAGCACGTGCCCGGCCGGAGGCGCAGGACCAGCCGTCATATGCGCGGTACCGGTTCCGCGCAGACCCCGTGGGTCAGAAACCAGCCCTCTGATCTGTCCGCCACCTGGAGCGCTCAGTCTGGCCAAGTCGACTGCTCACTCGCCAGGTGAAGCGCTCAGTCACAAGGCAGGATCACGAAACCAGACTGGAGTACTAACGTCGTACATCTGCGACGTGGCGGGACTTTTTCGATCACGATCCGGACGCGACCTCGGATGAAACGCGCAGGCTGGGCCGTTTCGTTTGGATCACCGAGCCCGACTGCATCAAGATGCCGCATTACCGGTTGGGGCGGGGTCATGCGTCGCTCGTCGCTGTTGCGCTGATGGTGGGTCCTGCAGCCGCGCACGTGTGCGGCTGCCCGAGATGATCCGGTGGTCGAAGCCGCCGGAAAAGAATCGGGCGAGGGTCGATGAGTTTCTTCGTGGTCTGCAGTCAGAGATCATGGATGGTGCGCCGCAGCCGCGAGTTCGGTCGAAGCGTGCACCGACCTGACCTGCTGAGAACCAGATACGAGACACCGAGGAACCTTAGATGCGTACCCTGATCAGCACTGCCTTCATCTCACTCGACGGCGTCATGGAGGCCCCAGGCGGTGAGCCCGGTTACCGGAACTCCGGGTGGACCTTCAAGGACGTCGAGTTCCTTTCCGAGGCATTCGACATCAAGGGCCGCGAGCAGAAGGAAGCCACCGCAATGCTGATGGGCCGGACCAGCTACGAGGCCTTCAGCCCGGTGTGGCCCGACATGGCGGACTTCGCCGACTACAAGGTGATGCCGAAGTACATCGTCTCCACCACGCTCACCGAGGACGACCTGGCGACGAACTGGGGCGAGACCACGATCCTGCGCTCGCTCGACGAGGTCGCCGCGCTGAAGCAGACCGAGGGCGGCCCGATCATCGTCCACGGCAGTGCCGCCCTGAACCAGAGCCTTTCGGACGCCGGCCTGATCGACCGCTACCACCTGCTCGTCTTCCCGCTCCTGCTCGGCGCGGGCAAGCGTCTGTTCAGCGCCACGGACAAGGACACCCAGAAGCTGAAGTTGGTCGAGCACGAGGCCTACGCCAACGGCCTGCAGAAGAACGTGTTCGACGTCGTCCGCTGACAAGCTCCCGCACTCGGCCAAGAGGGGTGTTGAGCTGTTGTCGTTTGACTGTGTATAAGTGTGCACAGCTGTATGCGTGTTGATCGTACGTTCACCTCATGAACCTTACGGAGTGGGCGAGGGCGCAGGGGATCAGTCCCCATAAGGCGTATCGCTGGTTTCGTGAGGGGACGTTGCCGGTGCCTGCTACTCGTGTGGGGCCGCGCACGATCCTGGTCAACATGGAGGCGAACGCTGCTCCGGATACCGTTGATGGTCTGGGCTTGTATGCCCGTGTTTCTTCGTATGACCAGAAGGCGGATCTGGAGCGGCAGGTGGCGCGGTTGACGCAGTGGGCTGCGCGTTGTCGGCATCGTGTAGTGCGGGGGGAGTCCGAGGTTGCCCCGGGCATGAACGGCTCGCGTGTCAAGGCCCGTCGTCTGCCGGCGGATCCGGGGGTGGCCACCGTGGTGGTGGAACACCGGGACCGGCTCGGGCGGATGAACACCGAGCCGTTGGAGGCGGCTGAGCATGGCTGACTCCAAGAAGAAGCTGCAGGCAATCGCCGAACCGTTCGTGGCCCTTGGCCCCTGTGGTGTGGCGATACGGGACCGGCTGCGGCTGTCGCCTGCGGACGAGAAGATGCTGCGGCTGGTGGGTGACCATATGGGCACGCCGGCCGCGCGAGACCTGCGGGTGCGGTGCGAGCAGGGCATGGAGCATTCCGCAGACACGTGGGCAGCCCGGAAGCGTGAGCTCACAGCGGTCTCCTCTTCGCGGCTGGCCGGCGCGGTCACGAAGGCCACTCATGATCAGTGGGTACTCGCACGGCGCTGCCGGCTTGCGCACATCCAGAGCCTGGAAGCCGGTATCAAGACCATCGCGCACCGCCTGTCCCTGCCGACCGGGGACCGCGCCCTACGTGTCCGCCCCCCCGGACGCGGACGCGGGCCACAGCGCGCTCGGCTCAGCGAGTCGTCCACGGCCGGAGTTTGTCCGGGTTGCGCACCGCCCAGAGCCCGACGTCCGCGAAGGGGTAGCGGAAGACGTCGCGCAGGACGAACGCGACGCGCTCGGCCGGGGTCATCGACTCGAACACGACGAGGAAGGCCATGCTGACCGACTCGTCCAGGGTGACCCGGTCGGCCGGGTCCATGCCGCCGTCGGCCGCTCCGCCGGTGATCCACTCGGCCGGCTCGGGCAGCGGCTCCGGGACCCATTCGCCCACGTACGTCTCCCGCCTGGCCCGCGCCGAACCGAGCAGGTTCAGGCAGACGCGGCTGGCCACCGTCGTCAGCCAGGCGGCCGGGACCTCGATGTCCGTCCGTTGCGCATCGGTCAACGCGTACCAGCGGACGTAGGTCTCCTGGACCACGTCCTCGGCGTCGGCGAGCGAGCCGAGCAACCGGTACGCCAGGTTGATCAGCCGCTGCCGCTCGTCCATGACCACGTCCTCGCCGCTCACGCGCACCCGGTCCCCGCATCTCGCTCGTATCCGATCACCCACCGTCTTCGACCGGACAGGCCGCCGAAATGTGAGGTCGAGCCCCGGCCGGCCGCGCCACGTCACATTCCGAGCGGCTGCATGGTCGAAGTGATGAAGACGAGTACGCCATCCACAGCAGGAGGACAACGATGACCGACTTTCAAGCTGTCGCGGACCGCGTCGAGATCGACGCGCTGCGCGCCGAGTTCACCGACGCTGCGATGATGCGGGACCGCGCCCGCCTGGCCGCGCTGTTCACCGAGGACGGCGTGCTGCGCATGCCCAACGTTCCGATCGAGCTGACCGGCCGGGAGGAGATCCGCACCGGCGGCGAGCGGCTGCAGGCCCAATGGGACTTCTTCGTGCAGAACACGCATCCGGGCGCGGTGGTGATCGACGGCGACACCGCGACCGGCCGGGCCTTCATGCACGAGCTCGCCCGCCTCCGCACCGGCCTCGAGGGACAGAACTTCGCCGTCTACCACGACACCTACCGGCGCACCCCCGAGGGCTGGCGGTTCGCCGAGCGGGTCTACGAGGTCAGATACCTCGACACCACCCCGCTCGGCGGTTCCGCGCCCGCGCCGACCGGCCAGACCCCGCACGAGCAGGAGGAAGCATGAGCACGCCGACCACGATGACGACCGCGGCGGACTTCGCCGAGCCGGCGCCCGCGCCGCGGCTCGAGCAGGCGGCCGCAGCGCTGCGGGAGCACGGCTTCGCCGTCGAGATCCTGGACGACGCGGCCGCCGCGCGCGGCCGCGTCGGTGAGCTGATTCCGGAGGGCGTGTCGGTCTTCATCGGGGCCGGCGAGACGCTGCGGCTGTCCGGCATCGAGGAGGACCTCAACGCCGACGGCCGCACGCGATCCGGCCGCGGGCTATGCCTATGTCACGGCTCATGCCGCCGCGGACGCCGGCAACGCCGACGCCCAGGTTGCCGAGCTGGCCAACAACGCGATCCAGCTCGGCTCTCCCTGCAGAACGTGCGTCTCGTCGGCGGTCCCGGCGGAGGGACGGCCGCCGTCGTCGGCGCCGATCAAATGGACAGCGACGGGCACTTTCCGTCGTCCCTGGTCGACACCAGCAGACCAGAAGGCGACCGGGACACCCATATCGACGAGGTGAAGGCCCGCACCGTGCCGGTTCCCGCGGACCATTCAGGTGCCGGTCGTTCGGGCCGAGCGGAGTTGAGTGCGCAGGGCAGGCAGCAGTGCACAGTCTTCAGATTCTGCCAGGCCCTCACCCAGGGCCAGGAGCGAAAGGAGCTGCACCGGGCGGCCAGCTGTGGCCGCAGCCTCCAATTTGTGGTGGCCGTCGAGGAGGAAGTGTGTCAGGCCCCAGTGCCGGTAGTGGTCGGCCGACAGGTCGAGGGCGGGTTCGCACACGTCCAGCGTCGAGACCGCCACAGCCGTCGAAATCGTTCCCCGGCCCATGAGTTCGACGTATTCCGCGACGCGCTCCCTCGCGTTCCACGTCGGGGGAACCATGGGCACGACGAACTCATAGAGGTGAGCGGACGCGTCGACGGTGGTCTCGAAGGTCCGGTAGTACGGCGTGTGCGGGTATTCCGGGAGGCCCCAGAACTGGTCGAGCCCCCACGTGGCCACTTGCTCGCCGCTGAAGTAGTCGCCTTCCTGGCCGGGGACGACCAGGCGGGGCTCCACGCGGAGCAGCACCGGAAGGTACTCACCCTCCGGCAGCAACGCACCGAACGCATCGATCACACCGCCGTCGTCCGGATCGGCCAGCGCGCCGGTGAGCTGCTCCTGCACGCTCTCCAGCGACAGCGTCTGCCGGGCAGTCTCCAACCTGCGGAACAGGAACGGGCATGTTCCGCACCAGAAGCTGAGTTCGAAGGCGGGTTCCCCGTCGACCACGAGCAACCTGCGTCCCGGCCCGCCCCCGGTCTCCCGCTGCTCCGCCTCGAAGCGCAACCGCGCCTCTGGGGCCGGGCCACCGAGCCTGCGCGGCTCGCCCAATTTGATCACCACGAACCGACCGTACGGGACCTTACGGATCGGCACCACCGGCTACCGAGCGCGTACCTGGCTGGTCGGGCCAACTGCGGCGTTCTCGTTCCGCTGGCCGGCTGATGCCCCCTACTCCTCCTCGTCATCGTCGAGTCCGGCGGCGTCCGGGTCGCGCAGAGGCCGCAGGCCGCCGCCGGCCGGGGTGGAGACGGTGAAGCTGTAGCGGCCGAGTACGTTGAGGTTGCGGTGCTTGAGCGGGGAGAGCCGGGCGATGTCCTCGTCGCGGATCTCGTGGCCTTCGGCGCGTAGCTGGGCGAGAGCGGCGTCGATGTACCGGGTGTTGCACAGTGCATCCGGGGCAGACAGGCGGATGACGGGTGTTCGTGCAGGTAGAACGTTTGCGGTCGTGTCCGTGAGAGATCGGTGTCAGGAGGTCTCGCGGCGGGGCACGTCATGGTCTGAGGCAGCGCTATCGCGCCGGACGGCTTCGTGTACCTGCTCCTTGGGCAGACCTGGCGGATAGGGTCGAGCACGTCCGCGAGATCACCGACGCCCTGGTTCGGGGCACCGAGGAGTCGTCGATGCACCACCCGGACCCGCGGTATGCCGCGCGGCTCGCCGCGTATGGGAATGTGGCCACGCGTCTGTCTCTGCTGAGCGACCGCCGGCTCGGTGAGGTCGTGGCCGCTGCCGCCCCGCTCGGGTCCGGCATCGGCGGCAGGTCGGCGGAACTGGACATCGACGGCGCGCGGGTGTTCGTCAAGCGGGTCCCCCTGACGGACACCGAGTTGCGGCCGGAGAACGCGCGGTCGACGGCGAACCTCTTCGGACTGCCGATGTTCTACCAGTACGGGGTGGGCTCAGCCGGGTTCGGGGCCTGGCGAGAGCTGGCGGTGCACGTCATGACCACCAACTGGGTCCTCGGGAACAAGTACGAGGGCTTTCCGCTGATGTATCACTCGCGCATCCTGCCCGACACCCCTCCCGAAGGGTTCGCCGACGAGTTCGGGGGCATCGACGGGGCCGTCGCGCACTGGGAGGGCTCATCGGCCGTGCGCGAGCGCCTGGAGGCCATCGGCCGCTCGTCATCCAGCCTGGTGCTCTTCTTGGAACACGTCCCGCAGACACTCGGCGACTGGCTGCACGACTACCGGAACGCCGCGCCGGAGGGCGGGGAGGACTCGCCGTACCTGTGGGTGGAGGAGGCCCTGGCGCGAGGGACCGCCTTCATGAGCTCGCACGGACTCGTCCACTTCGACGCCCACTTCGCCAATGTCCTGACCGATGGTCGACTGCTGTACTTCGCGGATTTCGGACTCGCCCTGAGCTCGGGCTTCGAACTGTCAGCGGCCGAGGCGGAGTTCCTCTCCGACCATCTCGCGTATGACCGCTGCCACACCATGAGCCATCTGCTCCGCCACCACCTGCCCGATGGGCTGTGCGGCGGTATGGAACACGAGGCGTTCCTGCGCGAGTGGATCGCCGGCCACCGGCCCGATGGCGTCCCGCGCGAGATCACCACGATCGTCGACCGGCATGCCCGAGCCGCCGCGGTCATGGGCGAATTCGCCCGCCGTCTGCTCACCGAGAGCAAGCGGACGCCATTTCCGGCCACCGAGATCGGGCGGGCCTGGAGCACTGAGGCCGCGGCGCCCTGATGAGGCCGGATCCGCCGCAGAAGATCGCCGTCAGGACGTCTCGGGATGGGTGGTGTGCCGGGGGCCGAGGCGGCGTCGTAGTTCGAGGTTCTCGCTCCGGGCGGCTTCGACGGCCTGCCGCAGGGCTTGGACCTCGTCGCGGCGCCGCCGCTTGAGTTCGGCGAGCTGGGCTGTGAGAACGCTACTGGGCGAGTCGTCGGCGGTCTGGGCGAGGCCGCGGAAGGGGATGGGCTGTCCGCGGTGGATCATCTCCCGCAGGCCCTTCTCGGCGCGTGTCCGGGCGGCGGCGTTCTTGCGGGTGGCGGTCTGGCGGAGGTTGTCGGGGTTGCCGAGTATGCCGGTCAACTCCCGTTCTGGCTGCGGGGGATCGCTTCGGTGCGGCGTCGACTCCGGCGCTGCGGACGGCGAGTTCCTCGGACAGGCCCAGGTCGATGAAGTCTTCTTGGCCTCGTCAGCCCGCTGTGCGTACTGGGTCAGGGCCTCGGCCAGGTGGTGCAGGCCCAGCTGGGCGGCCGTGCTGCGGACGCGGGTGGAGACGAGATCGCTCAAAACGATTCCTTCGTACTCGAGTGGGTGGTGAAGGGGCGGGTGCCGGTCAGCTCGTCATAGACCGACAGCGGCCGGCGGCCGACTTCGACCTGGGGGCCCGGTTCAGCAGAGCCGCCAGCGGCCCTGCGCCTCTGCAGGTCTCCCTGGTCCTGGCACTGCCACGCTGCCGACGGACGATCAGCCGAGGGCTGCCGGGGCGGGGGCGGTGAGGGCGGCGGCGCGGGCGCGGACGGCGAGGGAGCGGGTGATCACCGCGGTGACGGCCATGAAGACGAAGAAGTTGGTGATGATCCCCTGCACGTCGGCGAGGGCCGCGCCCTGCTTGACGAGCCAGGTGCCCACGGCCGTGCCGAACCAGTAGGTGAGGCCGATGGAGGCCAGGGAGCGGATGACGGCCATGGAGATCCAGACCGAGGCGTAGCCGGCTCCGGCGGTGGTGTGGACGGTGTTGTCGGGGTGCTTGGTCACCTTCATCAGGCTGACCGCGAGCAGACCGATCAGGACTCCGGCGGCCGCGCCGACGATCTGCACTACCAGCCCGGTCCCGCTGGTGTAGAAGTCCCTGACGAAGAGCGCGACGACGGCGGCACAGATGATGAGGGACCGCCTGATGCTCTTGCTGTCGAACGCGCGGTGGCCCAGGTCGGAGAAGAGGACGGCGGCGAGGACGACGGCATTGACGACGAGGGCGTTGGACAGGCTCATAAAAGGTGCCTCCGATGGTGAACGGGGTGACTCTTCGAGCTTCCGGAATCCGGAGTGCGCGCACATCGGCTCGGTGACGGAGGAGGGTGGAGAGCCGCGGCCTCCACCCTCCTCCACCCCTGTCCACCCCCCTTCGCCGGGGAACGGCCCCGGGCTGCCGGAGCGGCGATCGGAGTCGTGGCATGGTGGCCGTATGCGCCTGACCACGTTCTTTCCCGGCGGCTGGCCGCGCCGGGCCGCCCTGCAAGCGGCCGGGCAGGGCGGGCGTTCGGTGACGGTCAGGGCTTCGATGCTCGGCCTGGTGCTGCTGGCGCGTCGGCAGCGGCTGGAGTGCGGGCCTGGCTGGCGGGCACGGTGGAGCCGCCCGTCGCCGGCGGAGTGGCACTCGCGGGGTGGGTCGCGTACGCGCTCTGGTGCTTGGCCGCCGGCCGCGCCGCCCTGCGCCCTGATGTTGCGTCCCGGCCGGTGTGGTGGTTCCTGCTGCTCGGGGTGACCGTGACGGCGGAGGGCCTCGTGGTGACCTGGGCGCCGCCGCTCGCGGCAGCAGCCGCACCGCTGCTGTTTGCGGCGATCACGGCCACGGCCGCCGATGTGTCCGTCCTCGCCAGCGCGGGCCTGCTCGCCACCGGGGTGCTGACGGTGGCGTGCGGGAAGCTGCTGGCCGCAGCGACAGAGGCCGACTGGTGGAGAGTGACCATCTGGACGGTGACGCTGATCACCATCTACCTGATCGGCCTGACACTCCGCAGCGCGCGCATCCAGCACCGACAGGCGCAGCTCCTGCTCGATCAGAACCGGCAGATGCAGGCGGAGCGGCAGAAAGCCGCTGCCCTGGACGAACGCGCCCGCATCGCCAGAGAGATCCACGACGTCCTCGCGCACTCCCTCGGCGCGCTCTCGGTGCAGCTGGAGACGGTGGACGCGCTTCTGGAGGTCGATCCCCCGAAGACACGGCAGGCCGCCGAGATGGTGCGCAGGGCCCGCCGCATCGCCGTGGAAGGGCTCACCGAGACGCGCCGCGCGATCACGGCACTGCGGGCGGACACCCCGCCGCTGCCGGAGGCCGTGCGCGCCCTGGCCGACGGTTTCCGGGAACGCCACACCGGCGCGGTGCACGCCGAGGTCACCGGCACGGTGCGCCCGCTGCCCCAGGACGTGTCACTGTGCCTGCTGCGCGTCGCGCAGGAGGCCCTGGGCAACGCCGCGAAGCACGCACCCGGCCGGGAGGTCCACCTCACCCTGGCCTACGAGGACACCCGAGTGAGGCTGACCGTCCGCTCCGATCTGCCCGCCCGCGCCGAACCGACTGCAGATCCACACGGGTCCGGCGGCTACGGGCTGGCCGGCATGCGCGAGCGGCTGCGCCTGGTGGGGGGGAACCCTTTCCGCCGGCCCCGGATCTCAGGGCTGGACCGTTCAAGCGGAGGTGGGCGCGTGAATCTGCGCATCGTGGTCGCGGACGATCAGGAGGTCGTCCGCGAGGGTCTGATGACGCTGCTCGACCTGATGCCGGGCATCGAGGTCGTCGGCGGCGCCGCCGACGGGCAGCAGGCTCTGGAACGGGTCGCCGCCCTACGGCCCGACGCGATCCTGATGGACCTCAACATGCCTGGCACCGACGGGATCGCCGCCACCAGACGCATCACCACGGAGCACCCGGACACGGCCGTGGTCGTCCTCACCACCTACGCCGAGGAACCCCTCATCCTCGACGCCCTCAGGGCCGGGGCCCGCGGGACCGCGAGGGAAGCGGACGTCCTGCGGCTGATGGCGCAAGGACTGTCGAACGGCGCGATCGGACGCCGCCTGCTGATCGGCGAGTCGACCGTCAAGACCCACGTGAACCACCTGTTCGCGAAGATCGGCACCCGCACCCGGGCCGAAGCCGTCGCCTGGGCCCACCAGAACGGATACGGCGAGCCGTCCTGATCACCGCCCCACACATGCGCGACCTGACCAGTAAAAAACGCCGGTGGCCCCTCACGAACCCGTGAGGGGCCACCGGCGGCTAGTAGTGCTTTGTTAGCTGGTCTTGTCACGGTGGGTATCTGGTAGTTCGCTGGTCGTATGAGGGCTGGGGAACTCGCTGAGTGTCGGGGCCGGTTGGAGGAGTTCGTCTCCGAGGTGTTCGCGCCTTTGGTGCGACGGGATCAGCGGGCCAAGGGCGGGCTGTATCTGCGGGGCTTGCTGCTGGACGGGCGGCGGAAGTCGATGCAGCCGATGGCCGGGCGGCTGGGAGTGGACCACCAGCAGCTGCAGCAGTTCATGACGTCCTCGACCTGGCCGGTCGGGGATGTGCGGGCCCGGCTGGCATGGCGGGCCGTGAGAGCGGTGCGACCTGGGACGTCCCGGACGTTCAGCCCCGATACGGCTTCACACCCATCACGCACGGAGGCTTCACCCGCCCCACTGCCAGTACTGTTCGGGCCGGGGCGGCGCGTTGCAGTCGGAGAGGGTCAGCCGGGGGCTGGGGTGGTCCCTATCGTTCCAACGGGCGGGGAGCTCACGGTCGTCCTGGTACAGGCAGCGGTTGCCGCTGTCCTCGATCCGCCATGCCGTGCGCTTCCACGTCGGGCTCTTCCATGGCACGCGGGTCCATCGCTGGTTCGTGCTTCCGCCGTGGCAGGATTCGAGGTCGACCCCCGGGCCGATGGCCGTGAGACAGGAGTCCGGCTCGTTCCGGAGCCCGATCGTGCCGTCCTGCCTCATTCCCCATCGTTGCCGGGCGGAACCGTCACACGAGTGGATGCGGACCGTGCGGGGCCGGGCTCCCGGTGAACCGCCTGCCGCGTCGAGGCACTGGGCCGGATCCGGACCGGTGAAGTACGTGGTCCGGCCGATGTCCCCGAGGACCTCGCCGGGCCGTGGAGAGCGATGGACCTGTTCGTACTGTCGATGGATCCACAGTTTCCAGTCTTCTTTCAGCGATCCGCGATAGGGCGGTACCTTCGCGCACCAGCCCGTGGCCCGGCACTCGCGATTGGCGATGTACCAACGCGCCACCTGCTCCTTCTCCGTTGCCTGCCCGGGAGTGAGGTTCGCCTTCCTCGCCGACATCGTGTACGCGAGGTACGACGTGACGGGAACGCCGAGGGCGTAACCGACCCTCCTGAAGTACCGAGCTCCGATGCTGTGGTCGCTGTGGTCGACACCACCGCCGAGACCGAACGCGAACGACGCGTTGTCGTGGTCCATGGTCAGGACACGTTCCGCACGGCTGCTCCTGACCAGTGAGGTGAGGGTCGCCAGCAGCCGTTCCTCGCTGTAGCTCACGCCGCCCAGGAACCCGTAGACGCTCTGCCTGTTTCCGTCGAAGAGTCTCAGCACGCTGTTCGCGTCCTGACCCTGCGGAAGCCCGTCGTGGAGATCGAGGAAGGTCAGCCGGACGTCAGCGCCGTGGGCTCGGCCGTCGAGCAGGAACGACCGGACCCGGACGTCGCCGGCCTGCACATCGGACTGGTCCCAGTCGTCGGCGGCCTCCGCCATGTGCGCATAGGCCGCCCGCACCCCGTACTCCCTGCGGTCCACGTACTCCAGCGCCTTGACACGGTCCGCGATGGCATCGTCTCCCGCGGTCAGATAGACGGTGTGGAGCGGGCATCTGTCCCGGATGGTCCGCATGATCTCCGGATTTATGAAGAACAGATCGTCGTCGGGGTGCGCCACACCCACCAGGGTGCGACGGCACCGGGACGGGTCCTTCTGCGACGTGGCCGCCGCACCGGGGCCGGAGGGCGGGGTCGGCTCGGAGGAGCAGCCGGAGCCCGACAGGGCGCAGAGGGCCATGGCCACAGCCAGTGCGCGGTAAGCGGGTCGCGGACGACGGCGACTCCCGCTGCCCCTCGACGGTCTGCCCCCCATCCGTGGCCTCCTCCCGCACCGTGTGCACCTCCAGCGGATGATCACCGCACGGGGCGCACGGAACCAACCGACGCGCCGCGAGGCACACCCGGTCGGCGGTCGGAAACGGCCCGCGGAACGCCCGGAGGAGTGCCCAGGAGCTTGCGTGCTACGACCGGCCCGGACCTGCCGCCGCCCAGCCCGCCGCCGTTGCGCCCGGCGGGGGGCAGAGCGGCACGGGGTGGGCTGCGGGAAACCGCAGGTAGGAGCCGTGAATCCGGTCGGACCACGCTCCACACCCCGGACACGAGGCGCCGACGGCGGTGCACCGCACATCAACACGCACCATCGCGATGTCCACTCGACCGACAGCACCGCGACGTCCGCGATCGTCGGGAACACCAACTCCTCCAGCCGGAGCGAGATCTCATTCACAGCAGGCTCGCCTCAATGCCGCGTCACTGGTGCTGCGGGTGCCAATCGAAGAGCAGGATGGTTGCGTCGTCCCGCAGTTGGTTGCGCTGGTGGTCGAGGATGGCGTGGATGAGCAGCCGCAGCACCTCGGCGGGGCGCTGGCCGGTGGCGGAGGAGCGGATGATGAAGTCAGTGAACCGGTCGAGGCCGAACTCCAGACCGTCCGCGTCGCGTGCCTCCACGACGCCGTCGGTGTAAAGCAGGACGTGATCGCCCGGTTTTAGCGTCGTCTCGTGGACCTGCCGGGCTGCCGGGGCGAGTTGGCCGGCCAGGCCGATCGGGGGCTGCGGGTGGCTGTCCAGCGCCCCGTCGAGCACTCGCTCGGCGCGGATCAGCAGTGGCGGAGGGTGACCGCAGTTGACCCAGTGCAGCACCCCGGTCTCCGCGTTGAGCCGACACAGCACGCCTGTGCAGAAATGGTCGGGCAGCCACCGGGCGAGCGCCTGGTCGACGGAGCCGACGACGTCGGCCAGGTCGCCACCGCCGCGGCGGGTGTTCCGCGCCGCCGCCATGGCGACCGACGTCGTCAGGCCGGAGGCCAGATCGTGACCCATGGAGTCGAGGATCATGGTGTGCAGCACGTTCTTGACCACTGAGTGGTCGAAGGCGTCGCCAGCGATGTCGTACGCCGGTTCCAGGACCGCGGTCGAGACGCACCTGCTGCTGCCGACGGTGTGGGGTGGCAGGAAGGCCCGCAGCATCTCGGCGGGCAACCGCATGGGCGCGGTGCGGATGCGGGCGGCGAGCCAGTCGCTGTAGGTGCGCTTGGAGGTGATCAGCATGGCGAACAGATGGGCCAGCATCCGGCTGCGACGCATACGCACCTCGTCGAGCGAGACGGCCCGCACGGCCAGCACGCCCAGCCGCTCCGCACCGTCGACCAGAGGCATCCAGACGATCACGCCGTCGTCGGCGTCGGCCACTCGCGGGGAGATGGTGCGGTACGCCCAGCCGGCCAACGAGCCGGCCACCGGCAGCGGCTCCAAGGCCTCGTCGAGTGGGATGAGCAGCCGTTGTTGCAGGTCCACGAGGTAGATCAGCACGGTGTCCAGGCCGAGGGTCGAAGCGCACCGGTTCGCCAGGGCGGACAGTTCGAACGGCAGGGCTGTTTGCGCCTCGATGATCAGTTCTTCCAGCTGACTCTCGTCAACGGCGGCGTCGGGACCGGCGGACGCGTGCGATGGGTCCGACACGGGGATCACCCCTTCCGCGCCCAGTCTCACACCGATCCCGACCTCTCTCACGTCAAGCACGGTCGTGCTGGGTGCGACCGAGGCGGCACAACGCCTCGGCATCGCTCCCCAACACATCCCGCCGGGCCTGACGCGCACACTGAGATCCGAGCCCAAGCACAACGCAAGGCTCCGATCCTGTCGCCTGACGATCACTGGGGGCCCAGCCCCGGGGAAGCAAGCCAGGCCAGCGCAGAGGACCGTCAACCACTTGAGCCGCGCCCCCGCCGCTCACCTCGGGCCTTGGCCGCTGAGTCGATCGCCTGAGGTCCGGTCGCTGACCCATGGACACCGTGTTGCTGGTCGCAGGAGGAGTTGTTGCGCTGGGCGTCGTCTTCCTGGCAGATCGTGCTCTGCTGGCGATGGAGGCTCGAGGCTGGATCGTTCCGAGACGCAGTGCCTTCCCCTCCGGAGGTCAGCAAGCCCACCTCCGCAAGATCTAATGAGACGGGACACTGATCGTTCGCCCGTCGTATGCAGTTCGGGCGAACGTCACCCACCGCCGATCTGGTTCAGCGGGCGGTGTTGAACTCGTGTACCACCTGTGGCACAGCTTTCAGGACCGTCGTGCCGTGGTCGAAGTCCCCGACGTCGCTGAGCTCTTGATCGGCCCCGTTGGCGGTCAACCGGCGCTGGCAGTACTGGGAGTTCGTGAAGGAGACGTCCTTGTCGCCCTTGGCGTGGAAGAGGTGCACCGGGACTTCCGGCCGCCAGTCACAGGTGGTGTCCAGTGCCTGGAGCCTCTGGCGCAGTTTTCCCGTGGGGTTGCGCACCCTCTGCAGGAACTCGTCGGTGAACAGTTCCTTCGACGTCATCGGGAGTGCGACCGCGATCTCCGACGCCTTGTGGTCGCCGTCGAACAGCGTTTCCACCGTCTTGTCGAACGGGGCGCGGAATGCCTGGCCCGGCGTGTCGTACAGGCCGTACATCCGGTTCCACGCGGTCGCGAAATAGGCGAGGTAAAGCGATGACCGGACGATTTTGTCGTCTGCTGCGGCGGCCTCGAAACCGCTCAGATCGAACGGGCCGGCGATCGGGGCGAGGGCACCCAGGCGGAAGTACCGGTCTGTGCCCTGCTGCAGGGCCCGTCCGACCATCATCGTGGCGGGTCCGCCCTGGGAGAACCCGCTGATGAGTACTCGCCGGTCGAGGGAGCGGCCGTTGCGCTGAGCGAACGTACGAGCCGCCCGGAGCGCATCGACCGAGGCCGTGACGGTCGCCTCAGGGTCCCCGTACGGGTGAGATCCGGGGCCCTCACCGAGGCCGAGGTAGTCCGGGGCGGACACCGCGAGGCCGGTCGAGGCGAACAGCAACGCCGTGGCCCGGTCTGTGGACTCGTCGTTCACCGAGGCCACTTCTCCCCGGTACACCTCGGTGCCGTGCAGCCAGGACACGACCCGAAGGCCGGGTTCGCCGCTCTTGGGCATCGCGACCAGCTCGCTGGCCGTGGTGGGCCTGCCCCTCATATCGACCGTGCGGTACACGACTCGGTGGGCCCGCACGCCGTAGCGGACCTGTGCCGCCTGGATACCGGTCTTCTCCAGGCGGGCCGTGACCTCCTTGGCGTCCATGTCCACCACAGGGGTCGCGGAGATCACCGAGCCGCGCTCCGTAGGCTGCTGGTGAGCGGCCAGGGCGGCAGGTAAGGAGGAGCTCTCATTGTCGGCACACCCTGCCCCTGCCAGGACGGCCACCGCACACGTCAGGGCGAGTGCAGTGGAGGCGGAGAGGCGTCCACGAATTCGAGTGAAGGTCATGGCTGGACTCTGCCGTTCCCGGCACGCGTGGTGCATTGGGGCAGACCCCCCTCTCGGCGAGGGGGTTTCCCCTACAGGTGGAACCAATGTTGGGGAACTGGTTGACGGACCGGTCTTCGGGCGGGTTGGACGGCCCCGGCCCAGAGACGTGCCTCTGGCCAGATGCGGTCTGGACGGTACCGGAGGAGCGGCCGAGGCCTGTCCCAACTGTCGTCGGGCGGTGCGCAAAAGACACGGAAGTGAGACGGAGACCGGGAGGACACCGAGGGGGACAGCCGCATCAATGCACGTCAACGCCGTGCCACGGGACATCAGAAACGAGAACCTACACGGGGGAACGTGTCCGCCGACGACGTTCTTGACAACATTGTGGCGGCTGGCACCCTTCACACCCTCTACTTCATGGAGGAGGTCTCCGTTCGGCTCGGGTGGGCGTGGGAGCCGCGCGAGGTGACGCCCGGCAAGGGGCCGGTCATGGAGATCGCGGGCATCGATCGACGGCTGATCGGTTGGCAGTCCACCCGCCGCCAGCAGATCGCGGACGTGAGGCCCGCCCTCGTGGCCGACTATGAAGAGAGGCAGGGGCACCCGCCGGGGGAGCGGGCCGCCTACGCGCTGGACCAGCGGGCCGCCGACCAATCGCGCCCGTCGAAGCGCAAGGTGGCGCGGTCGCTGTCAGAGCTGCGCGACGGCTGGCGGCAGTCGGCGATCCGGGCGTTCGGGTAGCAGGCGGTCCGCAAGTGGCAGGCTCCACGGCCGTCCGCGCCGCATCTCGTCTGCGATCTCGCGGCGTACCGCGGCCACCAACTTGCCGAAGCAGCGCGGGCTCAGCCCTGTGAAGTGGCCTGTCCAGGACGGCTTCGACGCCGTGATCACACCAGTCGCAGCCGAGATCACGCACCGGGTGGGGTCACCCACGGCTACCCGGAATCCAGTGCGAGTCCGGGTTACCCCAATCGGTCACATGCTGCTGCCACGAATGTGGCGGCGTCGGACGTTGTTGGTCCTGTACGTCCGTCACGTTGGTGGGCGATGGCCGCGGCGACGACTGCGTTGTCCCCGTGGCGGGCCAGGTACCAACGGCCGCCGTCGAGCTTGGAACACAGCCGCCCGTCATCAGTGAATCGCAGCGCACGGCAGGCGTTGAGGACCGCATACGTTGCGTTCGCGTGGCCCATCGCCCACCGCAGTTCGTTGACCATCGCCGCGCCGACGCGGTCGGCGGGAACCGGTCCGAACACCTCGGCGGCCGGTGGTCCGTGGACGGCGAGCGCATGCTCTCGGCACACGGCGCAGTGCAAGACAAGGTCGGCGTCACCGGCATGGTCGACGCCAGGGATGATCGCGGCCCCGGTCGCACCGGTGCGAATGTGGACCTCGAACGGGCAGGAACCGAGGCTGGCCGCGGTCGCCGCGGTGATGATGCTCATCTCCAGTCCCATTCCGGGGCACCGCGCCGCGGTCCCCGCCACCGCCTCGCCCATGGCCTGCTGGTCGGTTTCGGTGCCGGGCTCGGCGACGACGGCCAGCACATCCACGTCACTGCGTGCAGCACGGAATCCCCCCAGCACAGCTGAGCCATGCACGTAGACGCCAACCAGGTCCGGGCGCACACCGGCGAGGACGGCCGAGACCTCGGCGACGTAACGAACGACGTCGGGAGGAACAAGAGCATCGGTAGTCACGAAGCCGAGCATATTGGCGACTCACCGAACGCCGCCGGCATCACCAGGAGCCCTCATCGCACGCCTGACACCCCAGTTGCGGGACAGGCGGACGTGTAGACGGTCTTCGCGTGATCGTGTTTTCCGTCATAGAGTGATCAGCGCGAGCGCCCTGTGATCGAGGAACCGTCGCCTGGCCACGTGCCGCAACGTGAGCCGCGTCCTCGTCGCCGGCGAGGCTCACAGCCGTCCCGCCCACCACGAGAAGGGCACGAAGCCCTGGTGGCCAGTGATCCGGGCACTTGACAGCCGGTCAGCCGCCAGTGGTGATGGACTGCAGGCAGTTTCAAGGGGGTGCTGTGGATCTCGGCTCTGTGATCATCGCGGTGGCAGGTGTGGCTGGAACACTGGGGGGATCGTTCCTTACTCAACGTGCCTCCGCACGGGCAAAACGTCGTGAGATAGAGCTGGTTCGGGACCATGAGGAGGTCCGCGAGAATCTACTTCTCCGACGTACCTGCTATGTGGAGCTCAATCGGGATGCACGTCGGTTCACCACGGCGCTCAACCGGTTTCTGCATGTCATGCAGGAGCGTGGGGTTGAGGAGACCGACCGGGCGGAACTTGACGAGGCCAAAAGAGCCCATCGGGACACGTACTCCCAAGCGCAGATGATCGTCGCTGACGACGTGCTCGTACCCGCGAGTGAGGTCAACAAAGCCCTGAGTAGGGTCTACGGCCAGGTCAAACGCCTTGAGCGAGAAGAGCCCGAACCTGGGGAGACGATGGCCACTGCGTTCCGGGCCCAGGCGGAGGTCTGGGACCTGCTGCGGGCACTGAGGACCGTGATGCGCCGGGACCTTGGGGTGGCCGCCATGGGCGACGATGCGTCGGTCCATCTCCCTACCCATCCTGCTCGATGAGGTGGTCGGCGAGCTTGCTCGGGCTCCAGGTGGAGAACGCGGTGATCTTCCAGTCGGCGGGGGAGGTCCGGGCGATCAGGCAGATGTGCTCGCGCACATCGGCCCAGGCCCGCGGATCCACCCGCGCGACCTCCACAAGTGCCAATACCTCCTGCCGCGCCCGGTCGTCCGGCAGCTGCGCCATGACCTCGACCGCGAGCTCCTCCACCATCAGGCCGTACCGCATCTTGCGCACCCCCCCGTGTGATCGACTCGGGCAGCAGCGTACGGAGGAACCGCCGATCACGTTCCGGCCTGTGGGTAACCCACACCGTGATCTGGCTGACTCCGTCGTGGGCTGGGGCACGACGGGCGGGGC
Source organism: Streptomyces sp. NPDC111516 (assembly GCF_055635345.1). Taxonomy (NCBI): domain Bacteria; kingdom Bacillati; phylum Actinomycetota; class Actinomycetes; order Kitasatosporales; family Streptomycetaceae; genus Streptomyces; species Streptomyces sp. NPDC111516. The sequence goes on along the minus strand of NZ_JBVKBV010000026.1, from coordinate 63,743 downwards.
CCATCAGGAAGCGGGCTGACGGCCGGTTGCAGGGCCTTGGTCATCGCGGAGGTCCCCGGTGGGGATCTGTCCCTATCGTGTTCCCGTGACTGGCTCTGTGCAGCGTTCCCTGTTGTTTCTCGATGTGGATGGGCCACTCATCCCATTCGGCGCGGCATCCCAGCCGTATCCGACCTATGCGACGGGTCCCGCACCGGTTGGTGCCGGCGCGAATCCGCTCCTGACCAGGATCAATCCCGAACACGGACCCCGGCTGGCGGCGCTTATGCGGCTCTCGGCTCCTGGCTGCGACAGCCGGTCTGATACTCGGCTGGAGAACGTGAAGAGGCCGCGAGAAGGAACCCGTGGCATGCACTGGACTTGGGGGACGGCTTGAGTGGCACGACGTTGCTGATGGAGAAGTGGCCGGTGCTGGGCCGGCACGAGCAGGCGGCGGTGCGGCTGCAGGTCTGGGCCGACCTGGGGCGGGCGCCGAGGACGATCGACGCGTACGCCCGCGGCCCGACCGAGTACCTGTGTGCGAGCGGGACGACGCCGACCCGGTCACCGCGAGCCGCGCCCACATCGCCGTCTACGTCCGTGAGTTGACGTCACGGCCGCACCGTCGGGGTGCGAATGTGGTGGCGATCGACTCGGGGTCGGGGCTGGCGAACGCCACGATCCAGCAGCGCCTGGTGCCGGTCCGCCTGTTCTACGACTTCCTCATGGAGGAGGGGTTGCGCGAGTCGAACCCAGTGGGCCGGGGCCGCTACACGCCTGGACGCCGGGCGGGCGTCCAGCAGCGAGGCTTGGTGCCACGGCTGACCAAGCTGCCATGGATCCCCAGCGAACAGCGATGGCTGCGGATCTTGGAGGTGGCCCGCAGCGAGCCGGTGCGCAACCGTGTGATGCTGGCCCTGGCCTACGACGCCGCCCTGCGCCGCGAGGAACTGTGCTCGCTACGGACCGATGATGTCGATCCGGCCCACCGCACGCTGCGGATACGGGTGGAGACGACGAAGAACCGGCTGGAGCGGGTGGTGCCCTACTCGGCCTCGACCGGGGTGCTGCTGTCGCAGTACCTCACCCACCGGGAAACGCTGTTCCTCGACGCGTGCAGAGCCAGGCCGAACTCATTTCGACGGTCAGGTTCTGATGTGAGGACGCATTTCTGTCCTCAAAGAGGCGTCGCTCGTTTTCTGTCACGCACTCACAACAGTCCGGCGCACGCCATCTGGCCGGCCACTGCCGCGCACGCCTCCGCGGGGCGCGGGCTTTGTGCGGCCAGCATGGGGCTGCTTCCGCCGGTGTTCGCTTTTCCGGAGTAGGTGGAGAGCAGTTCGTTCGGTCCTGATTTGATCGATACCTTGCGAGTACCGGCGGCCTGCGTGCGCACCTCTGCCCATACCGCGGCACAGGAGGCGCTGTAGCGGAGCCTTACGGCAAAGGCGGCGTGGGTGACGGTGCTCTCGGTCCGTGCGTCCTGTTCGCAGCCGGCGTGGTTGGCGTAGTGCCCCTGGCAGGTCTCACCTCGGCACGACGCCGGCGGCTCCTGCGCAGGACGGCCGGTCGACGGAGTGAGGATCTCCACAACACAGGCCACGGGTACCAGAGCGGCGGCTGTGGCAGCCAGCACGATGATGACCTGCTTCAGTCGCTGGTTGCGGCCGTCGGGGATCTTTGCCTGGGGCGCGGGGGACGACTGCGGCTCGGTTGGCCTCAGTTCAGTGCCGGCCCGGAACGCTGATTCCCACAGGACGAGGAGACTGGGGACGTCCACCCCTGCGAGCGGCCCGAGCGCCTCGATTGCCGTACGAGGCGGAAATTGATCACCGTTGAGGTAGCGGTGCCAGGCAGATTTGCTGTAGGCCGTGCGTGCAGCCAATCCCGCCAGGCTCAACCCATTCTGCTGTTTGATAGCGCGTAAATTCTCCGCCAGAAGACGGGAATCGGGGCTGAGCGAGTTGGGCAGAGACTGCCAACGAGCCATCCTTTTTCCTCCTTGCCGCGTTCGGGAGGTCGTCGTCTTGAGACTTCCGCACTGCTCGGGACCACCAACTCATCCCGGACGCCGAAATGCATACCCCCGAAAAGCGACTGCCAATACTCGTAGGATCCGAGACCGGGCTATGGGGTGATTTCCGTGCGGTTCACATTTTCATCAGATGATCGCCTTGCGGTAGATGGTGAAGCCGCGGTTTCCAGATCGCCACTGAGTGAAGCCCAAGCACAGCAGAGGGCCGTCTTCGCGGAGTACGGCCAACCCCTCTGGCTCGCGCGGGTATTGCTGGGGAGCGGTACGGTCAAGCGACTGTACGACTCGACCGGTTCGCCAATCGACACGGAACAGACGGGTGTTGCCTGCGGAGGAACGGGGATTCGCCGGGCCGTACGCGGTGCCGAGCATGTGGTAGATGTAGTCGCCGTGCAAGGCCATGCCCTGGAAGGGCAGGCCCAGGCGGGCGCCGGGTTGAGGGATGTCGGCGATGGGGCGGAAGTCTCGGGCGGCGAACCGGTCGAAGTCGTGAACCGCAAGACGTGGCACGCCGCGCAGCTTGTATCGCAGCAGCAGTCTGTGGTTGGCCTGGTCCAAGGCCACATAGTTGGTTGTCGAGCCGGGGACGGGCCGGTAGGTGGTGAGCGCTCCGCTGTTGCGGGTCAGTACGCGGCCGTCCGTGAAGCGGAAGCGGCAGATGCCGCGGCCGTAGCCGGAGGCGGGATTGGCGTCCCACTCGGTCCACAGCTCGCCGGAGCCGCGCTGCGCGCCTTCGACGCCGAGTGCGACGCCGTGACCGAATCCCTTGAGATACATGTAGCCGGTGAGAGCACCGGCCATCGTGAGCCGGTTGAGGCAGAGATCACCACGCACCGCTCGCTCCGCGTATCGGTATGCGCGCTTCTCTCCCGGGAGTCGGATGCCGCCCGGCATGACCTGGAGCGCGTAGATGCGCGCCTGCGGCTCGTCGAATGCGAAGGATTGCAGCACAGTGGCGTGGCGCAGTCGGCCGTTGCGGATCCAGGGTTTGCCGGCTGCGGCCAGTGAGGTCTGCTCCGACGAGGACGGACCGGCCGATCTCTCACCCTGTTGCGCCGAGGCCGACGGGGCCGGGATCGCGACTGTCAGGACGGCGCCGGCGCCGAGTCCGAGCAGAGTCCTGCGACTCGGATTGCCTCGAGGGGATAGAGACATGGGGATTCTCCTGGTTCGTGGCCCGTGGCCCACCCCGCGGGGTGGGCCACGGGCCGGTACTCCCTGCTCAGCACCAGGGAACGGTGCCGTGGTTGCGGACGTAGTGGGCGGAGACGTAGCCCTTGCGGTCGGCGAGCTTGTACCAGCGGTTGTTGCCCAGGACGTTGATCCCGCGCTTCTTGCAGGCGAGAGTCACAGTGCTGCCGTGACGCGCCCTGCCGATGACCCGGTAGCTGGTGCTCGGACCTGAGCGAATATTGAGCGGCAGCCGGTTGGTCACCAGGCGGCCCTTGACGTGCGCGGTGCTGCATGAGGGCCTGTTCGGGTTCGCCGTGTGTCGATGGCAGGAGGTCGAAGACTGTGACGGCAGGGAATGCCGGGCGGGCGCCGAGACCGGCAGGGATGGCGCGGACTGGCCGGGGGCCGCAGGAAGCCCGTCGGCCGCCACGGCCACGGCGGGGAACAGGACGAGCGTTGCCGCAGCAGCCCCCAGGGCGCGCTGGACGGTGCGTCGAATCATGGGAATCTCCTACGCGTTGAGTTACGGGTTGCACCGGATCGCCCTGCCGGAGCGTGACCATCCGCACTCGGAGCGTTTCCGGCGCGGGGTGCAATGATGCTGTCCCAATGAGTTCCGGGAGGAACTGGGACGTCCCGCTGACCTGCTGGAACGGATCATCTCGCCTTCTGGCGCGCCTACCTGCGCAACTCCCGACGGCGACTGCAACGCCCGCTCAAGTACGCGTGAAGGGAGTTGACGTCCCGGGGGACGTGAGGCCGGGGGGAAGACGCGGCCCCACCCGCCAAGGCGCTCTGAGCGCCGCTCCAAACGCGCAGGCGACGCGCGGTGCACCAGGCCCTGCACCTACTGGCCCACCGCGTCAAGCAGCTCCCCGCCGACGCACACCCGTTCACTTCAAGCCGTCCAAAAACTGCTCCACCACACTCGGCGTGACCGAGTTCAGCTGTGATGTGTCGGTTTGGTGTCAGTGGGTGGGTGTCAGTGACGGCATGTCAGACCGGGATGTTCTCGCTGGTCGGGCGTTGAGGAAGAGCGCGGTCACTGACGTGTGGTGGTCCGTGCGGGGGATGTCGCTGTCATGGGGCGGTGCACCCCGCTCCGTGCCGCTGTCTTGGGAACGGCACTTCTGATCCTTCGGTGGCTGGGCGGAGGCACGGTGGTCGGTGTCAGCTTTGCGCGGCTGAGGGGTATGGGGTGGGGGAGCCGGGTGCCTGGGGTGAGGTCTCGGCGGGGTTGGGGGTGTCCAGGCCGGTGCTGGTGGCGCGGCCGCTGGAGCTGGATGCGGCCGGGGCGTTGAGACGGCGCATGTGCGTGCGAGTGCCCAGGTCGGAGGGGTGAATGGCTGTGCCCAGGCTGCAGCAACTGGAGATGCTGCTGATGGACGAGGGCATCCCGCTGATGTGGGTGCCCGGCCCTCGGCCATGCCGATCTAGGCGGTGCCCACCAGGTTGAGGTGGCGGGCCTGCATCTCTCGGCGGCCGGTCAGCACGGCGGCCATCGCTCCGGGCGATCCATGGCCAACTGCTGCACGACCCGGTACAGCTTGTGGATCTCGGGCCGCGGCCGCCGCGCGGCTGGTGTGATCGGTCGCGCGCTGCTCGTCAAGGTCGAGGATGAAGCTGATGTGGTCGTACTGGAGCGGGGAGAGCCGGGCGAGCAGCTCGTCGGCGGCGAGCTGCTCGGCGGCTGCATCGGTGTCAGGAGCCGGCCGCAGCCGCGGTGGCACCCTGGAGGATCAGGCCGGCCACGGCGTCAGGGCGGGCGATGAGGGACACGTGGCAGGAGTCGATCTCCTGCGTGTGGGAGTGGGCCCGTTTGGCCTCGAAGCGCTCCTGCTGGGGGCTGATGGTCATGTCCTGCCGTCCCACCAGGGCCCAGGACGGAATCTCCTTCCAGGCCGCCACCTTGGCCTTCTCGGAGAACGCGGTCGTGGCCGCCGGGCGCTGGGTGACACCCAACAGGTTCGCCTGGCTCTCCGGCAGACAGTTGGCGAAGACCGGGTGGACCTTGTCCCGTTTGAGGTACAGGTCGGTGCCGCCGCCGACGGCCGTCCGATACGGCACGGAGTTCGTGGCGGTGCCCAGGGCGCTGGGGAAGCGGGCGGACAGCGACATACCGCTCTCACCGACGTCGGGCATCTGCGCGTTGATGTAGATCAGGGATTTGACCTGGGGGTTTCCCGCTGCGGCAGTACTGATGACGGCACCGCCGTAGGAGTGACCGGCCAGTACGATCGGGCCTTTGATCGTCTTCAGGACGGAGGCGATGTATGCGGAATCGCTGTACAGGCCGCGCAGCGGGTTGGCCGGGGCCATCACGGTGTAACCGCGGCGCTGCAGCCGCTCGATCACCCCGTTCCAGCTGGAGCTGTCCGCGAAGGCGCCGTGGACCAGGACGACGGTCGGCTTGGCGGCGTTCGCACTGCCGTTCGCTGCTACCGGGGCCGTGGTCAGCGCGGACAGGGCAGCGACCGCGCACCCTGCCATCGCCACGCGCAGCGCTCTGCTTCGGAGCAGTGAGCCGCGTATCGCAGGTACTGTCATGTTGACCTCGCTCTTCGATAGGGGCCTACGGCACCTCAGCGTTCACGCGGTAGACCGAACGGGCCAGGCAGTGGCATCCAAACGGGTGACTTCGGCGCGCCATCGGAGTGACATCCCGCATCGGCCGTAGTCGCCCCGGACGGTCTCAGGATGCCGCGCCCGTGGGCGGCCGGGCCTACACCGTCTTCCCCTGCCTGCCCCAGCGGGTGCCCCAGTTGTCGGCGAGGCTGGCGATGACGAATCGTCGAAGACGGCGAGGATGTGGGGATGGTCCGGGTGCTCGGGCAGGTCGGGCGAGACCGGACTGCGCCGAGCACCGCCTCGACCTCGCCCGGTCCGAGGACCCGCGGCAGGGTTCGGGGCGTGCGCAGCAGCGGTGCCCCGCGGTTGCCGCTGCGACGGCGGTTGGCCGGCCCCGTCGGGACCGCGTTGCGGTCGATGGCGAGGTCGTCGCGGGTCGTCAGGTAGCCGAACAGACCGGAGACGCTGGCGAGTCGGCGCTTGATGGTGCGTGCCGAGAGCCGGCTTCACCGTCTTCGAGTCGGAAGACCTTTGGCCCTCGCCGGTCGTCGGCAGTGGCGAGCAAGGTGTTCGGACGACAGCGTGCCGCCACGAGCTCCGGGTAGTCGTCGACCAGGACGTGTCCGAGCGATGCCGCGGGGTTCCCTGCGGCGAGACGGGTGTGGAGGCCGGCGCATCACGGTGGGCTGCCGGGAAGGTCGGAGGCTGCGGATGTCGGTTGCCGAGTGGGATGACGCCGTCAGTCGCGGGCGAAGGTCAGCAGGTCGGAGTTGAACTGATCGGCGAACTCGGGGACCATCGACAGGCCGTGCGGGGCATCCTGGTAAACCTTGAAGGTCGAGCCCTTGACCAGCTTCGAGGACTTGGCGGCCGCGGCCACGATGGGGACGATCTGGTCGTCGTCACCGTGCACGATCAGGGTGGGGATGTCGAACCGCTTGAGGTCCTCAGTGAGGTCGGTCTCGGAAAACGCCTTGACGCAGTCGTACGCGCCCTTGATGCCCACGGACATGGACCACAGCCAGAACGCGTCGCGGGTGCCCTGCGTCACCGTCGATCCGGGACGGTTGGCGCCGAAGAAGGCCACACCGAGGTCCTGGTAGAACTGCGAGCGGTCGTTTGCCACGCCGTTGCGGATGTCGTCGAAGACCTCGATCGGCAGTCCCTCGGGGTTCTCCGGCGTCTTCAGCATCAACGGCGGGATCGCGCCGAGCAGGACGGCCTTGGCGACCCGTTCGGTGCCGTGCTTGCCAATGTAGCGGGTCACCTCACCGCCACCGGTCGAGTGGCCCACCAGGATGATGTCCCGCAGATCCAGGGTCTCGATCAGGGACGCCAGGTCCTCGGCATAGGTGTCGAGGTCGTTTCCGTTCCAGGGCTGACCGGAGCGCCCGCCCCCGCGCCGGTCGTGGGCGATCGCGCGGAAGCCGTTGTCCGCGACCAGTTTCGCCTGAGGGTCCCACGCGTCGGCGGTCAGCGGCCAGCCGTGGCTGAACACGACCGGCTGACCGGAGCCCCAGTCCTTGTAGAAGATCTCCGTACCGTCCTGCGCGGTGATGAAAGGCATGGCGTGGGTTCCTCACGATCGCGATCGCATCGGCAACGGACATGGCGGTCGGCGGCCGGCCGGGACTCCCCGGGACTTTGGGCGCGGAATGCGGAGTTGTGCCTCCAGCAGCTGGGGCAGGACTTGGCCCGGCGGGCAGCCGGCCGCAACGTGCCGCAGCACGGACAGCGCCACCCGAGACGACGACAGCCGTGGTCGCTGCGTCGCCGCGTAGACGAGGTCGCGAACACTGGACCCGACGAGAGTCGCACCCACCATGGCGTCCGCGCCCGGCTCGACTTCCAGCTTCGCGCAGCCGTCACACTCCTGCATCATGAAGTTGCGGCGAGGACCGCCATGTCGTACTGGGCGGCCTCAACGCCCATCCGAGCAACGCGGGTCAGCGAAAGCGGGGGGCAGCCGAAAGCCTCGAAGCCGGCGGTGCCCGGCCGGCCCGCATGGTGACCCACGAGCTCGACTCAGGCCCGGCTGACGGTGGCGTTGTACTTCTGCGGGACGCCTGCCCAGCGGGCGGTGCGCTGGATGCCGTCGCTGATCAGGTCCACCGCCGCCAAACCCACATCGGAGTCGGCACGTTGTTGTCGGCCGGTCGCAGTCTCTGTGGCCTGGCCCGCTGGCACCGGCTGCGGGAACGGGATCAACCACGCCCCCTCTCACCCCTGGCGCCTCGTGATCCCCGGGCCTGTCGGACGACCCCGGCTATTCGATTCCGTGTGTGAGCGCCACGGACTGGCTCTGATGCTTCCTGAGCTGCGAAGAACCCGTTCACATGCACAACCACGGCATCCGGTGCAGGCTGGCAGTGGAAAAGACGTGCTCCACGGGTGTGCTGATACGTACGTCTGCATCGCCCGGCCTGCATCGCCCAGGGTGCCCACCAGGTACGGCAGGCACCGGCAGGAAGGAAGCGCGATGGAGATCAAGGGATCGGTCGCCCTGGTGACAGGAGCCAATCGCGGCATCGGCCGCGCATTCGCTCGCGCGCTGATCGACCACGGAGCAGCCAAGGTCTACGCCGCCGTCCGCGATCCGGCCGGCGTGAGCGATGAAGACCTCACTCCGGTGCGTCTGGACGTCACCAGGCCCGAGGAGATTGCCGCGGCAGCCGCCGCCGCGGGGGACGTCACCATTGTGATCAACAACGCCGGTGTCGGAGGATTCAGCACCAAGCTGCTGACAGGCTCCTTCGACGCCGCACGCCAGGCGATGGACGTCAACTTCTTCGGCACCTGGGCCGTCTCCCGCGCCTTCGCCCCCGTCCTTGCCCGCAATGGCGGCGGCGCACTGGTGAACATGCTGTCGGCCGCCTCCTGGGCCTCGCGGCCGGACTACCCGGGATATGCCGCCTCCAAGGCCGCCCAGTGGTCATTGACGGGCGCCCTGCGAGACGGCCTGCGCGAACAGGGGACGCTCGTGATCGGCGTCCATGCCGGTTTCGTGGAGACGGAACTCAGCTCCTTCACGGATGCACCGAAGATCGACGCGGCCGACGTCGCGGAGCAGACCATGGAAGCCCTGGCGAACGACCGGGTGGAGGTCCTCACCGACGAGCGGACCAGGCAGGTCAAACACGCCCTGTCGCAACCGCCGGGGAGCGATGCATGAGTCCGGAAGTCTCGGCGGCGCACAACCCCCGTGAGCCGGCCCTGCTCGGACAGACCCTCGTCGTCATCGGCGGGAGCGCCGGCATCGGGCTGGCGACCGCCGCGCAGGCCCACGCCGAGGGCGCCACGGTCATCCTCACCGGACGGGACCCCGAACGGCTGCGCACCGCGGCCACGGAGGTCGAAGCACTCAGCACCACCGCCTTCGACGTCAACGACCCGGCGCGGCTTCAGCAGTTCTTCCAGGAGTTGCCCAGGCCGATCGACCACGTGATGGTCACGGCCGGACACCCGACCTACGGGCGTCTCCTGGACATGGACCGCGATCAGGCGCGCCGGGCGATCAGCGAGCACATGGTGCTCGCGCTGGAGGTCGCACGCCACTGCGCCGGAATCGTCCGACCGGGCGGCACGCTGCTGCTCCTCGGCGGCACGGGCGCCCGGCGGACCCGTGCCGGCCTGGGGATCGCGCCCGCGGTCACCGCCGCGCTGCCCGCGCTCACCGCCAGTCTCGCGCTCGAGCTCGCACCGGTCCGGATCAACCTGATTGCCGCCGGCTTCGTCGACACACCGTTGTCGGCCGGGCTTCTCGGTGACGGACTCGGCGCCCGTCGCGAGGAACTGCGCACCACGTTGCCGATCGGCCGCGTCGTCGAACCGGCCGACGTGGCGGCGCTCGCCGTCCACATCATGACCAACACGGCACTCACCGGCGCAACCTACGACATCGACGGCGGCCAGCAGTTCGTCGGCTGACAGCACAAAGAAGGGACCGCGGACTCCTGGCCGTGCCGTCGGCCGTCGTCCGGGCGCCGTGGCGCCCTTCCCGACCCCCACCTCGTCGCCCTCGTCCGCAGCGGCGCCCGCTTCGAGTGCGGCGTCCTGGTCGAACGTGAGCAGGACGCCGCGGCATGAGTGAGCGCAAAGAACGCCCGCTGCTGTTCCTGGACGTCGACGGATCTCTCCTGCCGTTCGGCGACGGCCCGCAGTGCGAGCCATCGGGCACCGCGTCAGATTCGCACCTGACACGGCTCGACCCGCGTGTCGGGCCTCGGCTCGCGGCACTGCCGTGCGAGCTGGTCTGGGCCACAACCTGGGAGGAGGAGGTTTCGAGCGCGGCCAGCTTGTCGAGCGTCCCGAAGACGAGTCGGGAGGTGACGCTCAAGTCCCGTAGTTCACTGTCGTCACTCGATCCAACGGGCAGCGGCCTCGTAGGTAGTGGCTGGGGTGTTGCTGAACGCGATGGCCGCATCGGGTGCGTGCCGCCGAACCAGGTTGATTACTTGCTCGAGGAGTTCAACTTGATCGTCTGAGTGCCGCAGGCCACCGCCGACGGTGACGCACTCCCACGGATGGGCTCGCAGCGCATTTCCGACGACCGCTTCCACGTCGTCACTTCCATCAAGGCCGATTAGGCAGGTCTCGACGCCCATGCCGTGTTCGGCGAACTTGGTCAGTCCCGCCTCGATCGCCTTGGCTACCGGCTCGGGATCCCATGGCCCGGGCACCCGATACGGATCAAGCCCGATGACGAGGACGCGGGGTGAAGCAGTGGTGTCCATGTCTGGACGATACTGTCGAACGCCCCGCGAATCAGGAGGTGATGCTCAAGTCGCGTGACACACCGATCCACGGGTCTTGACCATTCCTCCGACGGCCACCTGACGGGCACCAAGGACCGGGCGACCGGATCCCGGCGCTACGACCTCGACGCGACCGGCCGGGTCACTGCCGTTCACGCAACGACGTGGAGCGAGAACTACGTCTATGACGCCATGGGGAACCAGACCTCAGCCTTCTGGCCGAGCGGCTTTCCGGGCCACGAAGCCACCGGCTCACGCGACTACACCGGCACCCGTATCACCCGCGCAGGGAACGTCCGCTACGAACACGGCGCCCACGGCCGCATTACCCTGCGTCGGAAAACACGCCTGTCCCACAAACCAGATACCTGGCGCTACGCCTGGGACGCAGAAGACAAGCTGACCGCCGTCACCGCCCCGGACGGCACCCGCTGGCACTACCTCTAGATGTGGAGAGCGGCTGCTGAACCCGAGGCGTCAAAATGTTGCCGAGTTTTGGGTTCTGGCACAGATCTTGGGGAGCGATCGCGGAGAGTCATCGTGGCGTTCGATGATGTGGGAGGTCGGGGCCCGGCTCCATGCCTAATGTTCTGCCTCACCAAACTTTGACGGTGGTCCGACGAGGCTGGCATCCAGCTCATGGACCTGTGCTGGGTCGAGGTGGAGTTCGTACGCGGTGTAACACTCGCTGATTTCTGTTCCTACGACAGCACCACATGGGCACAGCCGGTTCAGGCCGCTCTGGCCATGCCAGCCGCAGCAGCCTGTGTGGTCTCCCTCAAGGTCGGGCAGTAGGTCTGGTGCGTCGTCGGGATGAAGAACGATTGTGTTTCGGGGGCCCGCGGAAGCCAGGAACCCGTCCCCGTTCGGATTGCCGACACAAGGCCCGCCGGGAAACGCCGCGACGGGTTCGTCGGTCGGCAGGAACGGGGCTCCCCATGGCTCGGGCTCCAGGGCGTAGCACCCCATGTGCATCGTGGCGGGGGCCCGGCGATACCCGTCGGGTCCGATTTGCCCGTCGAACTCTGGCCTGACCAGGGTCTTGGACAACTCCACAGCCCTGGTCAGAGGGCGGGCGCAGGCGGCACACACAAAAGTGATCACACGAAGTTCTAGCCCGCCGAGCTCGCATCAGCAAGAGACTGCTTCCGGGCTACTGCAGCAGGATCATCTTCCGGAGCAGGTGGAAGCCGGCTCGGCCGTAGAGCTGTCTCTTGATCATTTTGATGCGGTTCACGGCGCCTTCGATGCTGCCCGAGTTCCAGTCCAGGGTGAGGCCGGCGGTCACGGCGTCGAGATCTCGGAGCAGGTGAAGGGCGAGGCCCGTGAGCCCGGGCAGCCGACTGGCTTCAACTGCGTCGATCCAGGCAGGAAGCGTGGCACCGAGGCGGCCGGTGAGCATCTCGCCGAAATCGCGGACGTGTCCGGCGGCCGTGTCCAGTGCGGGACAGCGGGTCAGGACGTCCTTGAGGCCAACGCGGTCTTCCTCGCTCAGGGCGACGGGGTGGCGGGTGAGCCAGCAAGTTTTGAGAGCGCCCGTGCGTCGTGTCGCCCTGAACACCTGCTCGCGGCGACGGGGGAAGCCTGAAATGGGGGATCGCGGGGCCGGGTGGGTTGGCTGTCAGTCCCCGGTCCTAGAGTCCGATGCATGATCCGTCGCACCCCTGCCCGTCCCGTGGACGTGGAAAAGCTCTTCCCTGAGCTGGTCCCCTTCCGCCGTGAGTCCGTCCGCCTTCACCCGCGCGCCGGCTCTCCTTCCTGCTACGACAGTTCCGTTGGAGGGCCGCTGCTGTGGCCTGTGGCAGAGCCATGGCCGGTCTGCATGGAGGAGCACTTCGACCCCGACACCGTGAGCGAGCTCCAGGCTGCCGTGCCCATGGTTCCCATCGTCCAGGTCCGCCAGGCCGACGCACCTGGAGTCCCCTTCCCAGAGGGAACCGACCTGCTGCAGGTGCTGTGGTGCCCTTATGCGCACGGCGAGTACTGCTACCCCCTGCCGCAGGTGCACTGGAGGGACTCCGGTGCCATCAAAGACATACTGCCGACTCCGGAGCCGGTGGAAGTCCTCCCGAAGGACTGGTATCCGGACCCGTGTGTGGTCCACCCGGAGCAGGTGACCGAGTACCCCAGCTGGGACCTTTCCCGGGACACACATGACGCGTTGCAGGCCCGTTTCGAGGAGCTGAAGGCAACGACCGGCCTCTACTACTCGTATCACTTGGCTGAGGCGCCCGGGATCAAGCTGGGCGGCTACCCCGGCTGGACACAGGAACCCTGCTGGCCCGACTGCGAAGCCTGCGGTGGCCGCATGGAGCACTTGCTGACCGTCGCGAGCGAGGAATTCGACGGAGAGTCCTGGCGTACGTGGCTGCCGGTGGAGGACAGAACCGACAGCGGTTGGACAGAAGCCGCGGACAATCCCGCAGGCCTGTGCCTCGGCGACGTCGGAGGCGTGTACATCTTCGACTGCCGAGCCTGCCCGGACCGCCCCATCGGGCACTGGTTCGACTGCTCGTGACTGGCAGAGGACCGCAACCAGGCGCCCGCCCGCACACACAGCGGTCTCCGTACCGACGGACGGTATAACAACTCGACAAAGTCAAGCATCAGGACGCTCTTAAAAGTCACCGACATCGACATCCAGCGGGACATGGTGCTCTCGTCACTCACCGACACCCGCTCTCGGCTATCACCAACATAGCCATCCGTGCCGTCCGGTGTGATGGCTCGTTGGCCAGGGTGGCGGCCGTTTTGCCGTTCCGGTCGCGGGTGGGGTGCTGGATGTCGATGCAGTCGCGGCCTTGGCCGCAGGTGCCGGAGCTGACCGCGCAGGTGGCTCGCGCGGTCGCAGCGCGTGGGCCGTATCCGCTGGCGATGCGGGTCCGCGATGAGCTGGGCGAGCTGTTCCCGGACACCGAGTTCGCCGAGGCGTTCGCAGAAAGGGGGCGGCCGGGCTGGTCGCCGGGCCAGCTCGCCCTGGTGACGGTGCTGCAGTTCGTAGAGAATCTCACCGACCGTGCGGCGGCGCATCGCGTCCGCTACGGCATGGACTTCAAGTACGCGCTGGGCCTGGAGCTGGACGATCCCGGGTTCGATGCCTCGGTCCTGTCGGAGTTCCGCGCCCGTCTGGTGGAGCACAGACTGGAGGAGAAGGCATTCGAACTCCTGCTGTCCTCGCTGAGGGACCGGGGCCTGGTGAAGGCCGGTGGCAAGCAGCGCACCGACTCCACCCGGGTCTTGGCCGCGGTCCGGGACCTGAACCGGCTGGAACTCGCCGGGGAGACGATGCGGGCCGCGCTGGAGGCTCTGGCCTGTGCCGCCCCGGACTGGCTGGCCGATGCGGTGCCGGTTCGGGAGTGGGCCGAACGGTACGGGCCGCGAACCGACTCGTGGCACCCGCCTGCCTCGAAGGCCAAGCGCGCGGAGATGGCCCTGGTCTACGGCCGGGACGGATTCGCACTCCTGGAAGCGGTCCACTCGCCCGCGCCGGTGTGGCTGCGCGATCTGCCGGCGTTACGGGTTCTGCGCACGGTGTGGATGCAGAACTACCACCGCACCGTCACCGAGGCGGGGACGGAGGTGAAGCGGCGGGAGAGCGAGGATCTCCTGCCCGGGAGGCTCCGCCTCGCCTCTCCCTACGACACCGACGCACGCTACGGCCTCAAGCAAGGCTCCTGGTGGACCGGGTACAAGGTCCACATCAGCTCGACCGCACCCGGACCGGGCACCTCGCCCGCCTCGACCTCTCCCTCGCCGCATAGCCCGGAATTGGCCAGCAGGATCGGTGACACGGTTCTTACTGGCGCCCCGCGAGGCCCATGAGTTCGTGCGAACTGAAGGAGCGTTGGGGCGAACTCATTGGTCTTCAGCCTTGTCCGACGGCTCTGGCCCTTGGGTTCACGGGAACCGATGGCCGGTCTTGCTCTGCGGCTGTGTCCGGGATCTCCCGGCAGCGGGATGCCTCGGTGTAGCGGATGCGGTCGACGATCAGCTCGCTCCTCGGGGAGAATCGGCCGCCATGCGGAAGAACAGAGCCACGGTGCTCACTCTGATGGGCGTCCTGCTGATCTCGAATGTCGTCCTGCTGACGCTCCTGGTCGCTACAAACATGTCGTCCGAGGGTGATGTCGCGATAGGCAAGGCCGCCCCCCGAGATGCGACGATCAACCTTCCTGCGCTCAAGGGTGGGGCAATCCTGGCCCCGAATCAGTGGCCGGACGCGTGTTCGTTCGTGGACCGGGAGGAGATCAAGGCGATCTTCCCTGGCGCCGAGAACATCGAACAGGAGAGCCGCCCGATCAACGCCTTGTCGATCAAGGACTTCGCTGCGGACTCCTCGTGGAAAGAGAGTGACAGGTCCGAGTCCGGTCAGTGCCTCTACAGCATGCGCCTTCCGGGCGAGACCTACGCCGCTACCCAGTTCTGGTTCCGCATCGAGGCCGTGGCCGACCCCAAGTTGATTGTCGGCTACGACGATCGCGTCGGGTCAGGAACCAATACCAACCAGGGTGCGAGGGGCGCGGATCACTGTGTCATCGCGGGGCTCTACGAGGGCAGTTGGACTTGCCGCAAAGGCCCGCTGCTGTTCGCCGTAGGCGGGCAGACCAGCGTGACTTTCAAGGGCGTGCCGGCCCCAGCACCTTTCGTCTGGCGGGACGATGTGCTCCCTGAGTTCGTCCAGACCATCGCCGCGAAGATCAAATAGCTTCCCCAGGAACGGCAGAAACTAAGTTCATCTGCGCGGGCTCAGTGTCGCCGAGCGCAAGACCAGTCACCTCTGTGCGGCGATCAGCGGTCGTTCCCTGGACGAGGTCGACGGCTGCTGGTCCCACCGGCCATCGCCCCGCGCAGGAGACGTCATCGCCGCCGGGCCGGATCGCGGGCGGCCTGCCGGTGCCTGATGCTTGCGAGGGCCTCTTGCGACTGCCAGTGCTGCCAGCCCGAGCCTCCTCGCCTTCGCTCAGACCACGGATCGGTCGGACAAGACGAGAAAGGTTCAAGAACCCAGAAGTTCCGTCACCGGACGGAAGAGCATCCGACGGAGCAAGAAGCCCCTGGCCACAGGGGCAAGCTCTCAGCGGAGCTCAGAGGAACTTGCGGGATGTCGCACAACAGCGGTGGTGGTGCTGGATACGAAGAACTGGCACCGCGCACGCACCACCACCCTGATCCGGGGCCGTGTCCACTGCGGCACGACGGACGACCGGCACGACCAGGTCGTCAAGGTCGCCGGGTACGCGCAGGCGGTGGGCGCGGTCCTGGTTCTTGTTCGCCGACAGGTTGTCCATGATCACGTAGATGGGAGCCTCATCAGGGCGGGCGGCCCGGATCGACTTCAACGCGGCCAAGGCGTGACCCTCCTTTGCGGCGGCGGGTCACGCCCCATAGCTGGTTATCGCCAAGGGAGTAGCAGCTGTGGAAGTACCGGACGCCGTGGGTGCGGTGATACGTGGCCGGCAACCGGTCAGGTTTCTTCTCTCCGGCCCAGCCGGAGCCATGGCAGGGCCGGATCGACAGTTCCTCGCCCGCGAAGCGATGGTGCCGCTCAACTGGAGAGCCCCAGCGCACGCTGCCGCCCTCGCCGACCGCGCCCGCCACCTCGCAGGCCCGCAGCCCTCCGCGGCAGCGCCACCGGACAGGTCCTAGCCGGGCGGTACCACTGCCGGCCCGGCCTCCGAGGCCGGCGCGAGGCGGGTCTCATCACTCTTCCGTGATCTACGGCTGGAACGCCCGCGCTGTGACCGCACTCGTCAACGGGAGCCCAGCAGAAGGGAGTTGATCCCGGGGCCCATGTCCTTCGCGAGGGCCACCGCGAGCGCCCGGAAGATCCGCACCTCCGGGTTGTCGTCACCGGCCCGCACCGCGAGATAGCTGCTCTCCCACGGAGCATCGAGGACGGGTACGAAGACGGCGCCCGGCCACGCGTAGTACCGCGCGAAGGAGCGCAGGCCAGAGCCCGCGGCCCGCCCGGTGACGACCCCGGTCAGCACCTCCTGCGGGGTGACGGCGAACTCGGAGCTGCGGCGCTGGGCGCGGTCGTCGAAGTACAGATACTCGGTGAACGTGTGAGGGGTGTGCCCCGGGACACGGAACAGCGGCAGGTCGGTGAGGTCCGCGACGCCGACCCCGGACATCCGGGCGTCGGCCAGCGGCGACCGCTCGTGCACGACGACGATCCGCTGCTCGGTGGTGAGGACGTCCGCTATGAGCCGCTCGTCGTGCGGGCTCGGCCGCACGAAAGCCACGTCCACCCGGTCCTCCACCAGCGCGGTCACGTGCTCCGTGAAGTCCAGCTGCCGGATCTGCACCCGCACCTCGGGCCGGGCCCGCCGGTAGGCGTTGATGGCCGCGGGCGTCAGCTCCGCCGAACCGTGCCCCATGATGCCCACCCGCAGCGGCCGCCCGCCGTCCGCCTCCTGCGTGACATCCGCCAGGTCATCGAGCGCGGCGTTCGCGGCGTCGAGGAGCGTGCGCGCGTGTCTGGCGAGCCGCACCCCGGCGGCCGTCGGCACGACGGGGGAGCCGGACCGGTCGAGGAGCCGCGCGCCGACCTGGCTCTCCAGGCGGCGCACGTGCTGGGTGACGGCGGGCGGCGACAGGAAGAGCCGCACTGCGGCCCGTCCGAAGTGTCCCTCCTCGACGACCGCCAGGAACGACGACAGCAGCCGCAGGTCAAGCGCCATACGACCAGGGTAGACGGGGAGCCGGGCAGGCTGCGCGGGCCGTTTACGAATCGTGAACGTACGGCGCGGGCCGAACGGTCGGACACGTACGAATGGGAGCATGACCGCACCACCTGTCACCGCTTCTGTCGCCGCCGTCCCCGTGGACACCGGCACCCCGGGCGCCGGCGCCGCCTGGATCATGCTGGCCTCCGGCTGGAGCGCCAACCAGTTCTCGGCCCTGCTCGGCGCCTACCGCAGCCACCTCGGCCTCACCGAGTCGACGGTGACCGGCCTGTTCGCGGTGTACGTCGTCGGTCTGATCCCGGCGCTGCTGATCGCGGGCCCGCTCGCGGACCGCAAGGGGCGGCGCCGGGTGGCGCTCGCGGCCCTCGCTCTCAACGTCCTGTCCACCCTGCTCCTGATGGCCGGCGGCGCGTGGAGCCATACCTGGCTGTTGCTGCCCGGGCGCTTCCTGACCGGTGTCAGCGCGGGCGCGCTGCTGGCCGCCGGCAGCGCCTGGATCAAGGAACTCTCCGGCTCGCCGCGCCGCCCCGGCCTGTTCGTCTCCGCGGGCTTCGCGACGGGCGGCTTCGCGGCGGCGCTCATCGCGCAGTGGGCTCCCTGGCCGATGGTGACGGCGTACGTTCCGCACGTCGTCCTCGGGGCGGCGGCGGGGTGGCTCGCGCTGGCCGCACCGGAGACGGCCAGGTCGGCCCCTGCCCAGAGCTCCGAAGCCGCCCACGAACACACCGGCCACCGCTTCCGGCGTACGGTGCTGCCGCTGGCGCCCTGGGTCTTTACGGCCCCTACCATCGGCTTCGTCACGCTGCCGAGCACCCTCCACACCGGCCTGATCCTCACGGGCGTCGCGACGGCCGTCGTCCCCGGTACCGGTCTGCTCACCGCACGACGCGCCCGGTCCACGCCCACCGAGGGCCTCCTGGTCGTAGCGGCCGGCACGGCGACCGCCGCCGTCGCCGCCGCGACGGAGAGCGAGCCCCTCGCCCTCCTCGCCGCGATCGTTCTCGGCGCGGGCTACGGACTGGCCCTCACCTACGGTCTCACCCGGACAGCGGCCCTCGCCCCGCCTCACCAGCTCGCCCGCTGGACGGCCCGGTTCTGGACGGTGGCGTACCTCGGCATGTTCACTCCGTACGTCCTCACGCTCCTCGGCCACGTCACGACGACGCCGGTGCTGCTGGCGGCCGTCACGCTGCTCGCCCTCGCCCACGCCGGGTTCGGTGCGCATCAGGTCGAGCGGCCGACGCGACGCCGTACGCCGTGACATGTCCCGGGGTGACAGGTGAACAGTGGTCGGTGCTGGAGTCGTTGCTGCCTGCGGGCGTGAGTCGCAGGTCGCCGGGTCGGCGGCGGCTGGTGGACGAGGTGCGGTGGCGGGTGCGCAATCTGATCAGGGACCGGGACGGGAAGTTCCCGCGGTTGTTCGACCAGGTGCTCCAGGACGAGGGTATCGAGGTCGTGCTCAGCGGCCTCCGGATGCCGAGAATGAACTCGATCACGGAGCGGTGGGTGTAGACCTGCGGGCGAGGATTGCTGGACCGCATATTGATCGGGGATCAGCGTCATCTCCAATACGCCCTGCGCGAGTTCGAGACGTTCGACAACGAGCACAGGCCGCACCCGGGCCTTGCGAACGCCCGCCCCCTCCACCTGCTGCCCCTCCGATCGAGGACCCGGACCAGATCGCCCGTCCGGACGTACGACGAGCGCGGCTTGACGGCACTCTCCACGAGTACCAACATGCGGCCTGACCAGCACGGATGAGGTATTCGGCAAGCGCAACGTCGTCGGGGCCGTAAGAACGCCGCGGGTGGTGAGGGCGCGGTGCACCCCATCGCCCGCGGCGCTCACGAGCCGGAGCGAGGACCCCGGTGCCGGCTCGGGAGGGAAGTCAGCACCGGGATCGGACACTCAGGGGGTTCCCGCGGTAGCCGTCGACAGTGATGCCCGTGACGGTCGCCCCCAACGGATCAGCGAAGTAGTCGGGGTCGGCCAGCGCGATCGTGATCGGCGTGATCCGCTGCGATCGGTAGCGAAGGCCGTCCACCGCTCCGGCAGCCAGCTGCGCTCCAGTGGCCACCACGGACGTCTCACCGAGGGTGATCCGGTACTTTGTGTCCGCCTTGAACGTGCCGGACACGGTGACCCTGGCCGCGTTCCAACCGCTGTTGCCATCCTGGCCGGCCAGCCACCCGGTCACGGAGGACGCATTGCGGCCGCCGTTGATGGGTGAGAGCCGGCCGGTCAGAGAACCGGCGGCGATCGAGAAGTGCCGGTCCGCGCTGACGGCGGTGCCGGCCGGCCGCACGAGCGGCGCACCGTCCGTGTGCACCTTGATGACCGACAGGTCGGCATCGGTCGGCTGAGCCGGCAGGGTGATCACCAGATCGTTGCCGTCCATCCGGTACGGCAGTTGGTCAGTCGCGCCGTCCACCGTGACGTCGAGGATCGTGCTGGCCATACCGGGCAGCCTGATGTCGCCACCGCCGTTCGGCCAGCTGCTCACGCCGAGGTAGACCGCGTTGCCCTTGATCGTGCTGTCGCCCCAGGACATCCGGCCGTAGAGCGTCGGCCGGGCACCCTCGACGGCGTTGGGGTGGCGTGCATTCCAGGCGCCGATTCCGGCCATCACACCGGCCTGGAAGTCGTCGATGGCACCGTTGCCCTGCGGTCCGACGTTCAACAGGTAGTTGCCACCGCCCGATGTCACGGTGAACAGGGACCTGACCTGCTGGGTGGTCTTGGACGTCTTGGAGGCGTCGGAGCGATCGGCGCTCGGCCAGGTGCAGTAGCCCCAGCACATCGGGAAGATCGAGTAGGCAGACTGCCACGGCGCCTGCAACTGCCTGGTCGGCACCGAGTTGTCGCCGCCGACCTCGAAGTCGCCCTTGTTGTTCCAGACCCGGGAGTTGACCATGGTCTGTGGCTGCAACTGGTGCACCGTCGCTGCCATCTCCGCGCTCTGTGCAGCGGTCGGCTTGCCCATGTCGAACCACAGTTCGTCGAGCTGCCCGTACTTCGTCAGCAACTCGGTCAGCTGCGACTTGATGTACGGCATCATCGAGTCGGGGATCGGGTTGAGGTTCTGGTACGGCTCGGGGGTCTGCAACGTCCAGTCGATGATGGAGAAGTACAGACCGAAGCCCATGCCCTGAGCGCGACAGGCGGTGCTCAGCTCCTTGATCGGATCACGGCCGAACGGTGTCTGAGCGACGACGTTGTAGTCGGTGGTCGCGGTGTCCCACATGGCGAAGCCGTCGTGGTGCTTCGACGTGAGCACCAAGTACTTGGCACCCGCCGCCTTGGCGGTGGCGCACCACTGGGCAGCGTCGAACTTGTCGGCGGTGAACCGGTGCGCGCCGGCCAGGTAGTCGGAAGTCGGGATGTTCATCCACGCCTTGATCTGCTCCGGGTAGCCGATGGTCTGCTGCACCCCGTTGTAGTAGCCACCGTAGGAGGAGAACATGCCCCAGTGCACGAACATGCCGAACTGGAGCTTCTCCCAGTTCGCGATGTTCGTTTCGGTGCTCAGCGGGATCGCTGCGGGGTAGGCATCGATGGGCTTGGGGGCTGGATTGGCCTGGGCCGGGCTGCCAGCGGCCAGAGCACAACCGGCCACGAGGGCGGCTGTCGCGAACGCCGCCTTCAAACTTCTGGTCAAACCGGTGACTTGGTGGTGCATCGTCACTGTCCTTCCGCTGCTTCCGCAGCCGTGTGTGAGTGGGATCTCCGGGCATCCGACTGAACACTCAAACATCGGTTCTATAGATCTTGAGGCTGCCTAATGAAGCCCGTCAAGGGTGCTTGCGGCGAGAAAGGACTGAAATCATCGGAGGTATACGTCGGCAGGTCGCGGACGGGGTGAGCCTCAGCGTCCGGGCCCGCTGAATCCGTATCAGGAATGCGTCGAGACAGGCGGCACCGGCCGGTGAGTCACCCTGACGTCCTGATCAAGACGCCGCCTTTGCCGGTAACCTCGTCCGCCCAGGTCACGCGGCATGTTCATACTCATGGGGGATCCCGCCCAGGCGTTCGCGATGTCCCGATGGGGCAGAGGGGAGTGTAGAACCGCTCGAACTCCCGCAGAGCGTGGTAGAGGTGGCGCTGGTTCCAGATCAACATACGGTCCAGCAGCTCACGCCGACACGTCTGCGCCTGCCTCTCCATAATCGAGTGATCGTGGTGTGGGACCGGCTGAGCACCCACACCTCGAAGACGATGAAAGCGCTCGTGGCCGAGCGGGATTGGCCGGCGGTGGTTCTGCTGCCCGGGTACGCGCCCGACCTCAACCCAGTCGAGGGCCTGTGGGCACACATCAAGCGGAGCCTGGCCAACTTCGGCGCCCGCACCCTCACCGACCTGGAAACCCTGCTCCGCAGACGGCTCAAGGCACCCCAGTACCGGCACGGCATCCTCGGCGGATTCCTCGCCGGAACGGGCCTCGCTCTCGATAGACCGGACGGACCCTAAAACGCTGAAGTCAGTACTGCCTAGACGCACGATCTGCCGCGCCGGCACGCCTCCTGGCAGATCAGCCTGCCACTTCGACCTCGTCGTCACGACGCCACCATGCCCGACCGGATGCGTCGGCCCAGCATCGGGATCGGGCGGTGCCCGGTCGGGTCATGCTCGGGTGAGCACGATCTTCTTACCGCCGGCCCGTCCGGTAACCACCCGGGCGAACGCAGCCGGTCCCTCGCTCAGCGGCAGGGGTTCCGGTGCGAGTTTCAAGGTTCCCGCTGCGGCCTGCTCCGCCAGCTGGACAAGCTGCGCGGCGTTGGGCTCGACGTAGAGGTCCCAACTCGTGATGCCTCGTTCCTCCGGAGGCGCGTCCGAGGTCAGGGAGCACAGTCGGCCGCCGTCCCGCACCAAAGGCAGGGCGGCGTCCGCCGTGCTGGTGGCGATGACGAGGGCGGCGTCGAACCCGCCGCGTACCTTGGCCGACCAGTTCGGGTCGTGGTAGTCGACGACCTCCATCGCTCCCAGACCGAGCAGGCGCTCTGCGGCGGCAGCAGACGCAGTCGCGGTCACCTCGATGCCCTTGGCCGCGGCGAGCTGGATGGCCAGGGCTCCGGTGGCTCCGCCTCCGTTGGTGATCAGGAGCCGCTGTCCTCGGCTGAGGTCCAGCTTCTCCAGGGCCTGCAACGCGGTGAGTCCGTTGACCGGCAGCGCCGCCGCGTGCACGGCGTCCAGCCCGGGTGGGCAGGCTGCCGCGTGATCCGCGTTGATCAGAACGCGTTCGGCCCAGAAGCCGCTTCCCCCGGGCAGCGGGGCCTCGTGTGCGAGCACCCGGTCGCCTACGGCAAACCCGGTGACACCCGCGCCGACGGCCAGCACCTTGCCCGCGCCCTCCACTCCCAGCGCCGCCGGGGGGCGCAGCCCCACGTCCCAGCCAGCGTCGTTCAGCAGTTGGTCCCACGGGCCGACCCCGGCCGCCTCAACCGCCACCAGGATCTGACCGGGCCCGGGAGATGACGGTTCGGGCAACTCCAGCAGGGCGACTTCCTTTTCGGCCCTGGACACTCCGCACGCCTTCACAGCAGATCTTTGTCCTCTCACTCAGTCCTGCCGACCGGGAGGTACGGGCCGGCAACCCAAAGCAGGCAGCAGTGCCGACCTCGGGATCCTGAACCGGCGCCCCGGCCGGAGCCTCCGTGCAGTAGACAGCGTGCACCACGCCCCGGCCGCCTGCCTTGGCCAGTATCCAGCCGGGTGGGCGGCGCGACCCCAGCGCCTGCTCAACGACCGTGGGCGGCTCCAGGTAGTCGGTGGGCACGGCGTCGTACGAGACACCGTCCACCGGCCTTACGTGCTCAGGCGCCCGGCCCCAAACCCGGTACTCGGCAGGCTCCACCGCGTCATCGGGGCCGTTGCGGTACGCCGGTAGGCCGACCTCGTACAGCCGGCCATCGTGGACCTGCCGCCGGGATCACAGGTGTGCGACGACCTCCTGGTCCCCGGGCAGCAGTACCCGGATGGGCACCGGCCCCGGCACCGGCTCGGGAGCGGAGGACCTCGTCAGGCCTCCCACCGTACGGACGGACGCCGACAGCACTTGCCGCTGCGCGGACGCTCTCGAACGGGGAGTGGCCCGTCTGCCACTCGCGCGCGTCGGTGCAGCGCGATGCCATCTTCCGCTGCAGGCCGGGGTCGATGGCCCGGTCGCATACGACGTAGGCGGAGGGAGGGCATGAGCGCTTTCAGCTGGCCAGAGTGCACTCGAGTCGGCCGTTTGAGTGTGCTGCTGTTACTGGTGCGGCAGGAGCGGTGAGGTCCGAGGCCCTGAGCTTCCGTTGTCAGGGCATTCCGGGCGGTCTGGCACCGCTGAAGCGCTCGGTCACGGTATGTTCGCCGCCGTTTATGGTGGCCTCGGCTTTCAGCGGAGAAGGATGTAGAGCAGGCAGCCGAGGGCGGTGAGCACTAGCAGCGGCACCAGGGGGACGAGGCGCCCCTTCCTGCGGAACGCCATAGGGCCTGAGGAGACTGCTGTCTCGGGGAAGCGCGGCTCGTCCCCCCGCCAGGGTCCTTCTCAGAGCGGCTGGAGGCGGGGCGAAGGGTGGGACGGCCGGTGGACCGCGGCGGGGAAGACGGTCCGGCCGGCGTCATCTGCCTGGTCCACGCAGTGGGCGCATCGAAGGCACACCCCACGTAACCTCTCTCCCGTGCGAGCCTCCCGCCTGTATCGCGTCGCCGTCCTCGTGCTCGAGGGTGCGAAGCCTCTCGATGTCGGAATTCCCGCGCAGGTGTTCACGACCCGCGCGAGCATGCCGTACGAGGTGCGGCTGTGCGGGGCGACACCCGGTCTCGTGACCGGAGGCGATGGCCTGTCGTACGGCGTCGCCCACGGCCTCGATGCACTTGCGTGGGCCGACATCGTCTTCGTCCCCGGCTACCGGTTCCCAGACCGCGACGACCCGCCGCAGGCCGTCGTTGATGCGCTGATCGGCGCCCACGATCGGGGCGCGCGGCTCGCCGCCATCTCGACGGGCGCCTTCGCGCTCGCTGCCACGGGCCTGCTCGACGGCAAGCGCGCCACAACGCACTGGCATTACGCGCGGGCACTCGCGGCGAAGCATCCGCTCGTTCAGGTCGACGAGAACGTTCTGTTCGTCGACGAGGGCAGGGTGCTGACGTCGGCCGGCGCCGCCTCGGGCATCGACCTGTGCCTGCACATTCTGCGCGGCGATCTCGGGGTGGCCGCGTCGAACCACGCGGCCAGGCGCCTGGTGGCGGCCCCCTACCGCAGCGGCGGTCAGGCGCAGTACGTGCCGCGCAGCGTGCCCGAGCCGCTCGGCGAGCGGTTCGCCGCCACCCGAGAGTGGGCGCTGCACCGGCTCGGCGAGTCCCTCACGCTTGAAGCGCTCGCCCGGCATGCGGCGGTGTCGCCGCGCACGTTCTCGCGACGCTTCGTCGAGGACACGGGGTACACGCCGATGCAGTGGGTCATGCGCGCCCGCATCGACGTGGCCCGCGAACTGCTCGAGCGTTCGCAGCGGAGCGTCGAGCAGATCGCCGCCGACGTCGGTCTCGGCACCAGTACGAATCTGCGGCTGCACTTCCATCGCATCCTCGGCACCACGCCGAGCGAGTACCGGCGCACCTTCGCCCAGGGCGAGTAGCCCGCCACCACGTGGCGCGATCCTTTCGGACCGTGGCGATCACGCCGCTGTCACCGGCGGACGCTGCACGCGAACCTGATGGCGAACCCGAAGGGACACCACTCATGACTCGCATCGCCATCAACGGATTCGGCCGCATCGGACGCAATGTGCTGCGCGCGCTGCTCGAACGCGACAGCGACCTCGAGGTCGTCGCCGTCAACGACCTCACGGAGCCCGCCACCCTCGCGCGGCTGCTCGCCTACGACACGACGGCGGGCCGGCTCGGTCGCCCGGTGAATGTCGACGCGGACGCCCTCGTCGTCGACGGCCGTCGCATCACCGTGCTCGCCGAGCGTGAACCGGCGCAGCTGCCATGGGCCGAGCTCGGCGTCGACATCGTGCTCGAGGCGACCGGCCGCTTCACGTCGGCCACGGCCGCCCGCGCCCACATCGACGCGGGCGCGAAAAGGGTACTCATCAGCGCGCCGGCGGACGGCGCCGATGTCACGCTCGCGTTCGGCGTCAACACCGACGCGTACGACCCGGCGGTGCACACGATTGTCTCGAACGCCTCGTGCACGACCAACGCGCTTGCGCCGCTGGCCGCGGTGCTCGACGATCTTGCCGGCATCGAGCACGGCTTCATGACGACGGTGCACGCCTACACACAGGAGCAGAACCTGCAGGACGGTCCGCACCGCGACGCCCGCCGCGCCCGCGCCGCCGCTGTCAACATCGTGCCGACCACAACCGGCGCCGCCAAGGCGATCGGCCTCGTGCTGCCGAACCTCGACGGCAGGCTGTCGGGCGACTCGATCCGCGTGCCGGTTCCGGTGGGCTCGATCGTCGAACTCAACACGACCGTCGCCCGCGACGTGACGCGCGAGGACGTGCTGGCGGCTTACCACGCCGCGGCGGAGGGGCCGCTCGCCGGCATCCTCGAGTACTCGGACGACCCGCTCGTGTCGTCCGACATCACGGGCAATCCGGCCTCGTCGATCTTCGACTCGGTCCTCACCCGCGTCGACGGCCGCCATGTCAAGGTGGTCGCCTGGTACGACAACGAGTGGGGCTTCTCGAACCGCGTGATCGATACGCTCGAGCTCCTCGCCACCCGCTGACCGGACGCCAGGGCGGTACCCCACTTCCGGCGGGCATTGTCAGGTTGAGCGAGAGGTTGCTGGTCTCCGGCGGGAGCCGGTTGGCCTTGTCCGGGAGGCGTTCCAGGATGCGGTGTTGAGGCGCTCGCGGGCCGCCATTGCGGGCCGCCCGATCCAAAATGCCGACTTCACTGCCGAACTCGACGTCCTCGGCATGATCTGGGTGCCGAGCTGGTCGGCATCGGACTGCAACTCTGGTGCGACCGACCCGCGTTGGGTCGCTCGCACCTGACCGATCCGGCGAACGGCTGAAAACGGCTCAACCGTCACGACCGGGCTCAACCCGCCGCTCGCCTCCCGCGGTCCCTTCCCGTGACCGCAGTTCACGATCATGGGAGCCCGCATGTCAGCCGCACGTACCTTCCGTACCCTCCTCGCCGCCGGACTCGTCGCCGGGATCACCGCCACCGCGCTCGCCGCGCCCGCCGTCGCCGCCGCGCCGCCGGCCAAGCCGTCCCACGCCGCCACCCAGCAGGCCCTGGACGCGGCCGTCGCCGAGGGCGTGCCCGGGGCCGTCGCACAGGCCCGTGACGGAAAGGCCCGTTGGGTCGGCACCGCGGGGGAGCGGAAGGGGGGCGATCGTTTCCGGGTCGGATCCATCACCAAGACCTTCACCGCCACCGTCCTGCTCCAGCTCCAGGCCGAGGGCCGGCTCGACCTCGACGACCCGGTCGAGAAGTGGCTGCCCGGTGTGGTGCGCGGGCACGGGCACGACGGGCGGAAGATCACCGTCCGCCAGCTGCTCAACCACACCAGCGGCATCTACAGCTACACCGAGGACCCGGCCTTCCAGGAGAAGGTCTTCGGGCCCGGCTTCCTGCAGCACCGTTACGACACCTGGGCCCCGAAGCAGCTCGTCGCCGTCGCGATGGCGCACGAGCCCGACTTCGCCCCTGGGACGGACTGGAACTACTCCAACACCAACTTCGTGCTGTCCGGGATGGTCGTCGAGAAGGTGACCGGACGTCCTTACGGCAAGGCGATCGAGAACCGGATCGTCAAGACGCTCAAGCTGCGCGCCACTTCCGTGCCCGGCACCGACTCCCGTATGCCCGAACCGAACTCCCGCGCCTACTCCAAGCTCTCCCGCGAGACCGGCGGGCCCACGTACGACGTCACCGAGCTCAATCCGAGCATCGCCGGCGCCGCCGGCGAGATGGTCTCCGATACGAACGACCTGCAGACCTTCTACCGTGCGCTGCTCAAGGGTCGGCTGCTTCCGGCGGCCGAGATGAAGGAGATGACCGACACCGTCCAGATCTCTCCCGAACTGCCCGGCGTCGGCTACGGGCTCGGCCTCATGCGGCAGAAGCTGAGCTGCGGCAAGGAGGTCTGGGGGCACGGCGGCGGCATCCACGGGTCTAGTTCCGAGGCCCAGGTCACCCGGGACGGGGAACACTCCCTCGCCGCGAACTTCAACGCCGACTGGACCGGTGACACCCAGAAGCTGATCGAGGCGGAGTTCTGCGGCACGGCCCCGGCGAAGCGGTAGCCGTCAGCGGGGCAGGACGACCACGTAGGCGGCCGGCTGCCGGTCACGCCGCTGCTTCTTGGGCTTGAACCGCCCCATCGAGGTACCCCCTCCGTGTGCGATCAGCCAAGCCTCAGCCGGGCGCGAGCGGCGGCACACCTGGGCGGAGCACCTCGCCCGGATGCACGCCGCCGGCCGGGCCCACGCCGACGTCCAGCCCACCAACACCCTCGTCACGGGCGACGGCTGCGCGGCGGTCATCGACTACGCCCTCGCCTGCGGCCCCGACGGCCCGCCGCGCCTGCCGTACCGTGGCGCGCTCACCCACACCACCGCTCCCGAGATCGCCGCCGCCATTCTCGACACCCCCGCGGCCACCCACATCCAGGCGCAGCCGGCCGCCGACATCCGGAGTCTGAGCGCCTCCCTGTTCTGGTGCCGGACCGGCCACCGCCCCGTCCCTTACGACGACACCACCGACCGGCTGGAGAAGCCGGCCGTCATCGCCAAGTGCACCACCACGGCGCTGCGCGACGTCCGGCCGTGGCCGTTCCCCGAGTTCGAGGGCGCCGTCACCGCGTGCCTCGCACCCGAACCCGCCGACCGACCCACCGCGAAGGAGCTGACCGCCGCATGGTGACCCTGCGCGCCCTGACCCCCGACGGCGCCCCCGCCTGCGAGGACAGGTGCGCGGCGGGGGTGGAAGCGCTGTCCCGACCCCGCCGCCTACCTTCCGGCGAGTGTCAGTGGACGACGATGGAGAACCAGGCGTTGGCCGCCTCGCCGTTCTCGTTGGTCACCGACACCGTTGCGGAGCGCTTGCCGGCGCAGCCGCCCGCCCAGGTGTAGTTGACGATCCGGGCCCGGGAGAGCGAGGAGACGCTTGTCAGGGTCCTGGATACGTCGAGCTGCGGGTCCGAGAAGACGACGCAGTGCTCTCCGGTGCCCTGATGGCGGACCTCCGCGATGCCCTTGGCGTTGCGCGCGTCGCCGCAGCTGTTGACGACTGCGCCGGCTTGCGCGTAGGGCGCCTTGACGTTGTCGGCCACGGCCACCGCCACACCTGCGGTCGCCGCGACGGCGGCCAGACCGGCGGCGCCGAGGGCAAGGGACCGGGTCTTCTTGCTGTGGAACACGCACTTCTCCTCTGGGAACAGCCCGAAAGGAAGGTGCCGAACCCCACCAAGGGGTGAGGCGGGAGGGTCCCGCCGGATGGAGGTACCGCTGTGATCGTCCGACTCCGGGGCGGCCCGCTTGCCGATCGCCAGCCGCTCACCACCCCGGGCCCGCGGGGCCGGAGACTGGCTCACAGCCGGTGACGCCGACTGGGGCCTGTACGTCCCCGTGCACCGCGACCCGGCGACCGGCATCGTCCTGGTGGAGGCCCGGATCACCATCCCGTGCAAGCGGGAGCCCGCTCAGCTGAGCTGCGGTGATGCCGGAGTCCTCGGCGGCTTCACTCGAAGATCATCAGTAACCCGTCCAACCACCCGGCCACAGGTTTGCCGGGTCACCAGGGGATTACGGCAAGGGCTTCCACCTCGAGCATGAGCTCCGGCCGGTACAGGGCGGCCACCTGTACTGCGGTACTGGCCGGCGGACGGGCGGTGTCGATGTGGGCGTCGCGGACGGCCCGTACCTCCGGCAGTATGGCGACGTCGGTGACGTAGAAGGTGAACTTGGCGACCTCGGCGAACGTTGCGCCGCCTGCCGTCAGGCAGCGCCGCAGGTTCTCGAAGACCTGACGGGCCTGGGCGGCTGCGTCGCCTTTCCCGACCACATTTCCCTGTTCGTCCAGCGCGACCTGCCCCGAGATGACGACCAGTCGACCTTCGCCCACAACCACATGGCTGTAGCCGTTCCCTGGGGCGACCCCGTCTGGCGGAATGTGGGTGAGCATGGTCTCTTCTGACTCATCTGACACAGGTGACCTCCTCGAACGGCAGTTGACGGGGCAACGGTATATGGCACCAACTCTGCCCATCTCGAAGCACGTTGGGCCGTGGGGCCCGACGTGCACCGCGTCTCAGCTCCGTGCATCGGCGGAAGGCCCGGTAAGAGGTGATCTTCGAGTGAAGCCGCCTTTGACTCGGGCATCGCCGCACCTCAGGGATGGGGGCGCGCGACATCACGCGACGAATCTCAGTAACCGTCCAACGCAGCTGCGCTACGGGGGGAATTGATGGAGAGTGATGACGTTTCCACAGATCACCGTGCGGGGATCTGCAGGGCCAGGGGGCAGCCTGCGCTGACCAGCGAGTGCCGGCCGTAGTGGCGGGAAGGGCTCCGAAGCCGCGTTCATCGGTGGCCCCGCACGTGCACTCGCATCGGACACCCGTATGCCGGCGTGGGTGAACGGCGTTTCGCCGGATCGACAGCTCCGGCCGTGTCGCGGGGATGACCACGGCCGTGGGACGGGGATTACAGGGGGATCGGTTATGGAAATGTCTGACCTGACGGCGATGGCGGCGCAGGCTCTGACGGCAGCGGCCTCCGGGGCGGCGAACACCGCGGCAGCGGACTTTGTTCGAAGCAGACTCAGCAACTCGGAAGCCGGGCGGGCCGCGCTGGCGGAACTGGATGCGGCGCCGGGTGACGAACAGGCTGTCGGCAGCGTGGAGGACGCCATCGCAGAAGAGATCGGCAACGACGCACGGTTCGCCGGGCGACTCTCGGTCCTTCTGCGGACATCCTCACAGCAGAACGTCGGCAGCGTGGTTGTGGCCGGCGGCAAAGTGTCGCGGAGCCAGATCGCAGCTCGGCCCACTGACCATCAACAACACGCGCTCGGGATGGCTGGCCTTCGTAATCGGTGCGCTCCTGGTGGTACTGATCGCGGCGCTCGCGGTACGCGGTGGTGTGCAGCTGTTGGAGGGCAGCGACGCGCCGTCGAACTCAATCCGGGCGGGGGAGCCTTCCAACCGCCCGGCCGGAACGGCCGGGCGATCTGCGAAGCCCTGCTTTCCCATCATGCGAGCGCAGGCCCTTTGTCTGGAGGTGGGTGGGTGCGAGGGACGTTTGTTCCGGCTGTCACCTGCGGGGATGGTCTCGGGCTGAGGGTGGTGCGGGCGTCCGGAGCGTGGTGGTTGTAGCTGGGGCGCGCCCGCAACGGTGGCCCTGCTGTCCGAGCCGAAGACGCTGTTCCATCTGCCCCCGGCTACGACCCGGGCGAGGACGGGCAGTGGCGCACGGTGGACAAAACATCCTTCCGGTTCCCCCCTCACTGACCCCGGTTACCAGGACCTGAGCCGCAGCAGATCGCCTTCGCACGAGAAATCCAGAAGCTCCTTCGAGCCGGATACTGTTGGAGAGGATCTCACCTTGTCCCGCCAGCCGGATGACCTCCAGAAGAGAACAAAAGTGACGAAACCGTCAGTACTTCAGGGAAAGCAATTCAATGGCTACCTGAGGGTCAGGCTGCCACACGAACTCGACGAGATCGTCGAGTCGGTAGTGGCCAGGTACATGCAGGCGGCGCCATCATCGAGACGGGAGATCCTGGGCACTGTAACCACACGCGCAGCCGGGGTGCTCAGCGCATACGGTGAACGCATGGCTGCCGTCGGAGTCCGTACCCGATCGCAGGCGCCGCTCGGCCGCGCGCTTGTGGCGATGGGGATGGCGGACGGGAATCTCGAAGATTCCCGCGAGAACCTAATCGTTCTCGCGGCTGTGAACCACAGTGCCGTATTGATCGAGAGTAGCTTGGGTCAGATCCTTGATCAGGTCGCTGAATTGATTCCTGACCCAGCACTGTCCAATTTCCAGGAATTTACGCGGCGCGAAGAATCGGATAAGTCGCTTTGGAGTATGGGGCTGGACACGCTCGGGGAAGGGGAAAATTTTAGGTACGTATCTGCGTGATCCTGCATCCTCGGTGGAATCTCCTTTGCTGAAGGGGAGCGCGATCGGTCGAGGGTTTCCGGAATCGACTTCGGAATGATTGTTTCTGTTATCAGGGCGGGTCCTGAGGGTCGTCCCGTAATCGCTGGCGGCGCACAGCGACAGCTACGGCACCTCGCCGCGCGGGCGGAGGTGGTGGCCGACCAGGTGCTGGAGGAGGTTCTGCCCGAGCAGATCTCACCGCGGCCGGTGCACCAGTTCAGAGCGGCCTGATGACCGCGCTCCAGGAGTCCGTTGCTACGGCTGGCCGGTGGTGACGTCGATGGTGTGGTCGGGCGGTCGGTCATGCCGGCCTCGCCGAGGAGGCGGTAACGGTCCGCCCAGCGTTGGGCCGTGGTCGGCGAGACCTGGAAGCGTTCGGCGGCCCGGCGCAGGGTCCAGCCGTCCTCGACCACGCAGCGGGCCAGACGCAGGCGGCCGGTCTCGGTCAGGGGTGCATTACGGTGGGGCACGAGGGCCTTTCGGTCGGTGTAGACGTCGCAATCCACACCGAACCCGGAAGGTCCTCACCCGTTCAAGAACCCTCAGCCGAGATCTCGCTCACCTGTCCACAACCTCCCCGGACAGAACACCTAGGGCATTCCGGGAGGGACGGTCTCCGCGGTACCGCGCCGCGCCACGAACACGAACTCCCTGCCCGGCCGGTCGGGTGCGTCGCGTACGTCCTCGACGACGAAACCGTGCTCGTGCAAGTCCCGCTCGATCTCCGTACGTTCGCGGAAGCGAAGTGTCGATTCCGAGGTCAGTACGTCCCCGTCCGCAGCGAACACGTGCGTACCCCGGAAGCTCACCAGCGGCAGGCTCACGTCTGTCAGCTCGGCCCAGGTCTCGACGTGGCCGACGCCCGGGATGTCCGTCATGCGGTACGTGGTCTCGCGCGTCCACTCCGCCCACTCCTCCCACACGCGCTGCGCCGGATCGCGTGTCTCGAAGACAAGCCGCCCACCGGACCGCAGCGCCTCGTACGCGCCGCGCAGCGTCGTACGCCACGCCTGCGGATCGGCGATCGCCTGGGCGACGTTCCCGGTCATCGTCACCAGGTCGATCTGCATGGGTGGCAGGTCCCCCGCGTCGCCGTCGAGCCAGCGCACCCGCTCCGCGCCCGGCTTGCCACGCGCGACGTCGAGGGACGCCCGCGCGGGATCGATCCCGGTGACCGTAATCCCGCGCTCGGCGAGCAGCAGCGCGAACACGCCCGTACCGCACCCGATGTCCAGCACGGACCGCGCCCCGAAATCCTCCGCCATCGCGAGATACGCGTCGAGATCGCTGCGGTCCGGATCGAGTGGGTCGTAGATGGCGGCGAGGCGCGGATGCCCGAAAGCTGCGTCAACCATGGAGGCGAACGTATGTGGCCCCGAGCCCGCGCGGCCACTGCTTTTTCGGGTTACGGCGCCAAGCGGGCGCGGCGACCGTCGTTGGGGGCACCAGCCGCGCCGATGGCGGACACCTGCACCGAGGACACCCCGCTGGGCACGGTGAAGGTCTGCTCGGCGCCGGTGAAGGCGAATGTACAGGTGACGGTGGGGCCTGTGGTCGTGCAGGTGCCCTGCGCGTGGGCGGGTGCGGACAGCGCCATCGGGGCGACGGCGGCGGTGCAGAACACGCCGGCCGCCACGGCCAACGCCCGGCGCCGACACCTGGCCGAACCGGCACGATGCCTGCGCACTGAGCCTGGCCGGCCGGCAGGCCCCGGCAGTGAGAACGTCACGATCAACTCCAGAAGACGGAAGAAGGTCTCGGCGAGGGGGCGCCTTCCGCCACTGTTGATCACGCAGCCAGGGCCTCGGCCCCCTACCGAACTGACACGCCGTCGTTTCACACCGGCGGTCCCCGGGCTGGGCCTTCGGTAGCACCCGAGTGCTCTCAAATCCCAGCGACATCCCTCGGCTGGACGATCGGTTGCTCTCGTCGCCGAGCGACAGGTGCTCTCACCACTCACCTGCAATGCCACCATGAGTGTCGGCATCTGACCGTAGAAGTCCAGCGCGTCTGCCAGGTAGGCGGCGAAGCCGAACTGGTAGGTCCGTGACTGCTCCACGTCCTGCACGCGTTGTTCGGCGCGGCGGGCCGCCTCGAACCAGTCGGTGGCCCGCTCCACGCCCATGGCGTTGACGAGGCGCTCGGTCCAGGTGCTGTCCATGGCGGGAAGCGTAGGGAGGGGCGGAGGCGGCCGGGGCTCCTGGTTTTCGGGGCCACCGGGGCTGCCCCGACCTGGTGTCAACCGTTCGGTGGAGCCAGAGCGCAGCTTGAACGCCAGACCCGAATGACACGTCACGAGACCCGAACTCCCCTTCCGTCACTTTTCGTACATTAGTAATCACAATAAGTGATTAATGGTTGAGGTGACCTGCCCCTCTGGCGGAAGGCCGCCTCACCCCAAGCCAGCACGTCGGGAGACATCAGTGACCAGTCATCACGCTCCACAACACCCCCTCACCGGAGCGGAGGCAGAGCGAAGCCGAACCCGCGCCGGCATCGGTACTCGTGAGCAGTGGCGGCGGGCAGGAGTCGTGGCGGGACTGTGCGCGGCACTGGCCGGCACCGCACTGACGCCCGCGACCGCCGCACCGGCCGTCGCCGGGCCGGCCACCACCCCAGCGACGGTACGAGGAGGCGACCCATCGTCCACCTTCAGCTTCACCGGGGCCCCGCAGACCTTCGCCGTCCCCGCGAACGCGGTCGTCACCATCACCGCGGACGGCGCCGGCGGCGCCGACAACGACAACACCAGCACCCCCTGCGGCTTCACCGGGTCCGGGGGGACGGGGGCACGCGTCGTCACCACGCTGCCGGTGACCACCGCCCCGACGACCTACACCGTCAATGTCGGCGGCACCGGCACCGCCGGCTGCAACGCGAGCGGCACCGGCGGCTACAACGGCGGCGCCCCCGGCGGCACCTCGAGCAACCCCACGGGCCAGTTCCGCAGAGGTTCCGGAGGAGGCGGGGCGTCCAGCGTCAGCACCGGCACCAGCCTCCTCGTCGTCGCCGGCGGCGGCGGTGCCGCCGGCGGCGCCCCGTTCGCCGGCACGACCGCGGGGGGCAACGGGGGCAACGGCGGCACACCGGACGCCACCGCCGGCACCGCCGGAGCGTTCGACAGCGGTGGTTCGCCGGGATCCGGCGGGCAAGGCGGCAACACCACCACCATGGCCGTCGGCACCGGCGGTACGCCGGCCACCCCCACCGGAGGCTGTACGCCCGCCGCAGGTAACCCGGGAAGCAGCTTCACCGGCACCACGGTCGGCACCGGCGGCACCGGCGGCAACAACACCGGCGGCAACTGCGTGGCCGCCGGGGCCGGCGGAGGCGGAGGCGGCGGGTACTACGCCGGCGGCGGAGGCGGCGCCGCCACCCCCGGCCCCAGCGGCTTGGGCCGTGCGGGTGGTGGCGGTGGCGGCGGAGGAAGCAGCTTCGCCACCGCGACGGGCACCGGGACGAGCTACACGGCCTCGGCGATCGGGACGGCGAACAAGAACGGTCAGGTGATCATCGCCTACACGGTGGTCACCCCCTCCTTGACCATCACCAAGACCCACACCGGGAAGTTCGTCCAGGGCAAGCAGGGGACCTACACCATCACGGTCGGCAACAGCGGGCCGGGCGTCACCGACGGCAGCACGGTCACCGTGCACGACAGGCTGCCGAAAGGACTCACCGCCCGCAGCATCACCGGCGCCGGATGGAACTGCACCCGAAGCACCCTCACCTGCACTCGCAGCAATGTCCTGGCGGCAGGCAGCAGCTACCCGACCATCACCCTCAAGGTCAAGATCTCCTGTGACTGCGACTCGCATCGCAAGGTCACCAACAAGGCCACCGTCACCGGAGGCGGCGACACCGCAACCCACACCGCCACCGACCCCACCGTCATCAAGCGCAACGGGCACTGTCACCACGGCGGGCACGAACGCAGCTAGCCAACCTCCACCCCGGCGGCTGTCGAGGACGCCGGTCGGTGCCAGGAACGTCCCTCTCCCATCGCGGGCTTGACCCGACCGCTCGGAGCCGTGTTGGCCGCCGAGCGCGGCCTTCCGAACCCGGCCGACTGGGACTCCCCGGCCAAGTGACGTTTGGTCGGGGAGTCCCCGGTGCTCTTCATGGCGTACCGCGGCAGCACGTCCCGCTGCTGCAGATCACACCGTCGAAGACCGACGAGGAACGTCTCCTGCTGGTCAGCCCCGAGCTCGCCGATGTGCTCAGCACGATCAGCCAACGCGTTCGCGTCACCGACGGGAAGGTCCCCTTCGTCGTCGCCTACGACCACGGAGAGCGTGTCTGGAACCCGCCGACGCCCCTGCTCTTCCAGTGGCACCACGGCGCCCAGGACCGGCCCGTGTCGGTGACCACCATTCGCAAGGCACTGGACGAGACCATGGACGCAGCCGGACTGACCGACAACACCGGCCAGCCGCTCCGCTACCAACCCCACGACTTCCGAAGCATCTTCGTCACCGACGCCATCATGAGCGGCCTGCCCCGCACATCGCCCAAGTCATCGTCGGCCACAAGAACATCGCTTCCCCTCGACGCTGTCGGCCGGGTGCCATGGGTGAGCTGCCACCTCACCGGATTCTTGTCCATATGATCGCCGAGACACAGCGGCATGCTGGCCGTGCCGATACCGTTCGTGAACTCGCCGACGGGGCGACCGGGCAGCTGCCCGGGAGCGGCAACATGGCGACCGGAGACTCGGTCTGGCGGGAGCGATACCGCGACCGACTGGAGCAGGCGGCCAAAGAGGCAGCCGCGCGCTCGTAGATCAAGTGCCCTCGCCGGCTCTGCCGAAGCAGCCAACAGGAGGCGACGGGCAGAGATCCGAGAACACCGCTGACGGGGTGGTCGGCCCCGTGGGAGAGTCGGTTCGGGTCGGTATTGGGGGCTGGTCTTGGTGGCGGTCACCACGGTGACCGCCACCAAGACCAGCCCCGTTGGGCTTCGCGGGATGCCGGCTGACCGGCCCGGCGGGTGATGCGCCTGGTCATCACCGCTACTTCTTGCCCGAGAGGCGGCTGATGGTGGCCGGGGCGCGGCGGGTGCTCGACGGGGCCGAAGGGGAGCCGTACGCGGCGGTCAGGGGTGACGCGGCGAGGCCGGCCCCCCGGCAATGCGCGAGGCGTCGACCAACCACGCGGTCGACGCGGCCAGTTGGGGGTTCCCATTGTGGTCCTCGCTGTGGCAGCGACCTTGGCGCGGGCTCACGTCAGCGCGGCCGACGTCTCGGACTTTTTCGTGCCCCTGCTGCCCTGGGCGCTCTTCGCTCTCGGGCTCTGGGTCCTCGCTGTACAAGCGCGCGCGGCCCTCGCGCGGCAGCGCGCCCGCGAGCGGATGTCCGTATGGCGGTGGTACGTCCGGTCGCTCGCGCCGCTCGCGCCGCCGCCAGCCCTGGCTGCGCCAGGCGCCGCGTCATTGGGTGACCACCGCCCGACCCACCACGGAAGACTTCAAGCGCACCTTCCACGCAACGACCATCGCCTCCACGGCACTCGCCCAGCGCGCCGACGCCGGCGACGATCCCGCCGCCCTGACGTTCGCCGATGCCACCTTGGCCGTCGACGCTTTCCGCGCCGCACGCAAAAGAGACGGCATCCCCTACTCTTCCTCCTTCCGGCGCAGCCTGCTGGGGATGTTCTTCCAGCTCATCGCTTACGGCCGCTTGCGCTTGCCGTGGCCGGCAAGCTTCCCGCTGAGGCGGTCGAGTTGGGCGCCGGGGTTGCGGTCGAGGACCATCGCGACGGCGCGCAACATGATCCCCTCCCACGTCGCTGGGTTGCGGCCCCATGCGTCCTCGACGACCCGTAGCACCTTCGGGATCAGCGGGGAGCGCTCCTCGGGGAGGACGAGGGGGTAGATCAGGCTCCCGCTCTCGTCCCGGGCGGCGTGCTTCTCGTCCATCACCGCGAGGGCGGTGAGCGCCTGCACCGCGCCGATCTTGTTCGCCGAGGTGCTGCCCGAGATGCCGAGACCGCAGCTCTCGACCTCGGTGAGGATCCGGGTGTTGCGGGGGTCGCCAGCGGTGATCGAGACGCGGAAGATGTCGAACGGCTTCACTGCCTTGCGGCCACGGTTCGCCGCGAGGAACAACTTCGCCTCCTGCTCGTCGGAAAGCCCCTCATAGACCATGCAGTCCCGGAGGAAGTCCGGACTCTCCTTCTCGACCGCCACCTCCGTGGAGTGCTGGCCGTCGAGAAGGTAGTACCGGCCGTCTTCCCGGAGGGAGACGATCGCCGGGAGTAGCGCGAAGGGATCCCACATCTTCGTGAGCCGCGCCGTCCACGCGGCGTCCTTCTTCCGTTGCGTGGCCGGGCCGGCGTCCTCGGCGGTGTTAGTGCCAAACAGGCGGACAGAGTCGAGGGTCTGATCGACATGCAGGTCCGCGACGCGGATCTCCCGGTAGAACTTCCGGACGGTCTTCGTCGCTCCGGCCTGTGCCGGGACGGTAAGTCCGGCTGGAGTACTAGCCGTGCCGGGTGAAGATTTCGCAGATGCCGGGCAGGTCCGCTTCCTTCTCCTTCTCGTCCTCGTATGAACCGTCCTCGTCGCGGATCGCCACGATGGTCTCCGGGGTGAAGTCCTGGCCGAAGCGGTAGGCGTCCAGGCAGTAGTCGAAGCCGGACTCGCCGAAGAGGTCCGCGTCCTCGCGGCGGCAGTACTCCGCCAGGCCGTCGGACACGTGCCAGCGCGTGCCGTCGTACCAGAAGACACCGCCTGCGTAGTGAATCGCCCGGCCTGTCGCGGAGTCTGTGAGGTTCAGCGACTCGTAGTTCTCGGGACGGTCGCGGACGAGGGCGACGAGGGATTCAGGGACGCCGTCGTAGAAGGACTCCTGGAGGGCGAAATCCTCCTCGGCGTACAGATTCAGGTCCGACTCGTGGTCGAACGTCAGCAGCAGCACGCGGCCGTCCTCCGCGAAGTACCAGACTGCGGACTGGCCGCCGCCGTCGTTCCAGGCCAGACGGCGTGCGCCGGTCACCGTCACCGTTTCGACCTCGGCGAGTTCGTCCATGATGGCCGCGCGGCGCCGTACTTCCGGGAGGGGGGTCACTGCCAGGGCATCCCATATTGCGTTGCTCATTCCCGCAGGGTATCCACCGCCTACGACAGGGCCGTCACCAAATACCTCGCCGCCTTCCACGTCGCCGTCATCCTCATCTGGGCAGCAGGGTGATCCAGAAGAAACGCCTTAATCCCAGGACTCGTTGGTCCGCCATCTCAGGAGCCGTTCGCGACACCAGCGCACCCCAGGGGCTCGATCTTTCTGCAGAGCTCGAAGGCTCGCGGGTGTATCAAGAGGTCGACCCTGGGGTGGGCTCGCGCCGTGACGATCAACGCTCGGCAGCGGCTCGCAAGTTTCGCGGTGGTCACGGAGACCCCGGGCCGTGCCGCTCTTGACAGAGGCCTCAACGGCCAGGGGAAACGGAGGCATCAGCCCAGGGTCCGCGTCACCCCGCGAAATTCGCCGTTGACGGTGCCGCTCTTTGAGGAGGCCTCGGGGGCCAGGGGGACTCAAGACATCCGTCACCGACGTGGAGCGGTTCCAGCCCTTGCACGAACGAGTTCGAACCGCCTACAGGTCGGATTAGGGGGGCTCACACCGGACCTTCGCCGGTCGACCGGGCCCGTCCCGGCAAGCACCACCTAATCGTCGACCGGCACGGAACCCCGCTCGCTGTCGCTCTGACCGGCGGGAACCGCCACGACGTCACCCAGCTCATGCCACTGCTGGACGCCATACCGCACATCCGTGGCTGCGAGGCCGGCCCCGCCACCGGCCCCAGGGCTTCGTCAAAGTTTGAACTTGCACCGTCTGTCCACATCTGCCCTACTGTGGCCTTGGGTTGCTCGTGTTTATGTCCGAGGCGTCCAGTCGTTCACGATGAGGCCAAGAATGGCCTCATCCGCATAGGTGCCGTACACCCAGGCGGAGCGCCGCAGTGTTCCCTCACGCGTGAACCCCGCTCTGGTCGCCGCAATGATCACCGGGGTGTTGTCCGTGAGAGTCTCAATCTGTAGGCGTTGCAGCCCGCGCACGGCGAATCCGTACTCGCACAGCGTGTGCAGGACATCGACGCTGAGCCCGCGGCCGCGGAATGCGGGGCGGAGGGAGATCCCGAGGTGAGCCGTCCTGTTGTGCGTGTCGATGCCCCAGAGCAGGGCCTCGCCGGCCAGCTCCCGCTGCTCCAGCTCCACGACGGAGAAGCAAGCTGCCTCGTCCGACGGTTCAGCCACCGCATAGGGCGACTGCCCCGAGTCTGGGGGGATGGGCCGCCAGGGGCGGGAGTCGGCGCGTGAGCGTGTGGCCACATCGTCGTACAGTTCGGCCTGGAGAACCGGGACGTCACTCTCGTGCCGGGCACGCAGCCCGATCTTTTTACCGTATATCACGGAGCCTTGCTATACGCAGGGCAACAGCCGGTCAACCGCATTACCCGCCTTGATCTATACGGATGGCGGCCATCTGAGCCCGAGGAGGGCCAGCACACGCTCTGGGTTGCGGGCGTTGTGCCGCAGGGCAGCAGCGATGCTGGTGGCGCCAGCCAGCTTCAGGGCGCCGACCGCGAGGTTGCGCCAGGTGGCCATCGAGCGGGGCGCGTTGCCGGTCCGCAACTGCGATGCGTCTTCGGCGAAGGTGGTGTCGCGGACGTGGTGCAGGGCCTCGATCGTCCAGTGGTCGCGGACGAGTCGGGCGAGCTGGGCCGGGGTGGCCTGCTCGGCGGTCAGGCTGGTGACGGCGTAGATCGTCTTGACGGTGGTTTTGCCGGTCTTGCGGTCGGTGCGCCGGCGCTTGATCTGGACGGCCTGGCGGGCTCAGGGGAAGAGGAGGTTGTTCACGGTGGCGACCTTGATCCGGCGGATCTCCGAGCGGCCGTGACCGATGTTCTTGGTGCGGTCCTGCAGCGGGATGTCCTTCCAGGGAAGGGACTTGAGCTGTCTGCGCAGCTTCTTCTGATTGCCCTTGACGATCACGATGTAGTGGGCGTCCCGGCCGAGAAGGTACTCGGCGTGCTCGCGTTGGGTGTGCATGGCGTCGCTGGTAACCACGGCTCCGGCCAGGCCGGCCACGGTCTCCAGCAGCGGTTGAAAGCAGGTGATCTCGTTGGTCTTCTCGCCGACGTCAAGCTGGGCGAGGGCCAGGCCGTTGGTGTGGTCGAGGGCTGCGAGCAGGTGGATCTTGCGGCCTCCTGCCCTGGCGGCGCCGCGCAGGCTCTTCCCGTCGACCGCCAGGCCGCGCAGCCGGTCCCCGGTGGGGCTGCGTCGGTCCGCGAGCCAGCGGCCGACCGCCCGGTCCAGGGCATCGCCGTCGATCCGGGCCAGCAGCCGCCGGACCGTTGTCTCCGCAGGCAGGAGTCGTTTCGGGAACAGCGGATCGGGCCGCACGCCGACGTGCTCCAAGACGTTCGGCGGAGCGTCGGCGATCCACTCGCCGATCGCCAGCAGCGAGGTCGCCCCGGCCAGCACCGCGCAGGCGGCCAGGGCAAGCACGCCAACAAGGTCGTGACGCACTCCGCGCGGATCGCGGGGGTCGGGCACCTCGGCAAGCCGCTCGAGCAGGTCGGGGACTTCCCCGGGTCCTACGTCGGGATGCTCACGGAGTTGGCCAAGGGCAGGCGGGATCGGCGATGATGCGTCGGCAGGCACGGTCTTCCACTCGGATCACGGGGCGTCGAGAACTCCATGATCTTGGAAGCCCGTGCCTGTCACGTTCCCAGGGCTCCACTAGCTGGCACATCGTCACGAACCGGACGCCACTCGACTTCGCCGGAGCCCTGCCACCGGCCCCGGCGGCTTTTCGCCGACCGCGGCTACGACTTCGACAAGTACCGCCGCCTCGTCCGAGCTCGTGGGATCACACCGAAGATCGCCCGTCGCGGCACCCCGCACGGCTCCGGCCTGGGCAAGACCCGCTGGGTCGTAGAGCGGACCTTCGCCTGGCTGCACCAGTTCAAACGCCTTCGGATTCGCTACGAGATACGCGCCGACTTCCACCTCGACCTTCTCCAACTCGCCTGCAACATCATCTGTTTGAGACGCCTCCGAACCTCATTCTGAAATGATCAGGTGCGACACGAGGTCGCTCCAAGTAAGTAAGGACAGCCACATGAAGGAGGTATCGATCGGCTGAACCTCGGGCCAGTGTCCAAGGCCCGTCCCCGCGCTCACATGCGTCGCTGGCAACGGCGGGGTGTGAAGCTGAGCGTTCAAGCCCAAGGGCACCTCGGCCATCGAGGAGCCACAGGCGAGGGGAAGGCTGGACGGGCGAACGCGAGTGAACCCCTGATATGACATCCCGTGAATTTCAGACCGCGCGATGGCACGCAAGCGGCGGTTACAGGACCCGGTGCTGCGAGGCACCAAGCGACCCTCAGGAAGCTGAATCCCGGGGGGAGGACACCGCTGGTCTCGGGATAAAGGGGGCGCCCACCCCAGCCGTGACTTACTGGTGCGGAACGCGGAAACCCCGTCGAGGTCCAGGCACTGCCTGGTAGGCCGACCGCAAGGAAAGCTCAACTCCCCGGCGGGAGAAGGATGATCCAAGAAGCGAAGGTCGGCCGGCCGAAAGGCCAGAGGAAAACGGGAGACGGGCCCTTCACTCGTCTCTCGCATAACTCGCCGGATACGGACCCTGGTGGCCCGGCCCGAAAGGGAGCCCACGTGGATCAGGTGAGCCTTTGAAGTCACCACTGCAAGGAAGCCGGAACCAAGGGACAAGTTAGACACCGGAGGTGAACATGGAGGTCACGGCGCCTGTCGTGACGTCTTCGCCTGCGGTGAACGGACCCGAGGGCGTCTTGCTCGACTGGCACGGCATCGACTGGGCCACTTGCGAGGAGAACGTACGGCGGCTGAGGCAGAGGATCTTCAAGGCGACGCAGGATGGGGACCTCAAGAAGGTCCGCAACTTGCAGAAGCTCATGCTGAGAAGCCGCAGTAACACGCTGGTCGGCGTGAAGCGGGTGACGCAGCAGAGCAGTGGTCGCATGACCGCTGGCATCGA
Organism: Streptomyces sp. NPDC111516; assembly: GCF_055635345.1. Lineage (NCBI taxonomy): Bacteria > Bacillati > Actinomycetota > Actinomycetes > Kitasatosporales > Streptomycetaceae > Streptomyces > Streptomyces sp. NPDC111516. The sequence continues at coordinate 21,414 of NZ_JBVKBV010000026.1, read as the reverse complement.
CGGGGAACGGGCCCTCACGCCGAAGGCGAGAGGCACTCTGGCGGCCGAGATTCATCGATCGTCGAAGCCCTGGAAGGTCAGACCGGTCAAGCGAGTGTTCATCCCCAAGAGCAATGGGAAACAGCGACCGCTCGGCATTCCGGTCATCCGTGACCGGGTACTCCAGGCCCGCGTGAAGAACGCGCTGGAACCCGAGTGGGAAGCGCGGTTCGAGCCGAAGTCGTACGGCTTTCGGCCCGGCCGCAGCTGCCAGGACGCAATCATGGCCATCTTCTCGACGGCGAAGGGCAAGTCCTCGAAACGTCACTGGGTGCTGGATGCGGATCTGTCAGCGGCGTTCGACCGCATCGACCACAACTACCTAATCTCCGCCATCGGGCAGTTCCCCGCCAGGGATCTGATCCGAGGGTGGCTGAAGGCAGGTGTGGTCGACCGCGGTCGATTCTCACCAACCGAGGAGGGAACTCCCCAAGGAGGTGTGATCAGCCCACTGCTGATGAACGTGGCTCTACACGGATTGGAACAAGCCGCAGGGTGCCATTACAGGGTTGCGCAGGCCGGGCGCGAGCCCGGCGCATCCCCGGGCACCCCAGTGCTGGTGAGATATGCCGACGACTTCGTGGTGCTCTGTCACGACGAAGCCCAAGTGCATGGGGTCAGGGCCCGGCTGGAGGACTGGTTGGAGCCAAGAGGTCTTCGCTTCAACGAAGAGAAGACCAAGGTCGTCCACCTCGAAGAGGGGTTCGACTTCCTCGGATTCACCGTCCGCCGGACCGGCGGCAAACTGATCATCAGACCCAGCGCTGAGGCATGCAAGAGGCTCCGGGCGCGGCTACGGACCGAGGTGAAGGCCCTAAACGGGGCCAACGCCGAAGCTGTCCTGCGCAGGCTTATCCCAATCGTTCGCGGTTGGGCGGCCTACTACCGGGGGGTGGCCTCCACGACGACATTTGCGTCGCTGGACCGCTACATGTGGCGTCTGACCTGGAACTGGGCCAGGCGAAGCCATCCCAAGAAGTCGAGGTACTGGGTCGCAGACCGATACTTCGGCAGGTTCCATCCATCCAGACGGGACCGGTGGGTGTTCGGCAACCTCAACAGCGGTGCCTTCCTGCCCAAGTTCGCCTGGACTGGCATCGTTCGCCACCAGCTCGTCAAAGGCGGAGCGTCCATGGACGACCCCGCGCTAACCGAGTACTGGACCAACCGCCGCCGCAGGAAAGCGCCACCGCCGATGGACAAGACAAGTCTTCTCCTGGCGGTCCGACAGCAGGGGCTCTGCCCCCTCTGCAAGCAGGCGCTGATCGCCGGGGCCGAGTATGAACCGGACAGCCCACGCGAGTGGATCAACTGGTTCGCGGCCTCGAAGAAGATGCTCCACAAGCATCACTTCACCTACCAGCGAAACGGCGGCGGGGACGAACGGAACAACCTTCGCCTCGTGCACTCCGAATGCCACCGTCAGCACCACGCGGGCGACGGCGAACGGACCACATAATCCTGCCGACCTGCGAAGCCCATGGGGCTTGCTTGAGCCGGATGCCGGGATGACTGGCACGTCCGGTTCTGAGGGGGCCGGGTCACGGAGACGTGACCCGGCTACCCGACTAAGCAGCAAGTGGGGAGATTCAAAGAGCCCCATCAACCACGGTACGAGAGGGGGAACCGATGGTAGAGCCGGACCGTGTGGGCGATCACCTCGGCCGGGAAGCGGTAGCCCTTGTACGACGGGGTGATGGCGTCCATGAGCAGGGCCCTCCGACGAAGGGAACCGTGATCCTCTCACGGCGCCGAAGAGCCCTCCGCCCAACCTGACAATGCCGTACCGCGAGCGCAGCTACTTCCTCCAACAGACAGCAGACTCCATCGAGGAAGAAGCGAACGCTCTCGTACTCGGGGTGGGCGAATACCTCGAGTACGGCAGTGATCAGGAAGACCGTGCCCTCGCCCGCTTCACCCAGCGCGTCGAGAGCCTGCCCAATGAACAGCGGCGCCGCCAGCAACAGCTTGATCAGCCCGCCGACCAGGTCACACCCGCCGGTCAGCAGCAGTCCTGAGGGTCAGGATCAGCGTTCCTGGGAGCCGCACGTGCACAGCAACGGAATGAGGCCGCCAACCCCGTCCGGAACGAGATCGGCGGCCGCCGGTGACCGCTGCTCAGGCGTTGAGGTCCAGGACGCGGACTGGCTCTCCTTCCCACCGCTTCGGGGCCGTGGTGGCGATGATCGCCCCGTCCGGGCGGTCAGGTGTGGGCTGCGTCGCGTACTGGCTGTGCGCCGCGGCCCACGTCTCTTGACACGCGATCGCAAGGGCGGCAGGCAGATCCAGGTCCAGAACGGTGATGCCGGGAAGAGAAGCCAGGTGCTCGGCCGTGCCGGGCCGTGCGCGGTCGGCTTCGACGAGGGCGCAGGCCGGGGCGTAGAGGAACCAGCCCGGTTCGGCATGGGCTCGGTGGATCAGGCGGGAAGCAAGGACGTTGCCCTGGCCGGCCGCGGCCATCGCGGTGTCGTCCAGGACGATGTGCATGGCGTCGCTCACCGGGCCGTCACCTGGGCCAGGCGCCGGTCCAGCTCACTGTCCAGGTCGTCCTGCTCGGCCCGGGTGGGGGCGTAGCCGTTCCACTCCTTCAGTGCGGCCATGGCCTTCTCGGCACGCTCGGCACGCTCGGCCGGGGTGAGCATGGTCTCGGCCAGGCGCGCCAGGTAGGCGCGCAGCGACAGGCCCTCGGCAGCCGCGATCGCGGCCAGCCGGTCCTTGGCTTCCTCGGGGATACGGATATTGGCATCGGACATCGTCGTACTCCTTCCCATCCACCTAGGGTACGGGTACGTACCCGTACCCTAGGTTTTCTGCGTCGACAGGGGCGGTCGGGCAGTGCCACGCAGCTTTCTCAGGGCAGCAGTCTGCTCTGGAGCCAGAGGCTGACGGCGCCGACCAGCGCGGTGCCGGTGCGGTAGCAGATGCCGCGGAGCAGGTGTCCTGATGCAGCGCGGTGCCAGGTGCGGGCCCAGCGCCACATTCGTGCGCCCTGTATGCGCGGGGGAGTCGTGTGTGGGGTGGCGCTCACGGAGTGCTCCTTGGTGCGGGCATGGCGAGGCAGCCCCTGCCGGGGCTTGACCTGGTGGCGTGTTTCCCGTGACCGGGAGGGACTCTTCCGCTCGCGCGCTGGTGCTCTGGCGAGAGTCGAGCGCACCATGTCATGGCTGACCGGCTACCGCCGACTCAGCCACCGCTACGAACGCCACCCCCGCCAGGTTGGTGCGATGGGGACTTGCTCACCGCGCGGACCGCTGGATCGAGGTCCGCGCAGTTCTTCAGCAGCGGGGCTTGCGTGTCAGCCGGTGGTCTTCTGGGCGACGGCGAGCGCGGCGTCAGTGTCCGCGGTGGCCAGCAGGGCGTTGATGTGGGCGCCGGCCAAGGCTCCGGCCGCGGCGGAGGCGCCGACCTGGGCGGTGAGGTCGGTGGCGTTGCCGGCCACCCACACGCCCGGGATCTCGGTGGTGCCGGCCATCGCGGAGGCGAAGCGGCGGCCCATGTTGTCGGGCAGGTCCTCCATCGGCAGCTTCAGACCCTCCAAGCCCTCAGTGCGGGCCTGCATCTGCGTGGCCACAGCCAGAATCCGCCGCTCCACGACGCTGCCGTCGGTCAGGCGGACGCCTGCGAGGGCTCCAGGGCCTTCGCTGACGACTTCCTTGACGTCGGTCTCGATGATGCGGACGTTGCGGGCGGCGAAGCGGGCGCGGGTGTCCGCGTCCAGCTCGGTGCCGTTCGTGAAGTAGATGAGGTCATCCGTCAGCTGGCGGAACAGCCAGGCGTGGTGGACGGAGGCGGGCCCGGTGGCGAGGATGCCGATGGGCTCGTCGCGCACCTCATAGCCGTGGCAGTAGGGGCAGTGCACCACGCTGTGGCCCCAGTGCTCGGCCAGGCCGGGCACCTCGGGCAGCACGTCGCGCAGGCCGGTGGCCACCAGTACCCGGCGTGCCGTCAGCGTACGGCCGTCGGCCAGGGTGACGGTGAACCGGAGGTCGCCGTCCACCGCGGGGACGGTGGGATCAGCCGCGGCCACTTCCCCGAACACGATCCGGCCGCCGTATTCGCGTACCTGCTGGCGTCCGCGCTTGAGGATCTCGGTGGGCGGGGTGCCGTCCAGGACGATGAAGCCGTGCATGGCGTCGGCGGGGGCGTTGCGCGGGGTGCCGCTGTCGATCACGACGACCGAGCGGCGGGAGCGGGCCAGCATCAGCGCGCCGTTCAGCCCCGCGGCGCCGCCGCCGATCACCACGACATCCACGGTCTCGGCGGGCAGTGCGTCGCTCTCGTGGCGGGAAGTCTGCGCAGACATGTCGCGCCCTTTCGTCGTACGTGGCCCCGTGCTGGACCATCTGTATTCGACGTTAAGCCCGCATTGCATCAAGGGCATACCATGTTGCCTATGACGCAAGAAGATGGACAGCTGGACAGCCTCGTACGCAAACGGATCCGTGCTCTGCGCGTCGCGCAGGGCTGGTCGCTGGAGGAGTTGGCCACCCGGGCCAACCTCAGCCAGTCCTCACTGAGCCGCATCGAGAACGGTCAGCGCCGCCTCGCCCTGGATCAGCTGGTCACCCTTGCCCGCGCCCTGGACACCACACTGGACCAGCTTGTGGAGAACGCCGCCGACGACGTCGTGATCAGCCCGATGATCGACGGCACCCACGGCCTGATGCGCTGGCCCATAAAGGGCGACCCCGGCATGAGCGTGATGCGCCAGCGGATGACCGACCCGCCGCCCGACAATCCCGCCCGCATGCGCGCCCACCCCGGCCGCGAATGGCTCGTCGTGCTGTCCGGCACCGCCATCCTGATGCTCGGTCACCGGCGCTTTCGCATCGAGACCAACCAGGCCGCAGAGTTCCCCACCATGATGCCGCACGCCATCGGCGCCGAAGGAGGGCCGTGCGAGATCATGGGCATCTTCGACCGCGACGCCCGCCGCGGCCACCAAAAGGACGCCGGCACCGAAGCCGACTGCGACGGCACTCAGGGCCCCTGCGAATAGCGGGCTACGGTCAGCCGGAGACCCCCGGCGTGGTGGGCGACCTTGCGTGGCGGGCAGCACGTCAAGCCACTCTCTTGCGTAACCCGCAAGAAGTCGTGCGGCAGGCGCATGGCCGGCTTACGGTGATGCCATGAGCCCAACGCACCAGCACACCCCCAACCACGGCAAGAGTGGTCACCACCAGCACGGTGATGCCGGCCAGGCGGAGATCCTCGATCTGGATGCCGAGGTGCTCGCCGAGCACATAGCGTCGATCACCGCCTGGCTGCCGCTGAAGAGTGAGCCGCGCCGGATCGTGGACCTGGGCTGCGGCACCGGCGCGGGAACCTTCGCGCTCCTCGAGCGTTTCCCCGACGCGCACGTCACCGCCGTCGACACCTCGGTCGAGCACCTTCAGCTCCTGCGCGAGAAGGCATGCGCCCGCGGCATCGAGGAGCGCGTACGTACCGTGCAAGCCGACCTCGACAGCGACCACTGGCCCGACCTCGGCAGGCCGGATTTGGTGTGGGCCTCGGCCTCGATGCACCACATGGCCGACCCCGAGCGCGCCCTGGCGCGCGTCCGCGAACTGCTCGCCCCTGGGGGCCTATTCGCCGTCGTCGAGCTCGCAGGCTTCCCCCGCTTCCTGCCCACCGACGCTCCCGAGAGCCGGCCCGGCCTCGAAGAGCGCGCCCATGCCGCGACCGACAGCTTCCACGCCGAGCACGTTCCGCACCGCGGCGCCGACTGGGGCCCGATGCTGACAGCCGCCGGTTTCACCGTCGAGGACGAGCGCACCATCACCGTCAACATCGAAGGTGCGCGCAGCGACGCGATCGGCCGCTACGCCTACAGCAGCCTGCAGCGCATCCGAGGCGTCGCCGCCCCCGCTCTCAGTCCCGAGGACCTCGCCGCCCTCGACGAACTCCTGGACACCGGCAGCGCGAACAGCCTGCTGCGCCGCGAGGATCTCGCCGTACGCACCGAGCGCACCGTCTGGGCCGCCCGCCGCACATAACCCCGGCCGCCCGGGTTGCCTGCCAGGCAGTCCCAGCACCGAATTGCTTGCCTCATACGCAACCACCACCTGCGCAGCGTCATGCGCTGCGTTGTGCTGAGCAATCATGCCCGCGTATCGCCTTGCGCAGGACTGTCGCCGCGACCCCACAGCGCGGCGGAGAGGAAAGGGAGCATTCATGACTACACCGCAGATCCCCGCCGACTACGAAGCCTGGCGCCAGGGCCGGTGGGAAGAGATCGCCGGAGCGAACGGCAAGGCCAAGGTCGCCGCCAATGCCAAGATCACAGACCCGGGCCCGCACACGCTTGCGGGCATCCCCGGCGAATGGCGCACCACCGAATCAGGAGACCTGACCGTAACGGCGTGCAGGTCGCCGGCAGCCTGGTCGACGGAACGAGCCCCGTCCCCTCCGGCAGCTCCCTGGAATTCCCTGACAACCAGGTCGGCTTCGCCAGCGGCAAGGACGGCTCCTACGGCCTGGTCGTCATGGACCAAGGTCGCCTCGAGCGCACCGGCCTCACCGGCATCGACACCTTCGCCTACCACCCCGCCTGGGTCTTCGAAGGCCAGTACCGGGCAGCCCCCGAAGGGCGTCGTATCGAGGTGCCGCGGCTGACCAGCCCGCGCAGCACCGAGGCCATCCTGGCCCCCGTCGACCTGGCCGTGACCATCGACGGCACCGATTACGTCCTGGCCGTCCTCCAGGACTTCCCCGGCCAGCGCCTGGTCATCTTCACCGACGAGACCAACGGCGAGTCGACGCCAACGATCGGCCGCTGGTTGGTGCTGCCGCTGCTGGAGCCCGGCAGCACCGTGACGGTCGACTTCAACAAGGCCACGCTCTCGCACCACCACCTCAACCCAGATGTGTTCGTCTGTCCGCTCTCGCCGCCCGGCAATCACCTGCCGATGCGCATCGAGGTCGGCGAGCGCGCCCTGATCCACACCGCTACCGACCAGACCTGAAACGTGCCCCCCTGCCGGGACCCATCAACTCACTCGTATCGAAGGAGAAACCCGCATGAGCCAGGACCTCAAGGACAAGGCCGTCACCTACCTCCGCGCACTGGAAGACCGCGACTGGAAGGCCGCCCGCGCCCTATGCGCCGAGACCACCACCGTCTGGCACAACGACGGCAAGGGCGAGCAGTCCATCGAGGAGAACATCGCCGGAACGGAGGGGCAGATCGAATCCATCGAATCGATGCGCTACGACTGTGAGGATGTTCAGGTGCCGCTCCGAGTGGTGGTCTGACTCGCGCTACGACTGGCTCTGTGCCTTGAGTTTGATCTGTCGGCCACCGCCTGGAGCGGTACTTGCTGCCGCCGGGCAGGGGACGTGTCCCGATAGGGGCCTTCGCGACAGGCACCGTCACAGTCTTGACCGCCCCGGCCCGGCGACGGCCACCGGTTCCCGAGGCGATCAGGAGACAGGCGACCTTGCCCAGCATCACGCAGCCCACGGCTCCGTGTCACATGCCGGCCGACGCACCGAAGGACATCCTGCTGGGCGTCGACACCCACAAGGATGTACACGCAGCGGCCGTCATCACCACGCTCGGCGCCACCCTGGACGGACGCAGCTTCCCGGCGACCGCTGAGGGCTATCGTCAGCTCGTCGCCTGGGCCCGATCATTCGGCGTGGTCCGGCGGGCCGGAGTCGAGTGCACGGGATCCTACAGGGCTGCTCTGGCCCGGCACCTGCACGCCGAAGGCGTCGAGGTGACCGAGGTCAACCAGCCCGACAAGGCTGCCCGACGGCGCCACGGCAAGACCGACGCCATCGATGCCGAGGCAGCTGCCCGTGCCGTGCTGTCCGGGCGCGCTACTGCCGCAGCGAAGACGAGCGACGGCCCAGTGGAGATGCTTCGGCTGTTCAAGCTGGCGAAAGGGTCCGCGATCAAGTCCAGGACCCAGGCCATCAACCAGCTCAAGAGCGTCCTGGTCTCAGCTGACGCCGCCCTGCGCGAGTCCCTGTCCGGGCTGAGCAACCCGCACTTGTTCAAACGGTGCGCCGAGCTCGACGATCCGGAGATCTCCGGGCCGGCAGGGGCCGCCCGCCACACCTTGAGACTGCTGGCCCGCCGCATCCGGCACCTGACGGAGGAGATCGACGACCTTAACAAGCGCCTGACCGAGGCGGTCGAAGCGAGCACGCCAGGGCTCCTCGACGTGCGTGGCGTCGGTCCGGACAGCGCGGCGGCCCTGCTCATCTCGGCTGGCGATATCCCTCAACGCCTCGCCAGTGAGGCTTCGTTCGCCGCTTTGTGCGGCACCAGTCCGGTCGAGGCTTCGTCCGGCAAGACCCAGCGCCGCAGACTGAACCGCGGGGGCGATCGCCAGGCCAATGCTGCCCTCTACCGGATCGTCCTCAGCCGCCTGCGCTGGGATGGCCGTTCCCAGGACTACCTGCGACGACGTCTGGCCGAAGGCAAGACGCGTCGAGAGATCATCCGCTGCCTCAAGCGGTACGTCGCTCGCGAGATCTACCGGCTCATCGTTCCCACACAAGCACGGCTGGCTGACCGCAGAGTCCCGGCCGGAGCGGCAGCTTGACATCCATAGGGGCATCAAACGCGGCTACGTCTACCTCGGCACCGCAACCGCCGCAGCCCTCACCATCTGGCTCCGAACATGATCGGCCGGACAAGTCCGCGGGCACCCGGGATCCGGCGCGCGGTAGTCCGGACCGCCAGGCCGGCAGCCGTGCGCGGCTGCGGGCGTGAATTCCGACAGCGGGGGCCCGGCCGAGGGTTCGCCCGACCGGCTCCAGCTCGCAGTGGCACCAGCCGACTAGGTGAGCGGGCCTGCCAGTCCGAGCCACCGACCTCGAACCCGCTGCTCACGATCCGGCAGACGCCACCGTAAGCGACGAGTTCACCAGCGGCGCCGACCGGCTCCGGACCGAGACCACCGCCAGCGATATCGCTGCCACGGCCCTCCTGCTCGACCTTGTGGTCGTCTTCCACCACGCAGTGCGCGAAGACGACAGGCTCACCGCATCCCCTTCAGCGACGCCCCTGGGTACTCCCAGGCACTCCGTCGGGGGAGCCGACGTCCCGCATTACCAGGGTCCGCAGAGCGGCACGCCACACCGCAGTCCGGGCTGAGGGCATCTGATCCCGCTGTCTTCGCCGGCCGCGTCCCTGGCATGCCCTTGCGGGCAGACGAGGTGTCCTCCAAGTCTGTCCCCGTTGCCGGCGGCACGAGACAGCGGACGCTTGAGAGTGGATGAACGAGGGAGGCCAACTACGAGGGCGGCCATGGAGAAACGGGTCGAGGAAACTGGTACGGCCAGGGAGGCGCCGGGCTACCGGCCCCACACCGACCAAGCACCCGAGTCACCGACGGCGGCGTGCCGAACACCGGCCACGCGGCCGTTGAGCGTGCTGAGTGCCCAGCGGCTTCAGGTGGCGGCCGGCAATCGGGCTCTGGCAGGCCTGATCGCCCGGCAGCGCAAGGCCACGCCGGGCGACGCGGTTGTCGGCCAGGCACCGGCCCCCGAGGTCTCGGTGCAGCGGCTCGCTCGCCCGGAGGCGGCGGCAGCGCCGAAGTTCTCCGCGCTCACGTCGGATGTGAAGGGCAAGCAGAAGACTCTCGCCGCGCATCCGCCCGCTACGGCGAAGGCGAACGCGGCGCAGGCAGCCGCGAAGCCTCCCGCGGATGACAAGCAGGCGCAGGGCAAGGCCGCCAACGCGGAGAAGATGAATGCCGCCCAGCCGGGGGAGTTCGACAAAGCTGCCTTCATCGCGGCGGTGAACAAGGCGATCGCGGAGCAGGCACCGAAGAACCTCGACGAGGCCGACAAGTTCGGTGACTCAGGTAAGGCCGATGCGGTCAAGGGGCAGGTGCAGGGGCAGGTCGGCGAGGGCAAAGACCAGTCGGCGAAACAGATCGAGACCACGACCAAGGCCGCCCCGGACACCTCTGCGGCCAAGGAGAAGCCGGTCACACCCCTGGTGGGCGAGCCGGCTCCGGGCCACCCGGGAACTCCGGACCCGGCCAACGCCATACCGGACAAGGCTCCGGTGGCCGCGACGGACTTGTCGGCGGGACCAAGACAGGTCGACCAGCAGATGGCCGGCGCGCAGGTCACCGAGGACCAGCTCGCCAGCTCGAACGAACCCGAGTTCACCGGCGCCGTGAAAGACAAGAAGGCCGGCGAACAACATGCCGATACCGCTCCCGGCAAGGTACGCGCGGCCGAGAACAAGACGCTCGCGGCGGCCAGGACGGGGGCTCAGACGAGCGCGGCGACGTCGATCGAGACCATGCGGGGCGCCAAACAGGCCGCGAGCACCGAGGTCGGCCAGGGACAGCAGGACGCCCAGGGCAAGGACGAGTCCAAGCGCGCGCAGGTCACCGCCAAGCTCCAGGCCGTCTTCGACGCCACCCAGAAGGACGTCGAAGGCATTCTCACAGGGCTGGACAAGAAGGTCGACGATTCGTTCTCCGCCGGGGAGAAGGCGGCTCGGGACGCGTTCACCGCCGAGCACAAGCGCCGCATGGACGAGTACAAGGACAAGCGCTACTCCGGCTTCACAGGCAAGCTGAAGTGGGTCAAGGACAAGTTCGCCGGCCTCCCCAAGGAAGCCGATCAGATCTTTGTCACCGCCCGGCAGGGCTATGTCACACGGATGCAGCAGGTCATCTCCACCGTCGCCGACGTCATCGCCGCGGAGCTGGGGCGGGCCAAGCAGCGCATCGCCTCCGGCCGTCAACAGCTCCAGTCCGAGGTCCAGAAGCTGCCCGCCGAACTCCAGGATGTCGGCAAGCAGGCGGCGGGTGAGTTCTCCGGCAAGTTCGAGGAGCTCACCCAGTCAGTGGACGCCAAGGGCACCGAACTGGTTCAGACCCTGGCGACGAAGTACAACGACGCACTGAAGTCCGTGGACGCGGAGATCGAGGCCGAGAAAGAAAAGAACAAGGGCCTGATCGCCAAGGCTGTCGACGCGGTCAAGGGCGTCATCGATACCATCTTGAAACTCAAGGACCTCCTGCTCGGCGTGCTCGCCAAGGCCGCCCAGGCGGTGATGGGGATCCTGAAGGACCCGATCGGGTTCCTCGGCAATCTCGTCACCGCGCTCGGTGCCGGACTGCGCAACTTCATCGCCAACATCGGCGCACACCTGAAAAAGGGCCTGATCGGCTGGCTCCTTGGCACCATGAGCGGCGCTGGGCTGGAACTCCCCGCCAAGTTCGACCTGCGCGGCATCCTCATGATGGTCGCGTCCCTGCTCGGCCTGACCTGGGCCGCCATCCGCGACCGGATCGTCGCCAAGGGCGTGCCGGAACAGGCGATGAGTGCAGTCGAAGCCGACGTCCCCCTGGTGGCGAAGCTGCAGTCCGAAGGCGTCGCGGGAGTCACCGAGGAGATCAAAGACCAGGTCGGGGATCTCAAGGAAGGCCTGCTCGGGAAGATCTCCGCCTATCTGATCCCGACGGTGCTGATCGCCGGGATCACGTGGATCGTGTCGCTGCTGAATCCGGCGTCCGCGTTCATCAAGGCCTGCAAGATGATCATCGACATCGTCACGTTCATCATCGAACGCGGCGCGCAGATCATCGAGTTCGTCAACGCCGTGCTCGACGCCGTCATCGCCATCGCCGGTGGTGGCGCAGGCGGGGTTCCGGGGCTGATCGAGAACGCCCTCGCCCGCTCCATTCCCGTCCTGATCGGTGCGCTCGCGGCGATCCTGGGCATCGGCGGGATCGCGAACAAGGTGAAGTCGTTCTTCCAAGCCCTGTCCAAACCGGTGATGAAGGCCGTCGACTGGATCGTCGTGAAGATCGTCAAACTCGGCAAGGCGCTCTGGGCGAAACTCAAGGGCAAGGGCAAGGGCAAGGGCAAGGGCAAGGGCAAGGACGGCAAGGAGGGCGATCCCTTCGACGTACGCGTTGCCGCCCGGCAGGCCGCCCAGCGCGGATGGGTCGCCACCCGGCAGCGAGCCGACACACAGCTCGTCGGCCGCGCCGAGCTCGAATCGGCCCTGGCCAAGACCGGAGCGGCCCGTGACGGCGTACAGGTGCAGCTCGTAGTCGCCGAGGCGGGCACCCAGTGGACGGTCCGGGCCACGGCCAGCAAAGGCGCCAAGAAGGCCACCGCCGAGGAGGGGAAGGGCTGGATCGCGAAGGGCGAGAACGGCGCCTCCTGGTATGCCGCGAAGGACCACAGCGCCTTCAACCGCTTCGTGATCGCGGAGTCGTTCGACGCGCTGCGCGGCACCGCCGAGCCCGAGGACGGCGACCTGCGCACCGCGTACGCTCGGAAGGTCGCCGCGGCCAAGAACATCGCCGTGACCCAGCAGGGACGCCTCGACGGCCGTGCCCGCGGCCTCAAGCTGACCATCGGCATGGAGCCGTTCACCGGGGTGGCCCGGGACAAACAGATCGCGACCACTGTCAAGATCGCGCCGAATACCACTCAGCAGCGGGGCCAGGTGCCGGCGGAAGGCGAGGCCTTCCCATACAAGATCGGCCCGCTTATGGGCGCTGCCCAGTTGAAGACCATTCCGGTCGGGACCGTGAAGGAGCAGCTGCAGCCCTTCCCCGCCGGCGGCTTCGAAGTGAAGGAGGACTTCACCGGCTTCGCCGTCAACCTTCTCGCCACGCCCGACAAAGCCAAGAGCGATCTGGCGACCCGCTACCTGGACCAGGCCTGGGCCGGTGACCCGGAGCTGCAGGCCGTGGCGGCGCACCGGACGGCGGTCATCGCGGGCGTCAACGCCTTCGAAAGGCTGGACACCGAGGCCACCGACACGGCCGGCAAGGAGGTAGCAAGCGCCGTCTCGGGTGTGGCGGAGCGCGACAACATGCTGATGGCGGTCTTCGGCTTCCTCTGGGAGCCGCGGTGGTTCCCCAAGTCCGGTGGCAAGGCAGTGCCGCTGAGCAAAGTGCGCAAGGCGTACGCGGAGCTGAGTGACGAGGGCGACCGCACGAAGGCGAAGGACGAGGAGTCGGCGATGCTGCAGAGTAGGTCGCTTCCGTACGGCGCCCTGCGGGAACAGATGCTCCGCTCGACGCACACCAAGCAGGCGGTGGACATTCTGTCCACGCGAAACCATCGGGTGCACGTCTTCAGTCAGGATCCGGACGGCGGGCTGACCACCGTCGGCGAGGACCCGATGGGTGTCCTCGCGAAGTACACGAGAGTTCTCGCGGGCATGGAGCGGCACCCCATGCTGACCATCGGCGGGTACTCCTTCAAGGGCGTCAGCTGGGCCGAGGAAGCGGATCCCCGGAGGGGACAGCTGACGGTCCTGGGCAACGAGATCGACCGGGCGATCCGGGCGGCCGTGGCGAAGGTCCTGCCGCGGATGATCTATCCGACCGAGCCGAACATGCTCATCAAGGCATGGACCCACGACAAGAGCGAACAACGGGGCATCTTCCAGGACCCGGCGATGATGGGAGGCAAGAAGCCCTTCTGGGGCAAGAAGGACGCCGAGGGCTGGGCGATCCGTGATCGGCTGGCGAGGGGATATCGCGGCGACGAAAAGGATTTCGTGGCCTACGTCCCTGAGGCCGCGACGACGACGGACCCTCTTCTCCAAGACCCCTCCCGGGGGTTCGGCATCGGTGCCCCCGAGGTGCTGGACGCCGTCCGGCCCAGGCGGCGGAAACCTGATCCCGCCGACGCGTTGCTGGGGCAGTCGCAGACCTATGCGGAAGCGAAGCGGCTCGCCATGGAGATGTCCAAGTCCGAAACGACCGCGTCCTACGAGGCCCGGCGGGCAATCTTGGCCACCCAGGGCCTGACGGCCAAGGTCTACTCCGAGGTGGAAAGTGTCGTACGGATGATGGCACGTAATCCGGAGGCGCTCGGTACCGAGGAGCTCCGGCTTCGCCTGGAGGCGATCGACGCAAAGGTCGAGCAGGTACTCGACCGTAAGAGAGAGCGCGAGGATCTGGTGAAGAAGGCCGGGGAAGTCACCAAGGAAATCGTCCGCGCGCTCACCTCCGCCGAACTCGTGGAGACCTGGGCACAGATCAAGGATTGCCTGGACGAGATCCTCCAACCTGCCGAAGGGGGAACCGACAAGTGAGTCCGACGACGCCGCGCCAGGGATACGCCGCGATGGCCGCCCGCGCACAGGCCCTCTACGACCAGGGACGGAGCGCCCGCGAGACGCTGGCCGAGTGCTACGGGGTGGAGCTACCCGACGAAATCTTCGCCATCGCCGACACAGAGTTCGACCCCGAGCTGCCCGACTACTTTCCGGTCAACCAGCCGTGGCGGCTCATCACCGGCCCTGGCCGGGGCCCGGTCCCGCCGGCCCCTCGTACCTCGGAGCGGTACGAGAAGGCCATCGCCGACCTGGACCCCGACCTGCTTCCCCTCATCGGCCTTGGCGAGGAGGAGACAAAGCACGGCGACTCCATGCTGTGCTACCGCCTGTCCGACCTCGCCCAGGGCGCTGCCACGGTGTACGGCATCGAGGGCGCGGTCTGGACGGTGCTGGAGGCGCTGCCCGCCGAGGTTCCGCGCTACGGCGACTCGCTGCTGGACGTCCTGGCCGAGTACTACGCCGACTTCTACGCCCAGATGGAGGAGCGCTACTACGGGCCCGGGCACGCGGTGTCGGACGAGATGCTCGACGAGGCCCGTGACATCGTGGAGACCATCGATCGCCTCAAGCGCGACCTCACTTCCGGCCTCGGCGGACAACCCTGAGGTGCCGCCCTCAGCTCGGCTCGACCAGATCGAACTGATGACTGACGGCGGCGTCTTCGCCCGGGAGGGGGTCTGTCAAACGAGCGGCTCTGTTCCGTAGTCGGTGGTAACGAAGGGTGACGGCCGTCGTTGGCATGGTGTGCGCAATGTCAATGAGCTTGTGGATGTGGTGTTTTCGGGACTGTCAGCCCTCGTCGTCGAGGGCGTGACGGACGAGGGCGAGGTCATCCGGGTGTCGGCTCGGACCCGGAACGATTCGGTGCCGTGCCCCGTGTGCGGGCAGCCGACGGGGCGGGTGCACGGCTTCCACGGGCGAGTGGTCGTGGACCTGCCGGTGGACGGACGGCGGGTCGTAGCGTCGGTGCGGGTGCGGCGCCTGGTCTGCCCGGTGCTCGGCTGCCCACGGCAGACGTTCCGCGAGCAGGTTCCCGGCGTCGTGGAGCGCTACCAGCGTCGCACCAACCGCCTCGCCGACCAACTCAGCTCTTTAGTCAAGGAGTTAGCAGGCCGAGCGGGCGCCCGCATCTCCCGCGTGCTGGCTTGCGCGATCTCCCGATCGACCGCCCTGCGCATGCTCATGCGCAGGGCGGTACCGCCGCTGCGCGTCCCGCGTGTGCTCGGCATCGATGACTTCACCCTCAAGCGCCGACACCGCTACGCCACTGTGATCATCGATGCCGAGACCGGCGAGCGGATCGACGTCCTGCCCGACCGCACCGCCCAGACCCTGGTCGCGTGGCTGCGCGAGCGTCCTGGGGCCGAGTACGTCTGCCGCGACGGTTCCGGCTCCTATGGCGAGGCGATCCGTCAGGCCCTGCCTGAAGCGGTGCAGGTCAGCGACAGGTGGCACCTGTGGAGCAATCTGTGCGGCAAGGTCCTGACCGAGGTCCGCTCCCACGCCGCCTGCTGGGCCACCGCCGTGAATCCCGCCCGGCCCGGGGGCGTACGCGAGCAGACCACCCGCGAGCGCTGGCAGCGGGTCCACCATCTGCTCGACCAAGGCGTCGGCCTGCTCGAATGCGCCCGCCGCCTCAATGTCGCCCTGAACACCGTCA
This sequence comes from Streptomyces sp. NPDC111516, assembly GCF_055635345.1. NCBI lineage: Bacteria > Bacillati > Actinomycetota > Actinomycetes > Kitasatosporales > Streptomycetaceae > Streptomyces > Streptomyces sp. NPDC111516. Next base: position 5,647 of record NZ_JBVKBV010000026.1, on the reverse strand, counting down.
AGCGGTACGCCCGCATGAAGGAACCCACCGGCGACCGCCACGCACCCCAATACAAACCCACGCTCGTCGACCCCTACCGCGACCACCTGCGCACCTGCCGCGCGGAAGACCCGGCCGTCCCCGTCCTCCAACTCTTCAGAGAAATCGAGGAGTTGGGCTACAACGGGAGCCTCAACCTGCTCTACCGCTACATCACCCAGGGCCGCGCCGAGGGCGACAAACCGGTCACTACCCCGCAGCGTTTCGCCCGCCTCCTACTCACCCGCCGCGAGAACCTGCGCGACAAGGACACCGCACTACTACGGGAACTCATCAAAGCCTGCCCCGAGATGAACGAACTCGCCCGCTTCACAGGCCAGTTCGCTCAGCTACTGACCCCAGCGGAGGGCAATGACACCAAGCTCACCGACTGGATCACCACGGTTCGCGCCGCCGACCTGCCCCACCTGCACTCCTTCACGAACGGCCTCGAACTCGACCGCGCCGCCGTCGACGCCGGACTCACCCTCCGATACCACAACGGCCGCACCGAGGGCGTCAACACGCGAACCAAACGGATCATGAGGCAGATGCACGGCCGAGCCGGGTTCCCCCTGCTCCGCCACCGCATTCTCCTCCAGTGATCAATACACAGGGCTACCACCGATTACGGGACAGAGCCGAACGTTTTACAGTCCCCGGAACGAGGGCCTCCAGTCTCAAGTTACGATCAGCTCTTTGTGGTGACTCTAGGATTTCTCACGTGTATGACTTACTGAGGCCATGCCGTCCTAACGAGGGACGCCTAGGGGAAAGGTGCCTCGTGAGCATCATCAAACGGGGATCAGTAGGTTCCGTCATCGCGTTCGCTGTACTCGCCGGGATAGCGACGGCGCCCGCGTACGCGCATCGGCTGTTTCGGCCGATGACTCGGAGCCGGTGGGCACCGCTCCGCCGATGGAGCCGGATGAAGGCGATCTGGTTGACGCCACGGATCCCGAGCCCGAGCCGGAGGAGACTATTCCGCCGGGCAAGCCGGGTGACGCGACGAACGGGGAGTACTGCGGTCCGACGCAGGCCGTCTACACACCCAAGACCAAGGGCGCCAAGTACCACAAGGGTGTGGGACCGACGAACGCCAACTGCAACGGGACATCACGCACCGCGCGTTCGACGTTCACCTCCGAGGTCACCGGTGAAGTCGGAGTCAGCGTCACGGCAGGCCTGACGACCAGGGTCGACGCGATGATCGCGAAGATCGAGGGCAAGTGGGAGGTCAACCTGAGCGCCAAGCCGACAGCGAAGATGGGCAACCAGATCTCGGTGGACACGCCTCCGAAGACGACGACGAACGCCAGGTACGGCGTCTACCGGCTCAAGAACACCGGCACGAGCTACAAGATCTACAGCAACTGCAAGACCTCAGCAGCAAAGACCATTACCAGCTACACACCTATGAAGGTGGGCTGGGCCCTGTGGGAGGGCTGAGCTTTCCGGTTCCTGCCCGTGTTTCTTCCTTCCTCGCTGCGACTGTCATGACTGCCTGGCGCTGGCTGGATGCAGCGGGGAGAAGGAGCCCTCAGTAACCGAACCAACCACCTCGCGATCTGCACGGCCCAGCCCCTCCCAGATTAGTGACCGGGCCGAGCACATCGAAGGCGAGACGGTTTCCCGGGCGCCCAAGCCTGTCAATGACGGGCAGGTTCTGTTGTCCGTCGCGTCCAAGCAAGGGAATGCTGAACTTCCTCTGACCAAGGAAATCGGCGCGGGAACGCTGGCCATCCAGGTCAATTGCCAAGGCAAGGGAATCCTTAACGTCACCGTCGACCCCGTGGGGCTCTCCTTTCCTCTGAGCTGCGTCAACGAGGAAGTCAGCAGCACCTACAACGAAATCCATCTAAAAAGAGCGCGCAGCGAAGGCACCGTGCGGGTATCAGCCCCCTCGACGGTTCGCTGGGCCCTCACAGCCGAGCAATAGGCGGAGTAGATCATCCTGAGAGGGGAACTGGTCCCAGATAGGTCGGCTGAATCCGTCTGGGGGCGCTCTCCATCGGTTCCGTTCACCGCGGCGCCAGCCTCCGGGGCGACCAGGTGCGACCGCTACGGTGGAAACCTCACTCCAAGAGCGACTGCGGCCCCCGCCACTGGCGGGGGCCGCAATCGTTACGGACTCAGCCGGTCGACAGGTTGGCGTCGTACACCGACGGTTTCGCTTGCCCGAGTAGCCAGCCGAACCGCGGGCTGACATGCTTCTCGGCCAGTCACCCATCCGACTGCGGCAGGGACTCCAGTGCGCAGCAGGGACACGTACAGGTTCATCTTTGTCTCCAGTTCGCCCCCGCACCTGGTTACTTGAACAGCCGTCGCCACGTCTCCGGGCCCGGGTAGCCGTCCGCGTCCTGCCCGGTCCAGCCCTGGGCCCGTTGGAACGCTTCGATGTTGCGGCGGTCGGCCTCGCCCCAGTTCCGAGAGGGTCCGACCTTGTAGTACTTGCCGTATCCCTTCGCCACGAGCATGCCCTTACTCGCGCCCCGTCCTCCCGTCCGGGGCCAGCGCAGACGTTTCGACCTATGTGGGCAGAACCTTCACCGTTCAACCACCAAGGCCATGTAGCTCGAAGCGTCGTACACCAGGCGTTCAACGGCGTGCCGCAAGAGGGTGGTCAGATCTGCCAGGAGTTCCCGCTCGTCGGTTCCGTGGATGGTTCCCGTTCATGCCGGGCTTTTCGCCCAAGAGACGAGCCTGGCCCACCAGCCACCCCTCGATCGGCCCCGTGGACCCTCTGGGTGCCGAGGAGCAGGTGCGTGTCGCGCCGACCCGCCCGGTCGGACCGACACCGGTCCCGTTCGAGTCATCGGCTCCCCTGCGCGTGCATGCCTGTGCTTCGCCGGCTCACATATGCACCGCTGAAGTGTTGGCACACCGGCGAGTACTTGCTCCACGTGGCTCCCGCAGCCCTCATAAGTCACCTTCCGGCATGACCGGCAGACAGCACGTTGGCACATGATTCCCCTCCATTAACGCCCAGCAATATCAACAGTTTCATCACAGTCGAATTCACATTTTCGCCACAAGTAACGCCCATACGTACACCATCTCCACGAACAACTGACTCCCGTCACCAGGAGAGTCGGCCATGGGGTCGCCTCACGCTCCAAGTGATCTCATCATCGGCCGCGAATATCCGGATACGAGAGGTATAGAGGCACAAGCGCGGCGTGGCGTATCTCACTCAGCGATGTCAAGCGGTCACGGTCAGAATCCTCCCTGAGTTTGCTCGGGACAGCGAAACAGTGGTTCCATCACGCCCGGTCGAAGGAATGGAGGGCACGGCTCCGTATTGTGACAGGCCATCACTGCGTCGCTTTGAGATCGTCGACCCTGACGCGGCGAGGGGATGAAATCGAGAACGGCAACCGCCTTCACCGAACGGGTGGTGTGTGCCGCTCAGAAGGGAGCAACGTGGGTTGCTCGCATACCGCAGAATGCCCCCTTTTCCCGCTACTTAGGGCGAGCTTGCAAGGCTGGCGCGACTACTACTGCGACAGCGAGGATCAGTGGCTCGGCTGTGCGCGCTACCAGATGTCACTCACCGGCGAGCGCGTGCCGATCAGCCTGCTGCCCAACGGGGTTCGCGCACGACACCTCGAAGACGCGGTCAACGCGGACCGCTCCGGCGCCGCCTACCCAGGGCAGGTACCCCGGCAGGCCCCGCCACCACGGCACAATCAGAGGTCACCGGAGAGCGCGTCCTGGTCGCAGCCAGCGCCGGCCCGGCCACCAGAGCCGTCAGAACCTGGGACCACGGCACCGGAGACCATGGCTCAGTTCGGCGCGGCAACTTCGCCGATACCGGTCTCGCATTACCAACCGTCACCACCCCCACAGATTCTCCAGCCACACGCCCACCCGTCTCGACACGCGCGGCAGGCGCCCAGCTCGAAGCGCGGCTGGTGGACCCGATTCACCGAATGGATGGGAGGCCCCGCATGAGTAACTACTGGCCCTGGTGGGCCGGCGCTGCCGGGCTCGCTCTGATCACCATCAACTACACCCTCACCACGGATCGGTCTTTCGGGGTGTCGTCCGCGTGGGATCGCGTGTTGCACTGGCGCAGGGAGCGTCGCCTCGAGCGGATGGACGAGGAGTTCACCGACGATCGTGCTCTCGCTGACGCTCTCGCCGCAGCTACAGCGGAGCACTTCGGCGGGCCTGGCGCGTCTACCGTGCCGCCGGTTGCGTACGAGACGTCACAACTGCTCGAAACGGACGTCGAACCGACGGTGTGTGAGGACACCTCGGCCACGGGCCCGCGCCCGGCCCCGCTGTTTACCCAGGCTGCCCTGCTGGTATCGATTTTCTTCGGCGGATTGATCGCCGCGGTCACCTCCGGGCGGTTCCACCTCCGCTTCGACATGGGCCCGGCATTCCGCAACCTGGTCACCGCCAATCCGACCACCATGATTGCCCTGCTGTTCGTCGGAGGCGTGCTGGTCGGCTTCGGCACTCGGCTGGCCGGTGGGTGCAGCTCCGGCCACGGACTCAACGGCTGCGGCCGTCTACGCCCGGTCAGCCTCGTTGCGACCGCCGTGTTCTTCGGCACCGCCGTCGCGGTGTCGTTCCTGCTGTGGAAGGTGATCTGATGCGTACTCGGGGCGCGATCCTGCTGGCCACCATCATCACCGGACTGGCCCTCGGTTATACCGTCACCAACATAGGCTTCGGCGACTACGCCGAGCTGAACCGCATGTTCACCTTCCAGGACCTGCGCATGCTCCTCTCCTTCGCCGGCGCCGTCGTGATCATCGTGTGCGCATTCGCTCTGCTGCGGGTCCGCCGTACCCCCGGGCGCATCCACGCCGGCGTGATCCCCGGCGCAGTGCTGTTCGGTACGGGCTGGGCGATCTCAGGTGGGTGCCCGGCCATCCCGATCATCCAGGTCGCCAGCGGATACCTGCCTGCCCTGGTCACCATCGTCGGCGTCATCGTCGGTATCCGGCTGTGCCGCTGGGCCAACGCCCGGTACTTCCACCTCGACCGCGGCTCCTGCGGGTTGTAACCAAGGACGCCCCGCCACACGTCCCGCCGAGGAAGCGGCCCTCGGCCGGAGCCGCTGCGGCTGGTAACGACCTTGGGAGCGATTGAGTTCGTGACGTGCTGGCCTGGCGGGTTGGCTTGTAGGTGATCAGCAGGTGGCCTGGCGGGCGAGTACGAGTTCGGTGCCCGGCCTGCGGCGGGTCGCCCGCCGGGCGGATCGGTCGGAGACCAATCCGGCGATGGCCCGGTGGGTCTCGGCGTAGGTTTCGCGGCGGCCGGTGAACCGCTGCAGGGGCCGCCACTGCTTGTATTCGGCGTTGGTGTGCTCCACGCTGATCCGCCGGGAGGACTGGCGGCGCCGTTGCTCGCGCCAGGCACGACGCTCGCCCAGAGGCGCGTCGTTCTTGGGTTTCTTCGGCGGGGCGCTGACCTGAGCGGGGAATTCGTTGGCCAGGCCCCGGTAGCCCTCGTCGACCTCCGCCTTAACCTTCGGGTACCAGCGGAACTGTTCAGCGATGCCCTCGCTACGAACGGCCGGTCGGGTAGCGGCGGCGCATTGCTGCGCCGCCGCCCCCTCAGAACCCGGCGTGCGCCGTTGAACGCACCGGGCTCAAGCAAGCCCCTGTGGGCT